>DATNDG010000016.1:0-2679 GCA_035553515.1 Allostellaceae bacterium | reverse complement strand
GGAAGCGTGATGCTCCTCTTCAGCGACGATCTTCAGCCAGAGAGCGGCGTGACGATCCTCGATTCCTCCGGTCACAGCGTTGGGACCGGCCGTGTCATGATCACCGGCAATTGCATCATGGCGCCGCTGCGGCGGCTCGGGCCGGGCAAGTACCGGGTCGTGTGGCATGCGGTGTCGATGGACGATCATCGGACGCAGGGCGCCTATGTGTTCGAGGTGAAGCCGTAGCGGGGAAGCTTGCGCGCTTGTCACTCGACGGCCGGCCGCTGCTGCGGCAATAAAGGGACGTGCGGGGGCACCTGATATTGCTGGGAAGCGCCGGGCTGGCCCTGGCGACGGCAGCGGCGGCGGACGAGCAGCCGATCTGCGCAGACCGGCCGGGCAAGGCCAATCCCACCTGCACGGTGCCGCCGGGGATGGTGCAGATCGAAACGGGGCTGGTCGACTGGATCCACGACAGGGAGGCGGGGGCGCGGACCGATTCGCTCTCGCTCGCTTCGACGGCACTCAAATATGGCCTCAACGAGCGCTGGAATCTCGAGCTCGACGTGACGCCTTACCAATCGCTGCGCGTTCGCGGCGGCGGATTGCGCGAGAAGGATTCGAGCTTCGGCGACCTGTTCGTGCGCTCAAAGTACCGGTTCACGAGCGGCGACGGAGTGCAAGTCGCGATGAATCCGTTCTTGAAGATCCCCACGGCGTCGCGTCCGATCGGCAACCGCAAGCTCGAAGCCGGAATCGCCTTCCCGATCGATTATTCGATCCCGAAGTCGACTCTCAGCGTGACGCTCGGGCCGGAGATCGACTGGGTCGAAGATGGCGACAATCACGGCCATCACGCGGCGATGGCGCAGGTCGTGGGCCTCGGCTGGCAGGCGACTGAAAAGCTCAACCTGTCGGCCGAGCTCTGGGGACAGTGGGATTGGGACCCGGCGGGAACGACGCGGCAGGCGACGGCGGATGGCGCTGTTGCGTATCTGGTGAACAATAATCTGCAGCTGGATGCCGGCGCGAACTTCGGGCTCAACCGGGTGACTCCGGACGTGGAGATTTACGGTGGGGTATCGGTGCGGTTCTAGCGATCAGGGCGCAGCGGCGGCGCCTCCCCAGGCAAGGAGCACGATTTTCCAGTCGCCCTTTTGCTTCTCCAGAGCGAAGGTCAGAGTGCCGGTCTCGTGCAGGCGCTGCCCCTTCCCGGTCAGGGTGACCACGCCCGGCACGGCTTCGTAAGCTCTGTCACCCTCGACAAGCACCTGCGTTGGAGTGGCGAGCGTCATCTGGATATCGGAAATGCCCATGCGCTCACCGTTCTTCTGCATAGCGGTGAGCCAGTCCGATCCGGCCTCAGGCCCGTGCCAGCGGAAGGGCGCGAGGTCTTCGGTGATGGTCGCGTCAGGTGCGAAATGGGTGAGAGCCGTTGCGGCGTCGCCTTTGTTCACCGAGTCAACGAAGCTGGCAATCGAAATCGCGACCTTTTCCGTTTCGGCCGCGGGAGCGGCGGTGGTCGGTGCACTCACCAGCGCGGCGAGGCCGAGAATGATCACGTGTTTCATCGGGGCATCTCCTGTGGTCGGAAGAGCTCGCCAATGGCGAACGGGTTCAAGGCGACGCGCACTCGATGAGACAACTTAGGCGCGTGCGCGCCGCTTGTCGCTTCTTTCAATCTTTACCCGGAAAATGGGATTCAGACGGGCCCGCTCACCGAGACGTGCGCGCCGTCCACGTCTCTGATTTGGGCGATGTGGACGCCGTGCATTTCCTTGGGCTCGCGGGTGAACTCGATGCCGAGCTCCGCGCGGCGGGCGTAGAACTCGCCGAGGTCGTCGGCGGCGAACCCGAGCTCGACTCCGCCGGCGGGATTCTCTTCGGACGCGGGGTGAAGGGCAAGGACGGTCTCGCCGGTCGCGAACTCGGTCCAGAAGGGCGACTGGAACTTGAGCTCGAGGCCGAGCTTGTCGCGGTAGAAGGCGACCGCGCGGTCCATGTCGCCGACATATTTGATCGCATAGGTGAGGCGCATCTTCTGGGCTCCTCCTGCCTGCGCTGCTTTAATGCTTGTACGCGGGCAGCGACAGGCCTCGCGCAATCGCCAGCCCGCGCAGCGCGAATCCGGCCGCGAAGGCGATCGCCGCCGCCAGCGACGGGGAAAGGCCGGCGAGCGTAAGACCGACAAAGAGGCCCGCCGCCAGGGCTGCTGCCGTTACGTAAAGCTCCGGCCGCATCAGGATCGACGGCTCCCCGGCAAGTACGTCGCGGATGATTCCGCCGACGCACGCGGTGAGGACTCCCATCGCGAATGCGGGCACGGGCGCGACCCCATAGGCCAGAGCCTTCGCCGCTCCATAGGTCGAGTAAGCGGCGATTCCCGCGGCATCGAACCAGAGCAGGGCCTTGCCGGCGAAGCGGCGGCGGATCGCGAGCCAGACGACAAGCGCAGCGGCGATGCAGATCAGCAGCGTGCCGTTGGTGTGGACCCAGAAGACGGGAGCGCCGATCAGAAGGTCGCGCAGGGTTCCTCCGCCGACTCCCGTCGCCACCGCGAAGAAGATGAACGTGACCAGGGTCTGCCGCTTCTCCGCCGCCAGCAGCGCGCCGGAAATCGCGAAGACGGCGATTCCGAAATAATCGAGGATGACGAGCGCGGTTGGGTTCATGGTGTTGCTCGCCTACATTAGCCGC
>DATNDG010000015.1:0-61099 GCA_035553515.1 Allostellaceae bacterium | reverse complement strand
AGCGATCTTGCGAACCAGATGGTCCTGAGGGACCACGTCCTCGAGCCGGAACTCGTAGAACAACTGACCCTGGTGCCCTTCGCGCCCACCCATCATCGCGCTGCTCCATCTGCGATCGTCGTTCAGCAGACGGAATCACGCTCAGCACCCGGCTTCAACCGAGTTTTGCAACACTATCTGCCATGTGCGGACATCAAATCTTCGAAATCTCGGCAAGTGCGGCGGCGGCACGGCTCTCGAAGACGGTCGCACCCTGTTGCCGCGCGATGGCCCGAGCCGTGAGGAAAGCTTGCCGCGCTTCAGCGGTATTGGCGCGACCGAGGGTCAGCAGACAGGTGCCGCGCTGGCGCCAGATCTCGGCGAGATAGAAGCCCACCTCTGGCTCCTGGTTGGAGGCGAGGGCGCGGTCGAACAGCGCCATTGCGCGCTCGCAGCTCCCGGTCCCCAGCATCACCTCGCCGGCAAGGCCAAGGAGATATTGCACGCCCGGACCGGCCGCCGCCGCCCGCGCGATTTCCTGGTCGAGCAATTCGGCGCTTTCCGCGCGCTCCGCGCCACACGCCCAGGCCAGCAACAGGATTGCGCCTGCCCGATACGGCGGAAAGCCGTACTTGTCGGTGAGGGCGAGCGCGCGCTCGGCCATTTGCCCCGTCAGCTCACGATCGCCACCAATCTGATGGACCATGGCGGCATTGTAGATCGCATGCACGAGACTGTAGGGGTGATCGAGCG
This sequence comes from Allostellaceae bacterium, assembly GCA_035553515.1. Classification (GTDB taxonomy): domain Bacteria; phylum Pseudomonadota; class Alphaproteobacteria; order ATCC43930; family CGMCC-115725; genus DAHUYF01. The sequence goes on along the minus strand of DATNDG010000015.1, from coordinate 60,367 downwards.
CTTCGCCGAGCGCGATCCCTTTCTCCGCTTCCTGCCGCGCTACTGGCATCTCGCCGGCGAGCGAAGATGCCAGCCCGATGATGATATGCGCGCAGACACCGGGATCGTGTCCGCCGAAGGCGGGTCCGAGATGTCGATGCCGCGCCATGTCGTAGCTTTCTACGCCCATGCGGCCAAAATCCCGCGCCGCTGCGACTTCGCCCCGGAAGAAAGCGGTCGACCAACGGCAATGATGGGCTTCGAGCAAGAGATCGCCATCGCCCGAGTGCTGCGCCAGCGTCACCAATTCGTTGGCTTGGTCGCGCGCTAGCGCCGTCTTGCGGGCGAGATTGGCGCTGAGCCACAGCCCCCATTTCGCCTTGTAGGTGGCGACCGCATCGTGCAGCGCCATGCCGATCTCAGCGGCTCGCCGATAGGTATTTTCGACTTCGGTGCTCTGAGCGCCGGTGACGGTGGTGAAGGCCGGCCCGAGCTTGAGCAGAAGCGCCAGTTGCCGGCGCCGGCGTTCGTTCTCGTCGGCGAGTTCCTCTGCCAGCTGGAGACCCACCGAATAGTGGGCTATCGCCTCGCGATAGGCCGATCGCGAACCGGCGCGATCGCCGGCCCGTTCGCGGTAGCCGCACGCCCGAACCGCCAGGCCGGCCTGGGCGAAATGACGTGCGAGCAGCTCCGGTTCTTCAACGGCGATATCGGGAAAGCGCTCCTCGAGCGCAGCGCCGATCCGCTCGTGCCAGTAACGCCTCCGACTCAGCAGCAGGCTTTCGTAAGCGGCGTCGCGCACCAGTGCGTGCTTGAAGCTGTACTCGCGGTTGTCGCCATGTCCTTGCGGGAAGACGATGCCCGCTGCAACCAGCTTCGAGAGCCCGGCCTCGATCTCGGCGCTTCGGTCGGGTACCACCGCGTCGAGCAGCGCAAAGGCGAACTCGCGGCCGATCACCGCGGCGATCTGCGCGACTTCGCGCGCTTCGCCGAGACGGTCGAGCCGCGCCATCAGCGAATCCTGCAAGGTCGAAGGGATCGCCGAAAGGGTCGAGCGGTCGGCGCGACCGGGATCCGGCCCGGTCATTCCCGATTCCAGCACCGTCTTGGTCAGCTCCTCGGCGAAGAGCGGCACGCCGTCGGTCTTGGCGACGATCGCCGCGACGGTTTCGCTGGATAAGCCGTGCGCGGCAGCAACTCCGGCGATGAGTTCGGCGCATTCCGCGCGGCCGAGCCGGCCGAGCGTCAGCAGCATCGCATGCGGCCGCGCGAGCCAAGGCGGCGCAAAGTCCGGGCGCGCCGTGACCACCGCGAGCAGACGGGCCGCGCCAATCCTATCAGCGAGACGGGTCATCAGGTCGAGCATCGTGGCATCGATCCATTGCGCGTCCTCGAGGAGGAGAAGCACCGGATTATCCGCGCCCAAGCGGACGATCTCGTCGACGAGGAAGCCGATGACCGCGGCCTCGCGTTGCGCCGGCGTCAGCGTCTGCGATGGCGTATCGCCGATCGAAATCGACATGAGCTGCGCCAGCAAGGAGAAGGCGGCATCCGACGCCGGCCGATGCGCGAACAACGCGGCGAGCTTCTCGAGCCGCGTGCTCGGCTGGTCGGCGGTTGCAAATCGTGCCGCACGCGCCAGGTGCTGAAGAACGGGATAGAGCGCGCTGTCGCTATGATAGGGCGAGCACTGCAGATGGATGCGCGCGTGCGGTTCGCCCACGAGCGCATCCTGCAGCGCCTCGATTGAACGCGATTTGCCGATACCCGCCTCGCCGATGACGGTGACGATTTGGCCTTCGCCCTGCCGCGCCAGCCGCCATCGGTCAAGCAGCAGACCCATTTCGTGCGCTCGTCCGATGAGCGGCAATTTGCTCTGCGCACGGATCGCCGCGAAGCGGCTTTCGGCTGCTGCCTCGCATGTCACACGCCATACCGGCACCGGGCGCGCAAATCCTTTCAAAGGGTGCTCGCCAAGCGCTTCGAGCTCGAAGAGCCCGGCCAGCAGCTGCCGCGTTTGCTCGCTGACGAGGACTGTGTCGGGTGACGCCAGCGCTTGCAGGCGCGCCGCCAGATTCGGTGTTTCACCGACGATGCTGTGCTCTTGCGCCGCGCCGGTGCCGATGATCTCGCCGACGACCACCAAACCGGTGGCAATGCCGATCCGCACCCGCAGCGGCTCGCCGTCGGGACGACAGATGCCGCGTACCTCGGCGATCAGCGCGAGAGCCGCGCGAACCGTCCGTTCGGCGGCGTCCTCGAAGGCGCGCGGAAATCCGAAATACGCCAGCACGCCGTCGCCCATGAATTTGGCGACGAAGCCGCCGAACCGTCCAACGGCGCCGGCAGCGGCGTTTTGATACCGCCGGATCAGCGCGCCGAGCAGTTCCGGGTCGATCGTGCGCGACAACTCCGTGGAGCCGACGAGGTCCGCGAATAACACCGTGACCTGGCGCCGTTCTGCCTCGGCGGGAGCCCTCGCCCCAGGGCCGGCCGTGGCGACCTGTTGTGGCACCGTCGGATCGGCGGCCACTCTTGCCGCGATCGCCCTCATCATCCGTCGGCGATTGCCCAACGACATGCCAAGACCCGCCAGATCGGCTTCGCTCAGCTCCGACAGCACGTCGAAGTCGATGTCGTTCGCCTCGAACGTGTCGGCATATTGCTCAAACTTGTGCGCCAGCAACCAGGCGCGAAGATCACTCATCCCACGAAGACCCTCAGGCGCTGGAGGATGCCGCGATCGGCGGGTGCCACATCATAGCAGATTTGGCGCGAAACGCGTCCCCGCGGGCTCCGAAGCGGATGTCCCGAGAATGATGCGGAAGCGCAACGGCGTCGTGCCTATATCCGCTCCCGGCACAACTGCGACATACCTGGTTACGAGCTGTGAGTCTGGTCTCGTCGCCCAAGCAGAACTCTGGGCGTACGCTTCGGTCGGAGGGAAAATGTCTTCGCTGCAGCGACCAATCCTGGCGCGGGGACCAGACCGGAATTGGTTAGCTCAGCGACGACACGCCTGGCGACTTGATGCGCGTCCCAGGCGTCCACGGCGGGAACCATCTCAATGATCGAACGACGAACTATGGCGCCGATCGGGCCTACCTCTGAATGGAGGCGGATTTTTGCGGCGGCCCAATCAGGTATCCGGCGCTCTCCCCTCTTCCACATCCTAATTCCTTTTGGGTCGATCCCAAGCAGGCGCGCTAACGGCCTCCCCCACCGGCTGCCAAACATGCCTTCGCTAGCCGCAATCAGCTCCGCACGGGTCATGCACCGAACGCTGTCTTTATCCACTGCAGGCGTCCTTAGGTATTGGTGGACTATAGTCCGTGGTTTCTTCGGCTACAAGCTGGCCCATCTTCTGAAATGGACGCTGGCGCTCTCGTGGCCCGAAACCTGCGGCGCCTTCGGGTGAAGGTGAACCTCTCGCAGGAGGCCCTCGCCGTCGACGCGGCAATTGACCGGACCTACGTTAGCCGCTTGGAGCGCGGGCTCGAAAACCCGACGGTGGCCGTGCTGGAGCGGCTGGCGCATGCACTGGATGCGGAGATCAGTGAATTCTTCGTACGCCCGCGACCCGGTGAGCCGGCTCCCAAGCCCCTTCACGGAGGACGACGTCGCCGATCTGCCGGGCGGTGACCATGGTCAGCGCGCTCCCCTATCAATGTCCCGTCAACTCGGCCAACGCTGCGATGGCGATCAGTCGCAGTCGACATATCGCCCCTTGATCAAGCTGTGAAAATGCCCTACCCGGGCGCAACCGCAGAGCGACGTCGGCGAGCCCCGGCGCTGGATTCGCCCGTTGCAGGCCGGTTCACATCATCCCTGCTTTGGCCTATCGCCGTGAGGGCGGCAGCAACGAGGCGCTCGAGCCAATCGCTGGATTTTTGCCTGCTGTCGGAGGACCGGATTATTGAGGGAGTCGCGGCGCAGAGGACCGGGGCTAGGACGACTGCGTAGAGTTGGATCGGCAAAAGAGGCGGCAGAAGCCTGGGTGTGAGCGGTTCGGCCCAGGTAAACAGGACGTGGGCCAGACGTGCCTGAAGCCGCGCTCCCTGGACAAGGTCATCGCTTCCCAACCTCGCTTCCAGGAGATCGATCAGGCGCCGATTGTTCGCGAATGTCGCGGGCCAGGCAGAGCAGGTCGAGAGTAAGGCGCGAATAGCCGCCGCGACCTCCTTTGGGTGGCCCTGGAGCGCCGCTTTGGCGTCCTCGACGAGGGGGGCCGCTGCCTCATCATGGACCGCGGCGGCAAGCGCGGCCTTGTTGCCGAAGAAATGAACGATGCTGCCGATGGCCGCCCCCGAAACATCGCTCAGCTTGGCGAAGGAGGTTCCCTCAAAACCATTGTTGAGGAACAGCGCCCTCGCCTTCTCCAAAATCAGGCGGCGCTTGGCGGCAGTGTCACGCATGCGAGCACTCGACGAGGCGATTGGAATAACATTCTAGTACGGCATTCTACACTTCGGCGCCAGAGGTGATCCTCTGAAGTTGTTGACCGCACTGGTTGCGCTCCGGCGCAGGCAGATACCTCTATCTCTTCGGGTGCATCCGCACCACGAATCCCGCGCCAGAGACTGACACAACTCTTGGTTCACATAGAAAATCAGGTTCTTCCCGAGGTCCGTTAGCGGCGCGACCCCTCGGACAAAAGACTTCGCCATCACACGTCTAAATTGCGTGACTAGGGGCTTCCTTTGAAAGGAGTTCGCCCTCTCCGCGTGTCGTGACGGCCTTCTGCGGTCATGAGCGCGAATCGCAACAGCCCAGGCGCCCGGAGCGAACTGTCCCGTTCTGCTGCCGACGATCCCGCCAGGGAGGCCGAGTCGTCGACCATGCCTTTGCACCGGAACCACACAGCCGATGCCTCCCTATTGGCGCTGGCCCAGCTCCTGGGTCGGCAGGTTGCCAAGGAGCTGATCCGAGGTGTCGCTCGTGAGCCATCACCAGAGCATCCGGAAGAGGCAACATGACTATGGCTTCTACGAGCGACAAGTCGAGCCGACGCCGTGCGGCATCATCAGCGCCTTACCTGGCGACCCAAGAGGCGCGCTTGTCGGTCGCCCAGGCCGCCGCGCGCGCCGGCGTCAGCAAGCGCACCATCAAGCGCTGGATCGAAGCCGAGCTTCTTTCGGCGATACGGCTTCCGTCCCCCGCAGGCCGAGGACACCTGCGCATCCGTCTCGGTGATCTCGAGGCACTGCTCGCGCGCGGGACTCTGTAATGGGGCACTCTGTCACGCTTTGTCATCAATTCGTTCGGGTCTTGGGAAGATGCGGCTGCGTAATTGGCGCCCAAAAATTGTGCTACGTCTTCCCAAGACTGGATGGTTTGTCACGCTTTGTCATCCCAAGGCACGATTCCCGTTGGCAGGAAATACGTCCCATGAAACTCGAGCAACAGCATCTTAGCGTCTTCCACGATCCCAATGTTGATAGCCTGACCGTGGCCTTGCAGAAGTTCGAGGCCCTCCCTGACGAGACTCTGTCACGCAAAGCGCGGTTGCGGGCCGCGGTCGCAATGACAGGGCGCCTGCTACACCTGCGCCCCGAGGAAATTCCGGCGCAGGCGACTTTCCTCATGCGCCGCTTCGGCCACCTAAAGCACCGCCCGACCGGACTGGCACCGAAATCGCTTGCGAATTGCAAAACGGAATTGCGCTACATGGTGCGGACGCTTTACGGGCGCGGCCGACGGTCTCACCTTCGGCTACCGTCTCCCGAATGGATTGCAATGCGCGACGATCTGCCCGATGAGCGGTGGGGATGGAAGTTGTCGCGGCTCATGGGTTTCGCCTCGGCGGAGGGCGTCACGCCACAGCAGGTTGACGACGCCTTCATTGCGACTTTCCGCGCGGCAGTTCACGAGTCGGGCGAAGTGCCAAAGCCAGAGCAGCACGTCCGCATGGCCATTCACACCTGGAACCGCTTGGCCGATTCTCTCCCCACCCTGGGGCTCACACCGCTCACGATACCGCCACGTCGTCGCACGGGGTGGACGATCGAACCGCATCGTTTTCCTCCGTCCTTTCAGCGGGAGGTGGACCGTTGGATCGAGCGTCATTCCAAGATCGACCCAGAAGCTGAGGATGGCCCCATCCGAGTGGCGCGTCCTGCCACGCTCAATTTACACCGGCACACTCTCTACAAGGCCGCGTCGGCCCTAGTGTTCGCCGGCCGTCCGATCGATCAGGTGACGTCGCTCGCCTGCCTCGTCGAGATCGACACATTCAAAACCATCATGAAGCACCTGCGCGAACGGCGAGGCGGTGAACCTTCCCAGGCTCTGCTTACCGTGGCCCACATCCTCAAATCGGTGGCGCATCACCACGTGAAAGCGGATGCTTCCGAACTAAACCGAATGAAGCGAATCTGCGCCAACTACCAAGTCAATGATGGCGGCCGCGCAAAAAGCCGCGATCGTCTCGCCAACTTTGAGGACGATCGGCTCCTGGGGGCACTTTTCCGTCTCCCGGATCGTCTGCTCAAAGAGGCTGAATGCGCGGAAACTCCCGAAGCCAGAAAGCGGGTTCTGGCACAAGTCGCAGTCGCAATAGAAATCGAGTGGCTTGCCCCGCTTCGGCTCGCGAATCTGGTCAGCATCAACCTCGAACGGCACGTCCACGCCATCTGGGTCAAGGGGGAGCGGCGGTGGATCATCCGGTTTGACCGGCATGAGACGAAGAACCGTGCACTGCTCACCTACGAGCTCCCGGAAGCTTCTGTTCGCCAGATCGAGCGGGCCTTCAATATCTATCGCCCGACAAATGGCTGGCTGTTCCCGGGTGGAAGCAAGTCAGGTCACAAACTTCCGTCCACCTTCGGGCGCCAGATCAAGCTCGCAGTCGAGCGGAACCTCGGCGTGCCGTTTAACGTCCACCTCTTCCGCGGCCTCGTCGCGACAACGCAGGTTCGGGAGAGCGAGAATGGTTTTGAGGTAGCGCGCGCCATGATCGGCGACCGTAACGACCGGGTGGTGCGCAACCACTATACGCACGCGGCCGAGCGTCATCTCATCGCCAAAGGGCAGAGCACGATCCAGCGGGTTCGGATGCGCACAGCGCCGATCGCGACTCCGCGACGTTGAGGAGCCTCATGATGCCGAGAAAGGGACAAGAGGGGAAATGCCTGCACGTTCGGGATTGGCCGGAGCTCGACCAGAAGCTCTGGCACGCCGCGCTCGCGACTCGCGGTTTTGAGAACGAGGAACAAAGCCCGGCCTCGAAGTGGCGGCGGACCACCATCCAAACCAATCGAGAAGGTTACGGCCGTTGGATTGACTATCTCCAGCATTCCGGGCACGACTTGGACGAGACACCTACTCAACGGGTCACCCGTGCACGCGTTAGGAGCTATCTGGCCGAGCTGGAGAAACAGGGCGTTTCGATCCGCTCGCGCTGTAACCGGATCTCAGAGCTGCTCAGCGTCCTCCTCGCGATCGCCCCCGATGCGGATTGGGGCTGGTTAAGGCATCGCTTCAAGGTGCTCGATGCGCAAGCCAAGGATGCCCGCCGCCGGCCGGATCCGACTGTGTTGGCCGGCGACATTCTCGACCGCGCCTTCAAGAAGCTTCGAGTGATCGAGGGAACCCCGGATTGCCAGCGTGACCTGTATTGGGCCCTCGCTTATCGAAATTGGCTCATGCTCGCCACGCTCACGCTGGTGCCGCTGCGGCGGCGCAACTTCGCAGAATTGTCGCTCGAACGGCATCTGCGCGTTGCCGGCCAGGAGTGGCTGGTCGAGATACCGGCCAGAGAGGCAAAAGGTGGCAAGCCGCTCATAACGCCAATCCCCCCCGCCCTGCATCCCCACATCCGCTTCTACCTTGAGCAGGTGCGGCCGATGCTGCTGAAGGACAAGCGCTCGGACCGGCTATGGATCACAATTCTGCACGGCCCGATGATGCCGCATAGCCTGTTCATCATGATGACCAACTTTACCCGCGAGGTCCTCGGAAGGGCCATCGGACCACACCGATTCCGGCACATCGGAGCAACCAGCATCCTTCTGGCTGCACCGGGCGAGATAGAAGTGGCGCGCGCCTTCCTTTGTCAGGCTGATTCCGGCACCACACACGACCACTACATCATAGGAGAATCGATTGCCGCCAGTCGCCAGCGAGCGGCCGTTGTGGCGAAGCTTCGGCGCACCCTACCCGGTGAGCACCGCCGAAGAGAGCCGGATCACCCGTCCCCGGAGTCGTAACACTATGATTAGATCGCTGGACGTCGCCGGAACCGCTGGCATATCCGTGGCTATGAGAATGGGGTTGCGGACAGTGAGCCGGCCTTCCTCGCGCGGCACAAGTCGAAGAGGAGTTCAGTATCCACGATATCGTCGCCCTTCTCGGGGAGATCGCGCCCGGTGCAAGCGCATCGAAGCTCTACACCGGAATCAAACGTCCCGGATCAGACCCAGACGTGTCGCTGCCGCCCTCAGCAACTGAGATTCTCGGAACTGCCAAGGAATGACCTATATGCGCGCCGCCATTTACGCTCGGTATTCTTCTGACCTTCAGCGCGACGCCTCAATCGAAGACCAAGTCCGGATCTGCCGCACCCGCATCGAAGCCGAGGGATGGCAGCTGGCCGCTACCTATACCGATCACGCCGTCAGCGGAACCAGCCGGCTGCGGCCGGGCTATCAGAAGCTGCTTGAAGGCGCGCGGGCTGGGGTCTTCGACATTGTCGTGGCCGAGGCGCTGGACCGCCTGTCTCGCGACCAGGAGGATGTGGCCGCGCTCTACAAGCACCTCTCCTTCTCCGGCGTGAGGCTCGTCACCCTAGCGGAAGGGGTGATCAACGAGCTGCATGTCGGCCTCAAGGGCACGATGAACGCGCTCTACATCAAGGACCTCGCGCAGAAGACGCGGCGCGGTTTGGAAGGTCGGGTCCGCCAGGGGCGCTCCGGCGGTGGCCTCTGCTACGGCTACGAGGTCGTGCGCGAATTGGACGCACGTGGTGAGCCCGTCCATGGCGGACGGAAGATCAACGAAGCGGAAGCCGCTGTCGTCCGTCGCATATTCAGATCGTTTGCTGCCGGCAAATCACCGCGGGCCATCGCGCATGAACTCAATTCTGAGAGCGTGCCGGGCCCGGGCGGTCGCCCCTGGGGCGACACCACCATTCGCGGACACGTTCTCCGGCGCACCGGGCTTCTCCACAACGAGCTCTACATTGGCAAGCTCGTCTGGAACAAACAGCGATACGTGAAGGACCCGACCACCAGCAAGCGGCTCGCTCGGCTGAACCCGGAGTCCGCTTGGATCGTCCAGGAAGTTCCTGACCTCCGCATTGTCGACCAGCCGTTGTGGGAACAGGTGCAAGCGCGCTTGGGCCTTATCCGGAACGCACCCAGGACGCAGAAGGCGCTCGAGAAGAAGTTCTGGCTGAAGCGGCGCCCCAAGCACCTGCTGACCGGCCTTGCGCATTGCGCCACCTGCGGCGCCCCACTGGCATCGGTGGGAAAAGACTATCTCGGGTGCAGCGCCGCGCGGCGGCATGGCACCTGCCAGAACCGCCACAGCATCCGTCGTGAAACGGTCGAAGGCCTCATTCTGGACGGTCTGAAGAACCAGCTGATGGCACCCGAGGTGGTTGCGGAGTTCGTGCGGGAGTTTCACGCCGAGCTGAACCGGCAGCAAGGACGGCTTGAGCTCGGTGCCGTGCAGAAGCGGCGCGAACTGGACGAGGTGACCCGCAAGCTCGCCGGGCTCATCGAGGCGATTGCCGACGGTCTTCGTGCTCCTGGACTGCAGGCGAGGCTTGATCAATTCGAGAAGCGGAAGGCGGAACTCTCTTTCGAACTCCAGGAGGCCACGCCGTCGCCTTTGCGCCTTCATCCGAACCTGTCGGAACTCTACCGCAAGAAAGTCGCGGACCTGCAGCTGGCCATCGCCGATCCTGCCACCCGGAGCGAAGCGCTCGAGATCCTCCGGGGTCTGGTAGAGCGCGTCGAGGTGCACGCCGGTAAAGACGGTATCCGCATCGGCCTGACCGGCGAGATTGCGAACATGCTGAAGCTCTCCACCGGAGTGGAGAGCGTCGCGACGGAGCCTCATCGGAGTTCGATAAAGGTGGTTGCGGGGGCAAGATTTGAACCTGCGACTTCAGCAAAATTAGGGTCATAAGCCGCTGATTTAGCTGGTGCCGACGCGCGGGCTCGAACCGTGGACCTACCGATGCGCAGGTTTGCACCACGGCGAGACAAGTGCGGCGAAACCGCCTGCCGTGGCCAGTCGCTGGTTTTCCGTATTATTTCCGTAGTCCACGGTGAAGAAGGCGCAAGGCGCCGTAAGCCCTTGAAAAGATTGGAGCGGGTGAAGGGAATCGAACCCTCGTCGTAAGCTTGGGAAGCTTCTGCTCTACCATTGAGCTACACCCGCATCCCAAAACAAGTCTAGGCGATGCCCGGCTTTCCCATCAAGCGCCCGCTTGATCGAGCGCACTGAGCCGGCCGATGAGCGCCGCGTTGAAAGCTTCGGTCGCCTCGTACATCACCCAGTGTCCGGCACCCGGGATGATGGCGAAGAACGCATCCGGCTGGAAGGAGCGCAACATGTCCCGGCGGTCCTCGACCCAAGGATAAGCCGTGATGTCGCGCCCGCCCCAGATGCCGCCGAGGGGTGCCTTGATCCGCGGCAATACCGGCCCCAGCAGGTTCTGTGGGGCGAAGATACGGCTTTTGACCCGGGCGCGCGCAACGTTTTCGCATTGCAGGTGCACCGCGAGATCGTCGATGCGATCCTGGTCGGCGAACATCAGGATACCGAGATTGCCGCGCTGCAGCGCCGAAATCTCGGCCCGGCTCATATGCCGGCGCGGCGGCCGCATCTCCTGCATCGGCGCGCGCTTCAGCCCCATGCTCGCGGAACCGACCAGCGTCATCGAGCGGAGCCGGCCGCCGCGCGAAGCGGCAATATGGCTGCCGAGCATGGCGCCGAACGAAAAGCCCGCGAGGTGGAAGCGCTCGCCCGGCCCCAACAAGAGATCGATGCCGCGAGCGATGATCTCGGCGAGCCCGTCCGGCGTCACCGGATGCGGCGCATCGGCCGAGTCGCCGAGACCGGGCAGGTCGGCGGCGATGACGCGATACCGCTCAGCCAGCGGCTCGATGTTGCGCAGCCAATGCGTCCAGGAGCCGTAGCCGCCGTGAAGCAACACCAGCGGCGGCCCCGCGCCCCATTGTCGCCAGATCATGTCGCCCGCGCCACAGGGCGAGCGCGATTGCACAGCTGCCGTATCGAGCCGATGCAAAAGTTCGAAGGACGGGTTCATCTCGGTCGAAAACAAGGGATCGAGCTCCGCTCGCCGGCAGGGTCACGAGACTTAGTGGCCGCCGGCCCCAATGCCAAGGCCCGGTGGCTTGACGCGCCGCAGCAGCGGTACAAAATGGTTAGATTCACGGGTTAACGCGATGGAGGGGCCGATGTATGCGGAGATGACCCGGTCCATCAAAGTGACCGTCAAGCCTTTCTATCTGGAGGATCAGTCCTCACCCGGCGAGAATCACTACGTTTGGGCCTATCACGTGCGCATCGAGAATCAGGGCCAGGAGACTGTGCAGCTGCGCCGCCGCCATTGGCGCATCACCGACGGGCTGGGGCGCGTGCAGGAGGTTCGCGGTCCCGGCGTGGTCGGCGAGCAGCCGGTACTGCAGCCCGGCGAGAGTTACGAATACACCAGCGGGACGCCGCTCAGTACACCTTCGGGCATCATGGTCGGCAGCTACGAGATGGAGACCGACCGGGGCGAAAGCTTCGCCGTCGCGATCCCCGCCTTCTCGCTCGACAGCCCTCATCAGTCGATCCGGCTCAACTGAGTGGGCGGCGGCCCCTCGCACTTTGGAGCACCCATTCTCATGACGTCAAAACCCGGGATCGGCCCCGTCGCCACCAAGCCGGTCGCAAGCCGCAGCGCCGCACCGCGCCGGCCGTCGCGCGCGCAGGCCGAAGCGGCGGTAAAGACACTGATCGAATGGGCGGGCGACGATCCCGCGCGCGAAGGGCTCGAAGGAACGCCAGATCGGGTGGTGCGTGCCTTCGAGGAATATTTCTCGGGCTACGAGACCGATCCGGTCGAGCTGCTGCAGCGCACCTTCGAAGAGACGGACGGCTATGACGAGATGGTGGTGCTGCGCGACATCCGCTTCGAAAGTCATTGCGAGCACCATCTGGCGCCGATCATCGGCAAGGCGCATGTCGCTTATCTGCCGCAGAAACGCGTCGTCGGCATATCCAAGCTCGCGCGGCTCGTCGAGGTCTATGCCAAGCGGCTGCAGATCCAGGAGAAGATGACCGCGCAGATCGCCAACACGCTCGACGAGGTGCTGCAGCCCAAGGGCGTTGCCGTGGTCATCGAGGCGGCGCACCAATGCATGACCACGCGCGGCGTGCACAAGCCCGGCGTCGCCATGGTCACCTCGCGCATGCTCGGCGCCTTCCGCACCGACGCCTCCACCCGCCGCGAATTCCTCGCCATCATCGGGCAGCCGGCAGGTGGCTCGATCGGCAACGTCTGAAAGCGGCCTATCGCGATCGCGGTCGCTGTCCGACGGGCTCGCGGCGATAGCGTGCAACGACGCCCGGTCGGTGATCGCCGCCCGCTACTGGAAGTAGCCGCCGAAATGCGCGCTGATCTGGGCGCTCATCTGCTGGTCGAAATCGTGCATCAGCCCCTGGGTCATGGCGTACCAGGCCTTCTCGCGGTCGTTCGGGGTGATTCCTTCCAGCACGCTTTGCGAGCGCGTCACTTTGACCTCGACGCTGCGCACCGGCATTCCCTGCATGTCGAGGATGTCGAGACGCGCGGCGAGCGTGGCGTCGTAGCGCTGTGCCGGCTCCTTGGTGAAGGCGCCGGTAATGCCCTCACTCGTTTTCTTGAGCTGAACTTCGACCACCGACGCATCCTCGATGACAAAGCGGGCGGTGGCGTTCCCGCCGGCAGCCACCAGCCGGTCGCGCGCCCAGTTCTCCATTGCATGCTCCGGCGGCACGGGGAAGAGATGCTCGACATGCGGCGCCTGGTAGCTTGGCCGGAAATCGCTCTGCACCGCGACATTGGAGACCGCGAGCTTGATCGGCGCCTCGCCGGTGAAGTGGATGTCGGGGAAGGTCGGCGCCGGCGGCGGCGAGGTGCAGGAGGAGAGCGCCCCCGCGAGCGCAACAAGAGCCAGAACGAATTTGAAGGAGCCGAGGCGCATGAAAGATCCCCGCTGAAGCCGTGACCGCCCGGAAGGCGGCGAGACTGGCACGGCTCGCGTCAGCTGTCCACCACCGCCTCTATCTCCGCCTCGTTGAAGCCATACTCGGCGCTGCAGAATTGGCAGGTGACCGTGATCCGCCCCTCGACCTTCATCGCGGCGCGCTCCTCTTCCGGCAGCATACGCAGAACCGCCTCGACCCGCGCGCGCGAGCAGCGGCAGCGTGCCGCAAGATGATGCCGGCGATGAACGCGCACGCCGTCCTCGTGGAACAAGCGGAAGAGCAACGCCTCGGGCGCGAGGTCGGGGTCGACCAGTTCGGCCGAGGTCGTCGAACTCATCAGGATCACGGCGCGGCGCCAGCCGTCTTCCGCCGCTTCGCGCGGCACGGCTTCGCCCTCGGGCGGGAGGCGCTGCACCATGAGGCTGCCGCCCCGCCAACGGGGCTCGCCCGCTGCATCGGCGACCCGCGCCACCGCCACTTTGAGCCCGGCCTCCACCTGCTCCGATTGGCGGAAATAGTGATGCGCGCATTCGGCAAGGCTCGCGCCCTGCAGCTCGACGATGCCCTGATAGCGATCGGTGTGTTCGCCCTGATCGACGGTGAAGGCAAGATAACCCGCGCCCAGAAGGCGCGGGACCGAACCGGCGACGTCGCCTTGTGCCATCACCTTGGCGAGCTTCATCTCGTCATATTGCGCATAGCCGCGCACTGCGCCATCGCTGGCGACGTCGGCGACCAACAGGTGGATCGGGCCGTCGCCCTTGGTCTGCAAGGTGAAGACGCCGTCATATTTGAGGGCGCCCGCCAGCGCCGCCGCGAGCGCGATCGCCTCGCCCAGCATGGCCGCCACCGGTTCGGGATAGGCGTGGCGCGTCAGGATCTCGTCGAGGAGCGGGCCGAGCCGCACCAGCCTTCCGCGCAGACCGAAGGGATCGATCTGGAACGGCTGGACGAGATCGTCGATGGGAAGGCTCGGCATCGGCAGCACCTTGCCGCGCGCGGCGCGGTCATATCACGGGAGTGGCGCGGGAGGAGCGGCGTCGGCCGCCGCTCAGGCAAGGCACCAGGCAAGGATGCCCTTTTGCGCATGCAGCCGGTTTTCGGCCTCGTCCCACACCACCGATTGCGGGCCGTCGATGACGCCGGTGGTGACTTCCTCGCCGCGCTTGGCCGGCAGGCAGTGCATGAAGATGGCGCCCGGCTTCGCTTTCGCCATCAGCCGCTCATCGACTCGGTAAGGCGCCAGCATATTGTGGCGGTTGACGTTGGCTTCAACCCCCATCGAGACCCAGGTGTCGGTGACCACGCAATCGGCCCCGACTACTGCCTCGTAGGGATCGGCGGTCAGACGCACGCGCCCACCCTGGGCCCGCGCCCAGTCGAGGACGCGACGCGGCGGTGCCAGCTCGGTCGGGCAGGCGACGCGCAGCTCAAAATCGAAAAGCGCTGCCGCCTGCATCCAGCTCACCGCGACGTTGTTGCCGTCGCCGCTCCACGCGACGACCTGTCCGGCTGCCGGCCCCTTGTGTTCCTCGAGCGTCATGACATCGGCCATGAGCTGGCAGGGATGACTGGCATCGGTGAGGCCGTTGATCACCGGCACTGTCGCGTGCTGCGCCAGCTCCTCGAGCTTCGCGGCCTGGGTGGTGCGGATCATGATGGCATCGACATAGCGCGACAGCACCCGCGCCGTGTCCGCCGCCGTCTCGCCGCGCGAGAGCTGGCTGTCGCTTGCCGACATGACGACGCAGTCGCCGCCCAGCTGCTTCATCGCCACCTCGAAGGAAAGTCGCGTCCGGGTCGAGGGCTTCTCGAAAATCATCGCCAGCATCTTGCCGGCGAGCGGACGGGAGCGGTCGAGGCCGCGCTTATAGGCAAAGCCGCGATCGAGGATGCGCCGTAGCTCGGCCGCGTCGATGCGGTCGAGGTCGAGGAAATGCCGCGGCGTCGCCATCGCCTCCGCCCTCCTCACTGCACCCATTGCCGCGCCACCCCATCGATGATGCCCGCCGCCTCGTCGATCTGCGGCTCGTCGATGATGAGCGGCGGCAACAGCCGGACGACGTTCTCACCGGCTCCCACCGTAAGGAGGCCGGCACAGCGCAGCCGGTCGACCATCTCGATATTGGGGACGATGCACTTGACGCCGGTCAGCAGACCCTTGCCGCGCCGCTCGGCGAGCACCTTGGGGTGCTTCCGGACCAGCGCGTCGAGCCGCTGGCGCAGCACGCCCGAGACGCGTTGGATCTTGTCGAAAAAGCCCGGCGCCAGCATCACGTCCAGCACAGCATCGGCCACGGCCATCGCCAAGGGGTTGCCGCCGAAGGTCGAGCCATGAGTCCCGGCGGTCATGCCGACTGCGGCGCGCTCCGTGGCGAGGCAGGCGCCGACCGGAAAGCCGCCGCCCAATGCCTTCGCCGTGGCCAGGACGTCGGGCGTCACCCCCTCCCATTCATGGGCGAAGAGCCGACCTGTGCGGCCCATGCCGCACTGCACCTCGTCATAGACGAGCAGCAGGCCGAACTCGTCGCAGATGGCGCGCAGCCCCTTGAGGTAGCCCTCCGGCGCGGTGGCGAGGCCGCCTTCACCCTGCACCGGCTCGACCAGGATGGCGGCGGTCTCCTTGGTGACCTTGGCGCGCATCTCGTTGAGATTGCCGAACGCGACATGATCGAAGCCTGGCGCCGGCGGGCCAAAGCCCTTCAGATACTTCTCGTTGCCGGCGGCGGCGAGCGTCGCCAGGGTGCGGCCGTGGAAGGACCCGGTGCAGGCGATGAGCCGATACTTCTCGGGATGTCCGGTCTCCGCCTGGTACTTGCGTGCGACCTTGATGGCGGCTTCCACCGCTTCCGCGCCCGAATTGCAGAAAAAGGCGGTGTCGGCGAAAGAATAGGCGATGAGGCGCTTGGCGACGGTCTGCTGCCCGGCAACCTGGAAGAGGTTCGAGGAGTGCCAGAGCTTCTGCGCCTGCCGGGTCAGCGCATCGATGAGGTGCGGGTGGCAATGGCCGAGCGCGGTGACGGCAACGCCGCTGGCGAAATCGAGATACCTCTTGCCGTCGGTGGCGAAGAGATAGGGGCCCTCCCCCCGCTCGAAGGTCACATCGGCCCGAGCATAGGTCGGCAAAACGGCTGGAATCACGGAACTCTCCTGCGCGAAAAGGATCAAGGGATAGGGATCGTGACGAAGACGACCGCCTATCGTCGTCGCCGAAGCGACGCCGCGCCCCTTTCCCCTAGCCGGCCGAGCCGGCAGCTTTCGCGCTTCATGATCCGCTCCTCTCCCGCCCTGCCCTCCGTTCAAGGGCCGGGCCGGTCAGGAAAGCCGGGAAGTATGGGGAGGCAGTAAGGCTCTGTCAATCGCGCGCACGCGACGGTTTCAAGACGGCCCCCTCGGCGAACGCTCTTCGGGCGATCAAGCCTTGAGCTTGTACCCGCGCGCGACCAGCGCATGGCAGAGTGCCAACAGCGCCGCGTTGATGGCGACCATTACCGCCACGCCGGTCCAGACCGGGCCGTCGGCCCGGCCAATGAAGCCGTAGCGGAAGCCGTCGATCATATAGAAGAACGGGTTCCACAGCGCCACGCGATGCCAGAGCGGCGGCAACCGGGCGATCGAATAGAAGGTGCCGGAAAGGAACGAGAGCGGCGTCACCACGAAATTGGTGACGGCGGCGATGTGGTCGAACTTGTCGGCCCAGATGCCGCCGATGAGGCCAAGCAGCGACAGCAGAAGCGAGGCGGCCACTGCATGGAAGAAGACCAGCGCCGGAGCGTGAAAGTGGAGCGGCACGAAGACGGCCATCGTCGCCGCTACCACCACGCCGACCAGCACACCGCGCGTGACCCCGCCCAGCGCGAAGCCCCAGGTGAGTTCGGCCGGGCTCAGCGGCGGCATCAGCACGTCGACGATGTTGCCTTGCACCTTGGCAATCATCAGCGAGGAGGAGGTGTTGGCGAAGGCATTCTGCACCATCGCCATCATGATGAGGCCGGGCGAGAGGAACTCGACGTAGGAGACGTCGCCAACATGCCGGCCCTGGCCGCCCAGCGCCAGCACGAAGACGGCAAGGAAGAGCAAGGTCGTCACCACCGGCGCCGCAACCGTCTGCATCGACACTTTGAGAAAGCGCCGCACCTCACGCAGATAGAGCGTCCAGAAGCCGAGCCAGTTGACGGCGCCGAAGCGGCGCAAGCGAGGGGCAAGTTCGGGCATGGGGCGAGATTAGGCAGCGGGCTGGCGCCGAGGCAAGCCGGCGGCGGGGCGCGCCGGCCCTCTCGCGATGGCGGTCGGCGTGGCGCTAAGATCATGCGATGCCCAAGACCGACGCTCAACATCGTCGCGGCTTGAAGCGCGCGACCGCCGCGCATCTCGAGAATGCCGCGCTCCATTATCTCGAGCGCTTCGCCACCTCGAGCGGCAATCTGCGCCGCGTGCTGATGCGCAAGGTCGCGCGCTCGGCCGAGGCACATGGCACCGACCCCGCAGAGGGTCAGCAGCTGGTCGACGACATCGTCGCGCGCTTTCTGCGCGCGGGACTGCTCGATGACCGCGCCTATGCGGCGCAGCAGGCGGCGAGCCTCAGGCGCCGCGGCGCCTCGCGCTTCGGCATCCGCGGCAAGCTCGCGCTGAAGGGCGTCACCGGCGAGCTCATCGACGCGGCGGTAGGCGCGCTTGATGCGGAGCCGGGAGAAAGCGAGATCGCGGCCGCCTGTGCCCTGGTGCGCCGGCGGCGCCTCGGCCCCTGCCGGACACCAGAGCAGCGCAACGCCTTTCGGCAGAAGGACCTCGCAGCCTTGGCCCGCGCCGGTTTCGGCCTTGGCCTTGCGCGCCGCGTCCTGGCGCTGCCCGATGTCGACGCGCTGGCGGCGCTTGAGCGCGGCGAGCCCGAGGACCTCTGCTAAGCCCCGCCTTCTGGTATCGGCTTTTCCGCCGCGGCGGTCGGCGCTTCCGGCATTTCGATGCGCTCGATGGCGATCCGGGCGGGCGGCGCCGAACCTCGCTTGTCCTCGCCGAAATAGATCGTCTGATGCGGGTACGGCATCTCGATCCCGTGCTGGTCGAAAGCCTTCTTGAGTCGGCGATTGAACTCGCGACCGACCGACCATTGCTTGATCGGCAACGTCTTCATCCGCACCTGGATGACCACGGCCGAGTTCTCGAAGCGATCGACGCCGATCACCTCCATCGGCTCGAGCATCATCGCCCCGAATTCCGGGTCGCGCCGCAATTCCTCGGCGACCTCCTTCAACACCGCGGTCACCTCATCGGTGTCCTCGCGATAGGAAACTCCGACATCGGCGACGTAGTAGGCGTAGCCCTTGGTCATGTTCTTGACCGTGGTCACATCGCTGAAGGGCACCGTGTGCACCGTGCCCGCCCCATCGCGCAGGCGGATGGCGCGGATCGAGATCGCCTCGACCACGCCCGAATGTCCGCTGCCGACATCGACGACGTCGCCGACCGAGAGCGTGTCTTCAAGCAGGATGAAGAGGCCGGTGATGACGTCCTTGACCAGGGCCTGCGAGCCGAAGCCGATCGCGATGCCGGCAATGCCCGCGCCCGCAAGCAGCGGCGCGATGTTGACGCCGAGCTCGGAAAGCACGATCAGGCCGACCAGGATGAGAAGAACGATGAATACCGAAGTGCGCAGCAGCGGCAGCAGCGTGCGCGTCCGGGCGCTGCGCGCCAGCGGCTTGCCGTCGCTGCCGAGGCCGTTGAGGTAGCGCTCCACCGCCGAGCCGAAGAGCTCCCAAACGAGGAGCGCCACCAGCAGAACGGTGGCGATCGACAACACGCTGCCGGTGATCTTTCGCCCGACCTCGGTACTGAACCAGGAGAAGGTATTGAAGCCCCAGGCCTGCAGCAGCGCCAGCGCAGCGAAGACATAGACCACCATCGATGCCGCGATGGTCAGCAACGGCACGTAGCGGTTGGCGCGCTGCTCAAGGGTCGGGAAGCGACGCTTCAGATCATCGCCGATGGCGAAGCCGCGCTGACTCACCCGCCGTACACCACGGACGATGATGCCGGCCGCGATGATGACCACGAGGCTGAGCAGCGTGGCGCGGAACACGAAGGCGAATCCGGCCTCGATGCGCAGCACATAAGTACCGAAGGTGCCGGCGATATAGAGTATAGCGAGCACGTGCCACGTGTCGGCCAGGCGATGGCGCAGCATGCGCCAGCCATGCCCTTCCACGACCTGGCCGCCGCCGCCGTTCTTCCCGCGCAGAATCTCGCCCACGGCCGTGCGGTTCTGCAGCACGAAGATTATCGAGAGGATGCCGAGAACCAGCATCGTCCCGCGCAGCAGCAGGGCATAAATTGCGCCCGGGATGCCCATCCACCAGGTACCGGCGGCAAGCGCCAGGCCATAAACCGCCCAATTGGTGAAGCGTCGGATCCAGATGTAGAGGTAGTTGCGCGTCTCGTCGCCGAGCGGATAGAGCGCGCCTGATGGCGGCGAGAGCAGCGCCACGCTGGCGGCAACCAGGATAAGCCGCGCCGTCAGGTTCGACTGGATGATGACCTCGGCGACGTGCGAGCTGGTAAAGCGGGCCTGAACCAACGGCAGCACGAAATAGGCGATGACGGCGAAGCCCACGACCGGCAAGGCGTCGACCACCAGCAGCGCAACGAGCAGCACGAGCTGAGCCAGCCTTGCATCGCTTGACCGCGCGGCAAGCGCCGCGCGCGGTCGCCGCAGCAGCGCACGGATCAGCCATTCGCCGACCAGCGCGACGCCGAAGATGATGCCGAGCTTCAGCGTGATGGCGAGCCAGCGCGTGCGCTCATGAACATCGGAGACTTGCACCTCGACCCAGCCGATGAGCGATGGCGCGTCGACCACCACGGCGGCGGCGGCGAGGATCTCGCTGCTGATCGAATCGACCTCTGTGGAGAGGGTGTTGAGCCAGCCCGACGGGCTCTGCGCCTGCTGCTTCTGCTCGACCCCGCGCTGGGCGGCAATGAGTGCCTTGAGCTGGTCCACCAGCTTTGCCCGCTGCGCATCGTCGTTGAGCGTGTCGACGAGCCGCTGAAGCTCGTCGGCAGAAACCGGCGCTGGAGTGGCCGCAGGGGCGGTGGCCGGCGCAGGCGAGGCAGCCGCCGCCGCCGCAAAGGCAGGAACGGAGCCGAGCAGGAGCCAGGCGAGAAGTCCCGCAAAAGCCGCGATGCGCCGGGAAATCATGGCGCGGCAGATTAGCCGCGTACCGGCCGAGCGCCAAGCGCAGCCGTTCGCAGCCGCAAAAATGCTCTCTCGCCCGCATGGCACTGAAGAAAACCTCGCCGGTCTGCCTCGTCGTTGTGTCCGGCTCAAACCCGCTCAATCTCAGGTAGCCGCGCGGCATTTCGCAAGAACCGCGGCCCAAATCGGTCGGTTCTTACGCTTGCTTCTTTACCGAAAGCACGCAGTTTTACCGAGAGCACGCAGTCTGAGGTCGGCCAGGAAGGCGATGGCCACCATCCACACCAGGCAGGCTTCATTGGTCGCATTGGCCGGATGAACGGTCCGGGCGTTTACTCTTGAGGCTAAACGGAGCTGACTTGTGCGGACTGTCGAGGACCCTGCGACCGGGGCTCTGATGTCGGATGGCTCGACGCCTCCCGCAATCCAAGTGACGCGGGACCTCGCAGCCGAAGAGATCCCGTTCCTCACCATCAAAGGAGAGATGGCGCGGCGCGTCCGCGATTTCGATTGGCGCGCCACCCCGCTCGGCCCGCTCGCCGAATGGCGGCCAAGCCTGAGGACGGCGGTAGGCATGATGCTCCTTTCGCCCGTCCCGATCGTCATGCTGTGGGGCGAGGACGGCATCATGATCTACAATGATGCCTACTCCGTCTTCGCCGGGGGCAGGCATCCGAAGCTCCTTGGTTCGAAGGTCCGCGAGGGCTGGCCGGAAGTCGCCGACTTCAACGACAACGTGATGAAAGTGGGGCTCGCCGGCGGCACCCTCGCATATCGGGATCAGGAGCTGACGCTTCATCGATCGGGTCATCCGGAGCAGGTCTGGATGAATCTCGATTACTCACCGATCCTCGACGAGAGCGGCAAGCCAGCCGGCGTCATGGCAGTGGTCGTGGAGACGACCGAGCGCGTGCGGGCGGAGGCTGCGCTGCGCGAAAGCGAGGAGCAGCTCCGGCTGGCGACCGAGGCGGCGGAGGTCGGGCTTTGGGACGTCGATCTCGTCACCGATACCTTGTTCTGGCCGCCACGCGCGAAGGCGATGTTCGGCATCTCACCCGAAGTCCCGGTGTCGATGGCTGATTTCTATGCGGGGCTGCATCCAGAGGATCGTGACGCGACAAGCGCCGCCTACGCAGCGGCCTTCGATCCGGCGCAGCGCGCGCTTTATGACGTCGAATACCGAACGGTGGGCAAGGAAGACGGCGTGGTCCGCTGGGTCGCCGCCAAAGGCAGGGGCGTCTTCAACAGCACCGGCAAATGCGTGCGAGTCATCGGAACCGCGATAGACATTACTGCGCGCAAGGCGATAGAGGAGCGGTTGCGCGAGCTCAACGAGACGCTCGAGCGGCAGGTCGAGGAGCGGACGGTCGAACTCGATCGCGTCTGGCGGAACTCGCGCGATCTGCTCGCTGTCGTCGGAGCAGACGGCGTGCTCCGCGCGGTCAACCCGGCCTGGACCGAGATCCTCGGACATGCGCGCGAGGAAGTCGTCGGCAGGAGCTTCCTCGATTTTGTGCTGCCCGAGGACGCCGCACTCTCGGCCGCCGCCCTGAACAGCGCGGCGTCGAAGCACGACCTGACGAATTTCGAGAACCGCTATCGCCACAAGGACGGAACGACGCGGTGGATTTCCTGGCACAGCTCGGCCGAGGGCGCTCTCGTCTATGCTTACGGCCGGGACGTCACCGCAGCCAAAGCGCAGGCCTCGGCGCTCGCGGAAGCCGAAACCGCCTTGCGGCAAGCGCAGAAGATGGAGGCCATAGGGCGGCTCACCGGCGGCATCGCGCATGATTTCAACAACCTGCTTCAAAGCGTGGTGGGCAGCCTCGACCTCATACGTTATCGACCTGGCAACCCAGATCGGGTGCGCGCCTGGGCCGAAGCAGGGCTGAACTCGGCGCGGCGGGGTGCCACGCTGACCGCGCAGCTCCTGGCATTTTCCAGGTCGCAGAAGCTCGAGCTGAAGCCGGTCGACCTCCGCGCATTGCTGTCGGCAATGCGCGAGCTGTTGGGGCGCACCCTCGGCCCCTCCATCCGCATAGCGATGACTCTCGACACACGCGGCGCGAGCGTGCTGTGCGACGCGACCCAGCTCGAAATGGCGGTTCTCAACCTCGCCATCAACGCGCGCGACGCCATGCCGGAGGGCGGCGAACTCGCCATCGCCGCCCAATCCAGAAGGGTCGCGAACGATCCTGATCTACCCGATGGGGATTACATCGAGCTTGCGGTCCGCGACAGCGGGGCGGGCATGTCGGCTGAGATTGCCGCCAAGGCATTCGATCCCTTCTTTACGACCAAGGGGCCGGGCAAGGGGACGGGTTTGGGTCTCAGCCAGGTCTATGGGATGACGCGGCAGGCCGGCGGCGTGGCCCGCATCGAATCCGCACCCGACATAGGCACGACGATCCGCTTGCTTCTGCGGCGCACGGAGCATGCTCACTCGCAACAGCCCATGGAGAGGAGCGAGCCCGGCACCGAGGCTCCGATCTCCGCGACGCTACTGATCGTTGACGACGATGCTGAAGTCCGAAAATTCCTCGTCGATGCGACGTCGGCCTTGGGGTATCGCCTGGTCGAAGCAGCCGACGGCTATGCGGCTCTTGCCGCGCTTGAGAATGCCTCGCCCGATCTAGCGATCATCGACTACGCCATGCCGGGACTGACGGGAACGGAGGTCGCCCGCCAAGCGCGGTCGAGGCGCCCCGGCCTGCCGATCGTGTTTGCCAGCGGCTACGCCGAGACGGCGGCAATCGAAAGCGTGCTCGACGAGAACACGGCTGTCTTGCGCAAGCCCTTCAAGATGGAGGAGCTGCGCGACGCAATCCAGAGACTGTTGCATCGTCCGGCGGAGGGCTGACGCGCCACCGCATGACGCGACGCGTTAGCTTCGCCAGGAGGTTTCGCATGCGGGTGCGGCTCGCGACCGTGGCGGCGCTTGCCGCAGGCGGCGCCTTGCTCTGGCTCGAGCGACGCCGGCCGCTGCGCCGTTGCATCGAGCCGGCGACACGCCACGACCTGCGCAACCTGGCGATCGCCGGACTGGCTGCAGCAACGGTTCGGCTGGTGGAACGGCCGGTGGTCGAGCCGCTGGCGGCGCTGATCGCTCGGCGACGCTGGGGCGCGCTCCCGGCACTCGGCTTGCCGCGTGCCGCCGAGCGGCTGCTCGCGCTGGCGCTCCTCGACTACACGCTCTACCTCTGGCACATCCTGACGCATCGCCTGCCACTGTTGTGGCGGCTGCACCGGGTGCATCACGCCGATCTCGATCTCACAGCAACCACTGCACTGCGCTTCCACGCCATGGAGCTTGCATTGTGTGCCGTGGCGTGCCGCGCAGGTGGTCGTGATCGGCGTCAGCGCATCGACGCTCCGGCTTTGGCAGCGGGCGACGTTCGCTTCGATTCTCTTTCACCATTCGAATCTGCGCCTGCCGAGAGGAGTCGATCGCTTCCTTGCCGGGATCCTGATGACGCCGCGGCTTCACGGCATCCACCACTCGTCGCGGCCGGCAGAGATGAGCACCAACTGGTCGAGCGGCCTGACCTTGTGGGACAGGCTGCACCGCACGCTACGGCAGGACGTGCCGCAGGAGGCGATCGTCATTGGCGTTCCCGACGAGCCGCCGGCGGCGGACCTCGTCCTTCCCCGGCTGCTGATGCTGCCTTTGCAGTGATGGAGTCCGCACCGCCGCGCTAAGCGGCGCGCAGCTGATCGAGGAACCCGGCGATCTGGCTCCGCAGCTGCGCCGCCATCTCCGCCAGGCGGTGGGTGGCGCCCTGCATCTCCTCGGCGGAACTGCCATGCCCGGACGCCGCTTCGCTCACCGCCTGCACTTTGTGCGAAGCGGCCGTCGCGCCCGTGGCTGCTTGCTGGACGCTGCGGGCGATGTCACGCGTGGCATTCCCTTGTTCCTGCACCCGCGTCGAGATTGCGCCAGAGATCTGGCTGATCTCGCCGATCGTGCCGCCAATGCCGCGGATCGCGTCGACCGCTTGCCGTGTCGCCGTCTGGATCTGGCCGATCTGCGATGCGATATCCTCGGTCGCCTTGGCCGTCTGATTGGCCAGCGACTTCACCTCGGAGGCGACCACGGCGAAACCCTTGCCGGCCTCGCCGGCGCGGGCAGCTTCGATGGTGGCGTTGAGGGCGAGCAGGTTGGTCTGGCTGGCGATGTCATTGATGAGTTGCACCACCTCGCCGATGCGCTGCGCCGCCTCGGCCAGGCCCTGCACGGAGTCGTTGGTGCGCTGAGCTTCATCCACCGCTTTGGTGGCGATCGAAGCGGACTGAAATACTTGCCGGCCGATCTCCTCAGTCGCCCCGGCGAGCGACTCGACCGCCGCGGCGACGGCATGCACGCTTTCCGTCGTTTCGCGCAGGGCCCCGAACGCGCTCTGCGCTTCGGCACGATTGGAAGTGGCCGAACCCGAGAAGCGGCTCGCCGTTTCGCGCATCTCGCCGGTCGCTTCCGCCACGGTCTCGACCGCGGATTTGACATTGGCCTCGAACTGGCCTGCAAGGGCGAGCGTAATCCGGCGGCGCTCGGCCTCCGCCTCAGACTGGAGCCGCAGCTTCTCGCCGCCGAGTTCCTGCTCGCGCCGCCGCGCCTCGGCCATGGCATCGAGAGACGCCCGGCTCGCGCCGAACAGCCGGACGAGGTACTGGGTCAGCCAGATCAGCACCGCCGCCTCCACCACGACGATGACGGCATGCAGCAGCACACGCGGAAGGTCGGTACCGTCGGGAAATACCGCCACAGGCAGCACGAAGTTCAGCACCAGATGATGCAGTGCGGTGACCGCAGCGGCCAGCACAATCACCTGCCAGTCGCAGAATGCGGCGAGAACCGCGTAGGCGGCGAAGTAGTACATATGCATATCGATCTGCATCGGGCCATGTGCCAGCCAGACCATCAGCGACACCATGGTGATGAGCGCGATCGCAATGACATAGCGGCACAGCGGCGCGAGCGGATCCGCATACCAGACGGCCGTTGAGAGGCCCGCCGCCAGCGCGCCGACGAGGAGCCCGGCGATCCAGGGGACGCCATTGATGAGGCCAATCGCCACAAGAACCGGCAAGTGGAGCCACAGGCCGATGACGAAGAAACGCGCAACGCTGGCGCGCAGCCCATCGATTCCCGAGAATTGCCAGTCCCCTTCCCGAACGATGCTCATCGCGCTCCTCGTCTCAGCTCTTCCCGTCTACATGCGCCCGCGTCAAGCAACCGCCGAAGGCCACCGGATCGATCACCAACCAGGCGCCGGATGCATAGAGGCGCTCGCCGATGTCGGTCTGATCGCCCTGTACCACCAGAATCCAGTCGCGCGCCCCCTCCCGCACGACCAAGCCGCCGGCAGCGATCGCCTGGGCGAAGGCGCGTTCACGGCCCGTCCAGGGCGGAAACACCGCGGCGACCTCGTCCCCGCCGCGCGGGCGGGCTTCCAGCCAGATCAGCGGCACAAGGCTCGCGGCGCTCAGTACCGCTGCCACGAACATGGCTGGCCATTGACTGGCACGGGCACCCAACGGCTTCTCTCGGTTTCGGCTCCGTGCGACAAACCATCGGCGAGCCGCATGAAAGTTCAGTTAAATTCGCATGGCAGAATATCTTCGCCTAACGGGTGCGCAGACGCCGCCTAAGCGCCGACAAGTAGCACTCAAATCAGCTTGCGGCCCAGCGCCAGTAGCGCGACTCCGAGCAGGCCGGCTCCAGAAAGCGCCAAAATGCTGCCGGAGACGCGATTGAGCCAGATCAGGTTGATCCGGCCGGTGACGCGCCGCAGCCCGGCAATGCCGAAGCTGAGAGCCAGCCACCAGAGCAGCGAGCCGCCGAAGACGCCGGCGACCAGCATGCCGGTGTCAAGGTAGCCGGCATGCTCGCTCACCCCGACCTTCGCGAAGATGGCGGCGAAAGCGAGGATGGTGATGGGGTTGGTGATGGTGAGCGCGAACGTCGAGGCAAAGGCGGCAAAGAGCGCCTCATCCTCGACCGGCTCGGGCTCCGCCTCGCCTCCCCGCAGCAGCGCCCGGATGCCGACATAAAGCAGGAAGACGCCGCCGCCGGCGCCGAACCAGTCCTGATAACCCAGCAGGAAGTCGCGGACGATGGTGAGCCCGAACCCGGCGATGATGCCGAAGACGGTATCGGCCACGGCGGCACCGAGGCCGGAGACGAAGCCGAAGATCGCCCCCTCGAAGAGCGTGCGGCGCACACAGAGCAGCCCCACCGGACCGACCGGCAGCGCGATGACGATGCCGACGGCCATGCCTTTGAAGAGATCGATCAGGAGAGCGGTGGGCATCGACACCGGCGGCGGAGCGAACGGGGGCGCCAGTCTCGGCGAGGCGCCGCCGCGGCGCAATCGAAACCGTGCAGCCGCGACCGAACGCGCCGGCGGGCTGGTCCTGGGCGGGAGGAGCGCTATGCTAGCGGCGCAAAGGAGCCGCCGATGAGCGAAGACGGAGAGGGGCTGCTGGGCCGGGCGCGCAAAAAGCTCGTCGCGAGCAAGCAGCGCTGGGCGCGCGAAGGGCGCCTCCTCACCGGCCGTTCGGCGCGACCCGAGTCGCAGCGTCTCCCGCCCGGACAACACCGGGTGGAAAACTGGCCGGTGCTCGATCTCGGCATCCAGCCCGACGTGCCGCTTGAGCAGTGGGAACTTGCCGTCGACGGGCTGGTCGAGAATCCGATCCGCTGGCGGTGGCAGGACTTCCGCGCCCAGCCGGTGTTCCGCGACGTCTCCGACATTCACTGCGTCACCGCCTGGTCGCGCTTCGACAATGCATGGGAAGGGGTCAGTGCGCGCCATCTGCTCGCCACGGTCCGGCCGAAGCCCGACGCGCACTTCGTGCGGCTGCACAGCCATGACGACTACACCACCAACCTGCCGCTCGCCGATTTCGCCGGCGACGACGTGCTGCTGGCGCATTCCTGGCAAGGTAGACCTCTGTCGCGCGAGCATGGTGGCCCGGTGCGCGTCGTCGTGCCGAAGCTGTATTTCTGGAAAAGCGCAAAGTGGCTGCGGCGTATCGAACTCATCGCCGAGGACCGGCGCGGATTCTGGGAGGAACGCGGCTATCACGACCGGGGCGATCCCTGGAGCGAGGAGCGCTATGGCTGAAGAGCGCGGTCGAGCCGAGGGCGGCATGAGTGCCTATGACTTCGGCTTCACGACGATCGACGGCGAGGCGCTGCCGCTGAACGCCTATCGCGGCCGCCCGCTGCTCATCGCCAACACCGCCTCCTTCTGCGGCTTCACGCCGCAGCTGGCCGAGCTTGAGAAAGTATGGCGACGCTACCGCCCACGCGGCCTCATCGTGATCGGCGTGCCGTCCAATGATTTCGGCGAGCAGGAGCCCGGCTCGGCAGCCGAGATCAAGCAGTTCTGCAGCAGCCGCTATGCCGTGGACTTCCCGCTGACCGAAAAGCAGCGGGTCATCGGCACGGCGGCGCACCCTCTCTTCCGCTGGATCGCCGAGACGCTGGGTGACGCCGGCGCGCCGCGCTGGAATTTCCACAAATATCTCATCGGCCCTGACGGCGGCCTCGCCGGCGCTTGGCCTTCTTCCGTGCGGCCGCTCGATGATGCCATCATCGCTGAACTCGAGAAACTGCTGCCCGCCGGCTGAACCGGCGAGATTACGCCGGAGATCGTGGCGGGCGAACCGCACCCTCCCCAAGTTGCTTCTGCAGGAAGAACCGGCGGTGCCCGGGCGGGTAGTCTTCGAGCGCGCCGAACAGGGCGTAGCCCCGGCGGAGATAGAACCCGGGCGCCTGAAAGGAGAAGGTGTCGAGCCAAACAGCGTGGCAGCCGCGTGCGCGCGCTTCCTCTTCGGCCCGCGCCAGGATGGCGCTGCCGAGCCCGCAGCGACGCAGCCCGTCGGGCAGCCAGAAATACTGTATATAAAGCCAGCCCCACGCAGTCGAGCCGGCCAAGCCGCCGAGCACGGCGCCTTCGGCGCCTCGGGCCAGGACGCCGAGTGGGCGCCAGTCGCTGAGGCGCTGAGCCTGGTTGAAGGCGACGAGACCGGGCAGGATGACTTCCTGCACGGACCGATGCGGATCGTCGGTGACGAAGATTTCCGGCATCATCACCTGCTCCCTGCGACTTCTTTGCACGAGATTACAACGAATTTACTTGCTTGCGCGGCGCCTTGGGCTTGATTTCCGCGGGTGAAATGCGGCAGATGGCGCGGCTGAACGACAATGCCCTCAAGCGGCAGGCACGGGTGAGATCCAGCCTATGGACGAGATGATATTGGTCCGGCACCTGACCAAGCGGTTCGGGCCGGTTACGGCGGTGGACGATGTCTCCTTCGCCGTGGCGCGCGGCGAGGTGCTGGGCTTTCTTGGGCCGAATGGTGCCGGCAAGTCTACGACGATGAAAATGATCACCGGCTTCCTGGCGCCGACCGGCGGCACGGCGGTGATCTGCGGCGCAGATATCGTCGATCAGCCGATCGCCGCGAAGCGCCACATCGGCTATCTGCCCGAAGGCGCGCCGGCCTATCCCGACATGACACCGGCAGGCTTCCTCGATTTCATCGCGCGCATTCGCGGCTTCGGCGGCGCCGAGGCGGCGCGCCGCATCGGTGTCGCGGTCGAGCGTACCCAACTCGCCGGCGTGCTGAACCAGCCAATCGAGACCCTCTCGAAGGGCTTCAAGCGCCGCGTCGGCCTGGCTCAGGCGCTGCTGCACGATCCGGACGTGCTGATCCTGGACGAGCCGACCGATGGGCTCGATCCCAATCAGAAGCACGAGGTGCGTCT
Organism: Allostellaceae bacterium; assembly: GCA_035553515.1. Lineage (GTDB taxonomy): Bacteria > Pseudomonadota > Alphaproteobacteria > ATCC43930 > CGMCC-115725 > DAHUYF01. Next base: position 31,220 of record DATNDG010000015.1, on the reverse strand, counting down.
GCTCATCACGATGCTTGCAGCGGAGAAGGCGATCATCATCTCGACCCATCTGCTCGATGAGGTGGACGCGATCTGCACACGCGCCATTATCATCGCCGGCGGGCGGGTGCTTGCGGACGGCACGCCGGCCGGCCTCGCGGCGCGCTCGCGCCATCACAACGCGGTTCGGCTCGCGCTGGCGCGCGACGGCGTCGATGCCGCCGCCGCGCTGCTGCGGCTGCCCGGAGTCGCCGCGGTCGAGCCCATCGAGGATGTCGAAGGCCGTGCGCTGATGATATTTCCGCGCGGCGGCAGCTCGATCATCGCCGAGATCACCGACCTCGTCCGCACGGCAGGCTGGCCGGTGGCGGCGCTGCGGGTCGAGCGCGGTCGTCTGGACGACGTTTTCCGCACGATCACTCTCGGGGCGCAGGCCTGATCCCATGAACGGCACCCTCGTCATCTTCCGTCGCGAGCTGCAGAGCTATTTCGCCACGCCGCTGGCCTATGTCTTCATCGTCATTTTCCTTGTCCTGGCCGGCTCGCTCACCTTCTTTCTCGGCAATTTCTTCGAGCGCGGCCAGGCGGACCTGCAGCCCTTCTTCACCTTTCATCCCTGGCTCTACCTGGTACTGATCCCGGCGCTCGCCATGCGACTCTGGGCCGAGGAGCGCAAGAGCGGCACGATCGAGCTGTTCCTGACCCTGCCGATCTCGGTGGGCGCCGCAGTGCTGGGGAAGTTCTTGGCGAGCTGGGCCTTCGCCGGCATCGCTCTCCTCCTCACCTTTCCGTTCTGGATCACCGTCAATTACCTTGGCCAGCCCGACAACGGCGTCATCGTCGCAAGCTATATCGGGAGCTTCCTGATGGCCGGGGCGTTCCTCGCCATCGGGTCCGCGCTCTCGGCGCTCACCAAGAATCAGGTGATCGCCTTCGTGGTCACCGCCGCCGTGTGCTTCGTCTTTACCGTGAGCGGCTCCTCCATCGTGCTGGGCTTCCTCAACGGCTGGGCACCGCAATCGGTGCTGCAGACAGTGGCCTCGTTCAGCTTCCTCACGCATTTCAACGCGATCATCCGCGGCGTCATCGACCTGCGCGACGCGGTGTTCTTCCTGTCGGTAATCGGCGTCTTCCTCTTCGCCAACGCCGTCCTGGTCGATCTCAAGAAGGCGGATTGAGGGAAGCGCTCCGATGCTAAAGCTGTCGCGCCGCGCCGCTGCGATCATCGCACTGATTTCGATAGCGGTGCTGTTCGTGGCGATCAATGTCATCGCCAATCACGCGCTGCGTTCGACGCGGCTCGACCTGACCGAGCGGCATCTCTACACGCTCTCGGACGCGTCGCAGAAGACACTGCAGCACATCGAGGAGCCGATCACCCTGCGCTTCTACTACTCGCCGCGGTTGGGCGACGAAGTGCCGTCCTACGGCATCTTCGCGCAGCGCGTGCGCGAGATGCTCGAAGAATACGCCGCGCTGGCCAATGGCAAGATCCGGCTCGAAATCCTCAATCCGAAGCCGTTCTCGCCGACCGAAGACCGCGCGGTCGCCTTCGGGCTGCAGGGCGTGCCGCTCGACCAGGGCGGCGAGCAAGTCTATTTCGGCCTCGCGGCTACCAACTCGACCGACGACCAGCAGGTCATTCCCTTCTTCCAGCCCGATCGCGAGCGTTTCCTCGAATACGATTTGACCAAGCTCATCCACAGCCTCGCATTCCCCAAGAAGACGGTGGTCGGGCTGGTCACTAGCCTGCCGCTCGAAGGCGATTACATGGCAGCGCTGCAAGGCCGGCCGCTCCAGCCTTACGCGATCATCGAGCAGATGCGCCAGCTTTATGACGTCCATACGCTCTCACCCGACTTCACCGCGGTGCCGAAAGACGTCGACGTGCTGATGATCGCGCAGCCCGGAAAGCTTTCCGACAAGACGCTCTATGCGATCGACCAGTTCGTGCTCAAGGGCGGCAAGGCATTGATCTTCGTCGATCCCTATTCCGAGACGGCAGCGGCGCATGCCAACCGCATGTCCGGTCCCGGCGCGACCGCCAGCGACCTGCCGAAGCTCTTCGATGCCTGGGGCATCAAGCTTGAGCCGGGCAAGGTTGCGGGCGATCTGCAGAACGGCAGGCGGGTCAATGCCGGCACGGCCGAGCACGTCGAGCCGCTCGAATATGTCGCCTGGCTGGCGCTGAAGCAGAACAGCCTCAATCACGACGACCCCATTACCGGCGATCTCTCGGGTCTGAACCTTGCGTCCTCCGGCATCCTGAAACCGCTGCCCGGTGCCAAGACCAGCTTCGAGCCGTTGGTCACCACCTCGCCCGACGCCGAAGAGATTCCCGTCGAAAAGGTGCAGGGCTTGCCGGATGTCGCCGGGCTGCTCAACGATTTCAAATCGGGGGGCAAGCAGCTGACCCTGGCGGCGCGCATCACCGGCCCTGCGAGCACCGCCTTCCCCGATGGGCCGCCCGCGCCGGCCAAGGACGAAAAAGCGAAACCCGACGCCAAAGATCAGAAGCCTGCAGCGAGCACGCGTCCGGCCCAGGTGAAGACGGCGGCGCAACCGATCAACATCGTCGTGGTCGCCGACACCGACATGCTCGACGACCGATTCTGGGTCCAGGCGCAAGACTTCTTCGGCCAGCGGGTGATCGTACCGACCGCCGGCAACGGCGACTTCGTCACCAACGCCATCGACGTCCTCTCGGGCGGCACCGACCTCATGGGTCTCAGGACACGCGGCAGCTCGGCGCGGCCCTTCGAGGTGGTGGACCAGATCCAGCGCGCCGCCGATGCGCGATCGCAGGCGCGCGAGCGCGAGCTCGAGCAGCAACTCAAGGACACGCAGGCCAAGATCAAGGCGCTGCAGGGTCAGGCCGGCCCCGGCGGCAGCGTCACCCTCGCCGCCGAGCAGAGCCAGACCCTGGACAACTTCCGCACGCAGATGCTGCACATCCGCGCCCAGCTTCGCCAAGTGCAGCTCGACTTGCGGCAGGATATCGACCGGCTCAAGGCGGAGCTCGAATTCTTCGACATCGCCTTCATCCCACTGCTGGTCGGGATCGCCGCGGTAGTCCTCGGCGCAGTCCGCATGCAGCGCCGCAAGCGTCGCGCGGAAGCCGGCTGAGAGGAGAACGCGATGAAACACAAGGGATTGATCGCCCTTCTCCTGGTTACCGCCGCCACGGTGGTGGTCGCCGTGCTGGTGTCCTTTTCGACCGGCGGTGCCGGTGTCGATCCCGAGGTGAACAAGCCGGTTCTCCCCGAGATCGCCGCGCAGCTCGGCCAAGTGGCGCGGGTGACGCTCGTCCATGGCGATAGCAAGACGACGCTGCTCCGCCAGGGGAACACCTGGGTGGTCGAGGAAAAGGGCGGATACCCGGCAGACGCGACGAGACTGCACCGGATGCTGCTGGGACTGGCGCAGCTGCGTTATGTCGAGGCGAAGACCAGCAAGCCCGACCTCTACAAGCGGCTCGACGTCGAGGACGCGGGCAAGAAGGACTCGAAATCAACGCTGATCACGGTGAGCGACGCGAAAGGAACGCTGCTGGGCGAGATCATCGCCGGCAAGCGGCGCGTCGACGAACTCGGCGGCGGCACCGACGGTATCTATGTCCGCAAGCCCGGCAACAAGCGCTCCTGGCTCGTCAGCGGCACGCTCGGCCTGCCCCAGGACGCGACGCAATGGCTCGAACCCAACATCATCGACCTGTCGCGGGACAAGGTGAAGGAGGTGGTGCTGACGGAGCCCGATGGCAGCTCACTGGACATCGCCCATGACAAGCCCGAAGCGAAGCTCGAACTCAAGCATGCGCCGGCCAATGTCAAGCTGAAGAGCGATGACGCGCTGGTCGAGCCGACCACCGCGCTTGCCAGCCTGACGCTCATCGACGTGAGGCCCATCGCGCAAATGCCGATGGAGGGAGAGGACGTGTCGCACGCCGAGTTCATCGGCTTCGACGGCCTCACCGTCAAGGTCGCGCTCGTCGACAAGGACGGCAAGAGCTGGGCGCATTTCGAGGCGAGCGGCACGGGCGCCGCGGCAAAGCAGGCGGAAGCACTCAATGCTCGCCTTTCGCCTTGGGTCTACGCGATACCGGATTACAAGGCGAAGTCGCTGCGCACCAAGCTCGCCGATCTGACGGCGCCGCCGAAACCGTCGTGAGCGGGGCAGAGGGGCCGCCGCTCTCGCCCTGCATTGCGGTCTGCGTCCTCGACCCCGCAAGCGGTTACTGCCGCGGCTGTTTCCGCACCATGTCCGAGATCGCCGCTTGGCCGAGCCTGGCGCCGGGCGAGAAGCGGCGCGTACTGGAAGCGGTGGCGACCCGGAAGCAAGAGAAGGCCGGCCGCGCGAGTGGCTAGAACATTCTTTCCCTGCGGGAAACGGTCTCCGTCGAATTCGGTCCGTTGTGCGGACTCGACCGGCGATTACATCATCGCCAGGATTAAGGCGGCGTGATGGAGGATCTGGCAATGGACGGTGGACTCATTCGGCCGCGCCCGGTCGTTCGGCTGGCGCGTGGGGTCCCGGCGAGTGACGGCGCCGGGGTCAAGCTCAACCGCGTGATCGGCACGCCGCTCCTAGGCGAAGTCGATCCTTTCCTGATGCTGGACGAGTTCCGGTCTGACGATGCCGCGGACTATATCGCGGGATTTCCCGACCATCCGCATCGGGGTTTCGAGACCGTCACCTATATGCTCGCCGGGCGCATGCGCCATGGTGACAACAAGGGCCATACTGGCCGGCTCGACGCCGGCAGCGTGCAGTGGATGACGGCCGGGCGTGGCATCGTCCATTCCGAAATGCCGGAACAGGAAAACGGGCTGATGCAGGGCTTCCAGCTGTGGGTCAACCTGCCGGCCAGGGACAAGATGATCGCACCGCGTTACCAGGAGATCCCGCCGGCCGACATTCCCTTAGCGGCGCTGCCCGGCGGCGTCACGGCGAAGGTGATCGCCGGCACCGTCGGCGCGACGCGCGGGCCGGCGACCGGCATCGCCACCGAGCCGACTTTGCTCGATCTGGCGCTGCCTGCCGGCGCGCAAGCAGCCGTGCCGCTGCCGTCGGGGCACAATGTCTTCCTCTATGCCTTCGAAGGCGAGGCGGCGGTCGGCGAGGACGGAACGCGCCTGCCGCGCGGCAGTATCGCCGTGCTTGGCGAGGGCGACCACGTGGCGCTGGCGGCGCCCGCCGCCGCGACGCGGGTACTCCTCGCGGCCGCCCGACCATTGGGCGAGCCGGTAGCGCGCTACGGTCCCTTCGTCATGAACACGGCGGACGAAGTCCGCCAGGCAATCGTCGACTTCCAATCTGGACGGTTCTGAGGCGCGCGGCGCGCCCTAGGGGCGCCACTGCGGCAGGCTGTAGGGGTCGGGGTAGGAACCGGTGTAGCCCGAGATCCGGTTGGGTTCGGTCTGCGTGAAGCAATCAACGTTCGCCAGCGTGCGATAGCAATACTGCGCCGGGATCGGCGGTGGCGGATCGTTGGCGCCGGCCACTGAGGTCTGGCTCGTGTTCCATCGGCTCTGCGGCGGTGCGAATTCCGCACGGGTCTGCCACGCGTTGCACCCTCCGAGGAGCAGCGCGACAACAGCGAGAAGCGGGATGATCGGACGCATGCGCGGCGGCTGCTCCAGCGGAAAGGGCGCGTGCGACGTGCGAGAAGCCGGAAGACGCGCCGACAATCACCAGTTAATGTTTTAGCGCGAAGCTGGTTAATCTTCCGTTGCTGCGGCGTTGGTGAAGGGGACGGCGAGGATGCGATCGATCGGGACGATGGTGGTGCTGCTCTTGCTGAGCGCCTGCAGCGCCGCGGGCGGTTGGACCAAGGCGGGCGTGCCGCCCTCGATCGCGGCCCGGGACTACGCCGAATGCCGTCATTCGGCCGAGCTCGCCTTCCGGCGCGATCGTGACATCGAGACCGACATCATCGCGAGCCGCGGGCAGGATTGGCAGCGGATTGGCGTGCTGCAGAACAAGACAGATGTCTTTGAAGACAGCAACGAGGCGCATGAGGGCGATCTGGTCAGCCGCTGCATGACCGAGAAGGGCTATAACGGCTGAGTACCCACCGGCCGCCGGCTGCTCATTCTGCTCGGCATGGCCGCCGGCATGAAGCCGCCGAAGAGCAGCGCCTAGCGAGGAGCGCGAAGACGCCATCCGTATCCACCCACGCCGCCCGATGATATGGCGCGGCAAATGCGCTCAGGACAGGGCCCGAGTCGCCGCGAGTCGCGGGAGCGAGCGGAAGGCACCGTCCCGGGAGCACCTTATCGGCAGCGGGGACCCGACCGGCGCGCGCGCCGCGCCGCGGGACGGTCGGCGTGCGCCGCCGCGCGGCCGGGCAAGCCTGTCGCAATACGCGAAAAATCGAGGAAAATGGCGCGCCCGAGAGGATTCGAACCCCTAACCCCCAGATCCGTAGTCTGGTGCTCTATCCAGTTGAGCTACGGGCGCATGAGCGGCGCGCCGGCCGCTCGAGAACGGGGGAAGCTAGCCGCTGTGCGCGTCGAAGGCAAGACGGCGGCCGCCAAAACCACGCAAGCGCGGAACTTGCTTGTCGCTAGAACAGCCATTGCGTAATATCTGCAAGGGGTTTCAGGCTGGAAAAGGCGATGATTTCTGGACTCAGGCGAAATCATCGAGCCTGTTTCGTTTAGCGGGGCAGCTGAGACAAAGGTAGCCGCTTAGCATGTTCATTCGTCGCTCGCATCTTGGCGCGGTAATCGCAGCGCTGCTGCTTACCGGCTGCTCGACCATAAGCAATACTGCCGATTCCGTTTGGTCGTCGCTGGCCGGCGAGGACAACAGCAGCAGCGCCAGCAGCAACAAGGCGGCGAGCGGCGGCGCCGGCGCGGTCGTCGCCATCCCGCCATCCTCAGCCGAAGCCAATCCGCAGCCGACGCTCAGAGCAACTGGCTCGGCGGCGCCACCGGCGCTCGGCACCGGCAGCTTCGCGGCGCCGTCGGTAACGCCGGGCTCGCCAACCGGCACGATCGTCGGCGCCAAGGTGGAATCGCTGCGCGGCGATCTGCAGCGGCTCCAGGCCAATATCAACGGTCAGAACGCTCAGCTTCAGCAGCTCCGCCAGACCATGGCGCAGGATGCCGCCCGCTATTACAGCCTGGTTGGCACGATCAACGCCCGACTCCAGGTCGGCACGACGGCCGGCAATCCCGAGCTCATTGCGCAGTGGAACCAGGCCCAGGGCGCGCTCGACCAGATGAGCAGCGACGTCGCCAAGCTGAACAGCCTGTCGAATCAGACCGCCGCCGATTCCTCGCTCGGCGCTTACATCCTCGAGTCGATCAGGGCGGCCTATGGGCTGCAGGGCGCGGTGGACGAGGATCATCGCCAGCTCGGCATGCTTGAGACCGAGGTCAACCGCACTTCGGTGCTGATCGACCATCTCCTTAACGCGCTTTCCGACGACATCTCACGGCAGACGAATTACGTCGCCAACGAGCGCGCCAACCTGGTCACCCTGTCGCTGGCCATCAAGAACGGCGAGCTCTTGGGACAGAGTCTCGCCAATCGTGGCTTCGGCGCGGGAGCGCCGGGCCCAACGGCAACCCGCTCGCGGCCACTGCCCAGCATCGCCGAGCGCCGGCCGCTCGTCGTTATCCGTTTCGACCGGCCGAACGTTGCCTACCAGGAAGCTCTCTATACGGCCGTCCGGCAGGCGCTGGAGCGCCGGCCGAGTGCGAGCTTCGATCTCGTCGCGGTAACGCCCAATGCTGGCAGCCCTGCCCAGGTGGCGCTGCATAGCGACGCCTCCAAGCGCAATGCCGAAAGCGTGCTGCGCTCGCTGACCAACATGGGGCTGCCTCCCGATCGCGTCACTCTCTCGGCCACGACCAGCACGAGCGTCCAGAGCAACGAGGTCCAGATCTACGTGCGCTGAGTGGCCGGCGCCGTTCGCGCCGAGGAGTCCGCCGGTGGCGGCCAAAAAGAATTTCCCGGTGAGCTGGGAGGAGATCGACCGCGACGCGCGCGCGCTCGCTTGGCGTCTCGCCGCGCACGGCCCGTTTCGCGGCATCATCGCCGTTACCCGCGGCGGCCTCGTTCCTGCGGCGCTCGTCGCCCGCGAACTCGACATTCGGCTCGTCGATACCGTCTGCATCGCCAGCTATGACGAGAAGACACACGCTAGCGCCATCCAGGTGCTGAAGACGGTGAGCGGCGACGGCGCGGGCTACCTCATCATCGACGATCTCGTCGACACCGGCGAGACCGCGCGCATCGTGCGCGAGATGCTGCCGAAGGCGCATTTCGCTACGGTCTACGCCAAGCCTGCCGGCAGGCCGCTGGTCGACACCTTCGTGACCGAGGTCAGCCAGGATACCTGGATCATCTTCCCCTGGGAGCGCTAGGCGCGCGCAAGCCAGTCGCTATAGCCGATGAGATCGCCCAGGCTCGCGGCAGAAAAGACGCCGCGCGCCACCGCCCGTGCGACGCAATCGGCGGCGATCACACCAAGCCGTGCCAGCGCCAGGGCACGCGGCTCCGGCAGATGCTGGCGCCCGGTCGCCAGCACAAATACCGTGTCGCCATCGAAGGGCGTGTGCACCGGCCGGATGGCGCGGGCATAGCCGTCCTGCGCCATGATGGCGATGCGCTGCGCCTCGGCTCGGGTGAGGATTGCGTTGGTGGCGACGACGCCGATGGTGGTATTGGCCCCGACGTCGGGCCCCGCTCCAGGCAGGATATCCGCCTCCGCCGCCAACCCGGTGCGCGGCGGTGTCTGGCCACCCAGTTCGCCGCGTCGCTCGAAAGGCCAGGCCCAGAAGCAACGCTCGCCTGGCATGACCGTCTCGCCGCGGGAATTGACCGCGACGAGCGCGCCGATGGCGAGCCCCTCCGGCGTCACGGCCGAGACGCTGCCGAGGCCGCCCTTGAGCGATCCTGCCTTGGCCCCGAATCCGGCGCCGGTATTGCCAAGCGCGACATCTCGCGACGCCGCGGCGCAGGCGGCGCGAGCAAGCGCTGCATAGGGCGGTCTTTCACCCCATTCCTTGTCGCCGCCATTGAGCAAATCGAATAGGATCGCCGCGGGGACGATCGGAACTCGCGCCGATCCCACCGGAAAGCCGCGACCGCGTGCTGCCAGCCAGGTCATTGCGGCCGAGGCGGCCTCGAGGCCGAACGCCGAGCCGCCGCTCAGCACCACGGCATCGACGGTATCGACGAGGCAAGTCGGATCGAGCGCGTCGGTCTCGCGCGTCCCCGGTGCGCCGCCGCGTACATCGACGGCGGCAACGGCAGGAGTTTCGGCAATGACCACACTGACCCCGCTGCGCACGCGCTCGTCAGCGGCATTGCCGATGAGAATGCCATCGACATCGGTGATGAGATTGCGTGGACCCGGCTCGATGCTCATCGGTCGATTGTCGCCCAGCGAAGGGGCGGTGACAATGTCGCGCCGGTTTCGCGCGCCAAGAGCGGCCCGAGGCGAACTTGCCCTCGCTCGCTTGCACCCGGCGGCGAGCGATGGAACGATCGTCCCATGAGGTGCGCTTCCGCCTTCGTCATCGCACTCCTCCTGGTCGCGGCGCCGGCCCTGGCGCAGGCGCCGCTGCCGGAAGCCGCCACCGTCCGGACGCCGCAGCAGGCAAGCTTCGCCCGGCATGAGATGGTGGCTGCGGCCAATCCGCTCGCCGCCGCGGCGGGGCGCGACATCCTGCGTCGCGGCGGCAACGCCATCGACGCTGCAATCGCCGCGCAGCTCGTGCTCAACCTCGTCGAGCCGCAATCCTCCGGCATCGGCGGCGGCGCGTTCCTCGTCTATTGGTCGACGGCCGAGCGTCGTGTCATCACGTTCGACGGCCGAGAGACTGCGCCCGCGGCGGAACGCCCCGACCGATTTCTCGGCGCCGATGGCGTCCCCCTCGCCTTCTATACCGCGGTCGTCGGCGGCCGCTCGGTCGGCGTGCCCGGTTTGCTGCGCATGCTCGAACTGGCGCATCGCCGCTATGGAAAGCTTGCCTGGCGCGCGCTCTTCGCGCCGGCCATCACCCTCGCGGAGCAAGGCTTCTCCCCCTCGCCGCGGCTTGCCGCGCTGCTTGCGCGCGATCCCTATCTGCGATTGCACGAGCCGGCGCGCAGCTATTTCTACGATGCCTCCGGCGCGCCGCGAACGCGTCTCGTGAACCCGGCCCTCGCCGCGACCTTCCGCTCCATCGCGGCCGGCGGCGCCGATGCGTTCTATGGCGGGCCGATCGCGCAGGACATCGTCGCCACCGTCGACGGCGCACGGCAAAATCCCGGCGATCTCAGCTTGGCAGATCTCGCCGCCTATCGCGCACGCGAGCGGGCGCCTGTTTGTGGCTCTTACCGCGGGCACCGCATCTGCGGTATGGGGCCGCCAAGTTCCGGCGCGGTCACCTTGCTCGAAATACTGGGGATGCTGCGGCATTTCGACATGGCGGCGCTGGCGCCTCGCTCGGTTGAAGCGGTGCATCTCTTCGCCGAAGCCGGGCGGCTCGCCTATGCCGATCGCGACCGCTATCTCGCCGATCCCGATTTCTTTCCGGTGCCGGTGCGCGGGCTCCTCGACCGCGGCTATCTCGCAGCTCGTGCCCGGCTGATCGATCGCGCTCACGCGGCGACGAGCCCGGTCGCGCCCGGAGACCCGCCGGGCACCCACGCCGAGAATTTGGGCGACAGCCGCGGCCCGAGCCTGCACGGCACCAGCAATCTTGCGATCGTCGATGCCGCGGGAGACGCGCTGGTCATGACGACGACGATCGAGAACGCCTTCGGCTCGCGGTTGTTGGTGCGCGGCTTCCTGCTCAACAACGAGCTCACCGACTTTGCCTTCCTGCCAGAGCAGCAAGGGCGGCCGGTGGCCAACCGGATCGAGCCGGGAAAGCGACCGCGCAGCGCCATGGCCCCGAGTCTCGTTTTCGATCGCGCCGGCCGGGTCGAGCTGGCGGTGGGGTCGGCGGGAGGGCCGGCGATCATTACCGATGTCGCCAAGACGATCATCGGGGTGATCGACTGGCATGAAGGCGTTCAGCGCGCGATCGAGCTGCCCAATGACGGAAACCGCAACGGTCCGACCGAAATCGAAGCGGGACCGCAGGCGGCCGCACTGGCCGCGGCACTGCGTCTAATCGGCGACCAGGTGCGGATCAGCGACCGTCCCAGCGGCCTCACCGGCATCCTGGTAACACGCCACGGTTTGGAAGGCGGAGCCGATCCGCGCCGCGACGGCGCCGCGCTCGGCGACTAGGTGGCACTAACCCGCTGGGACCCGTAGGGCTACCCGTCATTGGCGGCAGGCGCAGACGCGGCGCCGGGCCCGTCGAGGATGCGGATATTGCGGGCGGTCACCGCCCCGCCGCAGGCCGAACAGCACATCGTGGGATCGAAGATCCCGCCGCAGTCGCGGTGCTCATAGAGCTTCGGAGCGCCGCTTTCGCCCGCCATATGCGTGTCCCCCCAATGCACCATGGCGAGCAGCACAGCATTAAGATCGAGGCCCTTTTCGGTGAGCCGGTATTCGTAGCGGCGCGGCCGTTCTTGATACGCGACGCGGACCAGCACGCCGGCCGCCACCAGCTTCTTCAACCGGTCGGCCAGGAGATGGCGGGTGATGCGGAGTCGCGCCTCGAATTCCTCGAAGCGGCGCACGCGCAGGAAGCAATCGCGCAGAATGAGCAGGCTCCATCGGTCGCCGATGACCGCCAAAGTCCGCGCGACCGAGCAGGCCTCCCGGTCGAGTTCATCCCAGCGCATGCCAGCCCTCGTGCTTTCGCCGTTTGACAAGTTTCATTTCGGAATGCACTCTAGCATAGTTCTGTTTTAGAACTCAAGGGGAGAGGCTGATGGACCCGACGGTCGAGTTCTATTTCGACTATGGCAGCCCCTATTCCTACCTCGCTTATGGCCGGCTCCCGGAGCTGCTGCGCCGGACCGGCGCGCGCGCCGAATACCGGCCGATGCTGCTCGGCGGCGTTTTCCAGGCAACGGGCAACAGCAGCCCGGCGCTCATCCGCGCGAAGTGGGGGCATAGCGAGCGCGATCTGCAGCGTTTCGCCGGTAAGTACGGCCTCCCCTATCGCCGCAACCCTTATTTCATCGTCAACACGCTGAAGCTGATGCGCGGCGCCGTGGTCGCCGCCGAAGAGGGATATCTCGAGCGCTACAGCGAGGCCGCCTTCGCCGGCATGTGGCGTGACGCAAAGAAGCTCGACGACGAGGCGGTCATCGCTGAAACGCTCGACGCCGCCGGCATCGACGGAGGCCATGTCCTTGCGCGCATCAGCGAGGATCGGGTGAAGCAGACGCTAAAATCCTGGACGGAAGCGGCGGTAAAGCGGGGCGTCTTCGGCGCGCCCAGCTTCTTCGTCAAGGATGAGATGTTCTTCGGTCAGGACCGGCTCGATTTCGTCGAGGACGCGCTCGCGGGCCGCTTCTGGCGGAGCACGGAAAAGGCGGGAGAAAGCCCATGAGCCGGACCGGCACGGCCCTCATCGTCGGCGTCGGCGCCAGCATCGGCGTCGGTGCGGCAACCGCCCGGCGCTTTGCGCGCGAAGGAATCAAGGTCTTCATCGCCGGCCGCACGCCGGCGAAGCTGGAGCGCGTTGCGGCCGAGATCCGCGAGGCCGGGGGCGCAGTCGAAGCGCTGATCGGCGATGCCACCCGCGCCGAGGATGCCGCGCGCTTCGTCGCCGCGGCCGAGGCGGCAGGTCCGCTCGCGATCGTGCTTCACAATGCCGGCAGCAACCGCCGCGACAGCATTCTCGAGCTGGAGCAGAATGATTTCGAGCAGCTCTGGCGCGATCACTGCCTCGGCGGCTTCCTCATCGGCCGCGAAGCGGCTCGCCGCATGGTACCGCGCGGGCACGGCACCATCCTGTTCACCGGCGCCTCCGGCTCGCTGCGCGGCCGTGCCGGCTTCGCCGCCTTCGCGGTAGCGAAGGCCGGCTTGCGCGCACTGTCGCAAAGCATGGCGCGCGAACTTGGTCCCAAGGGCCTTCACGTTGCCCATCTTGTGGTCGATGGCGGCATCGGTGGAACGCGGCTTCTCGAACGCTACCCCGAGCGCCAGAAGCAGGCCGGTCCGGACGGGCTGGTGAGCGTCGAAGCGATCGCCGAGACCTATTGGCAGATCCATTGCCAGCCGCGCAGCGCCTGGACGCAGGAGATCGATCTGCGTCCCTGGGCCGAAACTTTCTGAGGCGCACGATGGACGCCTCAGCCTCGCTCTCCGACCCGATCTTCGCCCTGCAAGGACGGCTCTGGCATCCGCGTGAAGTCGCGCAAGGTCCGTTCGGCGGGCTGCACGGAGGCGCGGTCTCTGGTCTCATCGTCGCCGAAATGGAGCGCGAAGGCCGCGCGCGCGGCATGGGTTTCCTGCTCAGCGCCGCCGTGCTCCTGCTGCGCCCGGCGCCGATGGCGCCCCTTGAGACCCGAACAGAGCTGCTGCGCCAGGGCAACCGCGTCGGCGCCCTCGAAACCGTGCTCGTCGTAGACGGCAAGCTCATCGCCAAGGGGGTTGCCAGCTTCGTCGCGCCGCAGCCGGTTGCCGACACGCCGTCCGAGCCGCCGCTGCCCGCCGATCCCGAAGCGCTACCCGCCTGGCCCATGAAGCCGCGCTTCCGGCACAAGACGCTGTTTGACGCGCTCGACCTGCGCCAGGACGCCGAAGGGAAGGTCTGGGGTCGCTTGCTGCGGCCGCTGGTGCCGTTCGTGAGCCCGCTCGCCAACGCATTTGCTGTCGCGGATAACGGACAGCCCATATCGCTGCAGGGCGACCCGACGGTGCTCGGCCGTTACGCTTTTCCCAATGTCGACATTGCGCTGCATCTGTCGCGCCCTGCTGCCGAGGGCTGGATCGGGATCAGGGCGCGCTCCGACTGGCGAAGCGAGGGAATGGGCCTGACCGAATCCGAGCTTTACGACAGCACCGGCCGCATCGGCCGCTGCTGCCAGACGATCGTGCTGATGCCGCGATCTTGAGGAGGAAGCGATGGCGAAGGAGGTTGCGCTCATCATCGGCGCCGGCGATGCGCTGGGCGGCGCCATCGCCCAGCGCTTCGCGCGCGCGGGGATGACCGCCTGCGTCGTCCGGCGGCACGGCGAAAAGCTCGCTCCACTGGTCGACGACATCCGCAGCGCCGGCGGCGAAGCGCTCGCGTTCGGCGTCGATGCGCGCCGCGAGGAGCAGGTGACAGAGCTCGTTGCGCGCATCGAACGGGACATCGGCAGCATCGAAGTCGCCGTGTTCAACATCGGCGCCAATGTGCGCTTTCCCATCCGCGAGACGACCAGCCGTGTCTATTTCAAGGTCTGGGAGATGGGATGCTTCGCCGGATTCCTCGCCGGGCGCGAAGCGGCGAAGGTGATGGTGCCGCGCGGACGTGGCACGATCCTCTTCACCGGCGCCAGCGCCAGCCTGCGCGGACGCGACGGCTTCGCCGCCTTCGCCGGCGCCAAGCATGCGCTGCGCGGACTGGCGCAGAGCATGGCGCGCGAGCTCGGACCGCTCGGCATTCACGTAGCGCACACCGTGATCGACGGCGCCATCGACACCGAATTCATCCGCGAGAATTTCCCCGAGCGCTACGCCCTCAAGGCGCAGGACGGCATTCTCGCCCCGGACGCCATCGCCGAGAATTACTGGCTGCTGCATCGCCAGCCGCGCAGCGCCTGGACGCACGAGATCGATCTCCGGCCTTGGATGGAAAACTGGTAGGTCTCACCTTGTTCCTTTGCCGGCCGCGGCTACACTCGCGCCCGCCATGGCCGACGATCCCAAAACGCGCCCGACGATCCTGCTGCAGCCCGGCCGCCATCGCCGCGCCGAGGCCGGACATCCCTGGGTCTATTCCAACGAAGTGACCATGGATGCGGCGGCGAAGGCACTGCCGCCGGGAACGCTCGTCAGCCTGCGCAATGCCGGCGGCGATCCGCTCGGCACCGCCACGTTCAATCCGCACACCTTGGTGAGCGCCCGGATCCTCGAGCGTGACGTCAAGCGGCGCATCGACCGAAGCTTTTTCATCGAGCGGCTGGAGCGCGCGCTGGCGCTGCGCCGCCGGCTCTATCCCGAGCCGCATCACCGCCTCGTTCATGCCGAGGCGGACGGCCTGCCGGGGCTCGTCGCCGACCGCTATGGCGACGTGCTCTCGGTGCAGCTCAATACCGCGGGAATGGCAAAGCTCGAGGAGGAGCTCATCGCCGCGATTGAAAGCGTGCTGGCTCCAGCGGCGATCGTGCTGCGCAATGACAGCCCGGCGCGCGCGCTCGAGGGGCTCGAAAGCGAGCTGCGGCTGGCCAAAGGGGAAATCGCCGGTCCGATCGAGCTTGTCGAGAACGGCGCGCGCTTTCTCGCCGATCCACGCGAAGGGCAGAAGACCGGCTGGTTCTTTGATCAGCGCGACAATCGCCGCTTCGTCGCGTCACTGGCCGCCGGGGCGCGCGTGCTCGACCTCTATTGCTACAGTGGCGGCTTCGCCGTGCAGGCGGCAATGGCCGGCGCAGAAACGGTGTTGGCGCTCGACCGCTCGGAGCCGGCGCTGACGCTCGCCGCGGCCTCGGCCGATCTGAACTGCGTCGGCGCGCGCTGCCGGTTCCAGCGCGCCGACGCTTTCGGCGAGCTGGCGCGTCTCAACTCGGCAAACGAGCGGTTCGATGTGGTGATCGCCGATCCGCCGGCCTTCGTTAAATCCAAGAAGGACCTGGGTCCGGGACTGCGCGGCTATCGCAAGCTGGCGCGGCTCGCGGCAAGCCTGGTCGCCCCGCAGGGGGTCCTCTTCATCGCCTCCTGCTCGCACAATGTCGAGCCGCCCGATTTCACCGAGGCGGTTCGTCGGGGCCTCGAGGATGCGGGACGCAGCGGCCGCATCCTGCGCAGCGCCGGGGCGGCTCCGGATCATCCGGTGCATCCCTGGCTGCCGGAAAGCGCCTACCTCAAGGCCGAGACGCTGATCCTCGACTAGAATTCCTTCGCGTCGTTGAGCGACCAGTCGAAGCTGTCGCCGGCGATCCGCGTCTCATGCGCAAGCGCCTGGGCAAGCGCCGGCCGAGCGTAGCGCCGTAGATGCGCGATGACGGCGCGATCGCTGCCGCCGAAATCCGCCTTGTAGCGGACATAGAGCGAGGAGACGAAGAGCCGGCCGTGCTCGATGCGCGTGCCGCGCGGATGATTGACAAAGTTGCCCGCCGCAGCGTCGAGCATCGCCTCCGTGCCGGGCGCGGTGAAGGCGTGCGCCGGCAGATCGGGCGAGCCGAGCGCCGCGAGGCAGAGCGCATAGTGGAGGCGCGGATCGTGCCAGAACGGGCGCAGGATCCGGTGCTCGATATCGTCGAGTCCGACCTCCTCGCCTTCGATATGGATGAGCTTCTTGTGCCACGGTCCGCGGCCTTGGTGGGGGCCGATGTCGAGGATGCTGGCCACAGGGTAATGCTCGAGCACCAGACGCACGGCGAGCGCGTTATAGAGATTGATCCAATAGGGAAACTGCTCGGCGCGACAGTACATCGTGATGGGCAGCCCACCGAGCGCATCGATATAGACCGAGAGCGCTTCGCGATCGGAGGGTAGCACGCGGCCGTACCGGACGCGCGCAATGCCGTCGGCCCCTGCGATGCGGTAGCGGGCCAGGAAGGCGTCCCAGGCGGAATGATCGATGCGGGTGGTCGAGCTCTCGTCGCTGGCACGCCAGTGCAGCCAGGGCACGATGCGCGGCGCGGCGCGGGCGAGCGAGGGAGAGAGCGCGGCCAGCGCGAGCGCGCCCAGCACCGCGCGGCGGGTGAAGGTGATGTTCACGAGGCGGCCGGCGGGCGCGCCGCCTCGCGCTCCTCCGCCCGCGGCACCGCGGCGCCGGCGTCGGGTAGCCTGAGGCAGAAAGCGGTGCCGGCGGCGCTGCTGTCGCAAAGCCCGATCTCGCCGCCATGGGCGCGCATGATCTCGCGCGCGATGGCAAGGCCCAGCCCGGTGCCGCCGGGCCGCGCCGAGCCGGCGAAGGGCCGGAACAGATTGTCGCGCGCCTTGGGCGGAAGCCCCGGCCCGTCGTCGGCCACGACGATGACGAGCGCGTCGATGTCGTTCTGGACGGAGACCGTCACATGGCGCGCTCCCGCCTCGATGGCATTGCGCACCAGATTGAGCATGACGCGGAATATCTGCTCGCGATCCGCGTCGATCATGACCGTGGGAGCCACCTTGTTGAGGAGCCGTGCGCCATCTTCGCCCTTCGCTTCGACCAGCCCGGCGACCTCCTCCACCAGCCCGACCAGCGCGAAGCGCGCCCGCTTCAGCGGCGGCGCGCCTTCCCGCGTGTAGCTCAGCGTGCGCGTACACAGCGCCACGGCGCGGTCGATCGCGGCCAGCAGGCGCGGGGTCACACGCTTCACCTCGGGCGCTTCGCTGTCGGCGAGGCTGTCCGACATGAGCCGCGCCGTCGACAGGATGTTGCGGAGGTCATGATTGATCTTATTGACTGCAGTACCGAGCGCCGCCAGCCGCGCATTGTGGCGGAGCGCCTGGCGCACCGTCTCCTGCATTGACGCTAGTTCGCGCTGCGCGACGCCGATCTCATCGGTGCGGCGCGAGGGCGGGATGGTGTGCGATTCGTCCTCGGGATTGGCGCGGAATGAGACCATGCTTTGCGTCAGCCGGCGCAGGGGTGCCACCAGCAGCCATTGGAGCGCCAGATAGAGCAGCGCCGCGGTAATGAGCGAGATCACCACCGACAATTCCAGAATATGCCCGGCATAGACCCGCATCGCGCGCCGCATCGGCGTGTCGTCGGTGATCACCTCGACGGTGACCTGCGGGTTGCGCGCCGACACGTCGAGCACGCGGAGAATCCGATTCTGGGTTTCGGTAAGCGCGATCAGCGCATCGGAGACGAGCTGCAGGAACCCCGCGTCGCTCAAATCGTAGGTGGCATCGATACGCGGCGCGCCCCCGGCATCGAGCATCAGCGTTTTCTGCGGGTTGTGCAGCACGATGCCATAGGCGCCGACGCGCGCCAGCAGTTCGCGGGCAAGCGGCTCGCTCACCATATTGTCCGGCGTCGCCTCGAGCGCGAGGATCGCGAGTTCCGCATCGGCGGTTCTTTCCTGGAGATAATTGAAGCGGAAGCGCGCCACCGACGGCACGAGGATCAGCACCTCGCTCACCATGACAAAGGTCACGGTGAGGACAAGGAGCCGCACGGAAAGCCCGCGCAGGAAAGAGGGCATCGGCCGCATCGCCGCGCTTACCCGAGCTTTGCCAGCAGCCGCAGCAGAAAGCGCGTGCGGTCGCTGAACAGCTTCGGCGTGAAGAAGCTTCCGGCCGCGCGCTTGCTCGCTTCACCGCGGGTCGGATAGGGCGCGACCATTCCGGCGAGGGCGGAGAGCTTGAGGCCGCCGCTGATCGCAAGCCCCCACACCTGGATGAGATCACCGGCATCGGAACCCAGAATCGAGGCGCCGAGCACCCGTCCATTGCGCCGCGCCAGCACCTTGACCAGCCCATGCGTATCGCGCTCCGTCTGGGCGCGGTCGTTCTCGTGGAACGGCCAGCGCAGCACGCGCAGATCACCCTTATGCCGCTCCAACGCCTCGGCTTCGGTGAGTCCGACCTGGGCGAGCTCAGGATCGGTGTAGGTGGCCCAGGGGAGAGCGCGGTAGTCGACTTTGGCCGGCAGGCGGAACAGCGCATTGCGGATGACGATGCCTGCGTGGTATCCGGCGATGTGGGTGAATTGCGGGCCGCCTGCCGCATCGCCCACGGCATAGACGCGACGATTGCTGGTGCGCAGCCGCCGGTCGAGAATGAGACCGCCACGCTCATCGACGGCGATGCCTGCCTTGTCGAGATCGAGGCCGGCCAGGGTGGCGCGCCGTCCGGTCGCCACCAGCAGATGCGAGCCTTCGATGCGCCGCTCGCCGGCTTGCTCGTCGAGCACGACGGCGACGCCCGTCGCAGTCCGCTCGACGCGGCGGATGCGCACGCCCTCCTCGATGGCGACGCCATCGGCCCGGAGCCGCTCGATCAGCAGCTCCGCCAGTTCGGGATCGTCCTTGGCCATCGCCTTCGCTGCCTCGAGCACGCTGACGCGCGCGCCCAGCAGACGATGCGCCTGCGCCATCTCCATACCGATCGGCCCACCGCCGATGACGATGAGATGCTCGGGCAGCACGCGATTGTCGAAGATGGTCTCGTTGGTGAGGAATGGCAGGTCGCGGAGGCCGGGGATCGGCGGGACGCTCGGCGCCGAGCCGGTGGCGATGACAATGCGACGGGCGCGAATGAGGACGTCGCCCGCCGCGACCTCGCGCGGGCCCGTAAAGCGCGCCGTCGCGGCGATGACGCGCACGCCGAGCCCCTCGAAGCGCTCGACCGAGTCAAAGGGTGCGATGGCGGCGATGACGCCCGCGACATGGTCCATGACGGCGGTGAAATCGACGGTCGGCGGCGGACCGCCAAGCCCGAAAGCCGCGTTCGATCGCGCATGCTTCACGCGCTTGGCGGCGGCGAGCAACGCCTTCGACGGCACGCAGCCGTAATTGAGGCAGTCGCCGCCCATCCGGCCGCGTTCGATCAGCACCGTCTTCATGCCGAGCTGGGATGCGCCAGCGGCGACGGTGAGGCCGCCGGAGCCGGCGCCGATGACGCAGATGTCGACGGAGAGCTGCTCGCTCATGGGCTCACTCGCCCCTGCCGCCACTTGTAGAGCGCCGGCAGCAGCGACAGCACCGCCAGCGCAATCAGCGGCAGCAGCACGCGCGGCGCGAAGATGATATGGAGATCGGGCGCACGGCCCGCCGCCAGCAGCGCATCGGCACCCGCGCCGACGCCGGCATAGACGAAGGCGCCCGGCGCCATGCCGAAGAAGCTGCAGAGCACGAAAAGCCTGAGCGAGACACCGAAGAAGGCCGGCACCAGGTTGACCAGCCAGAAGGGGAAGAGGGGCACGAGCCGCAGGAAGAGAAGATAGCTCGCGCCGTTCTCCTGAAACCCGGCTTCGACCCGGCGCAGGAACGGCCCGGCGCGCCGGCGCAGCAGATCGCCGAAGCTGGTACGGGCGATCAGGAAGAGGATGCTGGCGCCGATGGTGGCGCCGATCAGCGCCGAGAGCCCACCGAGCCAGGTGCCGAAGAGGAAGCCCCCGGCGACGGTGAGGAACACGCCGCCCGGCACCGAGAGTGCCGCCACGACGGCATAGAGGACGATATAGGCGACGGGCGCCAGGATCCCGGCGCGCGCCACCCAGTCGAGCAGCTCCTGGCGATGCCCGGCGAGCGTCTCGAAGGTCAAGAAACGGCCGAGCCCGGCGGCAAAGAACCCGCCGACCGCCGCCGCGAGCAGCAGCAGGGGCAGCACACGGCGAAGCATGCCCGCCTGTCCCCGGCCGCTCTCCCGCGCCTCGTCCATCGCCGGTCCAGCCCCGTCGGTTTCCGCCGAAATCCTAGCCCGGATTCCTCAGGGGCCACGGGTCACCTTGGCGTGAGGCGGCGAAACCGCGCGGCGTTGACTTAGCCGGGCCACTCCCCTATACAGCGCCCTCGATCCATTGAGAAGCGTCGCCGGAGTGCCGTGCCGTGAAGCGCACCTATCAGCCGAGCAAACTCGTCCGCAAGCGCCGTCATGGTTTTCGCGCCCGCATGGCTACCGTCGGCGGCCGTGGTGTCCTCGCGCGTCGGCGCGCCAAGGGCCGCAAGCGGCTCTCCGCCTGAGCGGCGCGCCTTCGGGCGCAGAAAGCGAGGCCGCGCCATGGCCGGGCTTGCGCGGCTGAAGCGGCGGGCCGAGTTCCTGCGCGTCGCCGGCAAGGGACGCCGTTCGGTGACGCCGGGCTTCATCCTGCAAGCGCTGCGCCGGCCGCCCGGCACTGCACCTTCCGAAGCCGGCGGGCCGGTTCGCGTCGGCTTCACCGCGAGCCGCAAGGTTGGCATTGCGGTGGCCAGGAATCGGGCGCGGCGCCGGCTCAGGGCGGCGGTCGACCGCGTGATGCCGCTACACGCCGCTGCCGGGCATGACTATGTATTGGTGGCCCGCGCCGGCACGGCCGGCCGGGATTTCGCGGCCCTGCTGGCCGATCTCGAAAAGGCGCTGAAGGAGCTCGGCGCGTGGTGCAATGGCGGCGAGGGATGAGCGAGGAGAAAATGGCGAGGGAACCGTGCTGACCGCGGTGCTGCGCGGCCTCATCCGCGCCTATCAGCTCCTGATCTCGCCGCTGCTGCCACCGAGCTGCCGCTATCTCCCGAGCTGCTCCAGCTATGCTGCCGAGGCGATCGAGATCCATGGCGCGCTACGCGGCTCCTGGCTCGCGCTCCGCCGCTTGCTACGCTGCCACCCCTGGGGCGGCAGTGGCTACGATCCGGTGCCGCCCGCACGCACCGTTCCGCCCCACTCCTGCCCGGATTGCCGCTAGGCCCATCGCCTCATGGACGACCAGAACCGCAACGTCATCATCGCGTTGGTGATCTCCTTCGCGATCCTTTTCGGCTTCCAGCTCGTCCAGTCGCGTTTCGCGCCGCCGCCGAAGCCGAAGCCGGAGCAGCACCAGACCCAGGCGCAAAAAACCGCCCCGGCGCAGGGACACGGGCAGGCGCCCGCGCCCTCCGCCGGCGGCGAGGCGGCGAAGCCGCTCGCTCAGGTGATCGCCGAGCAGCCGCGCGTCAAGATCGTGACGCCGCGCATTAAGGGCTCGATCAACCTCGTCGGCGCCCAGCTCGACGATCTGACTTTGCGCGACTATCGCGAGACGGTCGATCCCAAGAGCCCCGACATCGTGCTGCTCGCGCCCGACGGCACGGCGCATCCCTACTACGCCGATTTCGGCTGGGTCGGTCCCAAGGACGGATCGGTCAAGCTGCCCGACGACAAGACGCGCTGGACCGCCTCGGCCCAGGAGCTGACCCCCGAGCAACCGGTCGATCTCACCTGGGACAACGGCCAGGGACTGCGGTTCGTGCGGCATTACGCGGTCGACGACAACTACATGTTCACCGTCACCCAGACGGTCGAAAACCAATCCGGCCATCCGGTCTCGGTGGCGAATTTCGGCCGCATCGTGCGCGTCGGCGAACCGCCGGTCTCGAAGACATATCTGCTGCATGAAGGCCCGATCGCCGTGCTGAACGGCATCCTGCATGACGGCGGCTGGTTCGCGCAGCCCGACCGGTACAACTACGCCGATGTGAAGAAGGCGCCGGTCCGGGACACCAGCATCGGCGGCTGGCTCGGCTTCACCGACAAATTCTGGCTCACCGCCCTCATCCCGCCGCAGCAGGAGAAGGTCGTAACCGAGATACGCTTCAACGGCGAGGGCCACCGCGAGGTCTATCAGGCCGATTACACCGGCGCCTTCCAGACGGTGGCGCCGAACGGCAAGGTGAGCAGCGCGGACCGGATCTTCGCCGGCGCCAAGGAGGTGCATCTCCTCGACCGCTATGAGAGCCAGCTCGGCATTCCGCGCTTCGACCGGGCGATCGACTTCGGCCTCTTCTACTGGATCACCAAGCCGATCTTCCTGACCCTCGACTTCTTCTACCAGCAGATCGGTAATTTCGGCGTCGCCATCATGCTGCTGACGGTGCTGATCAAGCTCATCTTCTTCCCGCTTGCCAACAAGTCCTATCGGGCGATGGCGAAGATGAAGACGATGCAGCCGGAGATACAGAAGCTCAAGGAGCGCTTCGGCGAGGACAAGGCGCGGCTCAACCAGGAGACCATGGCGCTCTATAAGCGCGTCGGCGCCAATCCGATGGCCGGCTGCCTGCCGATCTTCATCCAGATCCCTGTGTTCTACTCGCTCTACAAGGTGCTCTACGTCACCATCGAAATGCGCCACCAGCCGTTCTTTGGCTGGATCCACGACCTCTCGGCGCCGGACCCGACAAGCTTCGTCAATCTCTTCGGGCTCTTGCCCTTCACTCCGCCGCACATCTCCTTCCTGATGATCGGCCTCTGGCCGATCATCATGGGCTGCACCCAATTCCTGCAGCAGAAGCTGAGCCCGCAATCGATGGATCCGATGCAGGCGAAGATGATGATGCTTTTGCCGATCGTCTTCACCTACATGCTGTCGCAATTCGCCGCCGGGCTCGTCATCTACTGGTCCTGGAACAACCTGCTGTCGATCGCGCAGCAATGGGTGATCCTACGCCGCGCCACTGCGGCGCCGGCCACCGCCTGACGGCCTCGCCGCCGATGGCGCCGGAGGCCCCGGACGCCGATGCCCTGGAACGCGGCCGGCTGCTCTTCGCCGCCCCCTGCGAATTCGTCGCCGGCGCGGCGACCGAGGACGCGATCCCCGGTGACACGCTGCCGGAAGTCGCTTTCGCCGGGCGCTCCAATGTCGGCAAGTCGAGCCTGATCAACGCGCTCACCGGACGGCGCACACTCGCCCGCGTGTCGCACACGCCAGGGAGGACGCAGCAGCTCAATTTCTTCACACTCGCCGGCCGGCTGATGCTGGTCGATCTGCCGGGCTACGGCTTCGCCCAGGCGGCGAAGCGCGATGTCGCGCGGTGGACGAGCCTGGTGCGCCGATATCTCGCTGGGCGCGCCAGTCTGCGCCGCGTGCTGTTGCTGATCGATTCCCGCCACGGCATCAAGGAGCCGGACCGGCCGATCATGACGATGCTCGACGAGGCGGCGGTGTCCTACCAGATCGCGCTGACCAAGGCCGACAAGCTGCCGCAGAAGGAGCTTGGCGAGCGGCTCGCGGCGATCGAGCGCGAGCTGAAGCGCCATGTCGCGGCTCATCCCGAGATCCATCTGACCAGCGCCGAGGATGGAAGCGGCATCGCCGCGCTCCGCGCCAGCCTCGCCGCTCTGGCGGCGCCGCCGCCGCCACGGTAGAGTGCCGCCGCCATGACCGAGAAGCCGCTCCCCGGCATCGACCCTGCGAGCAAGGCGGCGACGCTCGCCGCCGCGCTCCCCTATCTCCGCCGCTATTCCGGCAAGACGATCGTCGTCAAATACGGCGGCCACGCCATGGGCGACGAGCACCTGGCCGATCTCTTCGCGCAGGATGTCGTGCTGCTGAAGCAGGTCGGCATCAACCCGATCGTCGTGCATGGCGGCGGGCCGCAGATCGGCCAGATGCTGGAGCGGCTCAAGATCAAGAGCTCCTTCGTCGACGGGCTGCGCGTCACCGACGGCGAGACGGTCGAGATCGTCGAGATGGTGCTGTCGGGCTCGATCAACAAGCAGCTCGTGCAGGCGATCAACGCCGCCGGTGGCTATGCCATCGGCCTTTCCGGCAAGGACGCCGACCTCATCCGCGCGAAGAAGCTCAAGCGCACCGCGCCCAGCGACAGCAACATCGAGAAGCATCTCGATTTGGGATTCGTCGGCGAGCCGCACGAGATCGACACCAAGGTGCTGGAGCTCTTCGAGCGCTCCGACATCATCCCGGTGATCGCGCCGATCGGCTTCGGCGATGCGGGCGAAACCTTCAACATCAATGCCGACACGGTGGCGGGTGCGGTGGCCGCCGCGGTCAAGGCGACGCGCCTGCTGCTGCTCACCGACGTCAAGGGCGTGCTCGACAAGGAAAAACGCCTCCTCAACGAGCTCAGCATCGACGAGGTCCGCGCGCTCATCGCCGACGGCACCATCCAGGGCGGCATGATCCCCAAGGTCGAGACCTGCCTCGAGGCGGTCGAGGGCGGCGTCGAGGCGGCGGTAATCATCGACGGCCGCGCGCCGCATGCGATCCTGCTCGAGCTCTTCGCCGAAGGCGCCGGCACGCTCATCCGCCGCCGCTGAGCTCTGTCAATGATGTACATCATTGAGAATTTTTTCACGCTACGTCATTGACGTAGTCCGCCGCCGCGCCACTCGATCCGCGCAGATTTTAGGCTAGCACAGCACCCCTCAGCGCGGCGCCCGCCGGCTGCATAAGCAGAGTGCGTTCTTCGACAGACTCAGAATGAGGAAGAACGAGAATGGCCTCTCTCAAGGGCCATAAAGAATGTTCCTCACCCTGAGCTTGTCGAAGGGCGCAGGGTGCATCTGCAGCCGGGACGAGGTGGGGCGCGGTGCCGGGGTCGGTGCCGGGGCGTCCCACCTCACCCTGCCCTCTTCGCCCACACGGGGGAGAGGGAGATCCAGCCGCAATCAGGCCGCCGCGTCCCGGTGGCCCACGCGTTCCGCCCGATCAAGCTCGGAGCGGAGCGCAGCGGAGGCAGCCGCGTCGTCACCGGCAAGCGCCAGGCGGGCCACGGGGCCGGTGAAGACGCGCCGCCAGAAGCCGCGGCGGGATTCGGGATCGGCGAGGCGGCGCATCACCAAGGGGCGAAATCGTCCGGCGAGCGCGGCGAGAGGACCGAGGCGCTCGGGCAGCGCTGCGTCGAGCGCCTGCCGCAGCAACCGCGCCAGCATCGGCGCGGAACCACCGGTGCCGATGGCGATGGTGACGGGCCCGCGCTCGACCAGCGCCGGCATGAGGAAGCTGCACAGCCGCGGCTCGTCCATGACATTGACCGGGATTCCACGCCGAGCGGCCTCGCGCGCAACCTCGTCGGCGAGCGCTCGGCGCGCGCCGGCGACAAAGACCAGCGCCGCACCGTCGAGCATCGCCGGCGCGAAGTCTTTGCGCTGCTCCACCGCGGCGCCGGCGCGGGCGAGCGCGACGGCGCGGCTTGCCGCAACCTCGCCCTCGCCGATGACGAGGCAGCGCCGTCCCTCGAGCTCGAGGAAGATGGGGAAAACGGCCATCAATAGACGTCGCGGAGATAGCGCTGCTCGCGGGCGAGCGTCGCGAGATAGGATTTGGCCTCGCCGAGCGAGCGGCGGCCCTGGCGGGCGATGATCGCGGCGAGGGCGGCATCGACATCGCGCGCCATGCCGGCGGCACCGCAGACATAGAGCGACGCTCCCTCTTCGAGCCAGGACCAGAGCTCTGCCGAGCGCTCGCGCATGCGGTGCTGGACATAGAGCCGCTCCGCCTGGTCGCGCGAGAAGGCGAGATCGAGCCGCGTCAGCAGCCCGTCGCGAACATGACCGAGGAACTCCTCTTCGTAGAGGAAGTCGCTGGCACGTCGCCGATCGCCGAAGAAGAGCCAGTTGCGACCGCTCGCACCCCGGGCGCGGCGCTCCTGCAGGAAGGCGCGGAAGGGTGCCACGCCGGTGCCCGGCCCGATCATGATGACCGGCCGCGCATCATCCGCCGGCAGGCGGAAGCCGTGGCTTGGCTGAACGAAGACGGATATCTCTCTTCCCGCCGGGGCGCGTTCGGCGAGGAAGGTCGAGGCGATGCCCTTGCGCAGCCGCCCGTGCTTGCGATAGCGCACTGCGGCGACGGTGAGATGCAGCTCGCCCGCGACCGCACCCGGCGAGGAGGCGATCGAATAGAGCCGCGGCTGCAGCACCGAGAGCGCCGAGATGAGCTCCTGCACCGGCGGCCGCGCCGAGGGAAAGGCGAGCAGCAGATCCAGCAGATCCGCATCCTCGGGCTGGGCGCCGGGATAGCCTTCGGCGAGCGCCTGGAGCCGCTGCGACTCGCCGACATCGGGGGCGCGCGAGGCGAGCACCTCGACCGCCGCGTCGGACGGGCGGCCGACATCGCAGACGAGGCGCAGCGCCTCGGCGAGCTCGCGCCGGCTGCCATCGGGGCAATCGACTTCCTGCCCGGGCTCGGCGCCGAGGCGCTCGATCACCGCCGCCACCAGCTCCGGGCAGTTTTCCGCCTGCACGCCAAAGCTGTCGCCGACCGAATAGTCGAGGCCGCATCCCGCGATGTCGAAGACGACATGGCGGGTGTCCTTCTCGGAGCCGGCGCCATTGAGCGGACGGGCGGTCCCAAAGCGCGCCATGGTCGGCGCGCGCGTCGAGGAGGCCGCGGCCGGCGGCGGCGACGCCGGCGCAGCAGGCAAGGCAGGAGCAGTCGGGGGCTGCTCCATCAGCTCCTTCAACGCGCGCGCCGTCTCTTTGCCGCCGGGAACACAGCGGCTCAAGCTCTTCTCGGCGCCGGAAGACAAGGCTTCAGCATAGGTCTGACAGAGATAGCCGCATTGGCCGCAGTCGAGCTGGGCCATCGCCGCCATCAGCACGCGCTCGCGCCGCCGGCCTTGCGCGAGCGCCAGACGCTCCTCGAGCGGCAGCGCAGGATCGTGCCACGGAAACTCCTCGGCCGGCGCCGGCGCGGGATTGGGCTGCGCCGTGACCGCCGCAGCAGCTTCGGCGCTGCCGAGCAGCCCCGCCAGGAAACCGTTGAGCCAGGCGCGCTGCGCCGGGCTGAAGGGCGCGTTCTCGGGGAGCAGCGGTGCGATATGGCTCATGAGATCAGTTCACTCCCGCAAGCGCGGCGTCGCCCGCCGCGCGCAGCGCTTCCGGCGTCAGGCGCGAGGCGAAAGCGTGGAAGCTCTCGCCCGCATCGCTGCGGCATGCGAGATATGCGCGCAGCAACCCCTCCACTCTCCGCGGCATCTCGGCCATCGGCAGCGCTTCATAGATCGCGCGTGCCAGCGCCCGCTCGCTGCCGGCGCCGCCGCCGACGTAGAGCGCATAGCCCTCGAGTTGCTCCTCGCCGACCTTCACGCCGAGAAGCCCGATATCGCCGACATAATGCTGCGCGCAGGAATGGGGACAGCCGGTCAGGTGGATGTTCACCGGCTGGTCGAGCGCGAGCCGCTGCTCCAGATGCTCGGCCAGCGCCAGCGCCTGCCCCTTGGTGTCGGTGGCGGCGAATTTGCAGCCGGTATTGCCTGTGCAGGCGACGAGCGCGCCGCGGATGTTGCTGGCGCGCCAGTCGAGACCGAGCACGGCGAGCGCCGCCTGCGCCGCGGCGAGATCCGCTTCCGCCACATCGGAGATCAGCAGGTTCTGCCAGACGGTGAGGCGGATGGTGCCGCTGCCGTAGCGGTGGGCTATGTCGGCGATGCCGCGCATCTGATGCGCGGTCATGCGCCCCACCGGCAGCACCACGCCGATGTAAGAGAGCCCAGCCTGACGCTGCCTGTGAATGCCGACATGGCCGTGCTTCAGCACCGGCGCGCGCCTCTCGCAGGCGTCGAGCGGCAGCCGCGCCAGGGTGAAGGACAGCAGCTTCTCGGTCTCGGCGAGAAAGCGCTCATGCCCCAGCCGATCGAGCACATATTTGAGCCGCGCTCGCTTGCGGTCGGTGCGGTCGCCCTCGGCGATGAAGACGCGCAGCACCGCCACGGCTACCGGCAGGCATTGCTCCGGCCGCAGCAGCACGCCGGCATCGCGCGCGAAGTCGCCATGGCCGGTGATGCCGCCGAGCTGCAGGCGGAAATAGACGCCGGCCGCGACGCCGTTTCCCTCGGCCACCGCGACTGCGGCAAAGCCGATATCGTTGGTATCCTCGAGCACCGCCACCTGGCCGCCGCCATCGAAAGCGATGTTGAACTTGCGCGGCAGGCCATAGAGATCGCGGTGATTGAGAATGTGATGATGGAGCTCGCGGGCGAGCGGGCGCGTGTCGATCAGTTCCTCGGCGTCGATGCCGGCGGTCGGGCTGCCGGTGATATTGCGCACATTGTCGGCGCCGGAGCCGCGCGAGGTGAGGCCAAGATCCTGGATGCCGGTCAGCAGATCGAGCGCATGCGCGGCGGCGATTTCGCGGACCTGCAGATTAGCGCGCGTGGTCACATCGGCATAGCCGCCGCCGAAGCGCTCGGCCAGATCGGCGAGACCGCGCAGCTGCCCCGCCGCAAGGATGCCGTTCGGCATGCGTAACCGGCACATGAACGCGTTCTGCGCCGGGGCGACGTAGAAGAGGCCATGGAACTTGTGGCGGAAGACGTCGATCCCCTTGGGGAAACGCCCGGCGGCGGCGTGATCGCGCAGCGTGTCCCAGAGGTCGAGCGGCTCGGCATCGCGCTTCGCCTGCTCCTCGGGGGTAAGCGTGCCGCCGGCGGCAAGGACGCGGTCCTGCGCCACACGAGCGAGATCGACGGGACCGCGCGCAGCGGAGGACGCGGCCGGCACCCCCTGTGCCGCGTGCCGCGCCATCACACCGCCCAGAAAGCCCTCGAGATACTGTTTCTGCTCCTCGGTGAAGCCGGGTTCTGCATCCATCTGACAAACCACTGCCTTGCACGCCGCACGAAGCAAGGCCGATGCCAAGCGGCGCGCGACCAGGGTTTCCGCCGGCAGGCTGGTGTCAGTCCGGCGCCAGAGGCCTTGTCATGCCCGTTCTTGCGGCGGGCCGCACAGAAACTGCGCAGCGTGCGACCTGCCCAGGAAAAGGGCAGCGGCGGCCGTGCGGCTGCGATTGGGCCGGAGGGTTGGGGTATCACGGGGGCACCGCAGGACGAGCCTTCCTTTCCGACTGGAGCGCCGGCGGTTATTCTCCGGGAGGGCCTTCCCCGCCGGGAGAAACGTGTCATGGCCGGCTTCCGCCTGCTCGCCCTCGATCATGTGGTGCTGCGCACCGCCGATCTGGCGCGCGCGCGCGCTTTCTATTGCGAGGTGCTGGGCTGTGCCGAGGAGAAGTGGCAGGGCGACCTCGGCTTGCTGCAGCTGCGCGCCGGATCGTCGCTCATCGACCTCATCACGCTCGACGGACCACTGGGCCGCGCCGGCGGAGCGGCACCCGGCGATGAGGCGCGCAATCTCGACCATTTCTGCCTGCGCATCCTCCCCTTCGACGAAGCGGCGCTGCGCGCGCATCTCGCGGCGCATGGCGTCGCCTGCGGCGAGGTGGCGCAACGCTACGGCGCCGAGGGAAGCGGTCCCTCGCTCTATATTCACGATCCCGACGGCAATACCGTCGAGCTCAAGGGACCGCCCGCATCTTGACCTCCCTCCCAGCGTCGGTGCAGGAGATTTCCATGGCGAGCAATGGCTTGATCACGCGCGAGAGCACTCGTCCGGCCAAGGCGACCATAGACCGGCTCGCCGCCGCACTTGCGGCGAAGGGCGTTACTATCTTTGCCCGCATCGATCATGCACAAGGCGCGGCAGAGGTGGGCATGAGCCTGCCGCCGACGGAAGTGCTGATCTTCGGCAATCCCAAGGCGGGAACGCCGCTGATGCAGGAGAACCCGGCGATCGGCATCGACCTGCCCCTGAAGATGGTCGCCTGGCAAGACGCGACGGGCAAGAGCTGGGTCGCTTACAACGATCCCGCCTGGCTCGCACAGCGCCACGGCGTCAAAGGTTTGGCGGCGGGAGTCGCGGCGATGGCGGCGCTGCTCGAGGAACTGGCACGGCACGCGGCGACATGATCCCCCGCTTCAGCGATCATTCCGCGAATGAGCGGACCTTCCTCGCCTGGATCCGCACCGGCATCGCGGTGCTGGGCTTCGGCTTCGTCATCGAGAAGTTCAACCTTTTCCTGGTGGCGCTCGCCACCAGCACGCTGCAGCCGGCGTTGCGCGCGCGGGTCGAGCGGCTGGCCGGGCCGGTCGGCCGGGATGACGGGCTGGCGCTGATGGTGGTGGGGATCTTGATCATCGCGCTGGGGGGCGCCCGTTATCTGAGGGCCGCAAAGCTGATCGACGATCCGGAGCCGCGCGCCCTCGGCAGCGGCCGCGTCGAAGTGATCGCCGCCGGCGGCCTCGCCTTGATCGGCGCCATCTTCTGCGTCTATCTCGTCCTTTTCTAACGAGCCTTTCGCCCGCCCCGTGACCCCTTCCATCGCCAACCTGCCGCCACAAGGCGGCCGACCGCTCCGCGAGATCGAGACCTGGATCTTCGATCTCGACAATACGCTCTATCCGTCGCATTGCAATCTCTTCGCCGAGGCCGAAGCGCGGATGGCGCATTTCATCGTTCACGAGCTGGGCATTGCCGTCAGCATCGACGATGCGCATGCGCTGCGCCGGCGCTTCTTTCTGGATCACGGCACCACCCTGCGCGGCCTCATGCTCGAGCACGGCATCGAGCCCAAGCGCTTCCTCGACTATGTCCACGAGATCGACCTTTCGCCGGTGCCGGCCGATCCGGCGCTCGCCGAAGCGATCGCGGCGCTGCCCGGGCGGAAGCTCATCTTCACCAACGGCACGCTCGACTATGCCGAGCGCGTCATCGCCCGCATCGGCCTCACCGGCCAGTTTCTCGCGATCCACGACATCATCGCCTGCAACTACCTGCCGAAGCCCGATCCAAGCGGCTATGCGCTGCTCCTCGAGCGGCACGGCATCGCGCCCGAGACCGCGCTCATGGTCGAGGACATGGCACGCAACCTGGTGCCAGCGGCCCGGCTCGGCATGACCACCGCCTGGGTGCGCACGCCCAAGGACTGGGCGCGCGAAGGCGCCGGCCCCGAGCACATCCACCACGTGATCGAGGATCTCGCGCCCTGGCTCCGGGCGGC
>DATNDG010000014.1:0-3840 GCA_035553515.1 Allostellaceae bacterium | reverse complement strand
ATGCAGTTCCTCTATATGGACGGCGGCCAGGCGACCTTCATGGACAACGAGAATTACGAGCAGCTCACCGTCAACCGCGAGATGATCGGCGATCCCGCCGACTTCCTGCGCGAGGGCATGATCTGCACCATCCAGCTCTACGAGGGCTCGCCGCTCGCCATCGAGCTGCCGCAGATGGTGACCATGACCGTCGTCGAGGCCGATCCGGTGGTGAAGGGCCAGACCGCCTCCTCGTCCTACAAGCCGGGCAAGCTCGAGAACGGCCGCCGCGTCATGCTGCCGCCGCATATCGGCGCCGGCACGAAGATCGTCGTCAACACCAGCGACGGCAGCTATGTCGAGCGCGCGAAAGACTAGCGTCGTGGCGCGAGCCGATGAGCCCATCTCATCGTCATTCCCGCGCAGGCGGGAATCCAGGGGCGAGCGGCGAGTAGTAGCCCCTGGGTCCCCGCTTTCGCAGGGACGACGGCAATGGGCTGCGCGAAGCCGCTCCAGGGCGCGGGACTAGCGTGGCCGTCCGCTCCGCCATCATCAACGTGATGGGCGGCGCCGCCTTGAAGGCGGCGCGCGGGCTGATCCGCGATTTCGGCGAGGTCGAGCAGCTCCAGGTGTCGGTCAAGGGTCCCGGCGATTTCGTCTCGACCGCCGATCTGCGCGCCGAGAAGGTGCTGCGCAGCGAGCTCGCGAAGGCGCGGCCCGGCTATGGCATGCTGCTCGAGGAAGGCGGCGGCGAGCCCGGCAGCGATCCGCGCCACCGCTGGATCGTCGATCCGCTCGACGGCACCAGCAATTTCCTGCACGGCATCCCGCATTTCGCCATCTCGATCGCGCTCGAGCGCGACGGCGAGATCGTCGCCGGCGTGATCTATGAGCCGGTGCGCGACGAGATGTTCTGGGCCGAGAAAGGCGCCGGCGCCTTCCTCAACGACCGCCGGCTGCGCGTCTCGGGGCGGCGCCAGCTCGGCGACGCGCTGATCGGCACCGGCATGCCGTTCATGGGCCATGGCGACCGCGACACCTATCTCGCGACATTAGCCGCGGTGATGCCGGTGACCGCGGGCGTGCGCCGCATCGGCGCCGCCGCGCTCGATCTCGCCTATGTCGCCGCCGGCCGATTCGACGGCTTCTGGGAATTCGGCCTCAAGCCCTGGGACATCGCCGCCGGCATCCTCATCGTGCGCGAGGCCGGCGGTTACGTCACCGATCTCGCCGGCGGCCACGGCATGCTGGAGAGCGGCGACGTGCTCGCCGCCAACGACCATCTCCATCTGCCGCTGGCACAGCTTCTCAAGAAGGCGCTCAAAACCCCCGCGACGAAGTGAGGGTGGCGGGGCTCGCCCTGGCTGCGCTATTTTGCCCGGGCGGGATCGCCCATTGGCAGAGGACAAGGCTCCCTTGACACGTCCGTCACGCTATCTCATCCGGATGGCCGTCTTCGTCACCGTGGTCGGCGCCGTCGCGGCGCTGCTCTCGCCGGCGCTGGTGCCCTATTTCATGGGCAATCCGGCGGTCAACGGCGTCATCCTCGCCATCCTCCTCGCCGGCATCATCTACATCTTCCGCCAGGTGATGCGGCTCAATCCGGAAGTCTCGTGGATCGAGCGCTTCCGGCGCGACCAGGCCAGCCTCTCGCGCGAGGACATGCCGCGTCTCTTGTCGCCGATGGCGACCATGCTCGGCGATCGCCGCGGCGGCCGCGTCACTCTGTCGGCGACCTCGATGCGGACATTGCTCGACGGCATCGGCACGCGGCTCGACGAGACGCGCGAGACCTCGCGCTACCTGATCGGCGTGCTCGTCTTCCTCGGATTGCTCGGCACGTTCTACGGTCTGCTCGAGACCGTGCAGTCGGTGAGCGGCGTGATCCGCGGACTGTCGACCGGCGGCGGCGACGTGGCGCACGCCTTCGAGACGATGAAGAACCAGCTTTCGGCGCCGCTCGGCGGCATGAGCACCGCGTTCAGCGCCTCGCTGTTCGGCCTCGCCGGGTCGCTCGTGCTGGGCTTCCTCGATCTCCAGGCCGGTCTCGCCCAGAACCGCTTCTACAACGACCTCGAGGAATGGCTGTCGAGCTATACGCGGCTCTCCGGCGGCGCGCTCGGCGGCGATGCCGGCGACGCCTCGGTGCCGGCCTTCATCCAGGCGCTGTTGGAGCAGACCGCCGACGGCCTCGAAAACCTGCAGCGCATCCTCGGCCGCGGCGAGGAGAGCCGCATCTCCGCCAACAGCAATCTCCTCGCCTTGACCGACCGCCTCGGCACGCTCACCGACCAGATGCGCACCGAGCAGACGCTGCTGCTGCGCCTCGCCGAGCAGCAGGTCGAGCTGAAGCCGGTGCTGGCGCGCCTCGCCGACGCGACCGGCGGCAGCGGCCTCGGGCATGACGCGCAGGTCCATCTGCGCAACATCGAGACGTACCTGGCGCGGATCAACGAGGACATGAGCCAGGGCCGCGGCGAGGCGGTGCAGGAGATCCGCAGCGAGATCCGCCTCCTGGCGCGCACCATCGCGGCGCTCGCCGAGGAGCCGCAGCGCTCGACATGATGAGCCGGTAAGGAACCGCATGGCGTTCTCCTCCCGCCGCCAACGCCGCTCCAGCATCGACATCTGGCCGGGCTTCGTCGACGCGCTGTCGCAGCTCGTGATGGTGATCATCTTCCTGCTGCTGGTGTTCACGGCGGGCCAGTTCTACCTGACCAACGCCCTCTCCGGGCGCGACGAGGCGCTGCGCGACCTGACGGCAAAGCTCAACGTGCTGACCGACCAGCTGGCGCTGGCGGCCCGGGAGAACAAGGACCTCAAGCTCAATTTGTCGGAGCTCTCGAGCCAGCTCCAGGCGGCGACCGCGGCGCGCGACGAGCTGACCAATCGCCTGGCCCGCTCCAACGATGCCGCGGCGCAGGCCAACCGCGACGCGGCCGCTGCCAGGCAGGATGCCGCCCAGCGCGAGGCCAAGCTGTCGGAGGCGCAGACCACGGTCGACCAGCTCAACCAGCAGATCCTGGCGCTGCGCCAGCAGCTGCAGCAGATCGCCGCCGCGCTCGACGCGTCGGAGGCCAAGGCCAAGGACCAGCAGGTGCAGATCGCCGATCTCGGCAAGCGCCTCAACGCCGCGCTCGCCAGCAAGGTCGAGGAGCTGGCGCGCTACCGCTCGGAATTCTTCGGCCGGCTGCGCGCGGTGCTGGGCGACCGGCCCGACATCCGCGTCGTCGGCGACCGCTTCGTCTTCCAGTCGGAAGTGCTGTTCGCTCTCGGCAGCGCCGACCTCAGCGACAACGCCAAGAAGCAGCTCCTGCCGGTGGCGCAAGCGCTCAAGGACATCTCGTCGAAGATTCCGCCCGACATCAACTGGGTGCTCAGGGTCGACGGGCATACCGACAAGCGGCCGATCACCACGGCGCAATTTCCGTCGAACTGGGAGCTCTCGACCGCGCGCGCCATTTCGGTGGTGCGCTTCTTCATGGACCAGGGCATCCCGGCCAACCGGCTGGTCGCCGCCGGCTTCGGCGAGTATCAGCCGCTCGATACCGGCGACACCGAGGCTGCCTATCGCCGCAATCGCCGCATCGAGCTCAAGCTCACCGAGCGCTGACAAAGACGAAGCCGCGGAGCATATCTGCTGCCGCGGCTTCGGGAGTTTCGGATGTCGCCGCCGCGACGCTCGATGGCTGGAGCGTCGCGGCGGGGATCGACCGAGCCTACTTCTTCTTAGCTTTCTTCCGACGCGCCTTCTTCTTCTTCGGCGCCTTCTTCGCCGCGCCCTTCGAGGCGGCGGCCTTAGCACGCTTACGTCTTGCTTTCATCTGTTCAAACCCCCTGTGCCGACGAAACGTGTTCGAT
>DATNDG010000013.1:0-3895 GCA_035553515.1 Allostellaceae bacterium | reverse complement strand
CGATCTCGATCCTTGCTACGAAGGGGGCCGGCTTGCCGGCCCCCTTCTCGTTGCGCGATCGAGGCCCTCGCCATCCCTCGAGGCCTTCGCCGCGATCTGGCCGGGCTGGCTTCCCCGGATGGAGGCCAGGCTGGAGCTTTTTGTGGTCTTCCGCCGGGCCGCGAGGCAGGAGGTCGTTGGGGCGGCCGGGCTGCACGACCTGGGCCGACAGGAGCCCGAGGCGGGAATTTGGCTCAAGGAAACGGCGCCAGGGCGGCGCTGATCGGCTGGGCGGGCGAGGCTTGCGGCGCCGCGGCGGTGCTGTGGCCGGGGGTCGATATGAACCTCCGGAGCCGCCGGCTGGCCAAGCGCCTGGGCGGCGCGATCGTCGGGACGCGAGCCGCATCCCTGCCGGGCCGGCCGCGTCGGGCATGCGCTGACCGCGGCGGGGTGGCGGGATTTTCACTTTTCGGCGGGGTACTTGCCCTTGACGGGGTGGGGGGCCATCCATATTATCCGCGCACCCTGACGGGGGGCTGGCGGTAGGAAGCCACCTAAACGCAGCCTGGGTGAACGAATCTTGGCTCGGCACCGTGCGAGACGGTGCGCATACCCGGAGTTCCCATTTGGGCCGTGTCGACGATGCGAGACGCACGTCGCGCGGCGATTGCGCTTGATGAGGGTCGAAGAGGAATGCCGACGATAAATCAGCTGATCCGCCGGGCGCGGCGGCCGCAGGCCGCGCGCAACAAGGTGCCGGCGCTGAACCAGTCGCCCCAGAAGCGCGGCGTCTGCACCCGCGTCTACACCACGACCCCCAAGAAGCCGAACTCGGCGCTGCGCAAGGTGGCGCGCGTGCGCCTCACCAACGGCTTCGAGGTGACGAGCTACATCCCGGGCGAGGGCCACAATCTGCAGGAGCACTCGGTGGTGCTGATCCGCGGCGGCCGCGTCAAGGACCTGCCGGGCGTGCGCTACCACATCATCCGCGGCACTCTCGACACGCAGGGCGTGAAGGACCGGCGGCAGCGCCGGTCCAAATACGGCGCCAAGCGGCCGAAGTAAGCGAAGCGTAGGAGAAGGCGAGTCATGTCGCGTCGTCGTGCAGCGGTGAAGCGGGAGGTCCTGCCGGACGCCAAGTTCGGCGATCCCGTGGTGACCAAGTTCATGAACTGCCTCATGTACGAGGGCAAGAAGTCGGTGGCCGAGTCCATCGTCTACGGCGCCCTCGAGCGCATTGCCAAGCGCTCCGGGCAGGACCCGCTGCGCACCTTCCACGACGCGCTCTCGAACGTGCGTCCCGCGGTCGAGGTGCGCTCGCGCCGCGTCGGCGGTGCCACTTATCAGGTGCCCGTCGAGGTGCGGCCTGACCGCGGCCAGGCGCTCGCCATCCGCTGGCTCATCGGCAGCTCGCGCGAGCGCTCTGAGCACACCATGGAGGAACGGCTTTCGGGGGAACTGCTCGACGCCGCCAACAACCGCGGTAACGCGGTGAAGAAGCGCGAAGACACGCACCGCATGGCGGACGCCAACAAGGCGTTCTCACATTATCGCTGGTAGGCGCTTTCGTCAGCGCCGGCCCGGAGCTCTTCATGGCACGCACCACTCCTCTCGACCGCTACCGCAACATCGGCATCATGGCGCACATCGATGCCGGCAAGACGACGACGACCGAGCGCATCCTCTACTACACCGGCCGCTCCTATAAGATCGGCGAGGTCCATGAGGGCACCGCCACCATGGACTGGATGGAGCAGGAGCAGGAGCGCGGCATCACCATCACCTCGGCCGCGACCACCTGCTTCTGGCGGGACCACCGCGTCAACATCATCGACACGCCAGGTCACGTCGACTTCACCATCGAGGTCGAGCGCTCGCTGCGCGTGCTCGACGGCGCCGTCACCGTGTTCGACAGCGTGGCCGGCGTCGAGCCGCAGTCGGAGACGGTGTGGCGTCAGGCCGACAAGTACGGCGTGCCGCGCATCTGCTTCGTCAACAAGATGGACCGCATCGGCGCCAACTTCATGCGCTGCGTCGAGATGATCAAGGATCGGCTCGGCGCGGTGCCGCTGGTGACGCAGCTGCCGATCGGCGTCGAGAGCGACTTCGCCGGCATCGTCGACCTCGTCAAGATGAAGGCGATCATCTGGCGCGACGAGTCGCTCGGCGCCAAGTTCGACGAGGTCGAGATCCCGGCCGACATGGCCGAACTCGCGCAGCACTACCGCGCGCAGCTCGTCGAGCTCGCGGTCGAGCGGGACGATCAGGTGCTCGAGAAGTATCTCGCCGGCGAGGAGCCGGACGCCGACACGCTGCGCCGCTGCATCCGCAAGGGCACGACCACCTACGCCTTCGTCCCGGTGCTCTGCGGCTCCGCCTTCAAGAACAAGGGCGTGCAGCCGCTGCTCGACGCCGTCGTCGACTACCTGCCGGCGCCGACCGACGTCGCCGCCATCAAGGGCGTCAAGATGGGCAGCGACGAGCCGATCGTGCGCCACGCTTCGGACGACGAGCCCTTCGCCGGCCTCGCCTTCAAGATCATGACCGATCCCTTCGTCGGCTCGCTCACTTTCGTGCGCATCTATTCGGGCGTGCTGCAGAGCGGCACGGCGGTGCTGAACTCGGTCAAGGACAACAAGGAGCGCATTGGCCGCATGCTGCAGATGCATGCGAACCATCGCGAGGACATCAAGGAAGCGCGCGCCGGCGACATCGTGGCGCTCGCCGGCCTCAAGAACACCACGACCGGCGACACGCTGTGCGATCCCGCCAACGCCGTCGTGCTGGAGCGCATGGAGTTCCCCGATCCCGTCATCGAGATTGCGGTCGAGCCCAAGACCAAGGGCGACCAGGAGAAGATGGGTCAGGCGCTGGCGCGGCTCGCGACCGAGGATCCGTCCTTCCGCGTCTCCGTCGACCACGAGAGCGGGCAGACGATCATCAAGGGGATGGGCGAACTCCATCTCGAGATCATCGTCGATCGCATGAAGCGCGAGTTCAAGGTCGAGGCGAATATCGGCGCGCCGCAGGTGGCCTATCGCGAGACGATCACGCGGCAGGCCGATATCGACTACACGCACAAGAAGCAGACCGGCGGCTCCGGCCAGTTCGCGCGCGTCAAGATGCATTTCGAGCCGCTGCCCGCCGGCACCGGCTTCGAATTCTCCAACGACGTGGTTGGCGGTACGGTGCCGAAGGAATACGTGCCCGGCGTCGAGAAAGGCGTGCGCGGCTCGTTGGACAACGGCGTGCTCGCGGGATTCCCGGTGATCGACCTCAAGGTGGTGCTGACCGACGGCGCATATCACGAAGTCGATTCGAGCGCGCTCGCCTTCGAGATCGCCGCGCGCGCGGCGATGAAGGAAGGGCTCGCCAAGGCGGCCCCGAAGCTGCTGGAGCCGGTGATGCGGGTCGAGGTGGTGACGCCGCGCGATTACATGGGCGACGTCATCGGCGACCTGAACAGCCGGCGCGGCCGCATCACCGGTCAGGATCAGCGCGGCAATGCCGAGGTGATCAACGCCATGGTGCCGCTCGCCAACATGTTCGGCTATGTCAACAACCTGCGCTCGATGAGCCAGGGCCGGGCGCAGTACACCATGCATTTCGATCATTACGAGCAGGTGCCTCAGGCGGTAGCGGACGAAGTCCGCGCCAAGATGGCCTGACGGGCATCGCGA
Organism: Allostellaceae bacterium; assembly: GCA_035553515.1. GTDB lineage: Bacteria > Pseudomonadota > Alphaproteobacteria > ATCC43930 > CGMCC-115725 > DAHUYF01. The sequence continues at coordinate 236 of DATNDG010000013.1, read as the reverse complement.
CAGGACAAGAGTAGAGCGGAGACAGAGCCATGGCGAAGGCGAAATTTGAGCGGACGAAGCCGCATTGCAACGTAGGGACGATCGGCCACGTGGATCACGGGAAGACGTCGCTGACGGCGGCGATCACGAAGGTCCTGGCGGAGACGGGCGGGGCGACGTTCACGGCCTACGACCAGATCGACAAGGCGCCCGAGGAGCGGGCTCGCGGGATCACGATCTCGACGGCGCATGTGGAG
>DATNDG010000012.1:0-35030 GCA_035553515.1 Allostellaceae bacterium | reverse complement strand
GGCGTTCTTCGTGCGCGAAGGCGCGGATTATGCGCTGCGCTGGTTCACGCCCACGGTCGAAGTCGAGCTCTGCGGCCATGCGACGCTCGCCTCGGCCTATGTGATCTTCAGCTTCCTCGAGCCGGCGCGCCAGAGCGTCCGTTTCCGGACAATGAAATCGGGCGTGCTCGGCGTGACGCGCGAAGGCGAAAGCCTGGCGCTCGATTTCCCCGCCTTGCCGGCGGAGCCCTGTCGGCTGCCGCCGGAGCTCGCGTCGGCGCTTGGCGTGGCGCCCGGCGAACTTCATCGCCGCGGCGAGCGCTATCTCGCCGTCTTCGCCCGCGCCGAAGAAGTGGCGGGGCTCGCGCCGGATTTCGCCGCGCTCCGCCGCCAGGGCCATGGCGACCTCATTGCCAGCGCGCCGGGAGAGGGCGGTATCGATTTCGTCTCGCGCTTCTTCGCGCCGGCCCATGGGATCGACGAGGATCCGGTGACGGGCTCGGCGCATTGCGTGCTGACGCCTTACTGGGCGAAGCGGCTCGGCAAGCAGCGGCTCGCAGCGCGGCAGGTCTCGCGCCGCGGCGGCACGCTGACCTGCACCCTCCAGGGGGAACGCGTCGCCATTGCCGGGCGCTGCGTGCCCTATCTCGAAGGCTTGATCACCGTCTAGCTATATCGGCGCATCGGGTCTTGCGTGCCCGCTTCGCCGCCCGGCTAGGCGCGGTGCCGGCGCTTCGCTATCGTCCGGGCCACTGAGCGAGGGAGGCGACGTACCGTGGCGAAAAGTTACGAGATCGCGGTCATTCCTGGGGACGGGATCGGCAAGGAAGTGGTGCCGGAGGGCATGCGCGTACTCGAAGCGGCGGGCCGACGCTTCGGGTTCGAGTTCCGCTGGCGCGAATACGATTGGAGCTGCGAGCGCTATGCCAAGATCGGCTCGATGATGCCGCAGGATGGGCTCGAGCAGATCAAGGGCACGAAGGGGATCTTCCTCGGCGCGGTCGGATATCCCGGCGTTCCCGACCATGTCTCGCTCTGGGGCCTGCTGATCCCGATCCGCCGCGGCTTCCGGCAATACGTCAATCTCCGCCCGATCCGGCTGCTGGCCGGCGTCGACTCACCGCTCAGGAACCGCAAGCCCGGCGAGATCGATTTCTATGTCGTGCGGGAGAACAATGAGGGCGAGTATTCGGAGATCGGCGGCCGCCTCTATGTCGGCACGCCGCTCGAGATGGCGATGCAGCAGGCCATCTTCACCCGCCAGGGCTGCGACCGCATCATGCGCTTCGCCTTCGACCTCGCGATGAAGCGCAAGAAGCATGTGACCTCGGCGACCAAGTCGAACGGCATCATCCACACCATGCCGTATTGGGACGAGCGCTTTGCCGCGGTCGCCAAGGAGTATCCGCAGGTCCGCACCGACCAGTACCACATCGACATCCTGACTGCGCATTTCGTGCGCAATCCCGACTGGTTCGACGTCGTCGTCGGCTCGAATCTCTTCGGCGACATCCTCAGCGATCTCGGTCCGGCGGTGGTGGGCTCGATCGGCATCGCCCCTTCGGCCAATATCAATCCCGAGGGCGAGCTGCCCTCCATGTTCGAGCCGGTGCATGGCTCGGCGCCTGACATCTATGGCAAGGGGATCGCCAATCCGATCGGCCAGATCTGGTCGGGGGCGATGATGCTCGCGCATCTCGGGGAGAGCGCGGCGGCCGACGCGATCGAGCGTGCGATCGCCGCGACGCTTGCCGATCCGTCAGCGCCGAAGACGCCCGATCTCGGCGGCAAGGCGAAGACCAGCGAACTCGGTGCGGCAATCGCTGCGGCCCTGAGCTGAGCCGCCGATGGACGAGCGTTATCTCGACGATTTCACGGTCGGCGAGCGCTTCGTCACGCGCGGCGTGACGCTCACCGAGAGCCTGATCATCGGCTTCGCCATGACCTATGACCCGCAGCCCTTCCACATCGATGTCGAAGCGGCGCGGGAAAGTAACTACGGCGGCCTCATCGCCAGCGGCTTCCAGACCCTGGCGCTGGGCTTCCGGATGGTGCTGGAGACCGGCATCTTCCGCGCGTCCAGCATGGGCTCGCCCGGCTTCGACGAGCTGCGCTGGCTCCTGCCGGTGCGCCCCGGTGATACGCTCCACACCGAGCTCGAAGTCACGGAAAAGAAGCCGTCGAGATCGAAGCCCGATCGCGGCATCCTGCGCGTCGCCTACCGCATCCGCAACCAGAAGGAAGAGGACGTCCTCACCTTCCTCTCGATGCATCTGCTCCGTCGGCGCCCGGAGGCGTGCTGAGGCGGCCGGGTACGCGACGGGTCAGTCTTCTTCCGGCTCCGCCTCGCCGCCGCGCAGGGCATCGACGCTCCAGGCGCCGCCGCCCGCGACGAACAGGTAGAGGAAGATGAAGCAGTAGAGGATCGCCGCTTCGCCGCCGTTGAGCACCGGAAAGAAGCTCCTCGGCAGATGAACCATGAAATAGGCGACCGCCATGTCACCGGCGAGGACGAAGGCGACTGGGCGGGTCAGCAGGCCGAGCAGCAGGAGGATTCCGCCCACGATCTCGATGATGCCCTGCACGCCAAGGAGCGAGGCGAGCGCCGGGCCGTGGCCGCCGGGAAAGGGCGGAAAGCCCAGCAGCTTCTGCGTGCCGTGATTGAGGAAGCAGAGCGCCGCGACGATCCTGAGGATCGACAGCATGCGCGAGGTCCAGGGTCCGAAATTGCTGATCATGATGGAGCTCCCGTGAGTCGGTCGACCGCCGCGCCCGCGGTTTTGGGCCGCGGGCGCGGGGCTTTGCGGTCAGGCGCCGGCGTCGTACTCCATCGAGATGTCCTTGCCGGTGTAATCGGGCATGAGCGATGCCGAGACCAGGCTCACCACCGCGCAGGCCGCGATGTAGATGGCGACCGCGTAGCCCGTGCCATAGGCGGCGAAGAGAGCCGTCGCGATGATCGGCGCCGGTCCGCCGGCGATGATCGATGCGAGCTGATAGCCGAGCGACGCACCGCTATAGCGCAGGCGCGGCGTGAACGCCTCGGCGATCAGTGCCGCCTGCGGCCCATACTGCATGTCGTGCGGGATGAGCGAGAGCACGATCGCCAGGAACACCGCCGAAGGCAGCCCCGTATCCAGCATCCCGAAGTAGAGGAAGCCGAAGAGCCCGGTCACCGCCGCGCCGATCATGTACATGTTGCGCCGGCCGATGCGGTCGGAGATGTGGCCGCAGAGCGGGATGGTGATGAAGGACACCAGCGACGCCACCAGCACCGCGGAGAGCACGAAGTCGCGCGACATCTTCAGCGTGCCGGTCGCGTAGGAGAACACGAAGGCGGTGAAGATGTAGAAGGGCGCCTGCTCCGACATGCGCACCAGCGCCGAGAGAATGATCTCGCGCGGCTGCCGAGCGATGACCTCGCGGATCGGCGCCCGCTCGATCTTGCGCTCCGCGACCAGCTTCTGGAACACCGGCGTCTCGAGAATGCCGAGCCGGACCCAGAGGCCGACGCCGACGAGCAGGATGCTGAGGAAGAACGGGACGCGCCAGCCCCAGGTCGCAAACTGGTCCTGCGAGAGCGCGCTGAAGGCGACGAAGACCAGGCTCGAGAGGAAGAGCCCGGAGGGCACGCCGAATTGTGGCCAGGAGGCGACCAGGCCGCGGCTGCCATGGGTGCGCGCCCACTCCATCGAGATGAGCACCGAACCGCCCCATTCGCCGCCAACGCCGATGCCCTGGATGACGCGCAGGATGGTCAGCAGCACCGCGCCCCAGATGCCGATCGTGGCGTAGGTCGGCACGAAGGCGATCAGGAAGGTGGCGATGCCCATGCACATCAGCGTGGCGATCAGCGTCGCCTTGCGGCCGATACGATCTCCGTAATGGCCGAAGATGGCGGCGCCGATGGGACGCCCGACGAAACCGATGAAATAAGTGCCGAACGCGGCGAGCGTGCCAGCAAGTGGACTTTCGTGTGGAAAGAACAGTTTCCCGAAGACCAGGCCGGCGGCAGTACCGTAGATGAAGAAATCGTACCATTCGATCGTCGTGCCGACCGTGGCGGCGATCACCGCCTTGCGCAGTTCCGCGCTATGCCGGGCATCGGACAGTCGATCGCTATGCGTGGTCGCAACCATGATATGCATCCTCCCCCGAAAAGACGCTACGTGGCTTGACCTGCTATAAATACCCGAATTTCTGGCGCTTATCGACATGATCTTGCTTCGCCCGCCCTGTCCGGGAGGCTGCGGCGGGGTGCCGCGTCCACTGCCACTCGCGCTGTCCGCGATTGACGCAGTGCAGCATTCTCCTTATTTTCCGCTCCGGGACACGGCCCCCCAACGGGTCGCATCTATTCTGGAAGGAATAGCTTCATGAAGCCGCTCGTCCGGCCCCGGAATCCCGATTTTTCCTCTGGTCCCTGTGCCAAGCGTCCCGGCTGGACGCTGGGCGCGCTTGAGGGCGCGCTGCTCGGCCGCTCGCATCGCGCCAAGCCCGGCCGGGCCAAGATCGACGAGGTGGTGCAGCGCTCGCGCGCCCTCCTCGGCATTCCTGCCGATTACCGGGTCGGGATCGTTCCGGCCTCCGATACCGGCGCCATCGAGATGGCGATGTGGTCGCTGCTGGGCGCGCGCGGGGTTGATGTGCTGGCCTGGGAGAGCTTCGGCGAGGGCTGGGCCACCGATGTCGCCAAGCAGCTCAAACTCCCGGATCTGCGGCTGACCCGCGCCGAATACGGCGCGCTGCCCGATCTCGCCCAGGTTGATACCGACCGCGACGTGGTCTTCACCTGGAACGGCACCACCTCCGGCGTCTGCGTGCCCAATGGCGACTGGATCAAGCCCGCCCGGCAGGGGCTGACGCTGTGCGACGCCACCTCGGCGGCCTTCGCCATGGACCTGCCCTGGGACAAGCTCGACGTCGTTACCTGGTCCTGGCAGAAGGCGCTGGGCGGCGAGGCGGCGCATGGCATGCTGGTGCTGAGCCCGCGCGCCGTCGAGCGGCTCCAGACCTACACGCCGCCCTGGCCGCTGCCGAAGATCTTCCGCCTCACCAGCAAGGGCAAGTTCAACGAGGGCATCTTCAAGGGCGAGACGATCAACACCCCCTCGCTGCTCGCCATCGAGGACGCGATCGACGGGCTGAAATGGGCCGAGTCGGTCGGCGGCCGGCCGGCGCTGGTCGCCCGGGCCAAGGCGAATCTCGCGGCCGTCGCCCAATGGGTCGAGCGCACGCCCTGGATCGAGTTCCTGGCGCGCGACAAGGCGAGCCGGTCCTGGACCTCGGTATGCCTGAAGCTGGTCGATGACTGGTTTCAGCGCCTGCCGGTCGATGCGCAACGCGCTGCGGTGAAGCGGCTCGAAGCGCTGATCGATGCGGAAGGCGCGGGCTTCGATATCGCCGGACATCGCGACGCGCCGCCGGGCCTGCGCATCTGGTGCGGCTCGACCGTCGAGCGCAGCGATGTGGAGGCGCTCCTGCCTTGGCTCGACTGGGCCTATGGCGAGGTGCGCCGCGCCGCGGCCGCCTGAGCGGCCGGCGCTTCCTTCCTTTCCCAAGAACAGCAGGATCTCGCCATGCCGAGAGTCTTGATTTCCGACGCCCTGTCACCGCGCGCGGTCGAGATCTTCGCCGAACGCGGCGTCGAAACCGAGGTGAAGACCGGCCTTTCCGCCGATGAGCTCAAGAAGATCATCGGCAATTACGACGGGCTCGCCATCCGCTCCGCCACCAAGGTGACGAAGGCGGTGCTGGAGCACGCAAAGAACCTGAAGGTCATCGGCCGCGCCGGTATCGGCGTCGACAATGTCGATGTGCCGGCGGCGACGCAGCGCGGCATCGTGGTGATGAACACGCCCTTCGGTAATTCCATCACCACGGCCGAGCATGCGGTCGCGATGCTCTTCGCGCTGGCGCGGCAGATCCCGGCGGCGGACCGCTCGACGCAAGCGGGAAAATGGGAAAAGTCGCGCTTCATGGGGGTCGAGGTCACCGGCAAGGCGCTCGGCATCATCGGCTGCGGCAATATCGGCTCGATCGTCGCCGAACGCGCCATCGGCATCAAGATGAAGGTGCTGGCCTACGATCCCTTCCTCTCGGCCGAGCGCGCCCTGTCGCTGGGGGTCGAGAAGGTCGAGCTCAACGACCTGCTCGCGCGCGCCGATTTCATCACGCTGCACACGCCGCTGACCGAGGCCACCCGCAACATCATCGACGCCAAGGCGCTGGCGCGCACCAAGAAGGGCGTGCGCATCATCAATTGCGCGCGCGGCGGCCTCATCGTCGAGGAGGATCTGAAGGCGGCGCTCGACAGCGGCCATGTTGCCGGCGTGGCGCTCGACGTCTTTCCGGTCGAGCCGGCCAAGGAGAGCCCGTTCTTCGGCCGCGACGACGTGGTGGCGACCCCGCATCTGGGCGCCGCCACGACCGAGGCGCAGGAGAACGTAGCGCTCCAGGTCGCCGAGCAGATGTCGGACTATCTCACCACCGGCGCCGTGGTGAACGCGCTCAACATGCCGTCGCTCACCGCCGAGGAAGCGAAGCGGCTGAAGCCCTATATGAATCTGGTCGAGCAGCTCGGCGAGTTCGCCGGCCAGCTCACCACCTACGAGATCAAGGGCGTCGAGATCGCCTATGAGGGCCACGCCGCCGAACTCAACGTGAAGCCGCTCACCTCGGTCATCCTGACCGCCATCCTGGCGCCGCAGCTCGACACGGTGAACATGGTGAACGCGCTGGTCATCTGCCGCGAGCGCGACATCCGGGTGAGCGAGACGCGGGTCCCTTCGGCGACCAACTACCAGACGCTGATCCGCGTCACCATCTCGACCGAACGGCACAAGCGCAGCGTCGCCGGGACGCTCTTCGGCGACCGGCCGCGCATCGTCGATGTCGAGGGCATTGCCATGGATGCCGAGCTCGGCGAGCACATGCTGTTCGTGCGCAACAAGGACAAGCCGGGCTTCATCGGCAATCTCGGCCGCACCATGGGCGAAGCCGGGATCAACATCGCCACCCTCCATCTCGGCCGCGCCGCACCGGGCGAGGATGCGATCTGCCTGGTGCAGGTCGACCAGGCGCTCTCGGACGACGTCCTCGAATGCGTCCGCGCGCTCCCCAACGTGGTGCAGGCGCGGGCGCTCCGCTTCTAGGGCCCTCTTAGGCTCTATCCCTCTCCGCGCGGAGCGGGGAGAGGGAGGGTGAGGTGTGCCCGCCGCGGCTCGATCGGCCCTTCTCATTGCCACCCACCTCATCCTAAATCCTTCTCCGCCCTCAAGGGCGGAGAAGGACTTTTCTCGGTCCGCTGCCCGCTCCCGGCCGGGGAGCGGGAATGCCGCAGCGGGGGAATACCGTTTGCCGCCCTGGCTCAAAACCGCTATCCCCGCAGCATGAACGAGACGCTTCACCCGGCGCTGCTGCCGCAAGGGTTGCGCGACCTGCTGCCGCCCGACGCCGCCCTCGAGGCGGAGGTCGTGGCGCGCCAGATGGACGTGCTGGCGCGGCATGGTTACGAGCGGGTGAAGCCGCCGCTGGTCGAGTTCGAGGACAACCTCCTGGCCGGCGCCGGGGCGGCCATGGCCAAGGAAACCTTTCGGCTGATGGATCCGATCTCGCAGCGCATGATCGGCGTGCGCGCCGACATGACGCCTCAGGTGGCGCGGATCGCGGTGAGCCGGCTCGGCCATGCGCCGCGGCCGCTGCGGCTCTGCTATGCCGGCCAGGTGCTCCGGGTCAAAGGCAGCGAGATCCGGCCCGAGCGCCAGGTGGGCGAGGTGGGGGCCGAGCTGATCGGCTCCGACGAGGTCGCCGCCGATGTCGAGGTGGTGACGCTTGCCGCGCGGGCGCTCACCGCGAGCGGGGTCTCGGGCCTTTCGGTCGACATCACGATGCCGACGCTGGTGCCGGCGATCATTGCCGCCCTCGGCCTCTCCGACGCGGTCGCGGAGCGCATCCGCGCCGCGCTCGACCACAAGGATGTGGCGGCGGTGGCGGCGGCCGGCGGCCCGGCGGCGACGCTGCTGTCGCGGCTGGTCGCCGCGGCGGGGGCGGCGAAGAAGGCGATGGCCGCGCTCAACGCGATCGAGCTGCCGGGCGAAGCTGCGGCGGAGCGCGCGCGGCTCGCCGCCGTGCTGGACGCGGTGCAGCGCGCCGCGCCGGGGCTCACGCTGACCATCGATCCCGTGGAAAACCGCGGCTTCGAATATCACAGCGGCGTCAGCTTCACTCTCTTCGCCCGCGGCGCGCGCGGCGAGCTCGGGCGCGGCGGGCGCTATCGCACCGGCAATGGCGGCGGCGAGCCCGCAACCGGCTTCACCCTCTATACGGATACCGTGCGGCGTGCGGTGCCGGCGCAGAAGCCGATGCCGCGGCTCTTCCTGCCGTTCGGCAGCGATCCGGCGCTCGCGGAGCGCTTGCGCGGCGAGGGCTGGGCCGCGGTAGCCGGCCTCGTCGGGGTGAAGGACGAGGCGGCCGAGGCGAAGCGGCTCGCGTGCAGCCATCGGCTCGCGGGGAAAGAGGTCGTCGCCGTCGGCTAGGACGGCGCGGGAGCAAGGCAGGACCTAGGCAGGACATGGCAAACGTCGTAGTGGTCGGCGCCCAATGGGGCGACGAAGGCAAAGGCAAAATCGTCGACTGGCTGTCGCAGCGCGCCGATGTCGTGGTGCGCTTCCAGGGCGGCCACAATGCCGGCCATACCCTGGTGATCGGCAATGTCGAGTATCGCCTGAGCCTGCTGCCTTCGGGAGTGGTGCGGCCGGACAAGCTGTCGATCATCGGCAATGGCGTGGTCATCGATCCCTGGGCGCTGCTGAAGGAGATCGAGCAGATCAGTGAGAAGGGCGTCACCGTCTCGCCGGACAATCTGAAGATCGCCGAGAATGCCGCGCTCATCCTGCCGTCTCACGCGCAGATCGACCGCGCCCGCGAATCGCTGAGCGGCGACAAGAAGATCGGCACCACCGGCCGCGGCATCGGCCCGGCCTATGAGGACAAGGTCGGGCGCCGGGCGATCCGGCTCTGCGACCTTGCCGATCCTGCGAGCCTCAGCGAGAAGCTCGACCAGCTGCTGCTGCATCACAATGCGCTGCTGCGCGCACTTGGCGCGCCCGAGGTCGAGCGCACGCCGCTCTATCAGTCGTTGCTGCAGCTCGCGCCAAAGGTGCTGCCCTTCGCCGACACGGTCTGGCAGCGGCTCGACGAGGCGCGGCGTGTCGGCAAGCGCATTCTCTTCGAGGGCGCGCAGGGGGTCATGCTCGACGTCGATCACGGCACATATCCCTACGTCACGTCATCGAACACGCATCCGGGCACGGCCGCCTCGGGCGCCGGCATGGGGCCGGGCGCGGTCGGCTACGTGCTCGGCATCACCAAGGCCTACACCACTCGGGTCGGCAGCGGCCCCTTTCCGACCGAGCTCACCGACGATATCGGCGAGCAGCTCGGCGCGCGCGGCAAGGAATTCGGCGTCGTCACCGGGCGCAAGCGGCGCTGCGGCTGGTTCGATGCGGTGATGGTGCGCCAGGCGGTGAAGGTCGCCGGGATCACCGGCATCGCGCTCACCAAGCTCGACGTGCTCGACGGGTTTCCCGAGATCAAGGTCTGCACCGCCTATCGCTGGCGCGGCGAGCTGCTGCACCATCTGCCGGCGAGCGCGGTGGTGCAGGCCGAGCTCGAGCCGGTCTACGAGACCATCGAAGGCTGGAGCGAGAGCACGCGCGGCGCGCGCTCCTGGGCGCAGCTCAACGCCTTTGCCATCAAATATATCCGCCGCATCGAGGAGCTGATCGAAGCGCCGGTGGCGCTGTTCTCGACCAGCCCCGAGCGCGACGACACCGTGCTCGTGCGCGACCCCTTCGAGGATTGAAGTCGAGGCGGCTCGGGCAGGAGCAAGGCGCGTGACGACGCCCGGGGCGGAAGTCGCGACAGCGGCGGCGGATGAGATCTTTTCGCTCAGGCGGCATCGGCCCTTCGCCTTCTTCTGGTGGGCGCGCGTCGCCACCACCATCGCCTTCCAGATGCAGGCGGTGGCGATCGGCTGGCAGGTCTATGACTTCACCGGCAGCGCGCTCGATCTCGGCCTGATCGGCCTCGCCCAGTTCATTCCGGGCTTCGCGCTGTCGCTCATCGTGGGGCAGATTGCCGACCGCTACGATCGGCGGCTGATCCTCAGGATCTGCATGGCGGTGGAGGCGCTGGTGACGCTGGCGCTGGCGCTCGGCAGCCTCGCGCATCTGCTCACCGTGGGCCGGCTCTTCGCCGCGGTCTTCGTCATCGGCGCGGCGCGCGCCTCGGAGCTGCCGACGATGCACGCGCTGATGCCGCAGCTCGTGCCGCCGGCGATGATCCCGCGTGCCGCCGCGGCGTCGGCATCGTCGAACCAGACAGCCATCATCCTGGGCCCGGCGCTAGGCGGCCTTGCCTATGCCGCCGGCCCCGGCCTCGTCTACGCGCTCGCCGCGAGCGGCTTCGTGGCGGCGGGGCTGCTCGTCGCGCTGATCCGCATCGTCGTGCCGCCGCCGGTCCGCGAGCGGCCGAGCCTTGCCTCGCTCTTCGGCGGCGTCGCCTTCGTGCGCGGGCACCAGGCGCTGCTCGGCGCGATCACCCTCGATCTCTTCGCCGTGCTGCTCGGCGGGGCCACGGCGCTGTTGCCGATCTATGCGCGCGATATCCTCGGGACCGGACCCTGGGGGTTGGGCCTGCTGCGCTCGGCGCCAGCGGCGGGCGCGCTCACCGCCTCGCTGGTCCTGGCGCGCCGGCCGCTCGGCGGCGGCGTCGGCCGCATCCTCTTCGCCGCGGTGGTGGGCTTCGGGATTGCCACCTGCGTCTTCGCGCTCTCGACGTCCTTCCTGCTGTCGCTCGCGGCACTCGCCGCGCTCGGCGCCGCCGACGCGATCAGCGTCGTCATCCGCTTCTCGCTGGTGCAGATCGAGACGCCGGACGCGATGCGCGGGCGCGTCAGCGCGGTCAATTCCATGTTCATCGGCGCCTCGAACTCGCTCGGCGAGTTCGAAAGCGGCGTCACCGCCGCCTGGCTCGGCACCGTGCCGGGCGTGCTGCTGGGCGGCATCGGCACCATCCTGGTGGCGCTGCTGTGGTGGCGGCTCTTCCCGGCGCTCTTCCGCGTCGACCGGCTGGAGAAGGTCGGGCGCTAGGCGGTCGAAAACGATGGGAGCGGCGGTCGTGCGTCCTTCGGCTGTGCGCTTCGCTCGCGCTCATGATGAGGCAAATTCCTTTGTGGCACAAAGAGCTGACCTCATCCTGAGCTTGTCGAAGGACGCAGGATGGAATTGCAGTCGGTTGCTCGCCCGATGCGACTTCGCAGGTCGGGTCTGCTCGGGAACGCGCTCTAACGGCCAGCGGCGGCGGTTTGCGGGCGCTGCGCGGTCGCGACGTATTCCTCGACCACCGCGCCCAGCTCCTCGAGCTGGCCGGCGAAGAAATGGTCGGCGCCGGGGATGATGCGGTGGGTGATCTGGATGTCGCGCTGATGCATGAGCTTGTGCACAAGCTTCTGCACCGGCTCTTGCGGCACGAGCTGGTCGCGATCGCCGATGACGATGAGCCCGGAAGCCGGGCAGGGCGCCAGGAAGCTGAAATCGAAGAGATTGGCCGGCGGCGCCACCGAGATGAAGCCGTCGATCTCCGGCCGGCGCATCAGCAGCTGCATGCCGATCCAGGCGCCGAAGGAGAAGCCGCCGATCCAGCAGGCCGACGCGTTCGGGTTGTAGGTTTGCAGCCAGTCGAGCGCCGCGGCGGCGTCCGACAGCTCGCCTTCGCCGCGGTCGAATGTCCCCTGGCTGCGACCGACGCCGCGGAAATTGAAGCGCAGCACCGAGAAGCCGCGGCGCACGAAAGCATGGTAGAGCGTGTAGACCACCTTATTGTTCATCGTCCCGCCATGCTGCGGGTGCGGATGAAGCAGGAGCGCGATCGGCGCGTTGTTCGCCTTCGAATGGTGGTAACGGCCCTCCAGCCGGCCTTCCGGGCCGTTGATGATGACGTCAGGCATGAAAGCCGCCTCCGGCTCCCGGCGCGGCCGCCAATTCCGAGTCCCCTGCTATCCGTTCCTGTATTGATTCCCGCGGCATTGGCTCGCTAAACTTGACTAAATTAGTAGGTCAACTTATATCGCCGATAGCGCTGAAGCCCTGTCCCGGAACCTCTCCTGGCGGCAGCGGGACGCGACCGCGGCGACGAGCGAACCCTTATAGCACAGCGGGTCCCATGGTTTTGAAAAACCTACGCGAAGAGATCGCGACGATCCTCAAGCACGACCCCGCGGCCCGCTCCGGCCTTGAGGTGGTGCTGTGCTACCCGGGATTCCATGTCCTTCTTTTCTACGGGCTGGCGCATTGGCTGTGGGAGCGGCGCTGGCTGGTGCTGGCGCGGTTCATCTCGAATACCGGCCGCCTGCTCACCGGCATCGAGATCCACCCCGGCGCCAAGATCGGCAGGCGGCTGTTCATCGATCACGGCATGGGCGTGGTCATCGGCGAAACCGCCGAGATCGGCGATGACGTAACGCTCTACCACGGGGTGACGCTCGGCGGCACCAAGCTCCATCGCGGCAAGCGCCACCCGACGCTCGAGGATGGCGTGATCGTCAGCGCCGGCGCCAAGGTGCTCGGCGGCTTCACCGTCGGCAAGGGCGCGCGCATCGGGCCCAACGCGATCGTGCGCAGCGAGGTACCGCCCGGCGCGCGCGTCGTGGCGCCCCGCTCCGCGCTGGTGACGCGCGAGGCCAAGGCGGATCTGAAGCCGGAGTCCCAACCGCAGGAATTCGTACCGTACGGGGTCCCGGGCGACGAGATCCCCGATCCGGTGGCGCGCGCGCTCAACGGGCTGCTCGACGAAGTTCAGGCGCTGCGCGCGCGGGTCAACGAACTCGAGGCCGAGGTCGGAACGGAGCGGACGGAACCACTGCTCAGGACGGGCACGGGCGGTCCGGCCTGGGTGCGCGGAGAGAAGAAGGAGTAGGCGATGCGGCTGAGCACCAAGGGACGCTACGCGGTGATGGCGATGGTCGATCTCGCCAAGCACAGCGCGGGACAGCCGATCGCGCTGGCCGAGATCGCCGAGCGCCAGGAGATCTCGCTCTCCTATCTGGAGCAGCTTTTCGCCAAGCTGCGGGTGGGCGGCCTCGTCAAGAGCGTGCGCGGTCCCGGCGGCGGCTATCTGCTGGGCCATTCGGCGGCGGAGACGCGCATTTCCGATATCATCCTCGCCGTCGACGAGCCGATCCGCGCGACCCGCTGCTCGCCCGGCGCGCCGGTCGGCTGCCGCGGCAGCAAGAGCCGCTGCCTCACCCATGATCTCTGGGAAGAGCTCGGCAACCAGATTCATCTCTATCTCAGCTCGGTGTCGCTCGCCGATGTCGTCGAGCAGCGCGTGCTGGGGCGCAGCGGCGCGCTTTACTGCGAGCAGCGCGCGGCAACGCTCGCCGCGCAATAGGCACTTTCCGCCGATGCCGCGTCTTGCTTATCTCGACTGGAACGCCACCGCGCCGGTTCGCCCGGAAGTGATCGCGGCGATGGGCGAAGCCTTGGCGCGCTGCGGCAATCCTTCTTCCGTCCATCGTTTCGGCCGCGCGGCGCGCCAGGCGCTCGAAGCAGCGCGGGGCGAGGTGGCCGCGCTCATCGGCGCGGCGCCGGCCGAGATCGTCTTCACCAGCGGCGGCACCGAGGCCAACCAGCTGGCGCTGCGCGGCGTGCCCGGAAGGCGGCTCATGGTGTCGGCGCTCGAGCATGATTCGGTGCGTCAGGCGGCGAGCGATGCGGCGGTGATCCCGGCAACGGCGTCCGGCATCGTCGATCTCGCCGCGCTGGAGCGCATGCTTGCGGAAGAGCAGCGTCCGGTGCTGGTGTCGCTGATGCTTGCCAACAACGAGACCGGCGCGATCCAGCCGGTGGCCGAGGCGGTGCGGCTCGCGCATGCGCGGGGCGCGCTCCTCCACTGCGATGCGGTGCAGGCGGCCGGCAAGGTTCCGGTGGCGAAGGCGGCGCTCGGCGCCGATCTCCTCACTCTCTCGGCGCACAAGCTCGGCGGGCCGCAGGGGGTCGGTGCGCTTGCCGTGTCCGGCCGCGTGCCGCTCAAGGCGCTGCAGACCGGCGGCGGACAAGAGCGCGGCCGCCGCGCCGGCACGGAGAACCTGGCGGGGATCGTCGGCTTTGGCGCCGCCTGCCGTCTCGCCGCCGAGCGGCTCGGCGATTATGCCGGGGTGGCGCGGCTGCGCGACCGGGCGCAGGAGCGTCTTGCCGCCATTGCGCCCGAAGCGCCGATCTATGCCGGCGACACGGCGCGGCTTCCCAACACGCTGGCGATCGGCATGCCGGGGATCGCCGCCGCGACCCAGGTGATGGCGCTCGATCTCGCCGGGGTCATGGTGAGCGCCGGCGCGGCCTGCTCCTCCGGCAAGGTGCGGCGCAGCGCGGTGCTCGAGGCGATGGGCGTTTCCGGCGCGGCGGCGGAGAGCGCCATCCGCATCAGCCTCGGCTGGAGCACGGTCGATGCCGATATCGACCAGCTCGTCGAAGCGTGGGGCGCGCTTTACGCCCGCAGCCAGGCGAGCGCCGCATGACCGCTTCCGTCGCACGCCAGCAGGCGCGGCCCAACAGCGCGCCGATCTATCTCGACTACCAGTCGACGACGCCGGTGGACAAGCGGGTGCTCGACGAGATGCTGCCCTGGTTCACCGAGAAGTTCGGCAATCCGCATTCCGCGACCCATGCTTATGGGCGCGAGGCCGAAGCCGCGGTCGAGGCGGCGCGCGCCGACGTCGCAGCGCTCATCGGCGCGGAGGCGCGCGAGATCGTCTTTACCTCGGGCGCCACGGAATCGAACAATCTCGCGATCAAGGGCGCGGCGCGCTTCCGCCGTCCGCTCGGCCGCGACCATGTGGTGACCGTCGCGACCGAGCACAAATGCGTGCTGGAGAGCGTGAAGGCGCTGGGGCGCGAGGGGTTTCGCGTCAGCGTGCTGCCGGTCGATGCGCGGGGTCTCGTCGATCTCGGCGCGCTCGAGGATGTCCTCGACGAGCGCACGGCGCTGGTCTCGATCATGGCCGCCAACAACGAGATCGGCGTGCTCCAGCCGCTTGCCGAGATCGGCGCGCTCTGCCATGCGCGGGGCGTGCTCTTCCACAGCGACGCGGCGCAGGCGGTGGGCAAGGTGCCGGTCGATGTCGAGGCGATGCGCATCGACCTCATGTCGATCTCCGGCCACAAGATCTACGGGCCAAAGGGCATCGGCGCGCTTTATGTGCGGCGCCGGCCGCGGGCGCGGCTGGAGCCGCTCTTCGACGGCGGGGGCCAGGAGCGGACCTTGCGGTCGGGCACCTTGCCGACGCCGCTTTGCGTCGGGCTCGGCGCGGCGGCGCGGATTGCCGCGGCGGAGATGCCGGAAGAATCGTCGCGGCTGCTGGCGCTGCGCTGGCGGCTCCTGAGCGGGCTCAAGGCCCGGCTGCCGGAGCTCAGGCTCAACGGCGATGCCGAGCGCCGGCTCGCCGGCAACCTCAATCTGAGCTTTCCTGGCGTCCCGGCGGCGGCGCTGATCGAGGCCTGCCCGTCGCTGGCGCTCTCGACCGGCTCGGCCTGCACCGCGGCCGAGATCGAGCCCTCCTATGTGCTCCGCGCGCTGGGCCTGCCGGAGGCCCTCGCCGCGGCCTCGCTGCGCCTCGGGCTCGGGCGCTATACCACTGAGGCGGAAGTGGATTTTGCCATCGACACCCTGGCCTCCGCGGCCCGGCGCCTCGCCCGGGGGAGAGGGTGACAGGGGCGGCTATGCCCCCCACATAAGGGCAGCGGGTTGCCCGGCACGGCCGGGCCGGTGTATCTGAGGGGCCGAGCAAGGAGACGGCGATGGCGTTGAGGCAGGCGATGATGGTGACGGATGCGGCGGCGGAGCGCATCCAGGCGCTGCTGGCCCGGCGCGGCAAGCCGTCGGTCGGCATCCGCGTCGGCGTGCGCAGCCGCGGCTGCTCGGGGCTCACCTACACGCTCGAATATGCCGACGAGAAGGGCAAGTTCGACGAGGTGGTCGAGGCCAAGGGCATCACGATCCTCATCGATCCGAAGGCGACGATGTTCATCATCGGCACCGAAATGGACTATGTCGAAGACAAGCTGCAGTCGGGCTTCACCTTCCGCAATCCCAACGAGAAGGGGCGCTGCGGCTGCGGTGAGTCCTTCCACGTCTGAGTTCCCCCGCCGATGAAGCTGTTCCAGATCGAAGAGCCGGACGGCTCGCCGCGCGAGAGCGACGAGCCGGGGATCGCCGTCGGCATCGAGCTCTCGGCGGAGAAGGGCGCGGCCGTGGCGGTCGCCATCGGCGGCAATGCCGAGCTCTTGCCGGGCGCCGATGGCGAGCGGCGGATCGCCGCCGGGAAGCTCGAGGATAAGGAAGCGATGCGGGCGCTGCTGCTGCGGCTGCGCGAGCGCGCCGAGAAGGCACTGGCGCGGCCGGTGACGCATGCCGTCGTGGCACTCGGCGCAACGAGCGAGGCGGTGCGGCACGCGGTGGCCGCCGCGGCGCCCGAGGCCGGCCTCACGCTGTTGCGCGTCGTTGCGGCCAAGGAAGCGGCGGCGCGCGCGGTGGGAGCCGCTGCCGCGGATGCAGCATTGCTGGGCGCCGCGATCCAGGCCGAGGATGACGCGGCGCCGTTGGCGCGCTGAAGGAGTTCTGGGGAATGACGAAGATGGTGTTCATCGAGCGCGACGGCACGCGCCGCGAGGTCGAGGCCCCGATCGGCCTTTCCGTGCTCGAGATCGCGCACAAGCACGGCATCGACATCGAGGGCGCCTGCGAGGGCTCGCTCGCTTGCTCGACCTGTCACGTGATCGTCGATGCGGAATGGTACGAGCTCTTGAAGGATGCGAGCGAGGACGAGGAGGACATGCTCGACCTCGCCTTCGGCCTCTCCAAGACCTCGCGCCTCGGTTGCCAGATCATCATGACCGAGGAACTCGACGGGCTCACCGTCGCGCTGCCGCAGGCGACGCGCAACCTGATGAACGGCTGAGCCGGGCAATGCTCGGCCGCATGCCATGAACTCGCTCGGCCTGCCGAAGCCGGCGCGGCAATGCCGCGTGGTTGTCGCCATGTCGGGCGGCGTCGACAGCTCTGTCACCGCGGCGCTGCTCGCCGAAGAGGGCTTCGAGGTCGTCGGCATCACGCTGCAGCTCTACGATCATGGCGCGGCCGCGGGGCGCAAGGGCGCCTGCTGCGCCGGGCAGGACATCCATGACGCGGCGCGCGTCGCCGAACGGCTCGGCATTCCGCATTACGTGCTCGATTACGAGAGCCGCTTCCGGCAGAACGTGATCGAGGAATTCGCCGATGCCTATGTGCGCGGCGAGACGCCGATCCCGTGCGTCCGCTGCAACGAGACGGTGAAGTTCCGCGATTTGCTGGCGACGGCGCGCGAGCTCGGTGCGGACGCGCTGGCGACCGGCCATTACCTGCGCCGGGTCGCGGGCGCCGCGGGGGCGGAGCTCCATCGCGCCGCCGATGAGAGCCGCGACCAGAGCTATTTTCTCTTCGCGACCACGCGGGCGCAGGCCGAGTTCCTGCGCTTCCCGCTGGGCGCACTGGGCAAGGCGGAGACGCGCGCGCTGGCGCGGCGCTTCGACCTGCCGGTGGCGGCGAAGCCCGACAGCCAGGACATCTGCTTCGTGCCCGGCGGCGATTACGCGGCGATCGTCGAGAAGCTGCGCCCGGGCGCGGCGGAGCCCGGCGAGATCGTCGATGAGCGGGGAAGCGTCCTGGGCGAGCATCGGGGCGTCATTCACTTCACCGTCGGGCAGCGCAAGGGGCTCGGCGTGGCGTCGGGCGAACCGCTCTATGTGCTCCGGCTCGAGCCCGAGCGGCGCCGCGTCGTGGTCGGGCCGCGCGCCGCGTTGGGCAAGCGCCGCGTGCGGTTGCGCGAGGTCAATTGGCTGGGATCCGCTCCAGGCGCCGAGGGGATCGAGGTCGCGGTGAAGCTGCGCTCGGCGCAGTCGCCGGTCGCGGCTCGGCTCCGGCTCGATGGCAAGGGCGATGGCGAAGCAGTGCTGGCGGAGCCGGCCTTCGGCGTGGCCGTGGGCCAGGCCTGCGTCGCCTATGACGGCACGCGGCTGCTCGGCGGCGGCTGGATCGCCGGCGCGGCCTAAATCCCGACCAGCATGAAGCGCAGCGTGCCGGCGAGGCCGCCAAGCAGCAGGACCACGCAGGCGACGAAGCCGATGGTGAAGCCCGGGCCGCGCGCCGCCGGGTTTCGCGCGTAGCTCACGACATAGAGGAGCCGCGCGGCGACGAAGACGAGGCCGATGATCCCGGCCCAGATCTGCGACACGGTGAGGCTGAAGACCCAGAGGCTCGGCAGAAACAGCACGAGCTGTTCGACCGTGTTCTGCTGGATGCGGAAGTGGCGCTCGAAATCGGGATGCCCGGTGACCGCCGGCGCTGCGATCTTATAGCGGCCGCGGGCCAGCGCCACCCGGGCCACGGTCCAGAGATAGACCAGGAGCGCGAGACAAGTGGCGAGGGCAGGGTAGAGGTGCAGGCTCATGGGGGCGTTCCTTTCGCGGGCCGCCGGCTGGTCTTGCTTGACGCGGCGCAGCCGCTTCCTTATATCGCTCCCTTCCCGCGGCGGGGTAGCTCAGCTGGTTAGAGCAGGGGAATCATAATCCCAAGGTCGGGGGTTCAAGTCCCTCCCCCGCTACCAGTTTCAAGTCACTGATAAAGCAAGGAACTTCGGCAGGCGAGGGGAGTAAGGCCCCACATTCCGCTGCCCTTTCCTGCCCCTTGCAACCCCTTGAAATACAAGCGATGACCGATCGAGCGTTTTTCGCTTTCCCACATTCACCCCACACGACGACCCACATGGGGCCGAGAGAACTATACATTCCGCCGGATTCCTACCATGCAAAGCGCCGGCGGCCGGCCAACCGCTGCAAGATTTGCAACGGTTCGCCGGGAGGCGATCGCAATAGAGGCTCCTACAGGCCGATCGGCCCCCGGTCAGCTAGCAGGGTAGCGGGCGGGCCCCCAGAAACAGCGGGCTAGCGGCGCTCGCCGCGGCGATGAGTGCCTTTCAGCGGCGGCGGAAGCGAGGGGTCCAGCTCTCCTCAAGCGTTTCGTCCTCTTCTGGATCCTCCAGCACGTCATCCAGCGTCAGCATGATAAGGCGATGGCCGTTCGCCTGCTGTAGGAACTGCTCCTGCAGGATCTTTCCGCGAAGGCGGCGCTCCGGTCCGAGCCAGACCTCTGCTGGCACTTCGGACCAGGCGGACACCTGGCCTTGCTCCGCTCGTGCGCGCGTTGATGCGGACCCGGTCGGAAGCGGATGGTTTCGTTCCACCGCCAGGAACGGGAAGTCCGTTGTCCGGCAAGGCGTGCTCCGAACCCGGCCGTCATGTGCAAACACGATGGCGCAAGCATGCTGAGAGAGCTCCGTATATCGGCGGGCAGTTGCCTCCTTGCTGACCCCATATCGGGAAGCGAGCGCGACGATGTGTTCCGTCTCCGGCGGGCCGAGGCGTCGCATGTCCGATTTGAAAAGTCGCAGCGGCATGAGCAGTGCCGCCGCGAAGCGGTTCGCCTCCGCCTCGCGAGCCCGGTTGGGATCCTTGGCCTTGAGCACGCTCAGGTCCACCTTGGCGCATTGCGCCTTAGGCCCATGGAACGGCATCAGGAAATGGCCGATCTCGTGAGCGATGGTGAAGCGCCGCCGCTCGGGGCGGCTGCTCTCGTTATAGGCGATGAAGCCCCTGGACTTGGCATTGTCGGTGACGAGCACGCCCTCGAAGCTGTCCGTGTTGCGTCCGACGATCTCGACGATCCCGACGGCCTCCGCGATCCGCTCGAGCGGAACCAGCGGCTCCGAGATGCCCAAGTGGTCGACGATGCAGTCGGCGAGACGCTCGGGAGAGCCGAGGTCCGCCAGCTTCATCCGCAGCTCTTCGTCCATCGTCGCTATTTCTTTCTTTCCTTCTTACCGATCATGCGCTCGGCGAGCTGCCAGATGATCTTCTTGTCCTCCTCGGTCGCGTCCTTGAACTCGCGGCCGAAAATCAAGGCCTCTGCGTCGCTGGTCTCCTCCAGCAAGTGGGAGATCGGCACCCCGAAATGTTTCGCCAGCTTCGTCAAAAGGTCGAGCGACGGGTTTGCGCTCTTCTCCGCCTCTATCTCCCAGACGTGAGCCTTCGAGGCGCCGACAGCATCCGCGACCTGCTGCAGGGATTGGCCCTTTCTCGCTCGCAGCTCCTTCACCTTTGACCCGATCGTCATCTTCTCCCCTCGTCCTTATGGTGGCGTTAGATTAGGCCATACGGCGATCTTGACATAACAATACGTCACGCGTATTGTAAGGATAAATCCATACGCCTGTCTGGCGCAAGTGCTCCGGATGGCTTGGATAGGCGGCGGGGCCGCCAAGGAGAAGGATCATGACGGAGAAAATCATCGAGGTGCAGGTCGAGAACCGCGCTCAGCCGGACGAGCTCAGGATCGACGGGAGCCTCGAGGACGTGCTGCAGCAGATTCGGCAGCATGCGGGATTCGGCGGTGAAGCGCTCGTCTTCGAGCGCGACAAGGACGAGCCGGTTGGCAGGGAGATCGACGGCCGAAAGGCGGTGTCAGTGGTCGTGCACCGCTGCCACCGCATCCGGGTAAGCGTGCAGTTTGAGGACCGGACCGAGCCGCACGATTTCTCCCCGGCCGCCACGGTGTTCCGCATCATCCAATGGGCCGTCAGCAAGAAAGTGTTCAATCTCGATGACACCGCGAAGGCCAAGGCCAATCTGATCCTCCCCGGGGCAGACGCGCCGTTGCCGCGCGACGCGGCGATCGGCCAGTTCGTCTCCGGCGACACCTGCAGCCTGACGGTCGATCTGACGCTGAAGGATTTCACGAATGGCTGATGGGGGCGGCTCGCCGGCGTCGCTAATCCTCGACCGCCACCTCCACTCGGCCCGCTTCCTCGCGGGCGAGGAGGAGGGCCGCTGGCGGGTGCTCAAGCTCGTCTGGCCGCATCTCTATGTTCGGGTGGCCGGCAAGGATCCAGCCGGCGACGTCACTTGCGAACACGACTTCCACATCGAATGCACGGATTATCCGGAGACCGTGCCCTTTGTAGAGCGGTGGGCCTACGCCGACGGCGAGAGCTGCGGGTCGCGCCCCTCGGCGCCGGTGGAGGGAGCCCCAGGTTTCGTCGACGCGCTGAAGGAGTGGAGCCCCGGAAACGGTGTGCATGGTGGCATATACCGCGCATGGCAGAGGCATGCCGCTGCACACAACGACTGGGCCGCGAAGCGGCGCGACGAGGCCTGGAACCGAGATCGCGAGCTGAGCTTCATTATGGAGCGTCTTTATGTTCTCCTTTCTGAGCAGGCTATCTGGATGGCTCGGCGGGTCCAGGCCTAGGCTCGTTTGCGCCGAAGATCTGTGGGCGAAAGGCGTCCGCGAGCTTGAGAGGCGCACGCGCGGCGGCCGACGCGAGAGCGGCGCCTTCCTTCTTGGGCACAGTCCCGCCGGCGGCCCGAGCCGGATCCATGAGTTCGCCTTCTACGACGATATTGACCCGCACGCGCTCGACACGGGCATCGTGAAATTCGCCGGTGCGCGGCTCTCGGTCCTCTGGCAGCTATGCCGGCAGCGCGGCTACGGCGTTGTCGCAGATGTGCATGTCCACTCTGGCGGCTACGGGCAGAGCGCTTCTGACCGGGCGGATCCCGTGATGCCGCGTGCCGGCCACATCGCGGTGATCATCCCGAATTTTGCGCGGCGCGAGATGAGGCCGGGCGGTATCGGTCTCTACGAATACCTCGGCAATGGCCGCTGGCGCGACCGCACCGCGATGGGGGAGCGGTTCTTTCGCCTGGAGGCGAGACGATGAGTGCACATCTCAAGCATTCGCGCGTGACGAAGGCGCTGACGGACGGCGCCCTGAACGTCGGCTTCGCCGAGGCCGAGGACCGGCTCTCTAGTGTCCGGCTTGTCATCGTGCTCGCCGGCGACGCGGCTGGCACCGCGGCCGGCCAAGCAGCGGCGCTCACCGCGGTGGCGACGGCCGTAAAGTGCTTCTCTTCGGCGACGCTCGTCGGCGATCCCTCGATGCCGCTCGTGCGTTCTCTCCCCATCGGCTGCGCGCTCGGAGAGGCGATCCGTGCCCTCGGCGGCGCCATGTCCGCGACGGTGCCTGAGGACACGACGCACGTCGTGCAGGTGGGCGGCACGCCCGCCGAGACGTTTTTTCTACGGTGCTGGTGGAGCGGTTGGTGCGCGGGTGTGCGGCCGTCGTGGGACGATCATCCCATCGGCAGCTCCGCCAACCCTCTGGCTGGCGTGTTCGCTGGCGCGCTCGCGATCCGCGAGGTCTTTGCCTGGGTGAGGGGCGACCGCCGCGCCGGCAAACGTGTTTCAGTCGTCTCGCTCTGGGAACCGTGGATCGAACCGGAAGTGACTGGGCCGGGGCCTGAGACCGTCTTCATGCCCTCGAAGCTCTGGATCGTCGGGCTCGGGCATCTTGGCCAGGCGCTGCTCTGGGACATGGCGTTCCTGCCGAAAGGCATCCACACCGTGTTACAGGACGACCAGGACGTCCAGGAGGAGAACCAAGCGACCGGCCTGCTGAACCTCGACGGCACCTTCGGCACGCGCAAGACGCGCGTCGCGGCGGCGTGGCTCGAGAAGCTCGGTTGGAAGACGTCGATAATCGAGCGCCGCCACTACGGCGAGTTCGGACCGCGGCAGGATCAGCAGGACGATCCAAGGATCATCGTCACACTCGTCGACGATCTCGCACCGCGCCTGAAGATTGCGCGCGCCGGGTTCGACTGGATGATCGATGCCGGCGTCGGCCACGGTGCCATCGACTTCGAGATGCTGCAGCTCCGCATCGTGAAGCACGGCATCGACCCGGCGACGCTTTGGTCGAAGCCGGCGGCGCCACCGGTTGTCGATAGGCTGCTCGGCCGCAGGGCATACAAGGAGCTCGCCGAGCAAGAACGAGCCGCGGTCGGCAACGAGTGCGGCACTTTCACGCTCGCCCAGGCGACCGTCGCCGTGCCTTTCGTGGGAGCGGCCGTCGGCGCAATCCTACTGAGCCAAAGCATCCGCCTCGTGATGATCCAGGAGACCAAGGAACTAATGCAGATGGAGCTTAGCTCTCCGTGTCTCGTCACAACCGGGCGCACCAACGAGCTCTCGCAGATGAACCTCGGGACCGTGGAGCTGAGGATGCTATGACCCCCGCCTGGTGCCTTCCGCGCGGTCAATCGCGGAGCTCGTAAGATGCTCCGAGCTCAGGAGATGAGATCGTCGAGAAATTCCGATACCGGATCGACGCCGGTCACGAGCAGCTGGTCTCGCGCCCGGGTGCAGGCGACATAGAGCAGATGCCGTTCGGTATCGTAGACCTCTTGGAGGTCGCCCTCGTCGCCGACCGTCTCGATGCGCTCCTGCAACGGCACGATCTCGTCGTCGCAAGCCATGACCGCGCCGCAGCGGAACTCCAGACCCTTCGCCAGGTGCATGGTGCCGATCGATGTATGGCCGTTCTTTGTCTCGACATGCTCGTCGAGGACAACGAAAGGCATCCCGGAAGCGCCGACGGCCGCTCGCGCACGCTCAAGCTGATCGTCCGACCGCACGAAGACGCCGATCTCGTGAGGCAGAACGCCCTCGGCAGCTCGCTCCTTCAGCCAACTCGCGACCGCTTCGATCTCCTGCGCCTCGCCCTTGAGCGCCCGAACAAGCGGCGGCGGACCGTTGAACACCGAGATGGTGTCGCCACGGTCTTCGGTATTGCCGTCGACATCGGTGACGGTGGGGCCGAGGAGCCGGTCGGCTTGCATGCGGATTTGATGCGAAGTGCGGTAGTTCACGCGCAACGTCCGCGACCGGCCCCGGATATCGACGCCGAGGGCCTTCCACGAGAACGGCTGCTGGAAGATGCGCTGACCAAGATCGCCGGCGAAGAACAGCCCGTCGGGCCGGCTCGCGCCGAGCGCGGCGAAGAACCGCAGCTGGGCGATGCTCATATCCTGCGCCTCGTCGATCACGGCGAAGTCGAACGGCGGCTTCTTGCTTTTCGCGATAGCCTCCGCGAGCTTCGTAAAGAGCTCGGCCTGCGTCAGGAGCCCGCGCGCCCGGAGCCCTGACCGCACCTGCTCGAAGATCGACCAGAGCACCTTGCGCTGCGCCTCGGGCACGCGCGTCCGACGCCCGAGCCGCACGACATCGCGATAGCCTTCCCAGTCGACAAGCTGCCATGCGTCGACGATCTGCCCCCATTCCGCGAGCAGGAACGGAAGGCCGAACTTGTGCCCCGGCACGGCGACGCCGGCATCTCGCACCAGGTCACGGATGACGCCTGGATCAGCGATGGTGACCGGACCGATATGAGCCTTGTACAGCCGCTGGCCGAGCGCCTCGATCCCATGCACGTCGATTCTCTCGCTAAGTCGAGGCTCGCCGCTGATCAATCGGGTCAGCTTGGCCCGCAGCGCATGCGCCAGGGTCTCCGAGAACGTCGTGAGCAGCACGCGCGCTTCGGGATGAGCGCGCGTTAGGTGAACGGCGCGATGGAGAGCGACGATGGTCTTGCCCGTGCCGGCCGAGCCGGCGACGCGCGTCGGCCCACTGAAATCGCGCTCGACCCACTGCCGCTGCTCGGGGTGCAGAAAGACGATCCACTTCTCCCAGGGCGCGTCGAGCGCCCGTTGCAGCTCCTCCTGGTTCGAGACCACTCTGAAGCGGCGCTGCGCATCGGGATGGGCGAACGGGTCGGCTGTCGCCGGCGCGGGCACGCGCGGCTTGCCGCCCGTCGCCAGCTCCAGCAGCGCCTCGGCCGCCTCGGCAGGAAGATGGTCGGCGAGAACGAGCAGTGTCTCCTCGGTGACTTTCTTAACGTCGGCGAGCCATTCCGGCGGCACCCCATACCCCAGCAGTTCGGCGTCGGATCGATCGGCAAAGAGCGGCGCCGAGACCGACGCCGGCTTGCGCACCTGCGGGGCCGTCACGGCCACGGGTACGACGATCTCCTTCACCGTCTCCCGGATTTCGACAAATTGAGCGGCGCCGGTCGTGGGGTGTCGTTCGAGCTTCCGGCGCTCCGCCCAGGCGTAGGCCTTGTCGTGGTGGTCGACGTAGCAGAGGAGAAGGCTCGCCTCGCTCCGATGGACGATGAGCCGGATGTCCTTCGTGACCCGGACGGACCAGAAATTCTTATCGCGAGCCTTGTCGAGCTTATGGAATTGGAGGCCGGGCTGGGCTGGGTTGATCTGGAGGTCGAAGGCGGTCGTCTTCGCCGCCTTCTGCTCGTCGCCGGTGAGACGAGCGAGGCTGTCGGTGAAGCTTTCGGCGATAAGGAAGCTCGTCACGGTCTAGCCGGCGCGCGTTGGATGAGGAACTTCACGGTCTTAAGGAACCCTAAAATCGCCTGATCTTCTTCCTCGGAAACGCGCTGGATCCTGGTGTAACCGTGAAGGATCGCATTAGCGCGATCAACCATGGGACGGATCCGGCGCTCTTGGACGAATTCGAAACGCGCGTCAGCAAGAACGATGAGTTCGCCGAGAGGAAGGTCTCGTTCCTTACCATCGCGGCCTATGTAGCGGCAATCTCGCGGCAGATAATGCTGCTTCAAGACCATCTCCAGGGCTGCTCGACACATGGCGATCGCCGCCGCTGGAGCGCCGCTGACATAGGCCTTAGCTGCATCATCAATGAGGTCGAGCAGCGAACCCTTCTCCGTCAAGCCATGACGATTGGAGACATGGGCCGGCATGAAGATGATCGGCAACTTGCGCCAACGCGTAAGAACTGCCTCAAGATTGAAGCCTACCGTGTTCTCGATGTAGTCGAGGATGTCCAGGGTAATGCGCGCCGAGTTACGAACGACCGGTTCGCCGACGCCCGTCTGCGCCATGTCGTTCAAGACATCGAGGCCGAGGCGAATCCCGCTGGCCGGCTCGTGGTATTCGGGGACGAAGGCGTCGTCGATTTCCGGATCGAGCGGCACCGGCTTTGGCGGCCCCTTCTCGGCTGGATCGTATGGCTCGGACCAGTCCGGTTCGATCAGCCGCATGATGACGTGGTTCAGCGCGGGCAGCCAATCGTGCTGAAACGCCTGCCACTCCCGCTCAAATGCTGCTGGGACCTGGGCAAACTGCTTACGCGGTCCATGGAAGACCGTGCGCTCGAAATCGTTTCGGACCAGAAATGCCTCGAGATTGCCGGCGGCGGATCGAACATCCAGGCTCTCGTCGAAGAACGCGACCAGTCGTTGCGGGCTGTCCTTGGTCGCGGCTTTCAGTTCCGCGAACCGCGCGAGAAACTCGCCGAAGAGATCGGCGCCCGCACTCATCAGGCCGGCTCACGCATGAAGGCGGTAACGGTATCATCAAGCTCGCGCGACAATAGGCCGGGAACCGCCATTTTGAAGATCGCGGCGAGCTCGGTGTAATACCAGATCGTGCCGTCCCTGCCGCCATTGAACCTCGACCAGAGCTCGTCGCCGAGGAGGCGATAGTCCATCAAGATCGCGCGCGCGTTATGCGTCTTGTCGGCGAGCGAGACGAGCAGCGAGCGCTTATCCTTTCTTGGCAGGATCGCAATATAAGCCTCCTTCCGCGCGCGCCATGGCGGCTTCGGCTCGGTCCAGGCGTCGGTGCAGTCGGAGACGATCTTCGCCACCTCCTCGCCGAAGCGGGACCTGATCTCCCTCAGCGTCGCTTCCCCGCCCTGATCCTCGGCGGCATCGTCGAGAAGACCAGCAATGGCCTGGTCCTCGTCGCCGCCATGCTCGATAACGAGGGACGAGACCGCCAACAGATGAGAGACGTAGGGAATCTGTGTCCCCTTGCGCATCTGCTCGCGATGGAGGCCGCTCGCATAAATCAGGGCATCGTCGTATCGGCGGCTCAGGATCAATTTGCTTCTCCGCTGGGTTTGCGCGCCGCCTCGCCGTCAGGTCACCCTGAACACCTTCATCACCTCGTCGCCGAGGTGGTTGATGACCTTGACCGCGATGCGGCCGTTCTTCGGCTTCGGAAACGCTCGCGAGATGTCGCTGTGGAGCGACTCCCACGCGTCCTGGTCGATCTCGGCCTTCAGCGTCGTCTTCAGCGCGCTGTAGGGATCGTTGGCGCCAAGGAAGTAGGCCTGGCGCACGAAGAAGCTTTCTTCGTTGTAGTCGGTGTCGACGAACCAGCAGGCAATGCCATCGGCGCCGTCGCTGATCACCTCGCCGGTCTGCGGCTTGAACACGTCGACGCCGTTCACCTTCACGCGGACGTTCCCGTCCTTCTCTCTGAGCAGCGTGATGTCGGGCTCGCCGAAAATGACGAAGAGGTTGCCCTTGCCAGTGTTTTTGAGGTCCGCCGCCATGTGGAGATCAGCGTTCATCCGCGCCTTGAGCACCGGGATGCGGCCAAGCTTAGTGAACTCCGTGGTATGGGCCTCGTAGTTGAAGGCGCAGGCGATCAGCACGTCGAACGCCGCGTCGCCGGCCTCACGCGCCGCAGCGACGAGGTCCGCGCGCTGCACCGTGCCGAACTCGGGGCCGATGAAGATCGCGGCGCGCTTCTCCGCATCGCCTTCCATATAGCGCCCCTCGCCGCATACCAGCTCGCCCGGCCATGGCGTCAGGGCCGTGAAGGCGATGCGGTCGTCCTTATGCGCCTGCTGCACGCCGGCGGTCTTCAGGTTCTCCAGGATCATCTGCGGGAAGGACTGCTTCGCCGAATATTCGTCACCGTCCTCAGCAACATCGATCAGGTCGTCGTCGTCATCGACGCCGAGGATGCGATGCGGGCTAAGGCTCTCGACCGTGAATGGCCCGGCGACCGGACCTTCTTCGGGTCGGCATATGGCTTGTCGTAGAGGCGCTCGAACTCCGCCTTCGCGGCGATCGAGGCGTCAATCTCCTTCTGCCGTTTGATACGGCAATCCCACCATTCCTGGTGCAGCGCCTTCATCTCTTTCGCCCAGGCCGCCTCGGCCTCCCGCGGGATTTCCCATTCTTTCCATTGCTTCTTCAGAGCGCCATTGAGCTTCTCCCTCAGCGGCTCCAGCACGGCCTGCCACTTCTCCCAGATCACGTCGATCTCGGCGTTGTTGGCAATCGATTTCAGTGTGATATGGGGCACGCGCTCATAGACGAAGCCATGCCGGATGTTGCCATAGGTCGGCTGCGAGCTCGGCGCGGCGCGCGTAACCTCTGCCTCCTTGTTCTGGCCGTCGCGCGAGTCCGTCAGTAGATAAAAGGGATAGCGCGCGCCCATGATTCGCGCTCGCGTCAGAGCAAGCGCGACGCGCGAAGTATCAATCGTAATCCAGCGGCGTCCCCACTGCTCCGCGACGTAAGCGCTCGTGCCGGAACCGCAAGTTGGATCAAGAATGAGGTCTCCTGGATCGCTCGCCATCAACAAGGCCTGCTGGACAACGGTCGTCGCCGTTTGCACAACGTAAATCTTGGCGTCGCCGAACCCGCTCTGGCGAGTGTTGTCCCAGATATTGTTCCTTGCCATCACGGCGAAGTCGTTGAGATATCGCTTAAAACGAAGCGTGTTCCCAATCGCGAGCAGCCTGCCGGCTTTGCGTAATCTGACCAAACCGCGTGCATTGGTGCTGAAGGTGCGCGTACCTGGGGAAAATACTCGTCCTTCAAACTCGAACTCAGCGACGTCGCTTTCACCGCTCGCGCGCGCGCTGGTGATGGGATTCGGGTGATATACCTCGGCGCCGGCTGGAAGTGGCGCCAGTCCGGCGAGCTGCTCCGCGGACATAACAAACGAGCGATAAGTCGCATCTTCGTAGAATCGGAGATTTTCGTCGCCGATATATGATCGGGCATCAAAGAGCTGCCTGTATTTTACGGCAGTTCGATCTTTGGCATACCAGAGCAAAACGTCGAAACTCGAGTCAAGAAGTGCGCTTCCCTTGCCAGTGGTCTTACGGAAGGCGATTTCTGCGCAGAAGCACTTATCGCCGAAAACCTCATCTAGTAAGGCGCGCATACGGTGAACGTTTTCGTCGCCGATCTGCACGAAAATCGAACCCGAATCAGCCAGCAAATCCCGAGCAACCGTCAGTCGGTCGCGCAGATAGGTGAGATAGCTATGAATGCCGTCGCGCCATGTATCGCGGAACGCTTTGACCTGCTCAGGCTCGCGCGTGATATGGCCGATGTTGCCGTCCTTAACGTCACGGCTGGTCGTCGACCACTGGAAATTGCTATTGAACTTGATGCCATATGGCGGGTCGAAGTAGATGCACTGCACCTTGCCCCGCAGACCCTCGCGCTCGGCGAGGCTCGCCATCACCTGCAATGAGTCACCAAGGATCATGCGGTTCGACCAGTTCTGGTCGTGTTGATAGAACTCGGTCTTGTCGACGCCCTTCGGAATGCCGTTGAAATCGGCGAAGAGGTCGGGGGTGATCTCGCCGGCCTCGTGTGCGCGCTCCTTGGTCTCGCGCAGCAGGTCGTCGACCAAGACCTTAGGATGCACCTTCTCCTGGATGTAGAGCGGCGGCGCATTAACGACGAGGTCGGTCCAATCCTGCTCGTCCTTGCCGCGCCATACGAGCTGCGGATCAAGCTCGGTGTTGCGCGGGTAGCGTATCTTCTTCGGGCTCTCCTGCTCGCGATCAACGACAGACTGGTATTCGGCGGTCGGGATGTTCTTCCGCTTCGCCTCGTCATGCTTCAGCGTCTCGACAGTCTTGCCGTTCTTGCCGTTGGTCTTCTTCTTTGCGGCCATCCTTTTACTCCGCCACCGGCTCGGTCGCGACCGCGTCGATCATCGCGTTGAACTTCGTCGCGATCTGTCTCGCCAGGTCGGCTTCGATCTCGTAGACGTCCCGGAATTCGGCGAAAGCCCAGCGGCCGTAGCTGCCAAGATGGTTCACGCCTGGCACCCAATAGGTCTCCATCGTCGCCTTCTTCTCCTTCGCGTCCTCGCGCCGGTAGCCCTTGATCTCGACTACGAGGCGCAGCGGATCGTCATGGCCGTGGCCGTCATCGACGAGGACGATGAAGTCCGGCAGGTATTTCCGCGTTTCGGAGCCATAGCGGTACGGCACCTCGAGACCGAGGTTGTGGTTCTTGGTGTAGGCGATGACTTTGGGATGCGCCTCGGCGGCGCGGCAGAACTCGGCTTCCCAATCGCTGTCCAGCACAACCCAGTTGACGTGGTTCTTCGGCGGCGGCCCGCTGGTGTCCCAACGATCGAGCCGGGAGGTGTTGAAGCGGACGTGCATCGTCGACCCGGTCGGGTTGTATGGGTCGAGCAGCGCCTTGATCGGCTTTTCGCCGATGAAGTGGCGCGTGATGCCAGCAGTGATCCGGTTACAGGCGATGTCGGCGAGTTCCTGATACATAAGCAAAGCTGGATAGGTGCCGCCCTTGCAGACGAGGCAGGTGTCGAGCCATTCCTTCGTGATGCGTTTCAGCTGCCCGAAGAGATGGAGCTTCGGCTCTTCGCCAGGATCGCGCCACTTCGTGTAGAGCAGGCGGTGCGTAAGGTGGAACACGAGGCTCGAGGGCCGCATGTCGCCGAGGTGTTCGAGTGTCATATCGGCGAGCTCGCCGATGATCCCGGCGTTTTGGGTTATCGAGGGGCCGACCAGGTCCGGGCTGAGCTCCAGGATCGAGTCCTCGTTGAATTCGGCGGTTAGCCGCTCCTCGGGCAGTTCGACGCGGTAACCCTCGACGCGGGGGAAACGGATTTCGAGAGCGTCGTGCTCCGGCCGCACGGCCTTGACCTGCACCGTTTCGCGCGGCGGCTGAGGCGGCGCGATGACCGGCTTTGCGGTGAAATCGAACGGAACGCCGAAGATGTCGGCGTATTCCACATCGAAGAGACCTTCTTCGTTGAGGTTGTAGGATTGGCGACGCAGCGCACGGCCGATCACTTGCTCGCAGAGGAGCTGGGTGCCGAAGGCGCGGACGCCGAGTATGTGAGTGACGTTGTTCGCGTCCCAGCCCTCGGTCAGCATCGAGACCGAGACGACGCAGCGGATCGAGGCGCCGAGCGTGTCGGGCTTGCCGACCGTGTTCATGACCTCGCGCAGCAGCTCCTGGTCGGTGAGCTTTTCGCCGGCTTGCGGATCGCCCGTCCGTTCGATGATCTCGCGGCGGAAGCGATCGATCTCGTCCGCCGCCATGTCGCGGAAGCTGCTGTCGAGGGCGTCGCCGGCTTCGAGTTGCTCGCTATCGATCAGCAGCGTGTTGGGGCGCGGCAACGGGTTGCCGGTGGTCTCGTCGAAATTGCGGAAGAGAGCGTGGGCGCCGTTCTGAAAGCCCTCGGTGCCGTCTTCCTTCTTGTAATGGAAGCCGGCCACAAAGTCATAGACGAGCTTCGAGATCGAGGTGTTCTGGCAGACGATGATGAAGCAGGGCGGGACCTTGATGCCCTTGGCCTGCCATAGCTTGAACGTCTTCTCGTAGTGGCCGTAAAGCGCCTCCAACGCTGTCTTGAAGCGCGTCGGGAGGGCCAGGGGATCGAGCTGGCCGCCTTGCCCGCGCCCCTTCTTCGGCATCTGGTCGCGAATGTTTTCCCAGAGATTCCGATACATCGGCATCTCGGCGCCGGGAATGTTCTGCGCCACTGGGACGCGCGGCAGCTTGACGATGCCGCACTCGATCGCGTCCATCAACGAGAAGTCGCTCATCGTCCACGGGAACAAGGTTCCTTCAGCGTAGCCGGAGCCGCGCAGAAAGAAGGGCGTCGCCGAGAGATCGAAGACGCGCGCGAGCCCGAGCTTGCGGTTAACCGCTTCAAGACCCGAGATCCAGAGGCGGGCCGCCTCGTTCTCCTTCTCCGCCTGCTTCTTGTCCTCGCCTTTGAGCTCCTCATCGTCGGGCTCGGGCGGCTTCTCCCGGTAGCAGTGGTGCGCCTCGTCGTTCAGGGCGAGGATGTTCTTCATGCCCATGAGGTCGGGCATGACGCGCTGGAGCATCTGGCCCTCGGTCTCGAGCGTGTCGGGGACGTCGCCGGTGCGGCCCTGGAGCAAGGCCCGGCCCCCGGCCGAAAGCTCGATCCGCTCGCGCAGCTTGAACGCGTGGTAGTTGGTGATGACGATCTTTGCCTTGTTGATGTCCTCGAGCATGTCGCCGGGCACGAGCTCGCGGCTGGCGTAATAGGAATCGGGGTCATTGGGCTGAAGGACGCGCAGCCGGTCCTTGATGGTGAGGCCGGGTGTGCAGACCAAGAAGCCGCGGGTGAAGAGCTTGCTGCCGGAATGCCGGACGGCATTCACCGTCTGCCAGGCGATCAGCATCGCCATGACTGTCGTCTTGCCGGCGCCGGTGGCCAGCTTCAGCGCGAGCCGCGACAGCTCGGGGTTGGCGTCGCGATTGGCGGCCTTGAGATGCTCGAGCAGCCGATTGCCGCTGCGGGATTGCGCCGCAACCTCGGTGAGCCAGATCGCCGTCTCGACCGCCTCCACTTGGCAAAAGAACGGTCGCGTGTCGGTGAAGTCGTGCTGGCGCCAATGCTGGAGGAGGCGCGCCGTCTCGGGAGTCACCTGCCATTGGCTGGGATTGGGCAAGGCGCGCCACGCTTCGACATACCCCCGCACCTCGTTGATGATCGAGGTCGGATCGTATTGCTGCTTTTCCGTCGAGAGGCCCTTGCCCTCGTCAAAGACGAAGCCGGCTTGACCAGCCGCGGCCTTGCGCTTCTTCGGCTTCGGGATCGGGGTGATGAAGTCGGCGGGCCGGCGGCGGTCGATGATGCGCTGCGTCGGCTGGTGAGCCTCGTCGAGCTCCCAATGCCGTGCGGGGCGCTCGTAGGGCGAATTCAGGATCGGATGGTCAAAAAACGGATCAGACATGCCCCGACGGCGCGACAGCTACTCGCCGCACCTCCCCGGCAGCCATTCTACGGGTAAGGGAGTTCGCCAGGCAACGATAGTGTGCTCGTGGCGGATCGGTGCGATGACGCGCGAAGCGCGGGTGGCTGGAGCGGATCCCACCTATCTCGCCGCGCCCGAACTCTAACCGCGCTCCCAGCTTGACCACCCACGAGGTGCACTGGCGGCGCCGGCTGATCCACGGTCAGCGCTTTCTAGAGTTCGGCCGCTGGGCTATGTCGGTCCTATTCTGACCGGTTTGTAATGTTTCAGTCGGAGAAGAAGCGATTTGCGGGCTCGTACAGACCGATCGCGGCGTGTCAGGTGGGTCTATACCCGGTGGATTGGCGTCATCGGCCCAGGGGTTGCGGGGCTTCATCCTGCATGGGTGCTGAGATGAGTGGTCGCGGCGGGCCGAAAGTCGCGCGCGCGTTCAAGCGCCAGCGGCATCCGGCGTAGAAACCCAGGCGCTCCGGACCCGTCCGCGAGCGACATCGATGGGTGGAACGCGCATGCTCGTATGCCCTATACCTCGGGGACATCATGGCCGATCCGGACTACATCCCGCCGCACGCGGTGGCATTGAGATCCCGCCGCACGCGGTGGCATTGAGAGAGCTCGCGCTACGGGTGGAGGCGGACGGGGTCCTGCCGGCGGCCTTCCTGGAAGATGTCGCGGCAACGATCCTTCGTCACGCGCGCTGATAAAGCCCATCGGCCTCGAGGACGGAGCCGCGCGCTTCTCGCGATAGTAATCGACCCTACAGCGCTTCCTGGCTGTCGTGCACCGTCGCTCGGGCTGGTGCGATCAGCACGCGCTTGCCCCGTTTGTACCGCCGGGGCCCGCGCCGGCCGTCGATCTTGGGCACCTCGCCTGACGACATGACGATGTGCCCGCCTTTGCGCGACGCTTCGATGGTCCCGGCGCCTTCGATGTATTCATCCGTGAGCTCGGAATTCCGATGGACCAGGACCACGCTGGCGATCGACGCTTTTTCCGGCGCTTGGCGAACGATGAAAGTGGCGGCGGCGTTGCGCAGGGAATGCGGCGTCACCGTAACCGAAAAGTCGAACGGGTCATCGGTTTCGCTCCGCAGCGCCGCGTAGAGCGTGGCCGGCGCCGCCGCACCGCCGCTCTTCAGCGAGATCCAGAAGAGATCATGGTCAGGGTGGAAGCTAGCGCGGATTTCGAGCCATTCGCGGATGAGAGGCACGAGATCTGCCGGAATGCGTCGCTCGCTCTCACGCTTGTTCTTCGTCTGGTCTGGGCGGAAGACGATGAGGCCAGCATCGAGGTTCACCTGCTGGACGGTAAGCGATGCAAACGCGCGGAGCCGTTCGGGCATGTAGAGGCCCATGAGCAGGTAAAGGGCAGTGCGGAAGAGCATCGCGCCGCGCTCCCTGTCAGCGCGCCGGATCTTGCGTCCGGCCTCGATCATGCGCCAGGCGGCGCGCTCGAGATCGACCGCGTCCGCGATGGCCGCTGTCCGCTGCTTGGGCGTGCGGTCGGCGAGACGCAGCATGCGCCACATGATCGTGCGGAGCGCGCGAAGGTCAGTATCCGGGTGAAGCAACCGCAGCACCTTGTAGATGGCAGCGACGTATCCCGCGACCGTGCGCGGCGAGCATCTTCGCTTCATGCCGCCCATCTCGCAGAGCCTGATGAAGATTTTGAGGCCTCGCGGGGTCACGTCGCTCTCCCCGGTCATCAGGAAGTAGCGGCTATAGACCCCGGCATTCTGATACGCGGTTTCCCTGGCCCAGACCCTTTCCACGCTGTCGTCGCCGAAAAGCGCCAGCCAGCGGGCGCGCTCGGCCTCGTTGGGCCATGGCGCGCAGTCCGCGGCGACGCGCTGCTGGCTCCATGCGCGATTGACGGCGACCATCAGAGCAACTCCGCATCGATGTCGCGTGCGGCCTTCGCGAGCGCTTCCTGGTACCAGCGCTGCGCGATGATCTGGTTGACCCGCCCGTAATAGGTCTCGGTCGTCTTCAACGATTTGTGTCCGAGCAGCGTCTGAACCAGTCCCATTTGGCCTGGATCGGCGTCGAGGATGATCTTTGCCGACAAATGTCGGCAGACCTGCGTATTCAGTTTGAATCCTCCCCGCTTCCAGTTTCGGTGGACGAAGATGTTGTTGATGTCGCCCGCGTCGCGATGACCGCCGGCATCGGACGGGAAGACATAAGGGTTCCCTTTGATGGTGCCTTGGCAAT
>DATNDG010000011.1:0-116504 GCA_035553515.1 Allostellaceae bacterium | reverse complement strand
GCAATTCTCGATGGTGACGTTGGTGGCGCCGCCCTGAGCCTCGATGCCGAAGGTCGTGAAGTGCTCGACGCTCAGCCCATTGATGGTGATGTTCGAGCCGCCCTGGATATTGATGGCCTGGCCGGTGCTGTTCCCGCCGTCGAGAATCGCGGTGTCGACCCCGTTCGCTGGATAATAGGCCCAGGTCTCGCCGCTGTCCGCGGAGTTGAGATTGAGCGTGCTGCTGAGATGGTAGGTGCCCGCCTCGACATAGGTGGTCTTGGTCGTGCTGTGCTCCATCGCCTGCTGCGCGTGTGCCAGGGTGGCAAAGGGCGCGGCGAGCGTTCCAGGGTTGCTGTCGCTGCCGTTCGCCGCCACGTAGAAGCCGGTGCCCGTTGGCGGTGAGCCCGCTCCCATACCGACAGTGCCGGTGCCCGTTCCGGTGCCAGTGCCCGAACCGGTGCTGCCGCCGCCAACCGGCGGGTCGGGCACGTTGAAGGTCAGCGTGCCGTCGACATCCATCACCGCTTCATTGGCGTTCGAATCGTGAATCGCGCCGTTATTGGCGGTGTTCGTCCCCTGGGCGCCGGTGAAGGTTAGGCCGTTCATCGAGATCGAGCTGACATAGACGTTCATGTCATGCCCGTCGGCATTCGAGGTCCCGTCCCAGGCGTCGTTGATGAACTTCACCTGCACCTGATGCGCCTCCGACGGAGGGAAATCGCCGGCGATCTGGATGGTCTGAGTCTGACCCTCCGAGTGGTGCGCGGTGATGTCGTAGGTGCCGCCGACCTGCTGACCGTCGACGAACACCTGGATCTGCGGATCGCCATTGTACATGTCGCCCGAGACCTGCAGCGTCAGTCCGCTGCCGCTGGCCGTGCCAGTGCCAGTGCCGGTGCCAGTCCCCGTGCCGGTTCCGGTCCCTGCGCCAGTCCCGGTGCCCGTGCCCGTACCTGTGCTGCCGCTGCCGCCAGCCGGTGCATCGGCGGCGACCTGGAAGGTCAGCGTACCGTTCGTGTCCATCACCGCGTCGTGGGTGTTGGTGTCATGGACGGAGCCGTTGTCCGCGGTGTTGGCGCCTTGCGCGCCGTCGATCGTCGTGCCGTTCATCGAGATCGAACTGACATAGACGTTGCGGTCGTGACCGTCGGTGCTCGACGTGCCGTCCCAGGCATCATTGACGAACTTGATCTGCACCTGGTGAGCGACCGTCGGATCGAAGTTGCCGGCGATCTGGATGGTCTGGGTCTGCCCCTCCGAGTGGTGCGCGGTGATGTCGTAGGTGCCGCCGACCTGATGGCCGTCGACAAACACCTGGATCTGCGGATCGCCATTGTACATGTCGCCCGAGACCTGCAGCGCAAGCCCGTTGCTGCCGGTGCCGGCGGTGGTGCCGGTGCT
This sequence comes from Allostellaceae bacterium, assembly GCA_035553515.1. GTDB lineage: Bacteria > Pseudomonadota > Alphaproteobacteria > ATCC43930 > CGMCC-115725 > DAHUYF01. The sequence goes on along the minus strand of DATNDG010000011.1, from coordinate 115,121 downwards.
GGTGGACGAGGACTCCGCGGCCACGTTGAAGTTGACCGCGCCGTTCATGTCCATGACGGCCTCGGTGGCATTGGTGTCATGGACCGCGCCGTTGCTCGCGAGGTCCGTGCCCTGGGCGCCGTCGATCGTCGTGCCGTTCATCGAGATCGAGCTGATGTAGACGTTCCGATCATGCCCGTCGGCGCTCGACGTGCCGTCCCAGGCATCGTTGACGAACTTGACCTGCACCTGGTGAGCGACTGTCGGATCGAAGTTTCCGGCGATCTGGATGGTCTGCGTCTGGCCTGCCGAGTGGTGCGCGGTGATGTCGTAGGTGCCGCCGACCTGATGGCCGTCGACGAACACCTGGATCTGCGGATCGCCATTGTACATGTCGCCCGACACCTGCAGCGAAAGCCCGCTGCTGCTCGAGCCAGTGGTTGTCGTGCTCACTGGCGGATCGGTCACCACGATGTTCTGCGCCCCCGAGGCCAAGGTATGACCGTCGATGACATCGCTCGCCGTCACGGAGAGCGTGTTAACCGGGTGTCCTGTCCCGGTGTAGTTCGAGGCGAGCGACAGACCGCTGTTCACCTCGGCCGCGGTCAAGGTGACGGAGCTGCCGGTAAATACCTTGTGGTCGAGATGGTCGGTCACCGATTCGTAATGCGTGAGCCCGCTGATGGTCACCGAGGTGCCGTGGCCGGCGCCGGCGGCGACCGTAATCGGCAGCGCGGTCGATCCGCCTGCGTTCACGTTCAGCGCGTTGCTGCCGACGGTGAGCTTCGGCGCAAGAGCCGTGATCGCCGCGTTCGTCGCGGTGCTGCTGCCCGAATGCGCCGCCGAGCCGGCAGTGCCGTTCATCAGGTCGCCCTGATGCCAGAGGGTTTTGAGGACGGATGCGACCGAGTCTGTTTGCGTCGTTTGCGTAGTGTGGCTGGTATCGACGGTCGTCAGGGAATGAGGGTCGAGGTGGGGATCCGGATGATGAACAACGGAATGCTCAAACGTCCAATCTGAATGCGCGACATGACTCATAGGGATAAGGTCCTTTTTACCGGAAAAAATTCGACTGCTATCGAGGCAAGAGCCGTCCACGAACGTGCTTGTCGGTCGCGTTCGCGCCTTTTGAATATCGACTCGCAATGCTCCTTCGACAGTGGCGCCGAACCCCAAGTTGCTATGGCCGCGGTTAATTCGCGGTAACCATTGCAACACGGGCGCGAAACAAAAGCGCCGATTCCAACCAGCGCGCTGTGACCATCTTGGGGCTGGGCCTCCGCCAGCCACGGAATCCAGGGACTTACAGCAGGATGTTTCCTTGCGCCGGAATGCCGGCGCAACCGGGCCGGCGAGGCATTCCGCGGTCCGCGGGCCGCTAACGGCGCGCCGCGGTGGCGCCCTCGGGCGCAGGATCGAGCGGCTTGCGGGCCACCGCGATCATACCGGTCGCTATCCAGGGAATGGGACGCCCGAACCGGATCAACCGCTCCACCTTGAGTCCCGCCTCTTCAAGGATCTGGGTCAGCGTCTTGATGGAGAAGAATTTGATGTGCCATCCCGGCTGCTTCAGCGTGTGGAGATGGACGTCCCAATGATCGAAGACGCTGAGCATCAGATTCTTGAGATAACCGTGGTAGGGGGTGGAGACCACCGCCACGCCGCCCGGCTCGAGGAGATCGTATACCCGGCAACAGAACAGGAAGGGATCGACGAGGTGCTCGATCACCTCGAGGCTCATGACGACAGGAAAGGTGCCGTACTCGGCCCGCAGATCGCTATAGACCGAGCCCACGTGCAGCTTCAGCTGCGGATAGGCCGCGCTCCCCGTGGCAACCGCCTGCTCCGACGTGTCGATTCCGATGATCTTGTAGCCGTCCTGCGCCAGCTCGTTCGCGATCGAGCCGTTGCCGCAGCCGATTTCAAAGATCTCTATTTCCTTCTGCGCCGCGAGTTCGCGCATCAGGGAACGGAGCGCGGGCAGAAACCGATAATGGTAGGGATCGTGACCCGCGGTGTCGTACCCGAACTCGCTGTCGATGCTCGTCGGAGTCATCGTCTCCTCCTCGCCGCGACCGATCGTTTCAGCGCCGATCCTCCTTCAGGCTCGGCGCGAGCCCTTCTGCCCCGCCCGGGCACAGCTACGGCGACGCAATCGAGAGGGAGCCGCCTGCCCTGCCCGCAATCGTTATCCCAGCTCCTTCATCATTTCGTTCAGCAGATCCGTCACGTGCCCAGGATCTACGGTGATGTCGTCCGAGGAACGGAATCCCCGCTCTCTGACCCGCCCCTTTCCAAGTACATAGGCGTAGTTGAGATCGCTTTGGCAGGCGGCCGAATAATGACACGCCGAGACATACGCCGGACTGAACAGCTCGATGACCGGCGTGCCGCTGCGGCAGAAGGTGAAGATGGCCGTGTTCGCGCCATGCGGTGAGATGACGGCCTCGGCATCGCGCAGCATGCGCACATTGTCGATGAAGGACTGCTCCTCCAAAAAGACCCTTTCGAAACCCAGCGGAGAAAGCGCCGCCATGAGCTCGTCCTCGTTTAACAGGCGACGCCTCGCCGCCTTGCCGCGAGAGATATAGAGCCGCCGCCGCGCCGCGGCCCCGGGCGGTATCAGCGGGAAGAAGCGCTCTTTGAGCCAGTGGCAGGCCCAGGCCGGGTAGTTGCCGATGGGAAACCCGACCAGGGTGGGGACGACCAGCTCGTCCGGCTGAAGATGCAGACCCGGGGCGGAGATGATCTTCTCGGGATCGATGCCCAGCAGCCGCAGGCTCTCGCGCTGATAGCCGACGACCTGCGGCACCACCAGCTTGTCCCAACGCTCCCCGCTCTTCTCCAGCAGATGCAGCCGCGGCAGCATGTCGAGCAGCCAATGGGCGTAATAGGGGTGTCCCGGGAGGTTTCCCGGGTACATCGTCATGACCGCAACCCGACCTTTAACACGGGTGGCCTCGGGGAGCCGGAGCTTCGAAAAGAGCGGGTGCGAGTAAGGGCTGTCGCCGGCGCCGGTATGAGAAACGTCGGTGACGAGCCAGTTTTCCGGCGTGATGATGGCGCCCATCGAGGTCAGCACCCTGCCCTCGCGGATGACGCCGACGCCGGCGGACGGCATCGCTCGCGAAAGCTCGGCGACGAAGGAAGGGTGGATGCCTTCCTCGCCTCCCAAGCCGGCTGCGGTCACCGGCGGTTTGCGGTGGTCGATATGCGGCGGGTAAATCTCCTGGTAAGTGGCCCTGCTGGGCCGCTCTTCGGCGTAACGCTGAAGCGTGTCGATGGCCCGTCTCGGCGGGGTCCTCGGCGTCCGCTCCATCGGCAGATGCCGCAGGACGCCGCCCGTTGCCGTCAATGCCATCATTTCGACACTGCGCAATGCCGGATGGGTCCACGCTGGAAACTGGGCAACGACGAAGTTGCGAATGCTGTGACTTTTCATGGCTCGGTCGCGGCCTGTGCGTTGTCTCGGGTGGACGGAACGGCCAGCCATGCCCTGGCCGCAGCGCTCTACGAGCGCGGCTCAGCCCCCGCCATGCCGTTTCGCAAACGACGCGCATGCCAACGTGCTGCGCGAAATTCGGTTCCCTTGAGCCGGCGTAGCCGCCTCGCGCCGGGAACCCGGCTTGGTGACCTCACGTTCACCCCGGGGTTGCTGGCTAGCGAGGGTGCGCATGTCCGAGGCGGAACTCATTGCCCTGACCGAGGCGCTGCCGCAGGCGCGGGTCCTGTGCGTCGGGGACGCGATGCTCGATCATTTCGTCTACGGTACGGTCGAGCGGATCTCGCCCGAAGCGCCGATTCCCGTCCTGCGCATCGAACGCGAAGTGAGCAAGCTGGGCGGCGCGGGGAACGTGATCGCCAATCTTCATGCCCTGGGAGCGAAGGCGTGCTTCGTCTCGGCCCTGGGAGCCGACGCACCGGGGCGTGAATTGGCGCGGCTCTTTTCCGAACTCGCCGGCGCCGAGGTGCAGCTGGCAGCCGGTGCCCGGCGCGTGACCACCGTCAAACGACGTTATATCGCCGAAACGCAGCAGATGCTGCGCGCCGACAACGAGCAGGCGGTGGCGCTGTCGCCCGACTTGCGCAAAGAGGTGCGCACGGCGGTCGATGGCGCCCTGCGCCGTTCCTCGGTGACCGTGCTCTCCGATTACGGCAAGGGCGTGCTCGCCGATGGCCTCGCCGGTGAACTCATTGCCGCCGCGCGAGCCGCCGGTCATAAGGTCATCGTCGATCCGAAGGGGCGCGATTATGCGATCTATCGCGGCGCCAGCGTGGTCAAACCAAACCGCCGCGAACTCGGCGAGGCGACGAAAATGCCGGTCAGCAGCGACGCGGAAGTGGAATGGGCCGCGCGCTCGCTCATCGCCAGGCACGGCTTCGAAGCGGTTCTCGTGACCCTCAGTCAGCACGGCATGCTGCTGGTCGAGGCGTCGGGAGAGACCCACAAGCTGCACGCGCAAGCGCGCGAAGTGTATGACGTCTCGGGAGCCGGCGACACGGTGGTCGCCGCGATGGCCGCCGCACTCGCCATTGGCGGACACCTGCTCGACGCGGCCCACCTGGCGAACGTGGCCGCAGGAATCGTGGTCGGGAAATCGGGAACCGCGGTGGTCCATGCCGCCGAGCTCGCACAAGCCGTCCGCGACCGCGATGCGCTCTCGGCGCGCAAAGTGCTCTCGCCGGCCTTGGCCGCCGAACAGACGGCGCGCTGGCGGCGGGGACAGCTTAAAATCGGCTTCACGAATGGCTGCTTCGATCTGCTGCATCCCGGGCACCTCTCGCTGCTGGCCGAGGCGCGAGCCCATTGCGACCGGCTGATCGTCGGCGTGAACAGCGACGCCTCGGTGAAGCGCCTCAAGGGACCGACGCGGCCGGTACAAAGTCTGGCAGCGCGCTCCGCGGTGCTCGCCTCGCTCACCTCGGTCGATCTCGTCGTGCCGTTCGATGAGGATACGCCGCTCAGCCTGATCGGCAGCTTGAGGCCGGATGTCCTGGTGAAAGGCGCCGACTACACCATCGAGGCCGTGGTCGGCGGCGATCTCGTCTCGTCCTATGGCGGCAAGGTCGTGCTCGCGGATATCGTCCCAGGCCACAGCACCACAGCGACGATCGCGCGCCTTGCGGGGTGAGGCGCCCCGGTCGGAGCGAGCCGCCGGCGGAGGAGCTCAGGCCAGTCCGAGCCGCCGCTCCACCGCTCCACACAGCATGTGGCCGAGCAGGATGTGCATCTCCTGAATGCGCGCGGTTACACGCGAGGGAACGATCACGAGTGGGTCGGCGAGCCCGCGCAAGGCTCCACCGTCATTGCCCGCGAGTGCGGCTGCCGCCATGCCTATCTTGCGCGCCGCCTCAAGGCCGAGAATGACGTTTCTGCTGTTCCCGGACGTGCTGATACCGATGGCGAGATCGGGCTTGCGCCCCAGCGCCAGCACCTGGCGGGCGAAGAGCTGCTCGAAACCGAGATCGTTGCCGATGGCGGTCAGGGCGGAGCTGTCCGTGGTCAAGGCGACCGCAGCGATGGCCGCGCGATCCTTTACGTATCTGACGGTGAGCTCGGTGGCGATGTGCTGAGCATCGCCGGCGCTGCCGCCATTGCCGAACAGGATAATCTTGCCGCCCGCGCCGACGGCCTCGACCGTCGCCTCGACCAGACGCAAGAACGCCGCCTGGCACCCGGCTATCGTCGCCTCGACCGTCGCCGCGTGCTGGGCGATTTCCGAGCGATAGAAGTCGGGAAGAGCCGCCGGATCCATTATCGCCCTCCTCGGAAAGCGCGCGGCCGACTGGCGAACACCATGTGGGCGCCACGACAGGCCGGTGCGCCGCCCCAACCAGCGCGCGCATGGTTGGCTCATCATGAACGAGTCCGCTGAGAACGGGGCTACGGAAGGATTGGTTCCGCAGCTTCGACGGTGCGACGAGGCCTGTGCCCGGACAGACACCGCCCTGGCGCCGGAGACGAACCGAAGAATAGGGCAAACCCCCGTCGCGATTGCCTGGGGCGTTTGGAACCTTGCCTCCAAACCGACCGTTGATCTGCGCGCCTGACCGGGCAGGCCGACGAGTGATTGCCGGGCTGCGCCCGTCGCCCTCGGCGGGTCATCGGCGCAGGACGAGCGGGCGAAGGAGAAATCGATGAAATCGGCGTTGGTGCTTGGTGGTGGTGGATTCATTGGTTCGCATCTGGTGAAGCGCCTCAAGAGCGAGGGCTTTTGGGTGCGAGCCGTGGACCTCAAATATCCGGAATTCGCAACGACCGCGGCCGACGACTTCATCATTGCCGATCTGCGCGACCCGCTGGAGGCGCGCAGCGCCCTCGACCGTCCCTTTACCGAGATCTATCAGCTCGCCGCGGACATGGGCGGCGCCGGCTATATCTTCACCGGCGAGCACGACGCCAACGTCATGCACAATTCGGCAACGATCAACCTGAACGTTCTTGAGGCCTGCCGGCGGCGCAACCAGAAGCGGATTTTCTATTCTTCCTCCGCCTGCATCTATCCCGAGCACAATCAGCTCGACCCCAAGGCGCCGGTGACGCGTGAAAGCAGCGCGTACCCCGCCAACCCCGACAGCGAATATGGCTGGGAGAAGCTGTTCAGCGAGCGGCTTTACCTCGCCTACTACCGCAATTACGGCATCGACGTCCGCATAGCGCGCTACCACAACATCTTCGGCCCCGAAGGCACGTGGCAGGGCGGCCGGGAGAAGGCGCCAGCGGCGCTTTGCCGCAAGGTGGCGGAGACACCGGATGGCGGCGCGATCCAGATTTGGGGCGACGGCAAGCAGACGCGCTCCTTCCTCTACGTCGATGAATGCGTCGAGGGGACGCTGCGTCTGATGCGCTCGGATTTTTCCGGGCCGGTCAATATCGGCTCCGACGAGATGGTGAGCATCAACGACCTCGCCGGCATCATCATCGATATCGCCGGCAAGCGCCTCTCGGTCGAGCACATCAAGGGGCCGCTCGGCGTGCGCGGCCGGAATTCGGACAACGTGCTCATCAACGAGAAGCTCGGCTGGGCACCGAGAGAACCGCTTAAGCGCGGCCTGGCCAAGACCTACCCCTGGGTTGCCGAGCAGGTGAAAGGACAGAGCTCGTCAAAGACCGGCGCGCGCTAGCGTCGCCGCCGCGCCGCAGGCGCGACGCCCGTTGCTCGCGCGTCAATTCCGTTCGAGGGGTTCTATGCGTATCGTCATCTGCGACTATGCCGGTCATCCGTTCCAGGTAGAGCTCAGCCGCTGCCTCGCGCGGCGGGGGCATAGCGTGCTGCATCTCTACTTCGCCGATCTTCGGGCACCCAAGGGCGAGCTCACCGTGCTCCCGGGCGATCCCCCGAACTTCCATATCGAGGGGATCGAGACCGGCCAAGCCTTCGACAAGGGCCGCTTCCTGCAGCGCAGGCTGCTCGAGGAAAAGGTCGGCCGGCTGATGGCGAAGCGGGCAGTCGCCTTCGCCCCCGACGTCGTGGCCGGCTGCAACATGGCGCTCGACGCTCAGAAGAAGCTGCGGCAAGCCTGCGCCGCGCGCGGCATCGCCTTCGTTTTCTGGCTCCAGGACCTAATCTCTCGGGCCACCTATCATTTTCTCAGCGAGAAGCTCGGCGCACCCGGCCGGCTGATCGGGCGCCATTACATGCGGCTTGAGAGCTCGCTGCTGAGATCAAGCGAAGCCATCGTGGCGATCTCCGAGAAATTCCTCGTGCCGCTCGGTGAATGGGACATCGATACCGACAAGGTCCGCGTGGTGCCCAATTGGGCGCCGCTCTCGCAAATCGCCCCCGTCGCGAAGGACAATGCCTGGGCGCGGCGGCACGGGTTCGGCAACGAACTGGTCGCGCTCTACAGCGGGACGCTGGGGCTGAAACACGACCCTGCGCTGCTGCTGGGATTGGCGCGCGCCGGCGTCGAGCGCGGACTCCGGGTCGTCGTCGTCTCCGAGGGCGCGGGCGCCCAGTGGCTCGAGCAGGAGAAGCGGCAAGCCGCGCTCGAGAACCTCGTGATCCTGCCTTTCCAGCCCATGGAATGTTATTCCGAGGTGCTGGGAGCGAGCGACATCCTGCTCGCCATGATCGGCCGCGAGGCCGCGGGCTTCAGCGTCCCCTCGAAGATCCTGAGCTATCTGGCAGCGGGCAGGCCGATCGTGGCGTCGATCGCGGCGGACAACGACGCGGCGGTGGCGATCAAACTGGCCGAGGCGGGCGCCGTCGTGGAGCCCGGCGAAAATGCCGCATTCTACGACAGCGTCCTGCGGCTCGCCGCCGATGCCGGCGAACGGCAGCGCCTCGGGCGCAATGCGCGGGTCTTCGCCGAGGGCCAGTTCGACGTCGAGGCCAAAGCCGCTGAGTTTGAGGAAACGTTTGCGGCGGCCTTGCGACCGACAGCCCAGAAGGCGCGGCGCGACGGTCTGAAATCCACCCGGGAAGGTTGGGCAGCTTCGCGCTGATCGTTTCGGTCCGTCGGAGCCGCCCTGGGGCTGCAACGGAGTCGGTCGAATCATGGGCACGTCAATCGTCTTCGGTGGAAGCGGCTTCATCGGTACGCATCTGCTCGGCAGGCTGGTCGCAGCTCACGCCGGACCGGTGATCTCGGTCGATATCCGGGAGCCGAAAAGCAGTGTTGCCGGCGTCGAATACCGGCGCGCCGATGTGCGCGACCTCGGCGACTTCACGGTTCCGGGGCCGATTTCGACCATCTACAACCTGGCGGCCGTGCATACCACGCCAGGTCATCCGGACCACGAGTACTATGAAACGAATATTCTGGGCGCTACGGAGATCAGCGCCTTCGCCCGCCGCATGGCGGCGTCGGAGATCGTGTTCACCAGTTCCATTTCCGTCTATGGCCCGGGCGAGGACACCAAGCTCGAGACCACGCCGCTCGCGCCCGTCTCGCCTTATGGCTGGTCCAAGACGCTGGCGGAGCGGATCCATCGGGCCTGGCTCGATGAAAGCCCCGATCGTCGGCTGGTGATCGCCCGGCCCGCCGTGATCTTCGGCCCCGGCGAGGGCGGCAACTTCACCCGGATGGCGAAGCTGCTGAAGGCCGGGCTCTTCGTCTATCCCGGACGACGGAACACGATCAAGGCGTGCTTCTACGTCGAGGATCTGCTCGACGCCATCATGTTTGCCCGGAACGCACCCGATCGCTTCGTTCTCTTCAACGCGTGCTATCCGGACCGCTATACCATCGAGGAGATCGTCGAGGCGTTTCGCGCCAAGCACTTCGCCAAGGCGAAGACCTTCGACATCCCGCTCGCGCTGGTCCTAGCGGCGGCGCGCATCCTGCGTCCGGTCTCGGCGCTCGGCATGGGCATTCACCCGGAACGCGTCATGAAGCTGGTGCGCTCGACGGATATCGCACCGGGCTGGCTGGAAGCCCACAACATGTCGATGCGCGGCAAGATCGCATCCGCCCTGGACCGGTGGGCCGAATACTCAAAGGGCAGCTTCACCTGAGACCCTAGCGCTTCCGCAGAGACCGGCAGCGCCGATTTCGACGAGTCGCGCGCCGCGGCGCCTCGCTTACTCCGGCCGCGGGCTCGCCGGCGGCGCCCATCCAGCGCGGCTGGAGACGGCGCTCGCCATCACCGGCTCGACGATGGTCTGCAGCACGCGGTCGAGCTGAATGCGCGACTGGTCGTGGAGCTCGGCAAAGCGTGCGCGGGATTGGGCCGAGACCGCGGCCAGGCGCTCGGGTTCGCTCGCCCACTGCGCGATCTGCTCCACCGCGCGTTCGACGAAATCCTCCGGGTCGAACACGCGGCATCCCGTCGCCTGGAGAAAGTAGCCGATGCAGCCGCGGTCAGTCGCGAGCACGGGGACGCCGGCCGCGACCGCATCGATGACGACCAGCGGCTCCGCTTCGTGCTCGTAGGTCGAGGGGAAGAGGAACAGATCGATCGAGGCGTAGAACTGGCGAACGGCGGATTTCGCGAGCGGCCCGAGATACCGGATGCACTCGCCGAACTCGGCAATGGCGGCGGTGAGGAGCTGCTCCGTCGCCGCGTCGGCCGGCGGTCCGCCGATGACGAACTCCGCCTCTATCCCACGGGCGCGCAAACGGCGCAGGCAGTCGATGACCGTGCCGATCCCCTTCTCGCGCGAGAGATTGCTCAGATGTCCGACGCGAATGCGCGCGGCGGGAAGCGGCGCGGCGCGCTCGACCGGGGGAATGAAGGCCGAGTTCGAGAGGACCTCCACCTTGGCTACGCTGGCGTAAAAGCGCCGCAGGCCCGCTTCCATCGGCGGCGCCAGCACGATGTGAACGGCGCGCCGGCCACACAACGCGAGAAACGCCGCCATCAGCGGCGAGTACTGCCGCACGTTGCGGTAGGAGTGGTAATGCACATGAAGCGTGCAGCCGCAGAGATTGCTTACCCCGACTAGGAGGCAGGAATAGAGCAGGCCGACGCCGCTATGGGGCGCCACATAGACCGCCGAGTAGCCACTCAACCGCGCAAATGGCACGAGCGCCGCCGCAGCGAGCGCGGAGAGCGGCTTCGACAGAACGCCGAGCCGCGGAAAGCGGTCGAGATCGAAGCGCATCGCCGTGGTCGTGTCGGCCAAGCGGTCGAACATGTGCTGCGTGACCATGCGCTGACCGTCGATCGGCGGCGGAAAGAAGCCCAGGGCCAGCACCTTGCGGCGCCGTGACGCCGTGGCGCCTTGTGTGCCGCCGCGGCGCGGGCTGAAAGCTTTCGCGAGAGAGGTCACGGCTTGATCACGGCGAAGGCTCAAACGCGCTTTTGCGATATCGGGGTCGATCTGCATGGGGTGCGAAGGAACTCTGTTGCTCATGGTCGAATCCACTGAATGTCCGGCGTATAGATGCACTCGCGCTGGATCGGGAACGCGCCCGCCTTGCGCGTCCGCCGGTCCCGGCTCCACCAGTCTCGCCTCGATAGCCGCGAACAGATCGCGGCCGCGCGTACTCCAATCGAAACCGGTAAGGCACTTTGAAAGCGCGTTCCGGCGAATGCGGTTGAGCAGGTCGATCTGGTCAATCGTCTCGACGATCCGTGCGCAGAGCGCCTCCACAGTGTCGGCGGCCAGAACGTCTTCGCCATGCACCAGCGGCAAACCGGCGATCTGATGCCCGATCGCCGCAATCGGCAGCCCGCCGAACACGTAGTCGAGCATCTTGAGCTTGAAACCGCCGCCGACCTGCTCGGCCATGGCGGCCATGCGCGCGTCCTCCAGATGCGGCTCGATGGCGGCGACCGGACCGGTGAAGGTGCACGATCGCGCCCAGCTCTTGATGCCGCCGATGAATTCCGGTGCGGCGCGGCCGACGACATGCAGAGTGACGCCCGCTTTGGTGAAGAGAGGATCGGCGACGCGAATAAAATCGACCAGATTTTGCTGCTTGACAATCCACTCGAAAGAACCAGCGGTTACTACCCTCCTTGGTGTAGTCGTGTCGATGACGCGGTCCAGATTCGGCTTGCCGCTATGGCCGGGCGAGAGCGTGATGACCGGCTTCTCCGGCGCGTCCCCGAGGTAGCGCACGCGGTCTTCCTCGGTGATGGCGGTCACCAGATCGACCGCCTTCACCACGCGCCGCTCGAGCGTGGCGTATTTCTGGCCGTCGATCCTCAGCGCGGCCTTCATCACCGGGTTGATCCGCATGCGGCGGGCTGCGGCAGGCCGCAGCGTCGCCTCGTGGTTATGCGAGACATAGACGAGAGGCACGCGCCGGCCCGTCGCGCGCTGCCAGCGAAGCAGGGGAAACAGCGCCCAAGCGGTTGCGATATGATCGAAGACCACCGCATGCCAGGTTTCGCTGTTCAGCAGGGACTCGATCATCCGCCAGAGCGCGCGAGACGAGGAGCTGAAGATGTCGCTCGGCAGCGACCCCATCAGGCTCAGCGCATCGTGGACCCTGGGCCTCGGGATGACCATCCACCGGACACCATCGGCGACGAAGTCGACCGGCTTCCCGCGCGCGAGCACGTCGCCGCGCCCATAGGCAAGCGCCGTTATCTCCGCGCCGGTCGCGGCGAAGGAGGTGATCAGCCCCTGGCTATAGAGGGCCCAACCGGAATCGGCCGGGTAGGGATAATCCCTGGTGAGCCAGAGGACCCGCAGGGGCCGCATTTTGGTCGGCGGGCTAGGCCGCGCGCCGGCTGCCTCGCCTCAGCCGGCCGAGAACGTCGGCGACGGCATTGGCGAAGAGCGCAGTATCGGCGACGGCCTCGAATTGGTGGGCGCCGCGAGCGAGCCTCGTCCACTCCTCCGCGTCGTGATCGAGCAGCGACATGAAATGCGCCAGTCCGGCAGCGTTGTCTGGCTCTATGATGTAACCGTTGATGCCGCTGCGGAGCAGCAGATCGCGTGCCCCGCAATTGTCCGAGGCGAGCACCGGCACGCCCATCGCGACCGCCTCGTTGATTACCAGCCCATGCTGCTCTTCGACGCTCGGTAGGATGAGCGCCAGCGAGGAGGCAAGCACACGGGCGATCTCGTGCTCCTGGAGATAGCCGCGGAAGCGGACGCCGCTGAGCCGCAGCCGCTGCGCCTGCTCGCGCAGCGCCGGCTCGAGCTCGCCGGAGCCGCACAGGTGGAGCTCGCGGGGCGCGTCGGGATTGCGCACCACATAGGCCGCGTAAGCGTCGAGCGCCAAGCTCAAATTCTTCTTCGGGACAAAGCGCGCCACAACCGTGAAATGGCGCTGGCGATGCGGCACGCCGCCGGGCGCCGGCTCGGCGCGGGCCGAGTGGCGGATGCGGGCAACCGACACGGTGTCGTAGCCGATGACGATGCGCTCCTCGGGAATGCCGAGAAAGGCCAGATAACTCTTGGCGCGATGCCCGGCGACCAGCGCCGCGTGATAGGGCCGGTAGAGCAGGCTCTTCAGCGCCTCCTTGCCAAGGTAGCGCTGCTTGTCATCGAATTTCGAGTCCTGCATGATCGCGAGCCGTCGGCCGAAGAGACGCAGCACGACGGCAGAAAAGAAGATCGCCGGGGCATCGTAATTGCACAGGAAGATGTATTTCGCCCGCGAGCGTAGACAGGCCGTGACAATGCGCCGGAAGCAGCGCCAGGTGCCGATCTTCTGCCGGACGATGCCCGGAAACAGCGTCAGCTTGGAAAAGTCATCGGCGCCGACACTGCCGCGCCACTGGTAGTTGGCGTCGAAGGTGGCGATCTCGACGCCGCAGATCTCATAGCTCCCGCCCAGCTCGGCGGCGCAGGCGCGGCAGCGGTCCACATGGTGTGGACCGAAGCTTTCCCACAGGAACAGGACTTTCTCCCGCTTTGTGGTTTCCGGCCGCTCGATAGAGGCCGCTGGGGACGGCGGCGCGGGTTCGGGCGCCCCCGACAAATCGGGCCGCTGGCGGTAACGCAGGGACGAAGGGGCCACGCAGGTATCGGTTTGCTCTGTCAAAGGTCGGAGAACCGTGCTGGTGTTCGGTCGCGGCTACAAACGGCGAACTCGCGGCCAAGTTCCTGTGCGTTCAGGTAGCTTAACCGTCCAACTGCTCTACCTGGAGATTAGGAATTCCGCCCCTCGCGGCCAGGGGGCGGCAGCGCGCCCGCCCCGGCCGTGGCGCCGGCATCGATCGGCAGCACGATGCCGGTCACCCAGCGCGCCTCGTCGCTGACGAGATAGACCACCCCGTTGCCGACATCCCAACCGGTGCCTTCGGTCTTCAGCAGGGAGCGCTGCCGGCGCTGCTCGCGCAACTCCGGCGACATGCCCCGGCTATAGACCATCGGCGTATAGACCATGCCCGGTGCGATGCAGTTGACGCGGATGCCCTCACTGCCGTGCTGCGCCGCCATGGCGCGCGTGAGCTGCACCACTGCCCCTTTGGAGGTGGGGTAGAAGAGGTGCGGATGGCCGCCGGCGAGGCCGGCCACCGAGGCGATGTTGACGATCGCGCCGGCGCCGAGCTTGCGCATCTCGGGAATGGCGTATTTCGCCATCAGCATCATCGATGTGACATTGACGCGCATCGCCTGGTCCCAGGCCTCGGGATCGACCTCGACCGCGGTGCCGGGCGGCCCGGCGATGCCGACATTGTTGACGAGCGCGTCGAGCCGGCCCCAGCGCGCCACGGTTGCGCGGACAGCCGCCGCGCAGGATGCGGCGGCGGCGACGTCGGCCTCGATGATGCAGCAGTCGCCGCCTTCGCCCTCGATCATCCGTGCCGTCGCCTCCACCCAGTCGCGCACTGTGTCGATGAGCGCCACGCGGGCGCCGTACCGGGCCAGCAGCACAGAGGCGGCGCGCCCATTGCCGATGCCGTCCGCGCGCGAGCCGGCGCCGGTGACGATGACGGTCTTGCCGGAAAGGCGTCCGTCCTTGGCCGCGGTCATGGCGGTCCTCCCGTCTTAAGTGCCGTGGGCCAGCGTCAGCAGCGCATCGGCGATGGTGCAGCCCTGTCCCTGCGCGTGGACGATGACCGGATTGAGCTCGACCTCCTGCACGCGGTCGCGATGCGCGGCGGCGAAATCGGAAAGCCTTGCCACCAGCGCGGCAAGCGCATCGATATCGGCCGCTGCCGCGCCGCGGAAGCCGCACACCAGCGGCGCTGCCCGGAGTTCTTCGAGCATGGCGCGCGCCTCGCTCGCATCGACCGGAGCAAGGCGATAGGTCACGTCCTTGAAAAGCTCGGTGGCGACGCCGCCGGCTCCCAGCATGACCAGCGGGCCGAAGACCGGATCGCGGATCGTGCCGACGATCATCTCGACCCCCGGCTTCGCCATCGGTTGCAGCAGCACGCCTTCGAGGCGCGCTTCGGGCCGCGCCTGCCGCGCCGCTTGCATCACCGCCTCATAGGCAGCGCCGAGCGCTGCGGCATCGCCAATGCCGAGCCGGACGCCGCCGATCTCCGTCTTGTGCGCGATATCGGGCGACTGGATCTTGAGTGCGAGCGGGAAGCCCAACGCCTCGGCCGCCGCCGCAAGGCCGCCGCGCTCGGTCACCAGGCGCTGCGCCGGCATGGCAAGCCCAGCGGCGGCGAGGATCTCGCGCGCGGCATGCTCGGAGAGCGGGCCCCGCCGCGCGGCGAGCGCCGCGACCGCCGCGGGCGCCGGGTTGCGGAGCGCCGCAGGCGCCGTCGGCTTGAAACGGGCGCGGCTGACCAGGGCGCGCATCGCGCTCGCCAGCGGCGCGAGGCCGGTATGAAGGGGAAGTCCGGCGCTCGCCAGCACCTTCCGGCCAAGCGGCGAGGGCAGCGTATAGCTGTAGACCTGCAACGGCTTCGCCTGTCGTGCCACGATCCGCTGCAGCGCCTCGGTGTCGATGGTGATCCGCGTCTCGCTGGCAAGCGACAGCACGACGACGATGGCGTCGACCTCGTCGCTCTCCGATAACAGCTCGATGGCGCGCAACAGCCCGCCGGTGTGGACGGCCTGCGCGGTGATGTCGACGGGGTTGCGCGCCGAGCCATAGGCCGGGATGAAGCCGCGGATCGTCTGTTGCAGCGCCGGACCGAGCTCCGGTAAAGCGAGCCCAGCGCCGGCAAGCGCATCGGCCGCCCAGGCGCCGGCGCCGCCCGAGGCGGTCACCACCGCGACACGGTCGCCGCGCGCCGGCGGGCTGGTGACGAAGGCGGCGGCGATCGCCACCGCCTCGTCGGGATCGGCGGCAGCGATGATGCCGTAGCGGCGGAACACGGCCTCATAGGCGGTGTCCCATCCAGCCATGCTGGCAGTATGCGACTGCGCGGCGCGCGCGCCCGCCTTGGTGCGGCCCATCTTGGCGATGACGACCGGCTTGCCGCGTTCGGCAGCGGCTGCAGCGGCTTCAATGAACCGCTCGGGGTCGCGCACGCCTTCGATGAACAGCAGGATCGCTGCCGTCTCCGCATCGCGCGCCATGTAGTCGAAGAAATCGCCGGCGGTAAGATCGGATTCGTTGCCGGTGCTGACCACATGGCTGAAACTCAGCCCCTGCGCACGCCCGCGATTATAGAGCGCAAAGCCCATGCCGCCGCTCTGCGCGACGACGCCGATGCGTCGCTCCGAGGCGGTGAGCGCCTCCTCCCCCGGCTTCAGATCGACCGCCGGGCTGAAGGTGGCGGCAACGCGCGCGGGCGCGCTGTAGAAGCCTTCGGCGTTGGGCCCCGAGACGCGCAGCCCCGTGCGGCGGGCAAGCGCGGCGATCTCATCCTGCAGCCGCGCCTCGGCCTCGCCCTGCTCGGCGAAGCCCGAGGAGATGACCACCGCGTATTTGACACCCTGCGCCGCGCAGTCCTCGAGCGCCGCCAGCACGCGCTCGGCGGGGATCGCGACGAGCGCCAGATCGATCGGCTCGCCGATATCCGCGAGCGCGGCGTGGCAGGGAACGCCGTCGATGTCGCGATAGCTCGGATTGACCGCGTAGAGCCGGCCCGGATAGCCGTTCTTGCGCAGCAGGTAGAGCAGCAACCCGCGGATCTTTCGCCGCTCCGGCGAGGCGCCGATGACCACGATCGATTGAGGCGCAAAGAAGCGGTCGAGCGATGCGGCGGCGTGCAAGGCAATCCCCCCAACCGATGTTTTACCGGAGCCTACCGGATAGGAGGGCGGTCCGGAAATGCCGGAAATAGGGTCATTCCCCAAGAAAGGGGGTAGTTGCCGCGGGCGACTGCGTGTAACGTTGAGCGCCGAGAACCCGCACGGGGCAACGCGCGGGCGCAAGAGGGAGGGGATTGCACATGCCGATCGCCGGAGGCCGCCCGGGCGCTTTCCGTACCGCTATCCTGGCAACGCTGCTGCTGATGGGGCTGGCACTTTCTGCCGCCGCCCAGACGCGCGGCGGCAAGGCGACGCTCGGGGTCGAGCAGGACATCGCCGGTTTCGATCCGCTCATCGTCGGCGTCTACGATACCGGGCAGGAAGCGATGGCCTCGCTGGTCTTCGACACGCTGACGCGCCTCGACGATCACGGCAAGCCTGTGCCGCGGCTGGCGCTGTCCTGGGAGCACAGCGCCGATTTCAAGACCTGGACCTTCAAGCTTCGGCCGAACGTCAAGTTCCAGGACGGTTCGCCCTTCAATGCCGCGGCGGTCGCGCTCAACTACCAGCGGATGCTCGATCCCAAGAACCACTGCCGCTGCCTCTTCTACATCTCCTACATCGCCGGGGTCGACGCGCCCGATCCGCTGACCGCCGTCTTCCATCTGCGCGCGCCGTCGCCAAACCTGCCGGCGCTGTTCGCGGTTTCCACGGTCACCAACGTCATCCATTCGCCCAAGGCGATCGAGACGATGAAGGAAGGCTATAACCGCCATCCCGTCGGCACCGGTCCCTTCAGGGTGAAGTCCTGGCAGTCCGGCGACCGCATCGTGCTCGAGCGCAATCCCGATTACTGGGACAAGGGCCGACCCTATCTCGACGAGATCACCGTCCGGCCGATGCCGGACAACGCCGCGCGCTTTGCCAGCATCGAATCCGGCGAGAGCGACATCATCTGGACCGACCGCGCCGAGGACATCCTGAAGGCGAAGAAGAACCCCGCCCTCGCCGTCCATGAATATGCCGGCTCCGGCGCGCAGGTCTATGCCTTCAACACCAAGGTTGCGCCCTTCGACGATGTGCGGGTGCGCCAGGCGCTGCGCATGGCGCTCGATCTCAAGACCTATTCGGAAGCGGAGTGGAACGGACTCTGGCAGCCGGCGCGGGATCCCTACGGGCCCGGCTCCTTCGTGCAGTGTAAGGATCCGGGGACCCTGCCTTACGATCCCGAGAAGGCGAAGGCGCTGCTCAAGGCCTATGGCAAGCCGGTCGATTTCAAGATGGTGGTGACGGCGACGCCACGCGGCCGTGAGATCGGCCAGATCTTCCAGGAGATGTGGCGGAAGGTCGGCGCCAACATGACCATCGACCAGATCGATCAGACGGCGCTGGTCACCAAGGCGTTCCGCCGCGATTTCCAGCTCACCCCCTGGCGCATCATCGATCTCGCCGATCCCGATCCGCAGATGTACGCCAATTTCCGCAGCGGCAGCCCTGTCAACCTCGCCGGATATTCCAATCCCGAAGTGGACAAGCTGCTGGACGATGCGCGCAGCTCGGCCGACGAGCAGAAGCGCGTTGCCGATTACTGCGAGATCGCCCGCATCCTGAATCGCGATGTGCCGTGGTTCTGGACGGTGGACAACCACTACTTCTCGATCGCCAAGCCGCAGCTCAGGGGCATCCCGAAACAATACAGCGACATCATCGACCTCTCCGCAGCGTACTGGGAGAAGAAGTGATCGACGCATGCTGGGTTTGATCGGGCGCAGGCTCGTCTATCTCGTTCCCGTCATCCTTGCGGTCACGGCCTTTACCTTCCTGATCGCCAATCTGCTGCCCGGCGATCTCGCCATCGTCATGCTCGGCGATCAGGCGACCCCGGAGAATGTCGCCGCGCTGCATCAGAAGCTCGGCCTCGACCTGCCGCTCTGGCAGCAATACCTGCGCTGGCTCTGCGGCGTGCTGCACGGAGATTTCGGCACCTCGCACCGCACCGGCGAGGCGGTGCTGCACGCGGTCGCCTCCCGCCTGCCGGTCTCGCTCGAGCTCCTCGTCATCGCCGAACTCGGCGGCGTCCTCATCGGCGTGCCGCTCGCGATTCTCTGCGCGGTACGGCCCGGCTCGGTGTTCGACCGCGCCGTCTCCGGCATCGCTTTCGCCAGCCTCTCGGTGCCGCCCTTCATGCTGGCGATCCTGCTGATCTTCGTCTTCGCGGTGCAGCTCCGCTGGCTTCCCGCCACCGCCTATGTGCCGCTGTCGCAGGACGTGCTCGGAAATCTCCGCAGCATGGCACTGCCGGGCGCGACCTTGGCGCTGCTCGAATGGCCGACGGTGATGCGCGTGCTGCGCAGCGACATGGTCTCGACCCTGCAGGAGGACTATATCGCGCTGGCGCGGGCGAAAGGCCTGCCCGAGCGGCGCATCCTGCTGGTGCACGCCCTGAAGCCCTCCTCGCTCACCCTCGTTACCGTGGTAGGCCTCAATATCGGGCGGCTCATCGGCGGGGCGGTGATCACGGAATCGATTTTCGCACTGCCCGGCATCGGTCGATTGCTCGTGGAATCGATCTACCTGCGCGACTTCATCATCCTCGAGGGCGGCGTGCTGCTCGTCGCCATCGGCTTCGTCCTCGTCAATTTCCTCGTCGACCTGCTCTACGCCGTGCTCGACCCGCGTATCCGCCATGGCCGCGCTTGATACGGCCGCCAATCTGCCGATCGAGCTCGACACGCCGGTGCGCCGGCGACGCGGCCTCGGCATCGTCTTCTGGGCGGCCGTGCTGTGGATCGCGCTGGTCGTGACGCTGGCGATTTTCGCCGATCTGCTGCCGCTCGCCGATCCCTTCCGCCAAGAGCTGCTGGCGCGGCGCGCGCCGCCGAGCCTCTCGCATTTCCTTGGCACCGACGCGCTCGGCCGCGACATTCTCGCCCGCGTCATCTACGGCGCGCGCGCTTCGCTGGAAATCGGCGTGCTGGCGCCGCTCGGCGCCACGCTCCTCGGCACCTTCCTCGGCATGCTGTCGGGCTATTTCCGCGGCACCTTCGAGACGCTCACCATCGGCGGCACCGACGTGCTGCTGGCCTTTCCGCCGCTGGTGCTGGCACTTGCCATCGTGGCCTATCTCGGCCAGTCGGTCGCCAATGTCATCCTCGTGCTGGCGGTGCTCACGGTGCCGGCGGTGACGCGCGTCGCGCGCGCCGCGACGCTTGCCATCCGCGAGCGCGAATTCGTCACCGCGGCACGCGCGCTCGGCGCCGGCCCCGCGCGCATCCTGCTGCGCGAGATTCTGCCCAACATCGCACCGCTGCTCGGCGCCTATTTCCTGTTGCTGATCGCCATCATCATCGTCGCCGAAGGCATCCTGAGCTTTCTCGGACTCGGCGTGCCGCCGCCGACGCCGAGCTGGGGCAGCATGATCGCCGAGGGGCGCGACAGCCTCGACGGCGCGCCGCATATCGCTTTCATTCCCGCCGCAGCCATGTTCCTGACCGTACTCGCCTTCAACCTGGTCGGCGACACGCTGCGCGCGCTCACCGATCCCCGGCACGGCCCGTCGTGAGCGCGACGCCGCTCGTCGAGATCGAGGGCCTCACGGTCGAGCTGCCGACCGCGCGCGGACTCTTGCGGGCGGTGTCGGGCGTCAGCCTGTCGCTGGCGCCGAGCCAGAGCCTCGGCATCGTCGGCGAGAGCGGCTCCGGCAAGACCATGCTGTCGCGCGCCCTGCTGCGGCTGCTGCCGCCGGGCGCCCGGGTCGGCGGGGTCGCGCGCTTCGATGGAAGCGACCTTTTCCGGCTCGCCCCGCGCCAGCTCCGCCGGCTGCGCGGGCGCGAAATCGCCGCCGTTTTCCAGGACCCGATGACCTCGCTCAACCCGGTGCTCACCATCGGCGGCCAGATCGCCGAGACCATGCGCGAGCATCTGGGCCTCGGCCCGCGCGCCGCGGCGGCGCGCGCCGTGGCGTTGCTCGCCGAGGTCGGCATTCCCGAGCCGGAGCGCCGCGCGCGCCAATACCCGCATCAGCTCTCGGGCGGCATGCGCCAGCGCGTCGCCATCGCCATCGCGCTCTCCTGCGAGCCGCGCCTGCTGATCGCCGACGAGCCGACCACCGCTCTCGACGTCACGGTACAGGCGCAGATCCTCGACCTGCTCGCGCGCGAGCGGCAGAAGCGTCGGATGGCGATGATCCTCATCACTCATGACCTCGGCGTGGTCGCCGGGCGCACCGACGAGGTCGCGGTCATGTATGCGGGGCGCATCCTCGAGCGTGCGCCGACGCGCGCGCTCTTCAAGGAGATGCGAAGCCCCTATGCCGAGGCGCTGCTGTCGGCGATTCCGCGGCTGCACGCGCCGCCGCACACGCGGTTGGCGGCCATTCCGGGCCAGCCGCCCGACCCGACGCGGCCGGTGCCCGGCTGTCCCTTCGCGGCGCGCTGCCGCTATGTGCGCGACCGCTGCCGCGGAGAGGCGCCGCCGTTGGTCGCAGAAAACGGCGGGCACCGCTATGCCTGCTGGTTCCCGCTCCCCTTGCGCGCCACGGCAGAGGCGTGATGGCCGGCAGCGGAACGGCGCAGCTGAGGCCGGGACCGATGCTGCTCAGGGTCGAGCACCTCGCGGTCGAGTACGGCGCCGGCGCCTATCGCGTCCACGCCGTCTCCGATGTCAGCTTCGACCTCGCCCGCGGCGAGACGCTGGGACTCGTCGGCGAGAGCGGCTGCGGCAAGTCCACGCTGGGGCGCGCCGTGCTGCAGCTCACCCGCCCCACCGCTGGCAAGGTGCTGTTCGAAGGGCTCGACCTTGCCCGGCAAGGCAGGGAGCGGCTGCGTGCTCTGCGCCGGCGCATCCAGCTCGTCTTTCAGGATCCGATCGCCTCGCTCAACCCGCGCCGCCGCGTCGGCGATATCGTGGCCGAGCCGCTGATCATCGCCGGCGTCAAGGATCTTGCCGAGCGCCGCCGCCGCGTGCGCGCCGTCCTCGATGCGGTCGGGCTCGAGCCCGATCTCGTGATGCGCCGCCTGCCGCATGAATTCTCCGGCGGACAGTGCCAGCGCATCTCGATCGCCCGCGCGCTCGTGCTGGAGCCGGAGCTGCTGGTCTGCGACGAGCCGGTCTCGGCGCTCGATGTCTCGATCCGCGCACAGATCCTGAACCTGCTCGAGGAAATGAAGGCCCGCTACGGCCTCACCCTGATCTTCATCGCGCATGACCTGGCGGTGGTGAAGGCGGTGAGCGACCGGGTTGCGGTGATGTATCTCGGCAAGCTCTGCGAGCTCGGCCCGGCGGAGCAGGTGTTCGAGCGGCCGGCGCATCCCTATACGACGGTGCTGCTGCGCGCCATCCCGCTGCCCGACCCGGACGCGGCTCTGCCGGACAGTGCGGTACGAGGCGAGCCGCCCTCGCCGATCGCACCACCCTCGGGCTGCCGCTTTCGCACGCGCTGCGCCATGGCGCAAGCGCGCTGCGCCGCCGAGGAGCCGCAGCTGCGCGAGATCGCGCCCGGACAATTCGTCGCCTGCCACTTCACTGCCGGCGCGCTCGCCACCAGATAGGTGGTTCATGGGATTGCTCGTCGACGGCACGTGGCGGGACGACTGGTATGATACCGAGAAGACCGGCGGCGCTTTCGAGCGGCCGAGCACGGTCTTCCGGCGCTGGATCACCGCCGATGGCAGCTCGGGCTTCCCGGCCGAGCCGGGCCGCTATCATCTCTTCCTGGCGCTGGCTTGCCCGTGGTGTCACCGCACCTTGCTGTTCCGCCTGCTGAAGCGTCTCGAATCCGTGATCTCGGTGAGCTTTGTCGAACCGCTGATGCTCGAGAACGGGTGGACCTTCGCGGCGCCCGATCCGCTCACCGGCGCACGCTACGCCTATGAGATCTATCAGCGCGCGGACCCCCGCTATACCGGCCGGGCGAGCGTGCCGATCCTCTGGGACAAGA
Source organism: Allostellaceae bacterium (assembly GCA_035553515.1). Taxonomy (GTDB): domain Bacteria; phylum Pseudomonadota; class Alphaproteobacteria; order ATCC43930; family CGMCC-115725; genus DAHUYF01. The sequence continues at coordinate 92,753 of DATNDG010000011.1, read as the reverse complement.
AGACGGCAACCATTGTCAGCAACGAATCCGCCGACATCATCCGCATGCTGAATCGGGCCTTCGACGCCTTCACGGATGAGCGCAGCGACTATTACCCGCCGGAGCTCGCCCAAGCGATCGACGCGCTCAACACGCGCATCTACGACACCGTCAACAACGGCGTCTACAAGGCGGGATTCGCGACGCGGCAAGAGCCGCATGAACGCGCCGTCCGCGCGCTTTTCGAGACGCTCGACCAGCTCGAGGAACGGCTCTCCGGCCGCCGCTATCTCCTCGGCGACCGGCTCACCGAGGCGGATTGGCGGCTCTTCCCGACCCTGGTCCGTTTCGATGCCGTCTATTACGGCCATTTCAAATGCAATCTGCGCCATGTCTACGACTATCCCGCGCTCTGGGACTATACGCGCGCGCTCTATCACCGGCCGGGCGTGGCGGCGACGGTCGATCTCGAGAACTTCAAGACGCACTACTACGGAAGCCAGCGGCGCGTGAACCCGAGCGGGGTGATCCCGCTCGGGCCACGGATCGATTTCTCGATCCCTTCGACGCGCGGCTAGGCCGGATTAGCGGCCGATGGTCGAGCCCGGATTGCCGCCGGCGGGCGAGCTGTTGACGCCGCCTGTGCCGAGGCTGCCCGGCGTATTGCCCGGCGTTCCTGCCGGCGATCCCGGCAGCGGCGCGGTCCCGCCGGGGCCGTAATTCGTCACGCCGTTCTGCGACGGAGGCACCGAGCTGCCCGAGCCGCGGCCCGTGGTGGCATTCGGGTCGGCATTGTCAGGCGCGCTGCCGCTCAAGCCGGGACTGGAATTCGGGCCGGGATTGAGCGCGCCGGGCGTGCCGCTGCCCTCGCCGGTCATGCCGGTGCTGCCGCTGGAAGTGCCGGAGCCGGTCGCGCCAGTGCCGGCGCCGCCGCTGCTGGCGGCAAGGGCGAGCGGGAGCGAAAACGCCAGCATCGCCGCTGTCGCGGCGGCGGTGAGCATGCCTTTGCCTGTTTTACCTCTCATGCGCATTGCCTCGGTCTGTTGAAACCGCAGGCGGCGGCCGCTACCGCGACCGCCGCCCTCGGCATCGCCAACCCGAGGCTGGGCCGCGTCGTTCCCGTCTAACGCGTGGGCAGACTTGCCTGCCGGTTCCTCTCGTTGAACGCAACAGCGCCGCGCAATGCTAGACTGCGCGAAAATCGGAGGGCAAAGGCCATGACCAGGGAGGAATTCGCCGGGTTGCTGCGCGCGCTCACCGGCACGGCAGAGGCGGGAGACGGCGAGCGTTTCGCGCGCTGCTTCACCGAGGATGCGGTCTATCACGACTATATCTATGGCGACCATCGCGGCCGCGCGGCGATCGCCGAGATGCTCGAGAACTTCTTCCACCGCGATGCGGCGGATTACCGCTGGGAAATGTTCGACCCGGTCTGCGACGGCGCGCTGGGCTATGCGTGGTCGCTCTCCACCTTCACCTCGAAGCTCCCGGAGTTCGCCGGAAAGCGCGTGATCATCGACGGCATGAGCCGCTTCGAGCTCCAAGGCGGACTGATCCGCGACTACAGCGAATCCGTCAATGCCGGCGTCGCCATGGCCCAGCTCGGCGTCGCCGCGCCGCGGATGGAGAAGGTGATGCAGCGCTGGGCGCGCGAGCTGCGCGCACGCCCCGCGGTCGAAGCCTATCTCGCGCGCTGCGTCGGCGACCGAGCGGGAGGCCATCCATGAGCGCATCCCCGGTTCGGATCGAGCGCAAATCCCGCATCGCGATCGTGCGCTTCGAGCTCGGTGACGGCAAGAACGCGCTGTCACGCCAGATCATGCGTGACCTTACACACGCCGCGCGCGGCTTCGAGGACGACACGGAGATCTCGGCCGTCATCCTCGCCGGCGCGCCCGATGTGTTCACCTTGGGCTTCGACTTGCGCGAGGCGGCCCTGGGCGAGGTCGGTCTCGCTGAGCGGCGGCGGCTGCAGGCCCTGGGGCCGCGCCTCTGCCGCGCCTGGGAAACTCTCGAGCCGATGAGCTTCTGCGCCATCGAAGGCTGGTGCGTCGGCGGCGGCGTGGCGCTGGCGGCGTCACTCGATCTGCGGCTCGCCGGCACCGGCGCGCGCTTCTACGTACCGGAGATCGAACGCGGCATGAATATGAGCTGGCAATCCGTGCCGCGGCTGGTGGCGCTGATGGGTCCGGCGCGCACCAAGCGGCTCACGGTGATGGCCGAGCGCCTCGACGCCAAGCGCGCCCGCGACTGGGGCCTGGTCGACGAGGTGGCGCCGGCGGGCGGCGCGTTCGATGCGGCGATGGCCATGGCCGAGCGCGTCGCAGCGTTGCCGCCGGTGCAGGTGCGCATGTGCAAGGAAGGCGTCAACGCCGCCAGTACCGCGCTCCATCACGCGGTGAGCTTCATGGACCGCGACCAATACGCGCTCGCCGCCCAGTCGGAGGATTATCGCGAAGGCGTGCGCGCCTTCCTGGAGAAGCGCAAGCCAAAATACACGGGGCGGTAGTCGACGGACGTATAGCGGGCTTGCCGCCGCCGGCCCCTACCGCTGCACGCCGCCAAATTGGCGCACGCCCGAGGCGAGCGCCCATTCGGCGAACCATTCCGGCGTTTGCGGCATCTCGCGCGGCTGCCAGGCGGAGGTCAGTGAATCCATATCGGCGAAATACTCGACCGAACCGCCGCAGGGATTTTTGAAGTACCAGAAATAGCAGGACGATATGACATGCCGGCCCGGGCCGATATGCGTCTCCCAGCCGCACTCGGCAAAGGCGAGGCCGCCGCCGAACACCTCGTGCACGTCATGCACTTCGAAGGCGAGATGATGGAAATGCGGTTTGCCATCCGGGCTCTGCAGCAGAAAGAGCTGGTGGTGGTCCGCCTCCGCCTGGCCGCGCAGGAACACGCCGCGGCCGGGATAGCGGTCGGAGAGCCAGAAGCCCAGCGCCTCGCAATAGAAGCGCTCGACCGGCGCGATCTCGGGCACTTGCAGCACGATGTGGCCGATGCGGCGCGGCCGCGCGCGCTTGTAGAAGGCACCGACGGTGTCGATGCGCCCGCGCCGCTCCGGCGTGTTGACCGGGACCTCCTCGACCGGCAGCGTGCGCCGTCCCGTCGGGGTCAGCGCCACGCCGAAGCCGGCAGGATCGAAGAAATGCGCGCTGCCGTCGCTGCCGCGGGTAACGCGCGTGACGCCGGCGATGCGCCGGGTGAGTGCTTCGAGCTCGTCGCTCGGCGTAACGCCCCAGACGATCTCGCGCACGGTCGAACCGTGCTCGACAGCCGCCGGCAGCGCCAGATCGTCCATCGCGCGCAGCCTCACCTCGCCACCGTCCGCAGTGCGAAACGCGTCACCCTCCGCGGCAAGCCCCCACTCCGCGAAGAAGCGACGCGCCAGCGCCAGATCCTCGACCCCGTAGACGACGCGCTCGAGCCCCAGAATGCCCATGGCGGCGCTCCTTTGACGACCCGCGGGATTACGGCGGCCGCGGCGCGCCCCGTCAAGCCCGCTCTTGACGCGGCCACAAGCCGCGCAGGACAGTCGCGCGACGCCATCCCGGAGGAGAGCGCCCATGGATCGCGAGCCCGCCGCTGATCGTCCGAATGCGCCGAGCGCGGCCGATGCCCTGCTCAAGGGTCTGAAGGCGCATGGCGTCGATTGGTTCTTCGCCAATCCCGGCACCGATTTCCCATCGATCATCGAGGGCTTCGCGCGCGCGGCGGAAAACGGCGCCGCGGTGCCGAGGCCGATGCTGGTGCCGCACGAGACCGCCGCCGTCGCCATGGCGCATGGCGTCTACATGGTGTCGGGGAGGCCCCAGGCGGTGATGGTCCACACCAATGTCGGCACCGCCAACGCCATCAACCCGCTGATCAACGCCGCGCGCGACAACGTGCCTATGGTGTTGCTGGCCGGCCGCTCGCCGCTCTCCGAAAGTGGCCATCCGGGCGCCCGCACCCGCTACATCCAATGGGCGCAGGAGATGTTCGACCAGGCGGGCATGGTGCGCGAGCTGGTCAAATGGGATTACGAGCTGCGGCTTGCCGATCAGGTGGACGCGGTGCTAGCGCGCGCCTTCGAGGCGGCGATGACCTCGCCGCGCGGGCCCGTCTATCTGACGCTGCCGCGTGAGATCCTGGCGAGCGCCGCCGCCGGCGCGGCGGCAGAAGCGCCGCGCCGAGAGGCACCGCGCCTGCCCTTTCCCGATCCGCAGGCGATCGACACGGCAGCCGAGTGGCTCGCCGCGGCGAAGAAGCCGCTGATCATCACCGCGGGGATCGGCCGCACCGCTGAGGGCGTCGCGGCACTCGCCGCGCTGGCCGAACGCTTCGCGCTTCCGGTGGTCGCCTTCAATCAGCGCTACCTGGCGCTCCCTACCGCGCACCCGCTGCATCAGGGCTTTCAGCCGCGGCCGCTTCTCGACGAGGCCGATCTCGTGCTCATCGTCGAATGCGACGTGCCGTGGATTCCCTCGATCGAGGGACCGCCCGTCGGCGCGCGTATTGTTCATATCGGCGAGGATCCGGCCTTTCTGCGCTATCCGATGCGAGGATTTCCCGCCGATCTCTCGCTCACGGCTGTGGCGCCGGCGGCGCTCGCCGCACTGGAGCGCGCCCTCGCCGCGCGGCTTTCGCCCGAGGCGCCCGCCATCGTGCTGCGCCGGCGTGAGCTCGCCGAGCGCGCCGCCGGGCTCGCCGAGCGCCGCCGCGCCGAGACCGATCGCGACGCGGCGGCCCGGCACATCACGCCGGCCTATCTGAGCCGCGCCATCGGCGAGGCGGTCGGGCCCGAAGCGCTCATCGTCAACGAGTATCCGCTGCGGCTCGAGCATTGCCCGCGCAGCCTGCCCGGCAGCTATTTCGGCCTGAGCCCCGCGGGCGGGCTCGGCTGGGGCTTCGGCGCAGCGCTCGGCGCCAAGCTTGCAGCGCCCGACCGGCTGGTGGTGGCCACGCTCGGCGACGGCGCCTATGTCTTCGCCAATCCTACCGCCTGCCATTGGGTGGCGGCGGTGGACGATCTGCCGATCCTGGTCGTCATCTTCAATAACGGGCTCTACGGCGCCGTGCGTAATGCCACGCTCGATCTCTACAAGAACGGCGTCGCGGCACGGGACGGCGGACGTCTCCTCGCCGATCTCGGCCCGAGCCCAGCCTATGAGAAGCTGGTCGAGGCAAGCGGCGGCTATGGCGCCCGGGTCGATAGGCCTGAGAAGCTGCTGCCGGCTCTGCGGCGCGCGGCAGAGATCGTCACCAGCGAGAAGCGCCAGGCGCTGGTCAACGTCATTTGCCGTTATTAGGCGCTATTCAGGACGTCCGTCGGCGCCGACCTGGGGTAAATCCGAGATTTCCTGGTTGGCGAGCCGGCCGTCGATGGCGGCCGTCCAATACGCGTGATGACCTCTCAGAGCGGGATCGCCAGCAATGTATCGACGCGGCGGCTGTCGAAGACGACGAGCTTCTCGACGAAAAGCGGCCCCTTGCCGCGGAAGCTCACGCGGTCGAGATAGCGGCCGCTGCTGAAGATCGCGGTCGCGCCGTCATGCGTGATGCGCAGCACGAGGTAGTTCGACTGCGCCCGGACGACCCCGTCTTCCTCGCCGAGGATCAGGGTCGAGGAGACGATGTGGCGATAGCGCTGCGCCTCGTAGACATTGGCTTGGCGCAGTGCGGACACGCGGTCGCTCAGCATGCCGCGCGAATCCGCGAAGAAGACGCCGATCGGCAGATGCTGCTCGTAATTCTCGGCCGAGATGATCTGATAGCGGCATTCCTCGGTGAAGTAGCCTGGCCACTCCTCGAGCCGGTCCTCGTCGAGGCTCGCGACATAGCGTGCGAGCAGACGCTCCACCGCGAACTGGATCTCGATCTCGCTGCCCATCAGACGCCCATGAGCCGGCGATAGACTTGCCAGAAGCCGCGCACCGCCGTCTCGGTCGCGCGCGTATCCTGCGAGCAGACATCGTTGCCGCCCATCTGCACGATCGAGGACTGCTCCTCGGCGCCCGCAAGCGCGCGCTGAATGAAGCCGCCGACCGCGCCATCCTCCATCGAGATGTAGCCGCCCGGCCCTACGAGGTTCGATTGCTTCTGGCGCCGCATTAGCATCGCCGCATCGTCGTCCTCATAGCCGAGATAGGTCCAGAGCAGCTCCGTCTCGCCGACGCCGCGCGGCACGATCTGGCGCACGGCGAGACTGTTCTGGATCTGCTGGACGATGAAGGCCGGGAAGACCGTAAGGATCTGCAGCGTGATGCCGTCGCCGAACTCGTCGACCCCTTCGAGCATGGAGGGATCGGCGAGCCGGTAATCCTCGCGCTTGGCGCGGAGCGCGGTGCCGTCATATTCGGCGCTCGGCCGGTCGGTGGCGCGCATCGAATAGCTGACGTGATGGCCGCCGCTCTCGTCGACGATGATGCCGCCCTGCTGCGACAAGCGATTCATGCGGAACGTGGTGAAGAAGGCGTGCAACAGGCTCGCGTGATATGAGTCCTTGTTGTTCTCGACATAGATCTTCCAGTTGTTCGGCAGGATCTGGCTGTTGTAGCCGAGCACCTTCATTTCCTTCCGCATGACGCGGCGGATGCGCTGGGCGATCTCCGGGCCGAGATAGCGGTCGACCGGCGGCGGCTCAGCCGAGAAGCTGCCGAAGACGATGCCGGCGAAGCTTTCGACCCGGAGCCGGCGGAGATTGTGCTGCTCGCGCTTGAACTCGGGCGGCATGCCGCCCTTGCGGGCGATGCCGCGCTCGAAGGTTACGCCGGTCAGATTGCCGTGCAGATCGTAGGTCCAGTTGTGATAGACGCAGCTGATCTCGCGGCCATGGCCGGCGCGCTTCAGGCAGAGCAGTGCGCCGCGATGGGCGCAGCGATTCTCGAAAGCGCTGAGGCTGCCGTCGAGATCACGCGCCACCACCACCGGTACGTCGCCAACGAAACTCGCGCGGTAGTCGCCGGGCTGCGGCAGTTCGGCCTCGAGGCAGAGGAAATTCCACACCGGCCCCATGAAGATGCGCGCGCGCTCCTCGGCATAGACATCGGCGCGGCTATAGACGGGATAGGGTACCCGGGTGAGACCGCCCTCCGGCCAAGCGAGATCGAGGGCATTGCGCATCGCGTTGCCTCCCCGTGAGCCCGGTTATTCAGTCATCATCGGCCAAACCGGTAGAGACCGCAAACTTTCGGTGGATGCGAAGCACCCCCCGTGAGCTGCCGCTCAGCGGTGCTCGTCCAGCTCGGGGTAGCGTCCATAGATCGGATCGAGGATGTGCATCTGGACTTGGCCTATGGCCAGCCCAACTCCTATCCCGATGCGCTCGAAATCGGGACCCGGGCACCACTCGCGGCAATCGTCCAGGAGCCGCGAAAGCTCCGCCACAGCCTTGAGCGCGCGATCGCGAATCTGTTCGGCCGAGCGTCGGTCGTCCATGGTGCGTTCCTCCGAAAATCCAGCCCGGAACAGTATCGCAGTTTCTGCCGGAATGGTCAGAGAACGATGCGGTAGACCCTTTGTGCGTTGTCGCGGAAGAGCTTCCGCCGCTCCTCGGGTGGCCGGTCAGCGGTGATCGCCTTGAATCCCGAAAAGATCGTGTCGAAGGAAGCGACCAGGCTGTCCACCGGGTAGTTGCTGGCAAACATCGCACGCTCGATGCCGAGAATGGCGATCGCCTCGCGCACGACAGGCGCATTCTCCTCGATGCGCCAGGCTCGGCCGGGGAGGCCCAGACCCGAGATCTTGAGCGCAACGTTGGGCTCCGCCGCGACGAGCGCGAGCGCGGTGCGCCAGGCGGCGATACCGGCCTCGCTGCGGTCGGCAGGCAGCCCGATGTGGTTGATGATGATCTGCGTTGCCGGGAAGTCGCGGGCGAGCTGGGCTGCTTCAGCCAGGTGCCACCACGGCACCTGCAGGTCGAAGGAGAAGCCGTGCCGTGCCAGCAGCGCATAGCCCCGCCGCCAGCGCTCATCCTCCATCGACCCGGGCGCACCGCGCCGCACCTCGCGCGGGCCCGGTGCGGCGGCGGGTTTGTGGCGGATACCGCGCACGAAATCGAAGCGCGCCTGTGCCGCCAGCACCTCGGCAACGTCCTCGCGGTCGAGATGCGCCTGCGCCACGGCAACGCTGGGAAGGCCGGCCCTCGCCCGCAGTGCCGCAAGCCAGCGCGTCTCGCCGGCGGGATCGGCCTGGCTCCATTCGGCCTCGACATGCACCGTTGCGACGACGCGGTGCGCCGCCGCATCGGCGCGGTAGTCCGCCGGCAGGTAGCGGCGCTTCAGCGCCGCATAATCGCCGTAGCGGAACGGAAGGCGCGCCTCGGGCCTGAGCCAGGGATAGTCGTTGGCGAAGGGATCCCAGAAATGCTGATGCGCGTCGATGAGCTCGAGAGCGGCGCTCATCGCCGGCGCTTGTCGTAGAGCAGCGAGACCGAGGCGCTGTCCTTCATCTCGTTGCCGGCCGCGACATAGCCGGTGTATTGCGTCACCGCCGCCTCGACCAGCGGCAGGGTGCAGCCCCACTCGTGGATGAAGTGGCGGACGTTCTTGAGGTCCTTTGCCAATTGCCGTGCATAGCTAGTGGGCGGCTCGAAGGCACGGGCGCACATCTGCGGATAGATTTTGCGGAGCACATTGCTGTCGGCGTGACCGCCGGCAAGGCATTCCGGCAGCTTCGCGGCATCGAGTCCCGCCGCTTCGGCGAGCGCCAGCGCCTCGGCCATCAGCACATAGCCGGTGCCGACGATCGCCTGGTTCAGGATCTTCGCCGTCTGTCCGGCGCCGAGCCCACCCACATGGGTGAAATGCCCGGCCATGTCCTGCATCAGCGGCCCGATCGCCGCCACATCGGCGGCCTCCCCGCCGGCCATTACCGTCATGCTTCCGTCGCGCGCCGCACCTGGGCCGCCCGAGACCGGCGCATCGATCCAACGCATGTCGTTCTTCTGCCTGAGCCGCGCCGCGATGTCGCGAGTGGCGTCGGGGTTGATGGTCGAGTGATCGACCAGGATCTTGCCCTCGCCGGGCATGGTGGCGAGCCCCTTCCCCTCGGCGCCGAAGCAGCAATTCTCCACCACCGGCGCGTCGAGCACGCACGTCAGCACGATATCGCTCGCCGCCGCCACCTCGGCCGGCGAGGCGGCGATGCGCGCACCCGCCGGGGCTATCCTTGCATAGCGGTCGGTGGTGAGGTTCCAGGCGGTGACCGCCCAGCCCTTGTCGATGAGGCGCAGCACCATCGCCTCGCCCATGAGGCCGATGCCGATAAAGCCAAGCCGCTTCTTGTCCGCCACCGCTTTCCTCCCTTCGAGCGAGTGCCTGCTTTATTCCTGGGGGCGCGAGGCTCCGTCAACTCGGGGGGTGCCGCTGCCGCGGCGATCGGTGCTAGCCTCGGCCGCGAAGGAGACCCGCCATCGCCCGGGACGATGCCATTCCCTATCCGGCAAGGCGCCGCGCCCGGCTCGGCCGGCGGCTGCTGCTCGGGTTTGTCATCCTGATGCTGCTGCCGGTGCCGGTGATCCTGCTTTATCGCTTCGTGCCGCCGCCCATTACGCCGCTGATGCTGATCCGCGCCGCCGAGGGCGAGCCGATGCATCGCCAATGGCTCCCCTATGCGCGGATCTCGCCTTTCCTGCCGCGCGCCGTGGTGGCCTCGGAGGATACACGCTTCTGCTGGCATCACGGCTTCGACTGGATCGAGATCGACAAGGCGGTGACCGCCTATCGCGAAGGGGATCGGCTGCGTGGCGCGAGCACGATCAGCCAACAGCTCGCGCGCAACCTCTTCCTCTGGCCCGGCGGCGGCTATCCGCGCAAGGCAGCCGAGGCCTATATCACCGTGCTGCTCGAGGCGCTGCTCAGCAAACAGCGCATCCTGGAGCTCTATCTCAACGTCGTCGAATGGGGCGACGGCGTCTACGGCGCCGAGGCGGCGTCGCGCGCCCATTTCGGCCGCAACGCCTGGCAGCTCACGTCGCGCGATGCGGCCATGCTCACCGCCATTCTGCCGGCGCCGCGCGAGTGGCGGCCGGAGCATCCGACGCGCTTTCTCGAGGAGCGTGTCGGCACGATCATGGCGCGCATGCCGGAGGTCGCCGTGCCCGGCCGCGGCGGGTGCCGATAAGGACGCCGCAATACCCTCCTACAGCACCTCGAACACGTCGTAGACCGGGCCTTCGGGCCGACGGTCGCCGGTGGCAACGGCGATAATGCGGTTGAGCCAGCCATATTTCTCCGACGAGGTCTCGAAGAAAGGGGCAGCGCGGAAATAGTACTGCGCCGGGTCCACCCGTTCGCCGCGATTGAGCCGGTCGATCACCGCCGCCGGCCCATGGCGATAGCCGCAGTAGGTCATGCCGATGATCGCTCCGTCATCAGTCTTGAGCGTGAGCCGGACATCGAGCTGCAGCGCGCCGTCATTGCGCAGTAGCAGCCAGTCCGTGCCGCCCTTCAGCACCGTGCCCTTGAGCCGCGCTCCCTCGAAATGGCCGCCTTCGACCACGGCGACGCGGCGGTCGCCGAAAGGCGTTTTGCCGAGCGGCTGCACCTCGCCCACGGTGAGCGTGATCGAGAAGAGATGCGCGCTGCGGAGCTCGGCCATGACTTCCTCACCAACACTTTCGTTGTTGCCGGCGATGATGCCACGTCACCCGCCGGGACGATAGCCCGGGCGCTCTTCCTGCCGCGCAGCGCTGGCATGATCCGCCGAAACTCGACGCCGCCGGCGGTTTTCGGCATGATACCCGCCAGCGACGGAGATTGCTGAGGAGGACGCTATGAGCCGGGTTTCCGTGGTGGAGATGAAGCCGATCCGCGACCGCGTCAGCGACGCGGAATGGCAGACCCGCGTCGATCTCGCCGCCTGCTACCGGCTGGTGGCGCGCTATGGCATGACCGACCTCATCTACAACCATATCACCGCGCGTGTGCCGGGTGAGGACGGCCATATCCTGATCAATCCCTACGGCTTCCTCTACACCGAGATCACCGCGTCGAGCCTCTATAAGATCGATCTCGACGGCAATGTCGTGCTCAAGCCCGACACGCATTACGGCATCAACCATGCGGGCTATGTCATCCACAGCGCCGTGCATGGCGCGCGGCATGACGTCGGCTGCGTCATCCACACGCATAGCCGCGCGGGCATGGCGGTCTCGGCGATGAAGTGCGGGCTGCTGCCGCTGACCCAGACGGCGATGCGCTTCCATGGCAAGGTCAGCTATCACCCCTATGAGGGGCCGGCGATCGATCTCGCCGAGCGCGCGCGCCTCGTGCGCGACCTCGGCCAGAACGACGCGATGTTCCTTACGAACCACGGCATTCTCGCCTGCGGCCGCAGCGTCGCCGAGGCGTTCAACATCCTCTACTGGCTCGAAATGGCCTGCAAGGCGCAGGTCGATTGCATGGCGGCCAATACCGACCTCGAGCTCCCAGCCGAGGATGTCGCGGCCAAGACCGCACATCTCTTCGCTCCAGGCACACGGCGCGTCTATGGCGAGATGGAATGGGAGGCCATGCTGCGCCAGCTCGACCGCGAGGATGCGTCCTATCGGAGTTGAGCCCCGGCCGCTCTCGCGCCGGCAAGCGCCGCCGGTAATCTTCCGTCAACCATTGTCTCCTTGACATTGGCGCGCCGCGGGGGCATTTACCGCCCAGCAGATGTCTCGCGACTGCGCGACGCGCCGCCGGTTTGAAGCCTAAGGCGCCCCTCCCGAGAACAATCGAACGTCAACCAAGCCTCCCGGTCGCGCGGATGAGGCCCCTTCCAGGGTGAAGTGGCGACCGCTTGGCGACGGCGTCCTCGACGCCGCGCCTCCAAGGCGCATGTCCGCGGCTTTTGAACCCGACACAACGAGCCGGTACCGCGCCCGATCGGCGACGGCGGCCCCTATGAAAGAATTCGATCCAGTGACTTCTACCTTTTCCCAGCTCGGCCTTATCGAGCCGCTCCAGCGCGCGCTGAACGCCGAGAACTACGTGACTCCGACCCCGATCCAGCTTCAGGCGATCCCGCAACTGCTGGCAGGGCGCGACGTGCTCGGCGTGGCGCAGACCGGCACCGGCAAGACCGCCGCCTTCGCGCTGCCGATCTTGCAGCGGCTCGCCGCCACGCGCGGAGCAGCCCAGCCGAAATCGCCCCGCGCCCTCGTGCTGACGCCGACCCGCGAACTCGCGCTCCAGATCGACGAGAGCTTCCGCAGCTACGGCCGCTTTCTGCACCTGCGCCAGGCGGTGATCTTCGGCGGCGTCGGCCAGCAGCCGCAGGTCGCGGCAATGGCGCGCGGCGTCGACATCCTGGTCGCAACGCCCGGCCGGCTTCTCGACCTGATGAACCAGCGCCATGTCCGCTTCGACGGTCTGGGCTTCCTCGTGCTCGACGAGGCCGACCGTATGCTCGATATGGGTTTCATCCGCGATGTCCGGCGCATCGTCGCCGCGCTGCCCAAGGAGCGGCAGACCCTGTTTTTCTCGGCCACCATGCCGGGCGATATCGCCGCTCTGGCGTCGAGCGTGCTGCGCTCGCCGGTCAAGGTCGAGGTGACGCCCGTCTCCTCGACGGTCGAGCGCATCGATCAGCGCGTGCTCTTCGTCGAGGGCGGCAGCAAGCGCGCGCTCCTCGCCGAAGTGCTGCGTGACCCCGAGATCGCGCGCGTGCTGGTCTTCGCGCGCACCAAGCACGGCGCCGACCGCATTGCCAACGATCTCGCCCGCGGCCGCGTCGAAGCCGCGGCGATCCACGGCAACAAGTCGCAGAATGCGCGGCAGCGGGCGCTCGAGAGCTTCCGCGACGGCCGGGTGCGCGTGCTGGTCGCCACCGATATCGCCGCCCGCGGCATCGACATCGATGGCATTACCCATGTCATCAATTTCGACCTGCCGAACGTGCCGGAGAGCTACGTCCACCGCATCGGCCGCACCGCGCGTGCCGGCAGCTCCGGCGTCGCGCTCTCCTTTTGCAGCGCCGAGGAGCGGCCGCTGCTGCGCGATATCGAGCGGCTGACGCGCCGGCCGCTCTCGGTCGTCGCCGACCATCCCTTCGCCGACCGTGCGCCATCGGCAGCGGCGGCACCGCAGCGGAATCGCACGGCTCCGCCGCAATCGCGCCGCCGCCGGCGTGGCCGGCCTTCGCCGCACCGGCATGGCGGCGCGCCGGCCCAGCGCGCCCAGGCCTGACTGACTCGCAAGAGCGCGTCCGCCCTCGCGCGGACGCGTTCTTGCGGTCGTCTTCGGAAGCGTATAGTGTAGACACTGCATGATTGTTCGCCGAAAACCCTTGGGACGGCGGGCGGTTTCGTAGACATTGTTCGGGGTCTGAGCGCCAAGCTCGTTGGGGAGAGGCGGGTGCTCGTCGTGCCCTCTTGGGCGGGTTTTCGACACGAGCCAAGCCCGCTGATCCGACCTGTTCGCACCGTTCATTGAGGCGGAAGCTGCGTCACGCGGCAGCCGAGGCGCCGCACGTCGTGATAGACGAAGCGACGCGGCGCGATCGAGCGCGGTCGACAATGCCGCGCGGCGTCGGTTGCTGGCGCGCGGGTGAACCGTGCGACGGGTGCAGAGAGGGAGGAGCGAGCACCGATGAAGACTCGTGCTGCGATCGCTTTCGAGGCGAAGAAGCCGCTCGAGATCGTCGAGGTCGATCTGGATGGCCCGAAGCCCGGCGAGGTCCTGATCGAAATCAAGGCGACCGGCGTCTGCCACACCGACGATTACACGCTCTCCGGCCTCGACTCAGAGGGGCTCTTCCCCTCGATCCTCGGCCATGAGGGCGCCGGGGTGGTGGTGGAGACCGGCGCCGGCGTGACCACGGTCAAGGCCGGCGATCACGTTATTCCGCTCTACACGCCCGAATGCCGGCAATGCAAATCCTGCCTTTCCGGCAAGACCAATCTCTGCACCGCGATCCGCGCCACCCAGGGCAAGGGCGTGATGCCCGACGGCACTTCGCGCTTCAGCTATCGCGGCCGCATGGTGCATCATTACATGGGCTGCTCGACCTTCTCCAATTTCACTGTGCTGCCCGAGATCGCGGTGGCGAAGATCCGCAGCGACGCGCCTTTCGACAAGGCCTGCTATATCGGCTGCGGCGTCACCACCGGGGTGGGCGCGGTGATCAACACCGCCAAGGTCAAGCCCGGCGCCAATGCGATCGTCTTCGGCCTCGGCGGCATCGGGCTCAATGTCATCCAGGGGCTGCGCCTCGCGGGCGCCGACAAGATCATCGGCGTCGACATCAACGACCGCAAGGAGGAGTGGGGCCGGCGCTTCGGCATGACGCATTTCGTCAATCCGAGCCGCGTGCCGGGCGACATCGTCCAGCATCTCGTCACGCTGACCGATGGCGGCGCCGATTTCACCTTCGACTGCACCGGCAATACAACCGTGATGCGCCAGGCGCTCGAGGCCTGCCATCGCGGCTGGGGCGAGAGCGTCATCATCGGCGTGGCCGAAGCCGGCAAGGAGATCGCCACCCGCCCCTTCCAGCTCGTCACCGGCCGCGTCTGGCGCGGCACCGCTTTCGGCGGCGCCCGCGGTCGCACCGATGTGCCGAAGATTGTCGACTGGTACATGGGCGGCAAGATCGAGATCGACCCGATGATCACGCATGTTCTGCCGCTCGACCGCGTCAACGACGCGTTCGATCTCATGCATCGCGGCGAAAGCATCCGTTCCGTAATCGTGTACTGATCTTCCTCCTGAAGAAAGGGGCGCACACATGGCTATCTCGATCCATCCGGCGATCGATCGTGGTGTGAAGAAGGGATCGGCCGGCTTCGAGGGTGGCACGCTGACCTGCAAATGCGCCAGCGCGCCGGTGACGGTCAAAGTGTCGTCGCAGACCGCGCACAACCACGTCTGCGGCTGCACCAAGTGCTGGAAGCCGGCCGGTGCGGTCTTTTCCATGGTCGCCGTGGCGCCGCGCGAGAGGGTGGAAGTCATCGCCAACGGCAACAAGCTCAAGATCGTCGACGACAGCGCCGTCATTCAGCGCCACGCCTGCAAGGACTGCGGCGCTCACATGTTCGGCAGGATTGAGAACAAGGCGCATCCCTTCTACGGGCTGGACTTCGTCCATACCGAGCTGTCCAAGGAAGACGGCTGGTCGGCACCCGAATTCGCCGCCTTCGTCTCCTCGGTCATCGAGTCCGGGACGCCGCCGTCGCAGATGGCCGCCATTCGCGGCAGGCTGAAGGAACTCGGGCTCGAGCCCTATGACTGCCTGTCTCCGCCGCTGATGGATGCCATCGCAACGCATGTGGCGAAGTCGAAAGGCACATTGCGCGCCTGAGCGCGCGGCGCGATTCGCCTAAGGTCGCCCGGCCGCGGCCGCGGCCGGGCCGCGGCTCAGGTCGGCTGTTGACGCGGGCCGAATTTGCAGCGCCAGCCGTCGAGGCGCCATTTGGGATGATCTTCCAGCCATTGCGCTGCGATCTGCTGGCCTTGCACCATGCAGGCCATCGGGTTGATTGCATCGATGGGCGGGGTTTCCTCGTGGCACGTACTCGGACTGCCGGAAAGACAGACGATCAGAACAAGAGTGACCATAGCAAAAACAGCCTCACCAGCAGTTGCGACATCCCCCGGACCGCGGCAATGGCATACCAGGGCGCGTCCGGGTTCTACACCACAAGCACTTTTAGTGCGAACCTGTTCCGACTGCACAGTAACGGAGCAACTGTTGCGCCGATTTGGTAACCGGATGGTTAAAGGCCGGGCGGCGGCCGGTTCGCGACAGGGGGGCGCCTTTCGGGCACTCCTGGCCGCAGCGGCAAGCCTGAGCGTGGCGGGCGCAGCCGCGGCCGCGGACCTCTCGGCCGACCAGGTGCGCGCGATGCTTGCCCGGGCGATGCCGGAGCACCCGGCGGACTTGTCCGGCAGGAATCTGCGCGAACTCGATCTGAGCGGGCTCGACTTTAAGCGCGCCAATCTCGCCCATGCCGATCTCTTCGCCGCCAAGCTCGTCGCGGCCAATCTGGCGGGCGCCAATCTCAGCCATGCGCGGCTCGACCTGGCCTGGATCATGCGCGCCGACTTTACCGGCGCCGATCTCCGCTATGCGAGCCTTTTCGGTCCGGTGGTCGCTCCCGGCATGGCGCCGCCTAGGCCCGGCGAGGCGCCGCGCTTCGAACGCGCCAATTTCTCCGGGGCGCGCGTGATCGCGCGCTTTGCCGGATTCGACCTGAAGGGCGCGCGCTTCGTCGGCGCTCGGCTCGGGGTCGATCTGAAGAATCAGCCGATGGGCCAGATGCGCAACGACTTCACCGGCGCCGATCTCAGCGGCGCCAATTTCTCCGGCGCCGACCTCAACCGCGCGGTACTCGCCTTCGCCAAGCTTCGCAATGCCAATCTCACCGGCGCCAATCTCTTCGGCGCCGACCTCGCTCGCGCTGACCTCACCGGCGCGGAACTCGCCGGTGCCGATTTCACCGAAGCCGATCTCGACGGCACGATCCTCGCCGGCGCGAAGCATCTCGAGGCGGCGAAGGGGCTCGACAAGGCGGTGAAGACCGACCGGGTTGCGCACTGAGCCGGTCAGCACCGATTACTGATTCACGCCCTCGCCTTTGGCGTCGAGGAGTGGCACGCCATAGGCGCGCAGAATCCCGTCGATCTCCTGCCGGTCGCGCTGGAGCAGATCGTCGATGCGTCGACGCCACTCGGTGTCGCCATGGCGCACCCCCATCGCGATCTGAAAGGTGAGCGGCGGCATCCCCGGCTCCTCGCGCAGGCGCACCATCGCGAGCGGCAGATGGTCATGCTTGATGTAATAGCCGGCGAACGGTCCCCAGACCATGCCGGCATCCGTAACTCCATTGGCAACATCGAGCAGCAGCCGGTGTGCCGGCGCCTCGTAGCGCGTGTCCACCGCCAGCGGATAGGGATGCGCATTCGCCATCAGCCCGTGACGCAGCAGGAGATTGGAGGGCGGCGTGCCGCTGATCACGCCGATATGCAGCGCCTGTAACGCGGGATCATCGAGACTGGCCGGGACCGGCTTGTCGCGCCGGAAGACAAGCACATAGCCCGTTCGGTAATAGGGCCTGCTCGTCTCCATGAGGTCGTCGCCGACCACGGTGCCGATGACGAGGTCGCAATTTCCGCCGTTGAGGCCCCGGCGCACGAAGCCGATCACCTGCGGAAACCAGAAATACTGCACCGGCAGCGACAGATCATGGCCGATGAGCTCGGCGAGCTTGTTCTCGAAGCCGTCGCCCGCCTTGTTGGAAAATGGCAGGTCGTTGGGGTCGGCGCAGACGCGGAGGACGGCGCGAGCGGGTGCGGTACCGGCCGCCGGCGCCGCGCTGCTGACGCTTTCTCCGCCGGCGAGCAGGAACGCCGCCGCGGCCGCCAGGCGAAGCACAATATGACTGCGCAATCGACACCTCCCCGGCGGCCCGCTTCGGCCGCCGCTCTCATCGCTACTCATCGAGGCGCTGGGGCCGGCCGCGACCGAGCATGCCGTCCGACCGCGCTTTCAGATAGGCGTAGATGTCGTCGATGTACAACATGACGTCCGGAACCAGCCCAAAGGAGGGCATGACGTTCTCGGCCGCGGTGTTGACGTTGGTCCGGCCGTTGACCACGACGTCGTTGAACTGTTCTTGGCTCATGCTCTTGAGCGAGCGGGTAAGGTCGGGCGCATAGGAGCTGCCGGCGCCGTCCGGCCCGTGGCAGCGCAGGCAGGATTCGGTGTAGCGCCGCCAACCATTGTAAGTTTGCTTGTCGACCTTCCCGTCCTTGATCGTGTAAGGCGCATCGGCCGGCTTTTCCGCCGCATTGGCGGCCGTCCAGCCGATCCAGGCCATCACGCTTATCGAGGCCAGCGCCGCAACGCAGTGCCGCCACGTCATCCGCATCCTCCCGGAACGACCATCTTCGAGTCTGTGGGCGAGGGTGGAGAAGGGAAGCCGGCATTCCGTTCGATCGCGGAATGCCGGCCGCCGCACCTTCGAATCTCTCCATCGCTCAAGGCGATGGATCTCGCGAGCGTTCAGGGCAGAGCGAAGATCGTCAGCACACCGCCGAGCTGAGTGTAGTTGGCGAGCGATCTGTAGGCGCCCACCGCCCCGAGCCCGTCGGTATCCTTCGTCAGACCGGCCGCCATGCCGATGCCGGCCCAACCGCCGACGCCGGAGAGCACGGCGATGTACTGCTTGCCGCCGTGCATATAGGTCATGACGTTGCCGATGATGCCGGACGGGGTCTTGTAGCGGTAAAGCTCCTTGCCCGTCTTCTCATCGACCGCCTTCAGATAGCCTTCCAACGTGCCGTAGAAGACCACGCCGCCAGCGGTGGCGAGCGCGCCCGACCAGGCCGAGAAGGGCTCCGGATCCGACCAGACGATCTTGCCGGTGCCGGCGTCCCAAGCGATGAAGTTGCCGAGATTATTGTCGCCCTTGGGCGGGTACATGGTCAGAGTCGCGCCGACATAGGGCTGGCCCGCGGTGTAGGACACGTGGAACGGCTCGTAATCCATGCAGACATGGTTGGTCGGCACGTAGAAGAGGCCGGTCACCGGTGAGAACGCCGCCGGCTGCTCGTCCTTCGAGCCGAGCGCGGCCGGGCAGATGTCCTTGGTGTTGTGGTCTTCGCCGCCCGCCTGGGTGCTGTACTCCTTCACCACCTGCGGCCGGCCAGTCGCCATGTCAACATTGGTCGCCCAGTTGACCTTGGGATCGTACTTCTCGGCCACCAGCAGCTCGCCCGTAGCGCGGTTGAGCGTGTAGCCGAAGCCGTTGCGGTCGAAATGCACCAGCGCCTTGGTCATCTTCCCTTTGACCGGGATGTCGGCGAGGATCATCTCGTTGACGCCGTCATAATCCCATTCGTCATGCGGCGTCATCTGGAAGACCCACTTGGCCACCCCGGTATCCGGGTTGCGCGCGAAGATGGTCATCGACCACTTGTTGTCGCCGGGCCGCTGGGTCGGATTCCAGGTGCTGGGATTGCCGGAGCCGTAATAGATGAGGTTGAGTTCCGGGTCGTATGAAATCCAGCCCCAGGTATCGCCGCCGCCAATCTTCCACTGGTCGCCCTGCCAGGTCTTGAGCGACGAGTCCTTGCCGACGGGCTTGCCCATCGACGTCGTGTTGGCGTCGAACAGGATCTGGTTGTCGGGCCCCTCGGAGTAAGCACGCCACGCCAGCTTCCCGTCCTTGACGTTATAGGCGTCGAGATGGCCCTGCACGCCGAATTCGCCGCCGCTGACGCCGACGAGCACCTTGTCCTTGACGACGAGCGGAGCGCTGGTGCCGGTCGCGCCCTTCTTGGCGTCGTCCACCATCGCCTTCCAGACTTCATTGCCGGTCTTCGCGTCGAGTGCGACCAGCGTGTTGTCAGCCTGATGCAGGAAGATCTTGCCGTCGGCATAAGCGACGCCGCGATTGACCGTGTCGCAGCACATCACCGGGATGACCGTCGGGTCCTGGCGCGGCTCGTACTTCCAGAGAATCCGGCCCTGATTGTTGAGGTCGAGCGCGAAAACGGTGTTCGGGAAGGGCGCGTGCACATACATCACGTCGCCGATCACCAGCGGATTGCCTTCGTGCCCGCGCAGCACGCCGGTCGAGAAGCTCCAGACCGGCCGCAGATCCTGCACGTTCTGCGCGGTGATCTGGTTGAGTTTGCTGAACCGCGTATTGGCGTAGTCGCCGGCCGGCATGACCCACTGATTGGAGTCCTTCTCGAGCTGCATCAGCTGTTCGCTCGCCGGCGCGCTGCTCATCGGCAAGGCGATGAGCGCAAGAGTCACAAGCCCAAGCTTTTTCATTCGCTCCCTCCCACACTTATGTTCTGTTCGTCGAAACTGGCTTGCCGCAGGGCCGCCAAGCGGCCCCCGACGTAACCGTCGCGGCAAGCAGCTGCGTCAAGATGCGAGGAAAACGATAGAGCCATGATACCCTAAATATTTGTAATCTTCAATCTAGTAATCCTCGGTTGTTGTATCCCTGATCGGTGGCAACCTATGGTCTGGACGCCACATATTCTTGCTGGCGCGTCGGAAACGCCTATCATTGGCTTCATTGGCGACATCGCATGCAGCCGCGTAAGCGGCCGACGGGGAGGAGCCATGGCACAGTCGAGCCGGATTTCCATGCTTGCCGTGATCGCTGTCGGGCTGGCGCTCGGCAGCGCGCCGGCCCGCGCGGCCAACCCTTATCCGACGCCTGAGATCGTCGATTACGTGCTGGGCTGCATGGCAAGCGTCGGCAACGACCGTATCGCCATGCTCAAATGCTCCTGCAGCATCGACCAGGTGGCACAGCGCCTGCCCTTCTCCGAATATGAGAAGGCCGAAACCGCGCTGAGCATGCAGAAGGGAGGAGCGCCGGGCGGGCGCATCGGCGTCTTCCGCGACCCGCCCGAGATCAAGGCCGCCATCAAGGAGCTGCGCGACGCGCAAGCCGAAGCGAGCCGCCAATGCTCCGGCTGATCGGCTGAGCCCCCAACGCCGCGCGGCTCAGCGCGGTCTGAGCCCCTGCACCACCAGGCGCAGGAAGATCTCGGCGAGCTGCTTGCCCGAAAGGCTGCCGCCGGGCTTGTACCAGCGCGGCAGCCAGTTGAGCGCGCCGATGACGAAGAACTCGGTGATCTTCGGCTCCGCGCCGATGATCGAGCCGTCGGTGAGTCCTTCGGCGAGAAACTCCTGCAGCATCTGGTCCATGACGCGCGACTGCTTGCGCACATGGCGGCGCTGCTGCGGCGCCAGCGCCGAGAGGTCGCTCAGCACCCAGGCCGCCCCGTCCTCGCCGGCCAATGTCTCGAATTGCAGGCGGACATAGGTCTCGAACTTCTCGCGTCCGGTGCGCCCCAGCTTCGCGGCCTGCGTCAGCGCCGCCAGCGTGCAATCGAGCGCGTAGAGGTAGCATTCGTAGAGCAGCTCGGTCTTGTCGGCGAAATAGTGATAGAGCAGCGCCTTGGAGAGGCCGAGCTCGCGCGCGATCTCCTCGACCGAGGTGGCATGGAAGCCGGAGCGGTTGAAGAGATGCACCGCAGTCCGCACCATCGCCGCGCGGCGCTGGTCGTGGCGCTCGGCCGCGTCGAAAGCCGGATGACGCGGCCGCGACGCGCTCCGCCTGGGCGAGGTCTGCAGCCGGGTCCGCGCCATTGTCCCTCGCTCAGTGGATCGCTGCATACATGATCTTCTCCTCGGTCGCCTCGAGCGCCGAGAACTCCTCGACCACCTTGCCCTGGCGCGCGACCAGGATGCGGTCCGAAAGCGCCATGATCTCGGGCAGGTAGGAGGAGATGACGACGACCGCCTTGCCCTCGTCGGCGAGGCGATTGATGAGCTGGTGGATCTCGGCGATGGCGCCGACATCGACGCCGCGCGTCGGCTCGTCGAAGATGATGAGGTCAGGCTCCTGCACCAGTGATTTGGCGATCACCACCTTCTGCTGGTTGCCACCGGAAAGCTCGACCACCTTCACGTCCTTGCTGATGGCGCGCACGTTGAGCGCCTTGATCCATGTCTCGCCCGCCGCCTGGGATTCGTGCTGCGAGAGGATGGCCCGCTTGCGCCCGAGCTTCGCGACCAGCCCCATATAGATGTTGCGCGCGATCGACATGGTCTCGAAGAAGCCCTCGACCTTGCGGTCCTCCGTGACATAGGCGATGCCGTCGCGCACCGCGGGCGCCGGCACGCGGTAGCGCGTGCGCTTGCCGTGCAGGAAGACCTCGCCGCCGTGGAAGAAGTCGCGCTTCATCACGCCGGAGACGACCTTGAAGGTCTCGGTCCGCCCGGCGCCCACCAGGCCGAAGACACCGGTGATCTGGCCGGCGAAGACCGAGAGCGAGGTGTTCTTTACCAGCGCCGCCATGCGCAAATTCTGCACCGAAAGGACGCGCTGCCCCGGCGGACGGGCCGATTGCTTGCGCCGGCCATAGAGCGTCTGCGACAGGTCGCGGCCGACCATCGCCTGGACGATGCGCGCCCGATCGAAGGTGCGGGTGTCGTCGGTCACCACATGCCGCCCGTCGCGCAGCACGGTGATGCGATCCGAGATCTGCAACGCCTCCTCGAGCGCGTGCGAGATGAAGATGATGGAGACGCCGCGCCGTTTGAGCTCGAGTACCAAATCGAAGAAATACTTCTTTTCTTCCGGGGTAAGGCTCGCCGTCGGCTCGTCGAAGATGATGACCCTGGCGTTGTGCAGCACGGCGCGCGCGATCTCGACCATCTGCTTCTTGGCGGCGCCGAGCAGGCTCACGGTGGTGGTGGGCGCGACGTCGAAGTTGAGCGATTGCAGGAACTGCTGGGCGGCGATGTAGATGCCGCGCAGGCGATTGTAGAACTTCTCCTGTCCGAGGAAGAGGTTCTGCGCGACGGTCATCGTCGGCACCAGGCTGTTCTCCTGGAACACCATGGCGATGCCGAGCTGGCGCGCCTCGAGCGGCGTGCGCGGCTCCGCCTCGCGTCCCTCAACCAGCATCTTGCCGGAGCTCAGCGCCACCACCCCGGCCATCACCTTGGTGAGCGTCGATTTGCCGGCACCGTTCTCGCCGACCAGCGCGTGAATCTCGGCACGGCGGAGCTCGAAATCGATGTTCTCGATCGCCGGCACTCCGGCATAGCGCTTGGTCGCCTGGCGCAGCTCCAGGATGGGCGTCGTCATGGCAGCAGTTCCTCTTCGATCGCCGTCACCGGAAGGCGCAAAATCTTCCCGGCGCCCTTGGCGAGGACATAGAGCGCGCCGCGGCACTCGACCGCGGCAACCACGCCATGATGCATGCCGTCGACACGGCTGTGCAGCGAGTAGCGCGGCAGCCCATCTTCGCCCAAGCGGATGACGAGGCCATAGGAGCGCGGCGGCGCCCAGGGCTTCAGGATGCCCATGGTCTTGATATGCGCCCCCTGCATCGGCTCGAGGAAGGTATGTCCCGAGCTTAGCCGCGGCGCGATCCAGTAGCGCGGATCGATCTCGCGCATCATGCGCCGGCAATAGGCGGGCTCGCGCAGGACGAACTCGACGAGCTGGGTGCGGGCGGTGAAGGCGGTGAGCCAATAGCCGCCGCCTCCCGCCGGACTCAAACGCGAGGGGTAGACCGGCAGATTCTCCAGCACGGTGCGGCCCGGACGAGCGCCGCCGAAGGCGACGAGCCGGTGCCGCCAGCTTTCGCTCACCCAGACTTCCGCTCCCGCCGGCGCAGCGCCGAAGGCATAGGCGAGGCCGCCGGCGATCTCGCGCTCGCCGCCGCCGGCGAGGTCGAGCGCCACCAGGCGCCCGCCATGTCCCCGAGCCATCAGGTCGTGAGACCAGCGCTCGTAGGGCTGCGCGCGCGAGCCGTCGGTGACGAGGAGGCTCCGCCCGTCGCCGCTTGCCGCCACCGCGTTCAGCGCGACGAAGGGAGCGCCGGAAGCGCGCTCCCAGCTCTTGCCATCATGCCCGCCACCAAGGATGCGCAAGCGCGTTCCGTCGAGCGCCACGGCGAAGCCGCCATCGGCGAGGCGGCAGAGCGCTGTGATCGCCCCGTCGAGATGGGCGATCTCGCTCGGGCCGTGTTCGCCGAGCCGCAGCAGCCGCTTGCCGTCGGCGACGAAAACCGAGCTGCCGTCGGTTGCAAGATCCTCCGGTGCTGCGAACTCGGCAACCACCGCTGCCCGCTCGAGGAGCTGGTTCGGCTTGAGCTGGCCGTCCATCGGCGGCACCGTGCTCGACGCCTCGCCGCGGCCGAGGACCCGGTCGAGCAGCGATTTCACCTCGGCGATCATGACCGCCGTCCCCAGCGCACATCGTACTGCACGAAATTCGGATCGGCGGAAGCCAGGCGATAGCGGCCGATGCGGTTGTTCTGGATGCCACCGAGATAGAGATGCCCGCGATGCTCGCGCATCGAGGTGATCATCGGGTGATTGGCGCCGCCAAGATCCCAGAGCGATTCCAGCACTTCACCCTGTTCGTTGAACTTGATGACGCAGCCGGTATTGATGTTGGGGAAGAGCCATTCATCGATCGGCAGGCGCTTGGCCATCCGCCGCCGGAAGCCCGGCATGCGCCAGGCGAGGTCGAGCGCCGGGCAGCGCATGCCCACCATGGCGAGCCAATAATTGCCGTCGGAAGCAAGGTTGATGTTGTCGGGATAGCCGGGAAGATTGTCGAGCACCATCTCGACCCGGCCTGTCTTCGGGCCGGCGAACCAGTAGCGCTTCACCGTGCAGCCCCAGGTCTCGGCGAAGAGGATCGACTGCCCGTCGCTCGCGACGCAGACACCGTTGGGGAATTTGAGGCCGCGCAAGACGGTGCGCGTCGTGCGCGTGTTTGGGTCGTAGCAGATGATGCGGCCATTGCCGCGCGCTTCGAGCCCGTCCACCGGCCATTCATGCATCTCGTAGCGTACGGTCGCCTCGGAAAAGAAGACCCGCCCGTCATCGGCGATGTCGAGATCGTCGGCAAGGCGCAGCCGGCTGTCGTCGTTCACCGAGCGCAGGCTGCGGTTGGTCTCGTCGGTCGCCTTTTCGACCTTGCGCTCGGGCGTGACGCGATAGAGCCCCATGCCGCCGATGCAGGCATAGAGATTGTCGTGGCGGTCGAAGGCCATGCCAAGCGGCTGACCGCCGATATGCGCATAGACCTCCATCCGCTCGTAGTCGGGCGGGAAGAAGCGGATGATGTCGCCATGCCGTGAACCGGCATAGAGATGGTCTTCGCGGTCGAGGATCACGTCCTCGGGCGCCTCGATGCGGCCGAGGCCGATTTCGCTCACCTCGCGCAGCCGGTCGTTGAGCGCGAAGGCGGTGCCGCTATCCACCGCCGTCGACGGCACCGGCGGGAGTGCGTGGTAGGTCGGCGCGACATAGACCTTGCTGATAATGCGATAGCGGTTCTTGACCCAGCGAATGTCGATCATCGCCGCGAGAACCAGAATGCCGGCCAGCACCATGCGGTTGACCCCGCCCGGCGCCGAGAGCGTGGTGAGGCCGTTGGTGATCAGCAGTACGATCAGCGTGCCAACCAGCGCCTTGGCCACCGACCCCTTGCCGCCGCCGAGGCTGATGCCGCCGAGGATCGCCGCGGTCAGCACCGTGATTTCGAGCCCGACACCGATATCCCCACCCACCGTGCCGAGCCGCGCCGCGAAGAAGAGCGCACCGATTGCCGTCAGCACGCCCGAGGCGACGTAGCATCGCGCGATCGTGCGCCGCACGGGAATGCCGGAATTGTAGGCCGAACGACGCGAGCCGCCGATCGCCGTGATATGCCAGCCCGGCCGGAGCCGCGTCAGGAAGACATGCCCGAAGAGCGCGACCGCGACATAGGCGAGCGCCACGCTCGGCACGCCCAAGAGGTCGCCGCCGCCCATGAAGTTCCAGCTCGGAATGTCGGGAAAGACAGCGGCAATGCTGTTCGAGTAGTCGAGGATCAGCAGATCGTAGGCGGCGCGATAGACGATGAGCGTGATGAGCGTGGTGATGAAGGCGCGCAGGCGGAAATAGCCGATGAGCACGCCGTTCACCGCGCCCAGCAGCCCGCCCACGATCAGCGTCACCGGCACCACCGCCGCCACCGGCCAGTTCAGCACGTCGAGGCAGAAGAGCGCGCAGAAATCGGTGAGCGCGAACATCGAGCCCACCGACAGGTCGATGCCGCCGACGATGATGACCAGCGACATGCCGAGCACGACGAAGCCGATCTCACCCGCCTGCCGCGCCGTGTCGGCGAGGCTCGCGAGCTTGAGGAAGCCGGGGATGGCGTGGCTCAATGCGAGCGCCACGGCGATCAGCACGATCACCGGGATCGCAGTCTCGGTCCAGCGCTTGGACAGGATTTCGCCCAGCAGATGACCGGGCCAGTAGCGATAGCGCAGGCTGACGAGCTTTTCGTTCATCGGCGCCTTCCGGGAGACGGCGGTGCGGCCTCTGCGATGCGGGCGGAGCGAGGCTCAGCGAGCCCGCTCCGCCGCTGCAGCGCTACTGCGTCATCCGCTCGAGGCTCCAGCAGGTGCCGTCAGTGCCGGCATTCTTCAGGGTGATCGGGATCAGCGTCGTATAGACCGATCCCTTGACCGAGCCGGGCTTCACGCCGGAGGACAGCAGCCACTTGATCATCCCCGCCATGTCGGCCGCCTGGGTCGGCACGTCATAGCTGAGATCGAGATCGAAGGCGCCCGACTTCACCTGGTCGCAGGCGCCCTTCTGCGCGCCGCCGCCCGAGGTGGCGAGGAAAACCTTGCCAGTGAGGCCTGCTTCCTTGACCGCTGCCGCGGTGCCGATATCCATGCCGTCCCAGAATCCGACGATGCCGCAGAGATCGGGATTCTGCTTCAGCACGGTCTGGGTGATCGCCTTGGCCTTGGCCGCGTCCCAATCCGCCGCCTGGCTCGAGACGACCTTGATCTCGGTATGCTTCGCCAGCACGTTCTCGACGCCCTTCAGCGTATAGGCGCTGGCGGCCGCCGAAAGGGCGCCCTGCACGA
Source organism: Allostellaceae bacterium (assembly GCA_035553515.1). Lineage (GTDB taxonomy): Bacteria > Pseudomonadota > Alphaproteobacteria > ATCC43930 > CGMCC-115725 > DAHUYF01. The sequence continues at coordinate 66,372 of DATNDG010000011.1, read as the reverse complement.
TGGCGATCTTGTTCGACTTGCCCTTGCAGGCGTTGACCACCGCCTGGGTGTCGCGCTCGCCGATCTCGATCCAGTTGGCCCCGACGAAGCCGGTGCTGCGATAGACCGAGCCCATGTTGATCTGCACGATGTAGATGCCTTCATCCTCGGCGCGCTTCAGCAGCTTGGCGTAGGTCTGCACGTCGGGATTGTGGATGATCATCACTGCCGGCTTTTCGGTAAGCAGTTCGGTGACCGCCTGCGCGCCGGCAGTGGTGCTCCAGTTGGGATCGCGCACCTCGACCTTGATGCCGTAGGGCTCGAGCTCGCGCTTCACGCCGGCATACCAGCCCTGCGCCAGGTCGAAATTCATCGCCACCGGGACGAAGGCGACCACCTTGCCGGCGAGCGCCTTCTTGAACGCCGCCTGAAACGGCTCGTCGAGCCCCTTCTGCGCCAGCGCCGGTGCCGCGCCGAGCGCCAGCAGCGCCAGTGCCGCCAGCAGCGGCCTCGACCGGCGCAATCCCTTGATACCGAGCATGACCTCCTCCCTCTCTCGGCGACCGTGAGATGACCGACGGCGTCAGATGTCGCCCTGCTGCGCCGTCTCCTCGTTCCGCGGGTTGATGAACGAATCCGTCAAAATTGCCACAAGAAGCACCAGGCCCTTGATCAGATTCTGCCCGGAATAGGACACGTCGAGGATCGTCATGCCGTTCAGCATGGTGCCGATCAGCAGCGTGCCGATGATCACGTTGAGGACACCGCCGCGGCCGCCGGAAAGGCCGATGCCGCCGAGCACGACCACCAAGATGACGTCGTAGATCAAGGTCGAGTTGAAGATGCGCGTCGGCATGCTGTTGACCGAGGCCGCCAGCACCATGCCGGCAAAGGCGCCGATCAGCGCCGCCAGCACGTATTGCAGCACAATCACCGGCCGGGTCGGGATGCCGGTCACGCGCGCCCCATAGGGATTGTCGCCGACCGCGTAGATGAAGCCGCCGAGCCGCGTCCAGCGCAGGAAGAGCGCCACCGCGACACTCGCAACGCCGAACATGATCACCGGCATCGGTACGCCCGCCAGCGTGCCCTGGCCGAGGAAGGAGAAGCCGTTCAGCGGCGCGCTCCACTGCACCACGTCGAGCTGGAAGAAGGCAACCTGCCCGAGCCCGGCGAGGAAAAGGCCGGTGGCCAGCGTCGTGAAGAGTGACGGCACCTCGGCATAGGCGATGAGCCAGCCATTGACGAGACCGAAAGCGAGGCTGAGCGCCAGCGCCGCGAGCAGCGCCGCCGGCACGGAATGGCCGTCCTGCACCATCTGCAGCACCAGCCCCGGCGGCACGGCGAGCGAGGCCACCAGCGAGATGTCGATGCCGCGGCCGATGACGACCACCGCCATGCCGAGGCCGAGAATGCCGAGCACCGCCACATTCTGCAGCAGCGTCAGCATGTTGTCGGCGGTGAGGAAGCCCCGCAGGAAGATCGAGAAAAGCGCGAAAAGCGCGACGAAGATGGCGAAGACGACGCCCTGCTGCGTGAGCCGCGGCCGCTTCATGGCCGCCCCCACACAGCTGCGCTACGACCGCGCAGTTCCCCTGCGACGATGGCCGACATCGCTCCTCCCTCGGAAAAGCTACCACGGCGCGGAAGACCGTCAAGTCGGCTCATCGAATCGTGGTTCAGGAGATTGAATTTCCCATCCCTTACTCCCCCGGCTCCCTTGTCGTGATCGTGCTCGTAACCCCGACTTTCACCCGCCGATGCCTCGGGAGATGGAGGTGCTTGCGCAGAGGTGGCGACACCGCGCCGAATGTGAAGTTTTCGTGTCTTCGGCGGGGCTGCGGCCTTGCTTCGGCGGCGGCGCTCGCGACAATCGTCGCCGGCAACGTGACGGCGCCGGGGAGCGCGGCGTTTGTATGGCAGAGGAGACAAGAGATGCACGACATCCGCGGAGCAGCGTTCCTGTTCGATCTCGACGGCACGCTGGTCGACAGCGTCTATCAGCATGTTCTGGCCTGGCACGAGGCGCTCGAGCAGGAGGGCATCGAGCTCTCGGTCTGGCGCATTCACCGCAAGATCGGCATGAGCGGCGGGCTCTTCACCAACATGCTGCTGCGCGAGACCGGGCTCGAGATCGACCCGGAGCGCATCGAGCGGCTGCGCGAGCTGCACGCGGCAGCCTATAACCGCCACTCGGCCGATATCCGGCCGCTGCCGGGGGCGCGCGCGCTGCTCTCCTATCTGAGCGAAGCCGGCGTGCCCTGGGCGATCGCGACCAGCGGGCGGATGGAGACGGCGCGGCCAGTGCTGATGAATTTAGGCGTCGATCCCGCCCGTACGCCGGTGGTGACGCGCGATCAGGTCCGTTACGCCAAGCCCGATCCCGACCTCTTCCTGGCGGCGGCCGAGCGGCTCGGCGTCGATATCGAGGCCGCCTCGGTCGTCGGCGACAGCGTCTGGGACATGCTCGCCGCACGACGCGCGCGGGCGCTGGGCGTGGGATTGCTCTCTGGCGGCTACGGGCGCGAGGAGCTGGAGCGCGCCAGCGCCTATCGCGTCTACGACGATCCGGCCGATCTGCTGAAGCACATCGACGAGATGGGCGTGCGCCGCTAGCCCGGATTTCTCAGCGCGGCGTGTCGCCCGCCAGCGTGATGCGGTGCATGATCCGGCGATAGCCGCGATAGTCGTTGACCGGATTGTGCTGCGCCGCGCGGTTGTCCCAGAAGGCCAGCGACCCGGCTTTCCAGGAGAAGCGGCAGGTGAACTCCGGCCGCGTCTGGTGCTCGAAGAGATAGGTGAGGATGGGCGTGCTCTCCTCCTCGGTCATGCCGGCAAACCGCACGGTATGGCCGATATTGACGTAGAGCGCCTTGCGCCCGGTCTCGGGGTGGGTGCGCACCACCGGATGTTCGGCGACGAAATCGTCATTGGGCCGCTGGCTCGGATCGGATTTGACGCGGTCCTCGCGGGTGCGCGTGGTGTTCGCCTTGGCCGAACTGTTGACCCCCTTCAGCCCTTCGAGCAGCCGCTTCATGCCGTCGGAGAGCGCCTCATAGGCGAGGTATTGGTTGGCGAAGAGTGTGTCGCCGCCGAAGGGCGGCACCTCGCGCGCCACCAGCATCGTGCCCATAGGCGGGGTCTGGAGATAGGTCGTATCGCTGTGCCAGATGCCGCCGAAATTCACCCGCTCATGCTCGAGCTTCGCGACCTGGATGATCTCGGGATAGCCCTCGATGCCGCGCACGAAGGGATATTCGATCGGCTCGCCGAAGCGCCGCCCGAAGGCGAGGAAGCGCTGCGGCGGCAGCTCCTGGTCGCGGAAGAAGATGACGAGGTGATCGAGCAGCGCCTGGCGCAGCGCCGCGACGATCTCGGGATCGAGTTCGCGGTCGAGCGCCACCCCATGGATCTCGGCGCCGAGCGCGCCGGCGATCGGCCTGATGTCGAGCTTGGTCATGGCGGCAGCATAGCAGGCGGTCAGTGAGCCTCGAAATCCGGCTGCTTGCGCGGATGCGCTTCGGCAAAGGCGGGGATGGTCATGCAGTGCTCATAGATGCCCACCACGCGCTTGTAGGGCGCCAAGTCGATCTTGAAGAGCTGCGCCGGCGTCACCTGCGTCATCAGGCAGATATCGGCCACCGTCGGGCTGTCGCCATGGCAAAATTTCCCCTTGGGGTTCTTCTCGGCGAGGAGCGCCTCCATCGCCTGAAGCCCGGCGCCGAGCCAGTGCTGGATCCAGGCCAGACGTTGCGCCTCGTCGAGCTTCAACACATCGGTCATATAGTTGCGGATGCGCGGCACGATCAGCGGATGGGAATCCGCGACATTGATCTGCGCGAAGCCGCGCACCCAGGCGCGCGCCAGCAAATCCTTGGGCAGGATCGGCGGCGTCGGATACTTCTCCTCGAGATATTCGAGGATGGCCATCGACTGGAACAGTTTGGCGTTGCCGTCATAGAGCGTCGGCACCACCGCCTGCGGGTTTTCCTTGCGGTATTCCGGCTTGAGCTGGTCGCCGCGCTCGAGATTGATGACCACGTCCTCGCGGGCGAGGCCCTTGAGATTCATCGCGATGCGCACCCGGAAGGTCGCCTGCGAGCGCCAATAGGTATAGAGCTTCACCCGAACCTCCCCGCTCTCGTTTCTGCTCCCAGCCTTGCACGCGGCACGGCTGGAGTCGAGAGCGGGGACCGGGATGGAGCCGCCTACCGCTTCTTCTTCACCTTCTTCGCCACCGCCTTCTTCGGCACCTTGATCTTGAGCAGCTTCGCCGCATTGAGGCCGAGAATCGCGGCCTTGTCCTCGTTGCCGAGCGGCGCGCTCGAGACGAAGCCCACGGGATCGGGTTCGGCCATGTCGAAGGGATAGTCGCTGCCGAGCAGCACGTGGTCGCTGCCCCAGGTGCCGACGAGATAATCGAGCTGGTGGTGGGTGAAGACGATGCTGTCGAAATAGAGCTTCTTGAGGTAGCTCGTCGGCTTCTTCTTGATCTCGCGGCGGCTGTCGGGTCGCGCGCCATGGCCGTGATCGCTGCGCCCCGAATAGGCCGGCAGGAACCCGCCGCCATGGGCGACGCAGATCTTGAGCCGCGGATAAGCGTCGAGCACTCCGCCGAAGATCAAGTGGCTTACCGCCACCGTGCTGTCGAGCGGATTGCCGATGAGGTTGATGAAATAATGGTCGGCGAGCCGCCTGCCGTCGCTGAAGCCGTTGGGGTGCATGAAGATCAGTACGCCGAGTTCCTCCGCCTTGGCGAAGAACGGCCGGAAGCGCGGCTCGGAGAGCTCGGCGCCGGCGACGTTGGTGCAGATCTCGACGCCGCGCATGCCGAGCTCCTTCACCATGCGCTCGAGCTCGGCGACCGCGAGCTCCGGCGCCTGCAGCGGCACCGTGCCCATGCCGACGAAGCGGTCGGGATGCTGCGCCGCGATCTCGGCGATGCGGTTGTTGACCAGCCGCGCCGTGTCGCGGCCGAGCTCGGCCGGCGCCCAGTAGTAGTATTGCGGCGGCGCCGGCGAGATCGCCTGCACGTCGATGCCGAGCCGGTCCATATCGGCAAGCCTGGTCTCGACCGTGGTGAGCTTGCCGCGGATCGTCTCCTGCTGCTTGCGGTTCACCTCGCGCGTCGCCTCGTTGGCATGGCGCAGCATCGGCTCGTAATCGGGCCGGAAGGCGGGCTGCGCCAGACGATCGGCTTCGGGGGTGAAGACGTGGCAATGGATATCGACAGTGAAGTGCCGGCGCGGCGCCGCCTTGCCGCGCGCGCGCTTCGCCTGGACGCGCATCGCATGTGCCGCGGCGGGGTGGCAGGTATAAAGCATGGTCAAGTTCCTCCTCCTTCGAATTGGCGGCAGGCGCGCCATATCTTCTCCGGCGTCGCCGGCATGTCGATGACTGTGCCCGGCAGCGCGTCGGTAATCGCGTTCATCACCGCGGCAAGCGCGCCGGTGGTACCGGCCTCGCCGGTGCCTTTGACCCCGAGCGGGTTGGTGCGGCAGGGAACCGGGTGCAGCTCGCTCTCGATCGTGGGCATCGTGTCGGCGCGCGGCATGGTGTAGTCCATGAAGGAGCCGGCCAGAAGCTGCCCGCTCCCGGCATCATAGACCGCATCCTCGTAGAGCGCCTGGCCGATGCCCTGCGCCACGCCGCCATGCACCTGGCCCTCGACCATCACCGGATCGAGCGCCACGCCGCAATCATCCACCGCCACATAGCGCTCTATGGCGGTGACGCCGGTCTCGGGATCGATCTCGACCTCGCAGACATGGCAGCCATTGGGAAAGGATTGTGGCACCTCGATGCGCGTCTTGGTGTCGAGCGGCTCTCCCCCCGCGGCGGATTTGGCCGCGACTTCCAGGAGCGAGACCGCGCGGTCGGTGCCGGGAATGCGGAATTCGCCGCGTGCATAGTCGATATCGGCCTCGGCCGCCTCGAGCAGGTGCGAGGCGGCGCGGCGGCCTTTCTCGATGACGAGCTCCACTGCGCGCAGCGTGGCCGTGCCGGTGGTCATCGTGTTGCGCGAGGCGACGGTGCCGGTGCCCTCGACAGCCAAGGCGCTGTCGCCGTTGCGCACCGCCACCTGCCCTGCCCCGAGCCCGAGCCGCTCTTCGACGAGGCGGCCGAAGATGGTGGCATGGCCCTGTCCCGTCGGGCCCGTCGCGAGGTCGAGCGTTGCCTTGCCGTCGCCGAGGAAGGAGATGCCGGCGCCTTCGCTGGGCGCGCCGCCGGCATGCTCGAGGAAGCAGGCGATGCCGAGCCCGCGGCGCTTTCCCGAAGCCTCCGAGCGCCGGCGCCGCGCCGCGAAACCCGCGACATCGGCCAGCCGCAGCGCCTCCTCGAAGAGCGCCGGGAATTCGCCGCTGTCATAGGTGACGCCGATCGGCGTCTTGTAGGGGATCTCGTTCGGCGCGATCAGGTTGCGCCGGCGCAGCGCGACGCGGTCGATGCCCGAGAGCCGTGCCGCCTCGTCGATCAGCCGCTCGATCGCGTAATTCGCCTCCGGCCGGCCGGCTCCGCGATAGGGGCCGGTCGGCACCGTGTTGGTGAGCACGCATTTCACCTCCGCGGCGATCAGCGGGATCCGGTACATGCTGCTGAGGCAGCGCGCGAAATTGCTGGTGGCGATGAACGCGCCATGCGAGGTGACATAGGCGCCCATCGCGGCCAAGACCTTGACGCGAAGCGCCAGGAACCGGCCCTCGCCGTCGAGCGCCAGCTCGCCCTCGGTGATGGTGTCGCGCGCCTGCTGATCGGAGAGGAACGCCTCGGCGCGGGTCGACATCCAATGGACGGGGCGGCCGACGCGCTGTGCTGCGGCGAGCAGCGCCACGTATTCGGGATAGGCCGGCGCCTTCATGCCGAAGCCGCCGCCGACATCCTCAGTGGTGACGCGGAGCTTGTCGCGGCCGACACCGAGGATGGCAAGGAGCTGCTCGCGCAACAGGTTGACGCCCTGCGAACCCACGCGCAGCGTGTAAGCGCCGCTCGCCGCGTCATAGGACGCCGTGGCGCCGCGCGGCTCCATCGAGGCGACGACGACGCGCTGATTGACGAGGGAGAGGCGGGCCACGTGCCGTGCGCCGCCGACGATCCGCTCGATCTCGGCGAGGTTCTCCTGCTCGCCGCCCAGTGCCCAATCGAGTGCGATATTGCCCGGTGCCTCGGGGAAGATCTGCGGCGCGCCCGGCGCCACCGCGGCGCCGAGGTCGGTGACCGATGCCAGCGGCTCGTAATCGATATCGACCAGTTCGGCGGCGTCCTGCGCCAGGGCCTGCGTCTCGGCCACGACCAGCGCCACCGGCTCGCCGGCATGAAGCACGCGCTCGCCGGCAAGCGCCGGGCGGCGCGGCACCTTGAGCGGCGTGCCGCCGCGTCCGGTCTGCGGCACCGGTCGGGCGACGCTGCCAGCGGCGATGTCGGGCGCGGTGAGCACGGCGAGGACGCCGGGCGCGGCTGCGGCGGCCTGCGCATCGACGCCGCGGATGCGGGCGAAGGCGTGCGGCGAGCGCACGAAGACCGCCGCTGCCTGCCCCGCCGGCGCCGCATCCGCAGCGTAGCGCCCGCGGCCGCGCAGCAGCGCCTCGTCCTCGATCCGCCCGCGCCAGGAAGACGCCCCGCTCATATGTCCTCCGCTCAGTACACGCCGAGATGCTGATGAAGATCGATGCCGCTCGCCTTGATCTGCACGGTGGTCTCGCTCACCACGACCCGGCCGCTGTTGAGAATCACGATGTCGTCGGCGATGTCGAACACCAGCTTGGCGTTCTGCTCGACCAGGATGATGCTCAGTCCTTGCTCCTTGAGCCGGCGGACTGTCGCCATGACTTCGGCGACGATCTGCGGCGCGAGGCCTTCCGAGGGCTCGTCCATCAGCAGCACGCGCGGATTGGCCATCAGAGCCCGGCCGATCGCCAGCATCTGCTGCTCGCCGCCCGACAGATAGCCGGCGGCCTGATGCTGCCGCTCCTTGAGACGCGGAAACGCGCCGTAGACGGTGTCGAAGGTCCAGGGCGCATGCTTGCCGTTGGCTGCCGGCCGTCGCGCCGCAACCAGCAGGTTCTCATGCACGGTCAGGCTGCGGAAGATGCGGCGGCCCTGCGGCACGAGCGCTATGCCGCGGCCGGCGATGTCCTCCGGCGCGCGCCCGCCGATGCTCTGACCGAAGAGGGAAACCGCGCCGCGCCGCGGCCGCAGAATGCCCATGGTGACGTTCATGCAGGTGGTCTTGCCGGCGCCGTTGCGGCCAAGCAGGCCCAGGAGCCGCGCCTCGCCGAGCGCGAACGAGACCCCGTGCAGCACATGGCTGTCGCCGTAATAGGCGTCGACGCCGCCGAGCGCGAGGACCTCATTCGCCAAGGTAAATCTCCTTGGTGCGCGGGTCTGCGACGACCTCGGCGCGCGTGCCTTCGACCACGACTTCGCCGAAATGCATGACGCTGATGCGCTCGGCGAAGTCGAGTGCCACATCCATGTCATGCTCGATCATGACGATGGTGACATCGCGCGGTATGCGGGAGAGCAGCGCCTTGACTTCCTGCCGCTCGTCGACCGACAAGCCGGCAAAGGGCTCGTCGAGCAGCAGCATGCGCGGATTCTGCGCCAGCGCCATGGCGATCTCGACGCGGCGCCGCTCGCCGTAAGAGGTCTCGGCAAGCGGTCTGTGCGCCATATGGCCGAGGCCGACGCGCGCCAGAACCTCAGACGCCCGCTCGGCCAGGTGGCCCTGGCGGTCGAGCCGCAAGAATGGATTCCACCGCAGCCGCGAGAGGCCGAGCAGAGACAGAATCACGTTCCGCATTAGCGTGTCGTTCGGAAACAGTGTGATGATCTGGTAGGTGCGCGACAGTCCGAGATGCGCACGCCGGCGCACGGGAAGCCGCGCCAGCTCGTGGCCAAACAGCGCAATCGAGCCGGCGTCGGGCCGCAGCTCGCCGGTGATCAGGTTGAAGAGCGTGGTCTTGCCGGCGCCGTTCGGGCCGATGATCAGCCGGCGCTCGCCGGGCGCAACTTCGAGATCCAATTTGCGCGTGACGCGCAGGCCGCCGAACGACTTGTCGAGCCTGTGGATCGACAATGCGGTCATGATCGCGGCTCTGCGGACGCCGGCTGCGCACCCGCGGTCTGTGCTGGCGGCGGCGTGCGCGACCTGAAGACTTGGCGGAGGAGGCGCATGCCGCCCGGTACCAGTCCTTCAGGCATGAAGATGACGATGGCCACGAAGATCCCGCCCAGGACCATGTTCCAGCGCGTGATGTAGGCGCTGGCGACGTTCTTGATGATCTCTACCAGTGCCGCGCCGACGATCGGACCCAGCAGCGTGCCCGAGCCGCCCGAGATCACCATCAGCACGCCTTCGGCCGAGGAGGTCAGCGCCACGGTCGGCGGGCTGATGAATTCGGTGTAGTAGACGTAGAGGATGCCGGCGACCGCCGTCAGAAGGCCGGAGAACAGGCAGGCGTAGAAGCGGATGAGCCAGACGTGATATCCCAAAGCGCTCATGCGCCGCGGCTGGTCGCGCGTGCCCTTGACGCTGGCGCCGAAGGGCGAACTGACGAAGATCCGCACCGCCACGACGGCAACCGCAAAGACTGCCAGCGTCGCGTAGTAGAAGTGCGACGGCATGTCCAGGCGAATGCCAAACGGCGCCGGCCGGCCGGACACGTTGAGGCCGTTATCGCCGCCGGTAACGCTCGCCCACCGATAGGCGAGGCCCCACATGATCTGACCAATGGCGAGCGTGATCATGATGAAGCCGACGCCGAGGGTGCGCAGGCTGAGCGCCGCGAAGATCGCCGTGCCGACCAGCGTCAGCACGAGCGCCATCGCGATCGCCGCGACGTGACCGAGCCCGGCGCCCACGCAGATCGCAACGACGTAGCCCGCGAGGCCGAACAGTCCCGCATGACCGAGCGAGACGAGGCCGGCATAGCCGATCAGCACGTCGAGGCCGAGGGCGAAGATGGCGTAGATCAGTATCTGGCTGCTGACGCTGATGTAATAATCGCCCGGCACCCACAGCGGCACGGTCACGAGCCCGATGAGCGCGGCAATGACTGCCGCGGCTGCGCCGATGCGCGCGCCGCTCATGGCGCGTGCCTGCCGAAAAGGCCTTGCGGCCGCAGCACCAGCACCACGACCATCGGCAGGAACAGCACGAAATAAGCGAGCTCCGGCAGCATCACCAGGCCGAAATTGTAGATGAAGCCGATGACGAGGCTACCGATGAGCGAGCCCAGCAGACTCCCGACGCCGCCCAGGATCACCACCACCAGCGCCAGCGGCAGCATGTCGAAATCGAGGCCCGGATAAACCGACAGGATGGGCGCGCCCATGAGCCCGGCAAAGCCGGCGAGCGCAGCACCGAGGCAGAAAACGATGGTGAAGAGCCGCGACACGCGGATGCCGACGACGCGCGCCATCTCGGGATCGTCGACGCCGGCCCGGATCATGGCGCCGAGCCGCGTGCGCTCGAGCAAAGCCCAGAGGGCCGCAGCGATCACGACGGCGATCAGGATGATAGCGATCCGGTAGGTCGGGAAGAAGAGGCCGAGCGCGCGCGTCCCGCCGGCCAAGGCGGAGGGCGTGTCGACCATGATCGGATCGCCACTCCAGATCATCAGGCAGAAATCGGCGATGATCAAAGCAAGCCCGAGCGTCACCAGCACTTGCGCCAGAACCGAGTTCGCGAGACGACGCAGGAGGAACCGCTCGATCAGGCCGCCGAAAACGGCCATCGCGAGCGCCGCGATCAGCGCCGCGAGCCAGAACGGCAGGTGATAGGTGAGCGTCATGCTGGCGCCGATATAGCCGCCCAGCATGAACATCGAGCCGTGCGTCAGGTTCGGAATCCGCATCAGCCCGAAAATCAGCGAAAAGCCGGCCGAAAGCAGAAAAAGCAGGCCACCGAAGGTGATGCTGTTGATGGCCAGTACCGCCCAGATATTCATGTCCGGCGTTCCTGCGCCGCGGATTGCAACCCGTTCGTTCGACCGCGAAATCGGTCGAACGAACGGCGCCAGAATCGAACGTCAGCGGGTCTCAGCGGTCACGCTTTGCAGGCCTTCACCGGCGGCCAGGCACGCGTATAGGCCGGCTGCGCCAGGTATTTCTTTTCGTCGTAGGTCCAGAACTGGCTGACATTGGTGTAGGTCTTCTGGGTTACGTTGGTCAGCTTGCCGCCGACCTTTTCGATCTTCCGCACGAAGATGTTGCCGACGACGTTCCCGAAATGATCGAAATGGACCGGTCCGCGCGGGGTGTCCTGAAGATTGACCGCGCGCAAGGCCTTTATCGTCTGCTCCGGGCTGGACACATCGCCGTGCAGCGCCTTCAATCCGGCCTCGATCACCATGCCGCTGACATACATGCCGGCGGCATAGAAACCGGCGACGGTCTGAAACTCCTTCGCCATCTCGGCCTTGAACTTGGCGTTGCTGTCGCTCTTGTAGTCGATCGTATAGGGGCAGGCAGTGATGAGGCCCGCCGCCTCGGGGCCGAAATGCGGCAGCAGCGCGTCGTCGCCGGCGGTCTCGCCACCGCACACCGGCAGCTTCAGTCCGACATCTGCGTATTGCTTCATGAACTTGACCGGCGCCGCCGCGGCGAACCCCTGGCAAACGCCGTCGCAATCCTGGATCTGGGCAATGAACGGCGTGAAGTCGGGCGTGCCGAGCGGCGCCCACAGCTTCTTCACCACGCAGCCGCCCTCGTCCTCGAACACCTGCTGGAATCCGCCCTGCTGCTCGTAGCCGAAGGCGAAATCGGAATCGATGCAGACCACGCGCTTGAGCCCCATCACCTTGCGCGCGTAGTCGCCCATCACATGCATCGCCTGCGACGAGGTCGCCGAGGCGCGCGCGAGATAGGGATTGGGCTTGCGCTGCGACAGGTCGTCGGCGGCGGCGAGCGACAAGATCGGCGTCTTGTGCTGAGCGACATAGTCGGAGATCGCCAGCATCTCGAACGCCGCGAGCGGACCGAGGATGAAATGAACGTGGTCGCGCTCGATCAGTTCCTGCGCCTTGGTCTTGGCCTGAGCGGGGTTGCTGCCGGTATCGGCAACGATGAAGTCGACCTTCTGACCGGCGAGCGTGAAGTTCTTTGACTTCAAGAACGCCGTAATGCCCTGCTCCATCTGGATGCCGCCTTCGGCGAGCGGCCCGGTCTTGTCCGCGAGCAGGCCGACCTTGACGGACTTGGCTTGCGCGATCGACGGGATGGAAAACGCGGCGGCACCCGCCGCTACGGCGGTGCCGGCGAGAAATTTGCGACGATTGAGATGCACGGCGTTTGAACTCCTCCCTTTCGCTCGGCATCGCGTTCGATGCGCGGCCTGTTGTACTACCGGCCTTATTCCTCAGGCGTTTCGCCTAGTTTAGTTTATCGGCCGATAGCCATAGCGAGAATAGTAGTATTTCCGGCACCGGCGCAACTCTCATTCCGCGGCTTCAACGCCGATCGCTGTCCGAGGGACCTTCCGGCATCAGGCCGGGCCCTTCGGGGGCGCACCTCTTTCCGGACCAGGCCGGCGAAGCAGCCTTGGTTATCAAATGATCAACAGAATGGTGCCGCGGCGCGCCTAGCCGGGCAGCAAATCCGCGGTTTCCGCAGGCACGCGCGGCCTTGGAACCCCCGACGACCCTTGCGGTTCCTCCATAATTATCAGATGATAAGGAAGGAGGCGCCGCCATGCAGCTCGGCTATTTCACCATGCCGCTCCACCCGCCGGAGCGGAACTACACGGACACGCTGAGGGAAGATCGCGAGGCGATCATTCTCGCCGACAAGCTCGGCTATGCCGAGGCCTTCGTCGGCGAGCACGTCACCGACCGGGCCGAGACCATCACCTCCTGCCTCGTCTTCATCGCCAGCCTCATCGGCGAGACCCGGCGCATCAAGCTCGGCAGCGGCACCGTCAACCTGCCCAACAACCACCCGGCGGCGGTCGCGGCGCAGGTAGCGATGCTCGACCATCTGCTGCAGGGCCGCTTCCTCTTCGGCATCAGCCCCGGCGGGCTGCGCTCGGACGCCGAGGTGTTCGGCAATCTCGACAAGGATCGCACGGCGATGTTCGTCGAGGCGATCGACATGGTGCTGAAGGTCTGGTCGAGCGATCCGCCCTACAATCTCGAGGGCAAGTTCTGGAAGGTGACGACCGAGCGGACGCTCGACCGCCAGATCGGCCAGGGCGTCATGGTGAAGCCCTACCAGCAGCCGCACCCGCCGATCGTCGTCACCGTGGTGGCCCCTTTCTCCAAGGGGGTCATCGCCGCCGCCGAGCGCGGCTGGACGCCGATCTCGGCCAACTTCCTTCAGCCGCCCTGGGTCGCCTCGCACTGGCCGATGTATGAGCAGGGCTGCAAGAACGCCGGGCGGGTGGCGCGGCGCGCCGACTGGCGCGTCGCCAAGAGCATCTTCGTCTGCGAGGACGACGCGCTCGCCCGGCGCTACGCCAAGGAGGAAGGCAGCCCCTACCGCTTCTACTACCGCAATCTCATGAAGAAGCTCATCGGCAACGGCCGGCCGGAGCTCTTCAAGCGCGACCGTGCCATGCCCGACGCCGCCATCACCCTCGATTACGTGGTCGATTCCCTGGTAATCTGCGGCAGCGTCAACAGCGTCGTCGACCAGCTCCTCGCCTTCCGCGAAGAGATCGGCGAGTTCGGCACTTTGCTCTATGCCGGGCATGACTGGGTCGATCCTGGGCTCGGGAAGCGCTCGATGGAGTTGATGGCGAGCGAGGTGATGCCGCGCGTCAGCAAGGCGCTGGGAAACAGCGCCGCCGACTGACGCGCGCCGGGCGAGGCCGGAAGGGAACCGCGGCGATGGATCGGGGCAGGAGCGAACTCAGCGACGGCATGCGCATCGACTGGGACGTGCCGATCGCGATGGATGACGGCATCGTGCTGCGCGCCGATGTCTTCCGCCCGCCGGAGGAAGGCCGCTATCCCGTGCTGCTCAGCTACGGTCCCTATGCCAAGGGACTGGCCTTCCAGGAGGGATATCCCTCGGCTTGGCAGATCATGGCCGAGAAGCATCCCGACGTGACCGCCGGCTCGTCGAACAAGTATCAGAATTGGGAGGTGGTCGATCCCGAGAAATGGGTTCCCGAGGGCTATGCCTGCGTCCGCGTCGACAGCCGCGGCGCCGGGCGCTCGCCGGGCCATATCGATCACTTCTCGCCGCGCGAGACCCGCGACTTCTACGCCTGCATCGAGTGGGCCGGCGTGCAGCCGTGGAGCAATGGCAAGGTCGGGATCAACGGCATCTCGTATTACGCCATCAACCAGTGGCATGTCGCCTCGCTGCAGCCGCCGCATCTCGCCGCGATGTGCGTCTGGGAGGGCGCCGCCGACTGGTACCGCGACATGACCCACCACGGCGGCATTCTCTCCACATTCTGGGCGAACTGGTACGACATGCAGGTGCGCACGGTGCAGCACGGCCTGGGCGAGCGCGGCCCCTCGAGCCGCGTCACCGGCGAGCTCGTCTGCGGGCCCGAGACGCTGAGCGAGGCCGAGCTCGCGCGCAACCGCTGCGATTTCGGCGCCGAGATCCTCGCCCATCCGCTCGATGATGCCTATCACCACGCGCGCTCGCCTGACTGGTCGAAGATCACGGTGCCGCTGCTCAGCGCCGCCAATTGGGGCGGCCAGGGACTCCATGCGCGCGGCAATTTCGAAGGCTTCGTCCGCGCCGCCTCGCCGCAGAAATGGCTCGAAGCGCACGGTATCGAGCACTGGACGAATTTCTATACCGATTACGGCGTGCGGTTGCAGAAACGCTTCTTCGGCCATTTCCTCAAGGGTGAGGATACCGGCTGGGACCGCCAGCCTGCGGTCCAGCTCCAGCTCCGCCACCCCGGCGAGCGCTTCGTCGAGCGGCACGAGAACGAATGGCCGCTCAAGCGCACGCAATGGACGCGCTTTCACCTCGATCCTCTGGGGCAGAGCCTCACCGCGGTGGCGCCTGCGGCCGGCGCCGCGCTCTCTTTCGATGCGGCGGGTGACGGCATCACCTTCCGGACCGCGCCGCTGGGGGCGCCGATCGAGATCATCGGTCCCTCGGCGGTGAAGCTCTGGGTTTCTTCCTCGACCACCGATGCCGACATCTTCGTCGTGCTGCGTGTCTTCGCGCCCAGTGGCGAGGAGATTGTCTTCCAAGGCGCGCTCGATCCGCATACGCCGATCGGCCAGGGCTGGCTGCGCGCCTCGCACCGCAAGCTCGACCCGGCGCTCAGCACGCCCTATCGCCCCTATCACACCCATGATGCGCTGGACCCGCTGACTCCCGGCGTGCCGGTCGAGCTCGACATCGAGATCTGGCCGACTTCGATCTCTGTGCCCGCCGGATATGTCGTGGCCTTGAGCCTGCGCGGTCGCGACTACGAGCATCCCGGTCCGGGCATGCGGCTCTCCAATATGAAGAACGAGTTCCGCGGTTGCGGGCCCTTCCTGCATGATGATCCTCGCGACCGCCCGAAGGCGAACTTCGGCGGCCGCACCACCTTGCATCTGGCGCCGGATCGGCCGGCCTATCTGGTGCTGCCGATCATTCCGCCGAAGAGAGGCGCGCCATAAGCGACGCCCTCGCCTCGGCCGCGTCGCGCCGGATGCCTCGGTTGCCACCCGCTCGGCGCAAGCGTGCCCTCAAGCCGCGCAAGCGCCTCTCTGCCGCCGATCGCGAGCAGCAGATTGTCGGCGAAGCGATCCGCTTCTTCGCCGAGGTGGGCTTCGCCGGCCAGACCCGCGAGCTCGCGCAGCGCCTCGGCATCACCCAGCCGCTGCTCTACCGCTATTTCCCGACCAAACAGGACCTGATCGAGCGCGTCTTCAAGGAGGTGTTCCTGACGCGCATCGATCAGCGCCTCACCGGCATCATCACCGACCGCTCGCGCCCGCTCGAGGAGCGGCTCCTGGATTTCTACCGGCGTTACGCCGAGGCGACCTACAGCTACGAGTGGATCCGCATCTACATGTTCTCGGCGCTGATGGGCAACGACATTAACCGACGCTACATCGGCATCGTTGAGCGCAAGATCCTGAAGCCGCTCTGCGGCGAGATCCGTCACCATTGCCGGCTGCCGATCGCGCCCGGAACGCCGATCAGCGAGGCCGAGCTCGAGCATGTCTGGGTCATGCATGGCGGTCTCTTCTATTACGCCGTGCGCAAATACGTCTATCACAGCCGCGTCGCCGGCAATTTCGACGCCATCGTGCGTCGCGCGGTCGCGGCGATGCTGGCGGGCGTCGCGGCGCTCGGCGCCCCAAGACAAGCGAAAGAGAAGGAGATTCCGTCATGAAGACCGGCATCATCGGCGTCGGCATCATGGGCTCGGCCATCGCCCGCAACCTGGTCGGCGCCGGCATGCCGGTGCTGGGCTTCGATATCGCGCCCGCGCGCCAGAAGGAGCTCGGCGCGATGGGCGCCACCGCGGCGCGATCGGCAGAGGAAGTGGCGAAAGGCGCCGAGATCATCCTCACCAGCCTGCCCAGCATCGCCGCGCTCGACGCGACCGCACAGGCGATCCGCAGCGCCGCCGCGAAAGGCACCGTCGTCGCCGAGATCAGCACGCTCCCCATCGACGCGAAGGAGCGTGCTCGCGACATGCTGGCCGCCGCCGGCGTCACGCTGCTCGACTGCCCCTTGAGCGGCACCGGGGCGCAGGCGGTGACGCGCGATCTCGTCGTCTTCGCCTCGGGTGAGCGTCAGGCGGTCGAGCGCTGCTCCCGGGTCTTTGACGGCTTCGCCCGGCTCACGGAATATCTCGGCGCCTTCGGCAACGGCAGCAAGATGAAGTATGTCGCGAACCTGCTGGTTGCGATCCACAACGTCGCCACGGCCGAGGCGATGGTTCTGGGCGTGAAGGCGGGGCTCGCGCCCGGGGACATCGTCAAGGTGATTGCGAGCGGCGCCGGCAATTCGCGCGTCTTCGAGTTGCGCGCGCCGCTCATGGCGAAGAACGACTATCTGCCGGCGACGATGAAGATCGACATCTGGCAGAAGGACATGGCGGTGATCGGCGAATTCGCCAAGAGCCTCGGCGTGGCGCTGCCGACCTTCGCCGCCACCGTGCCGGTCTACAACGCCGCCATCGGCCTCGGCCGTGGCGCCGAGGACACCGCCGCCGTCTGCGCCGTGCTCGAGGCGATGGCCGGCGCCGAACGCCGCACCTGAAGCCCTCGCCTGTTAAAAGAACATTTAAGGGCGTCGTGCATCATGGCCCTCTCGTCGGGCCGTGTGCAGGTCAGTTGCGAATTCAGGGGACGAATGGACGTCAGCATGATGCCGCCGGACGCCGATCAGCGCGTCAGGCGGATATGGGAATACTGGTGCTCGCTTCGGCCGGCACCCGGTCGCTTTCCCGCACGCCGCCATTTCGAACCCTCGGCAGTGCCGGATCTCCTGCCCTGGCTCTGGCTGCTTGACGTCGAACGCGCGCCCCTGCGTTTCCGCTGTCGCCTCGTCGGCACCGGTCATCGCGATATGATGGGCCGGGAATTCACCGGGCGCTGGGCCGACGAAGTGTTTCCGCGCTTCGCCGAGACCCGGGCTCATGTCGATTTCGTTGCGGCGGCCGCGGGTGAACCGCGCTGGTTCCGCGGCGTTCCGGACTTCGCGCCGGCGACCGAATATGCCGGAACCGAGCGCCTGGTCTTGCCGCTGGCCGCTGATGGCGCCCGCATCGACCTGCTGCTCGGTGTGACGCTCTACCGACGCGACAGCGGCAGCCTCGCTTAGCGGCGCGTCGGCGCTTCGGCCAGACGCGACGAAGAATGCATCAACGGCGTGGCGCCGCAGACCGAGCGAGGAGGTTACGCCGTCGCGATCTCGAAGACGTGATAGCCCCAGGGAGGCATGTCGAGATAGAGCCCTTGCGCAAGGAGCTCATTTCCGTCGCGGACAAATCGCGTGCCGCCCATCAAATCCCGGAATTCCACGCTTCGGCCGCTCACATCCGATAGCGGCAGACGCACGTAGCATTGGCTCTGGTTTCCGGCGTAATTCACGGCGACGAGGCGCCGTTCGCCCTCCTGTCGCTGCCACCTCCAGGCGAGGAAGCAATCCCAGGTCCAGTTCCCGTCCCAGGCCGGCGCGCAGTCGAGCAGGTGCCAGCTCCCGTCGCGGATAACCGGTTGCTGCAACACCGTCAGCAGAGCGCCATAGAACCGCTGCAACGCGGCGTCGGCCGGCTCCTTCGGCGCACGGATCAGATGGGGCGAGATCCGCTTCTTCCGTCCCTCGAACTGACCCTGATGCAAAAAGCGCAGCCCGGGCGTGAGATAGGTGATCACGGCCGCGGCTTCATGCACTTGAGGCGCGAAGCTCGCCGCCGCGCGCGGCTCGTCATGATTCTCCAAAAAGCGGGCGAGCTTTTGCTGGTAGCCGAGTTCCGCGCACAGATGTTCGCGCACCGGCCGCGCTCGATTGTCGCGCAGCCGATCGTAGAGACGCTTGTCGTAAGCGTAGTCGAAGCCCTGCTGCTGCATCGTCCATTCGAGGTCCCAATAGACCTCGGCCATGAAGAGAAAGCCCGGCACGCGCTCGCGGACGCGCTGGGTTGCCTTTGGCCAGAACAGCGGCGCGCGCCTGCCCCAGGTCCGCTCGAAGACCTCCGGCAGCACGAGCATCGCCATGTCGCAGCGCAGGCCGTCGCACTGACCGGCGATCTTGAGCAGTTCGCCGATCATCGCCTCCTGCGTCGCCGGATTGGCGTAGTCGAGCTGCAGGGTATCGGGCCAACCGGAGAAATAAGGGTCGCGCCCATAGGCCAGCACCCGCTCGCCGCCCTTGCTGCCGATCCGGACATAGTTCTGCGGCGCCCGCGCCAGATCGGCCTCGGTCCCGGCAACGTAAAACTCTGGATGACGCTCCACCCAGGGATGGTCGAGTGCGGTATGGTTGGGAACGAAATCGAGCATCAGGCGAAGTCCGCGCGCGCCGAGACGCTCGCGCAGGCGCGCCAACGCTGCGTCGCCGCCGAGCTCGGGGTGCACGGTGTAGCCGGTGATGGCAAATCCCGATCCGCCGATATCGCCTTCGCGCAGGTCCGGCAAGGTCTCTTCGAATTCTCGGCGCCATTCGCGATTATCGCGCGAAACCCGCTTCCCCGCGGCCCCGGTGCGCCACACGCTCAGCAGCCAGATCCAATCGACGCCCATCGCGGCCAGTCGGTCGAGTTCGGAATCCGGGATGTCGTCGAGCGTGGCGGGCCGCTTCACCGTGTCGGCGAGCTCGGTCAGCCAGACGCGCGTGTTGATCTGGTAGAGCGCGGGATAAAGCGGGCGCTTGGTCGCGGCGCGCGCGCCGGTGGGCCGAGAGGCGGCCGTCTTGCCGGTCGGCGCCAAGCGCTCTGCGCTCGGGCCTCGTGACGGGGGTGCTTCGACGGTCATGGAATGCCTCGCCCGATTGCGGTACGCGCGGCGAAGAGCGCCGTGCCTCTGTTCGGGTCAGGGAACCGCGGCTGGCCGTGGCGAGCAATCGGGAGAAACCCTGCCTTTTACCCGGGGAGCGCACCGCATGCGCAGATCGGCGGCGCCTGCGGCCCCCTGCGCTGCAGCTTCTTTGGTGGCGCTGCTTGCGGCGCGGACCGCGCCTGTCTGACGAGCCGGCCGGCTAGGCCGTCGCGGGAGACCAGTCGTAGATGCGCGCCAGCGTTCCGCCCATCAGGGCGGCGCGATCGCTATCGGACAGGCGATCCATGACGCGGAAGGCCTCGACTCCCTGCTTATAGGTCAGCAAGGCGACGGCGCGCGTCCAGTCGGTGCCCCACATGCAGCGATCGAAGCCGAAGGCGTCGAAGATGCGAAAGAGCGGGTCGTGGATATCGCGATAGGGGAAGGCCTCGTGCGAGAGCGTGCAGGCGCCGGTGATCTTGATCGCGACATTGTCGCGCTTTGCGAGAGCGAGCACCTTCGGCAGCTCGGCGAAGGGCTGCGCTGGAGGTGGCGGAGCGAACGGCTGTTGGATCCCCAGATGGTCGAGCACGATTATCGTGTCGGGGTTCCGCTCCGCCAGCTCGCGGAACTGGTCGAGACGCCCCCAGGCGAGGAGATTGACCGGCAGGCCGTGCCGCGCGGCGATGGTGAAGACTCGGTTGAGCCCGGGATCGGCGGCATCCGTCGACGTGACCCGGTTCAGCATGATGCGCACACCGACCGCACCGGGCGTCTTGGCCCAATCGGCGATCGTCTCCGCCAGTTTCGGGTCGTCCGGATCGACCGGCTTGATCAGGCCGAAGCGCTTGGGATGAGCCTTATGGACTTCCCGCGCGTAGCTCGCGTCGTGGCCATACATGGTGAAAGGCGAGACCAGCAGCGCGCCGTCGACGCCGACCTCGTCCATGGCCGCGACCATCTGATCGCCGGTGACTTCCGGCGGCCCTTGGAGCACGGCGCGCCATGGCCGGCCGGGATGATTGCGCTCGTACGCATGTACCTGGGCATCTATCGTCAGCATGGGTCCCGCCCCCGATCGACGGCGCCTCGGCGCAAACCGCTATCTGGCGCCTGGCGGGGAAACGAGTCAACGGCGCTCCCCAGGTGTGATCGCGCGCCGCTCTCTCGCCAGCCGAGAACGCCCGGCCTATGATGCCCCGATAGGGAGGGGGCATGGCGAAGGCATTCGATCTCGCCGGCCGGGTGGCGGTCGTCACCGGCGGCAATGGCGGCATCGGGCTCGGCATGGCGGAAGCGCTCGTCGGGGCCGGCTGCTCCGTCCATATCTGGGGCCGCAACGCCGCCAAGAACGAGCGGGCGTTGGCGCGCCTCAGGGCCAAGGGCGGCCGCGCCGAGGCAGTCCTGTGCGATGTCGCCGATCCCGGCTCCGTCGAGGCGGCGATGGTGAGCGCGCTCAAGAGCTTCGGCCGCATCGATGGCTGCTTCGCCAATGCCGGAATGGGCGGCGGCGGGCGCCGCTCCTTCATCGAGCGGCCGCTCGAGGAATGGCGGGCGCTGCTCGCCACCAATCTTGACGGCGCGTTCCTGACCCTTCAGGCGGCGGCGCGCCACATGGTGGAGCGCGCCGGCAAGGGCGATGCCTTCGGCCGCCTCGTCGTCACCTCGAGCATCGCCTCGGTCTTCGGCACGGCGCGCAACGAGCATTATGCCGCGAGCAAGGCGGCGCTCAACGCGCTGACCCGCGCGCTCGCCGTCGAGCTTGCGCGCTACGGTATCACCGCCAACGCCATCCTTCCCGGCTGGATCAAGAGCGAGATGACCGAGGGCATCATGGCGAACGCCAAATTCGTCGATGCGGTGATGCCGCGCATCCCGATGCGCCGCTTCGGCGAGCCCGGCGATTTCGGCGGCATCGCTGTCTATCTCATGAGCGGCGCCTCGGCCTATCACACCGGCGATCTCTTCCTGATCGACGGCGGCTATGCCCTCTTTTGACGCCGGCGATGCGCGACCCCCTGCCCTTCCTCGGCATCATCGGCGCGATCGCGATCGCCGCCTATCTGCGCTCGAAGCGCTGGATCGACCGGCTCGCGGGCTCGGTGATCGGCCTGCTGGGGCTCAGGCTGCTCGCCGAGAGCGGCCAGGGCACCTGAAGGCTCGCCGCGCATGACCGCGCCCGCGAGCGCTTGGCCGGACGATCCCGCGGCGATGCGCGAGACGGCGTTCGCCTTCGACCTGAAGCGGCTCGAGCGTCGCTTTCTCGACGATCCCTATCCGCTCTACCGCGCGCTGCGCGAGCACGACCCCGTCCACCTTATGCCGGACGGGTCCTGGTTCCTGTCGCGCTATGAGGATTGCGCCGCAGTCTATCGCGACGCCGACACCTGGAGCTCGGACAAGACCGTCGATTTCCGCCCGAATTTCGGCGACAGCCTGCTCTACGAGCATCACACGACAAGCCTCGTCTTCAACGACCCGCCCTACCACACCCGGGTGCGCCGCCTGCTCGCGCCGGCCTTCACGCCGCGCGCGCTGCGGACGCTCCAGCCGCGGGTCGAGGCGCTGGTCGACCGATTGCTCGACGATCTCGCGGCGCGGCGCCGCTTCGATCTCATCGAGGATTTCGCTTCGGCCATTCCGGTGCAGCTCATCGGCGACATGCTCGGCGTGCCCGAGGAGGAGCGCGGCCCGTTGCGCGGCTGGTCGCTCGCCATCCTGGGCGCGCTCGAGCCGGTGCTGTCGCCGGAGCAGCGCTCGCGCGGCATCGCGGCCGTAGCCGAGTTCAAGACCTATCTCGCCGACCTCGTAGAGCGGCGCCACGCCGATCCAAGGCCCGAGACCGGCGAGATTCTCTCGACGCTCGTCGCCGCCAGCGAATTCGCCGGATCCGAAGGCGCGGGCGAGCGGCTAACCGGGCTCGAGCTGCTGCATAATTGCATCTTCCTGCTCAATGCGGGCCACGAGACCACGACCAATCTCATCGGCAACGGCATCGACCTGCTGCTACGGCATCCCGGCGCCTGGGCCGAGCTACGGCGCGAGCCCGCGCTCGTCGAGAGCGCGGTCGAGGAATTCCTGCGCCTCGAAAGCTCGAACCAACTCGGCAATCGCCGCGCGCGGCGCGACACCGTGCTGGCCGGCACCACCATGCACGCCGGCAGCTATGTCCATATCGGCATCGGCGCCGCCAACCGCGATCCCGCTCAATTCGCCGATCCCGAGCGGCTCGATCTGCGCCGCCACCCCAACCGCCATCTCGCCTTCGCCACCGGCATCCATGCCTGTGCCGGCATGTCGCTCGCGCGCATGGAGGCCGAGGTGGCGATCGGCCGCCTCGTCCAGCGCTTTGCTGCGGTCGAGCGCGACGGCGAGCCGGTGCGCGGCGGCCGCGCCCGCTTCCGCGGGTTCCTGAGATATCCGCTGCGCGCGGAAGGCGGCGGCCGATGATCCGCGCCTGGAGCGTGCTGGCCCTCTCGCTGGGATATGTCGTCTTCCTCTTCGTCGTCGCCTGGTGGGGCGACCGGCTCGCCAGGCGCCGCCGTGGCAGGACACGCGTCAAGCCGGTGATCTACGCGCTGTCGCTCGCCGTCTACTGCACCTCCTGGACCTTCTATGGCAGCGTCGGGCTTGCTGCGCGGACGGGTTACGACTTCCTGCCGATCTATATCGGCCCGATCCTGGTGTTCGCGCTGGGCTGGCCGCTGCTGGCGCGGATCGTCCGCGTCTCCAAGGCGCACAACATCACCACCATCGCCGACTTCATCGCCGCACGCTACGGCAAGAGCCAGGTGCTGGGCGCGGCGGTCACCATCGTCGCGGTGATCGGCGCGCTTCCCTACATCGCGCTGCAGCTCAAAGCGGTATCGACGAGCTTCATCGCGCTGACGCAGTATCCGACCGCGCTGCAGGCGATTGCGCATGGCCAGCCGATCTGGAACGACACGGCGCTGGCCGTCTCGCTGATCATGGCGCTCTTCGCCATCCTTTTCGGCACGCGCCAGATCGACGCCACCGAACATCACGAAGGCATGATCCTGGCGGTAGCCTTCGAATCCCTGGTGAAGCTTCTCGCCTTCCTCGTCGTCGGTGGTTTCGTCACCTGGGGCATGTTCGGCGGCTTCGCCGATCTCGGCGCGCGACTTGCCACAAGACCCGATCTCTCGCGGCTTTTCCTCGGCGGCGCCGACGGCGTCACTTGGGTCACGATAACCGGCCTCGCCTTCACCGCGGTGCTCTGCCTGCCGCGGCAGTTCCACGTCATCGTCGTCGAGAATGCCGGCGAGGCGGAGATCCGCCGCGCCGCCTGGCTCTTTCCGCTCTATCTCCTCGCCATCAACATCTTCGTCATACCGATCAGCATCGCCGGGCTGCTGGTCTTTCCGCATGGTGCGGTCGACGGCGATCTCTTCGTCTTGGCGTTGCCGATGGCCGCCGGCCAAGGCGCGGTGGCACTGCTCGCCTTTATCGGCGGCCTCTCGGCGGCGACCGGGATGGTGATCGTCGCCTGCGTCGCCATCAGCACGATGGTGAGCAACGACCTGGTGATGCCAATAGTGCTGCATGGCCGCCGCCTCGGCCTCGCCGACCGCGAGGACATGAGCGCGATCGTGCTGCAGATCCGCCGCATCGCCATCATCGTCTTCATGCTGCTCGCCTATTGCTTCTATCGCCTGATCGGCAATTCGACGGCGCTGGCCTCGATCGGCCTGCTGAGCTTCGCCGCCATGGCGCAGTTCGCGCCGGCCCTCTTCGGCGGCCTCGTCTGGCGCGGCGCCACCGCGCGCGGCGCGCTTGCCGGCGTCGTCGCCGGAGCGCTGACCTGGGGTTATACCCTGCTGCTGCCTTCGCTGGCCGGCGCCGGCTGGTCGCACGACCTCATCGCGCACGGGCCCTTCGGCATCGCGCTGCTGCGCCCACAGCAGCTGCTGGGGTTGCGCTTCGATCCGCTGACGCATGGCGTGTTCTGGAGTCTGCTGGCGAACGTCGCCTGCTATGCCGGCTTCTCGCTTTCGCGGCGGCCGCGCATCATCGAACGCAGCCAAGCCAGCGCCTTCGTCGATTTCGACGGCGGCCAGAGCCAGTTCGGCACGCGGTCCTGGCGCGGCTCGATCGGCGTCGCCGAGCTGGCGGCGCTCGCCGCACAATATCTCGGCGCCGAGCGGGCGCAGCGCTCGTTTGCCGAGTTCGCCGCCTCGCGCGGCGGCGAACTGCCGCGCTCGGGGCCGGCGGATTTCGCCCTCGTGCGCCACACCGAGCGCCTGCTCGCCGGCGCCATCGGCGCGCCGTCGGCGCGGCTCGTCATCGCGCTCAGCCTTGAGCGGCGCAATCTGAGCCTCGGCGGCGCGATGCGCCTGCTCGACGACGCCTCGGCGGCGATCCAGTACAATCGCGACCTGCTGCAGGCGACCTTGGAGAATGTCCGGCAGGGCATCAGCGTCTTCGACCGCGAGCTCCGCCTCATCTGCTGGAATCGCCGCTTCCGCGACCTCATGAACTTGCCGCCGGAATTCGGCCGCGTCGGCGTGACCTTGCCGGAGATCATCCGCTTCAACGCCGAGCGCGGCGAATACGGGTCAGGCGACATCGACGCGCTCGTCGCCGAACGGCTCGAGCTCTTCATCGGCAGCGGCGAGAGCTTCTTCGAGCGGCGGCGTCCCGACGGCCTCGTACTGGAGATCCGCACCAACCGAATGTCGGGCGGCTATGTCACGACCTACTCGGACGTGACCGAGCATGTCCGCGCGACCTCCGACCTCGCCGCCGCCAATGAACGGCTCGAAGAGCGCGTGCGCGAGCGCACCGCCGCGCTCACCACGCTGAACGAAGCGCTGAGCCGCGCCAAATCGGTGGCCGAGGCGGCGGATCTCGGCAAGACGCGGTTCCTCGCCGCGGCGAGCCACGACCTGCTGCAGCCGCTGAACGCGGCGCGGCTTTATGTCTCGACGCTCCTCGAGCGCCAGGCGGGCCGCTCCGGCGCCGCGCTCGAGCTCGTGCCCAAGATTGACGCCTCGCTGCGCCTCGTCGAGGATCTCCTGGGCACGCTGCTCGACATCTCGCGGCTCGACGCCGGCGCGCTCCACCCCGAGCGTGGCGATGTCGCGCTCGACGAGATCTTCGCGAGCCTCCGCGTCGAGTTCGCGCCGCTCGCCGAGCGCAAGGGGCTCGACCTGCGCATCCTGCCAACCTCGCTCGCCGTCGAGAGCGACCGCCACATGCTCCATCGCGTGCTGCAGAATCTGCTGTCGAACGCGGTGCGCTACACCAGCAAGGGCAAGGTTCTGATGGGGGTCCGCCGCTTGGGCGCGGCGCTCGTCATCGAGGTCTGGGACACCGGCAGCGGCATCCCGCCGGAGCATCAGAGCCTGGTTTTCGAGGAGTTCCGGCGCTTCGCGCCGGCACCCGGCGCCGAGCACGGGCTCGGTCTCGGGCTTTCCATCGTCGATCGCATCAGCCGCATCCTCGACCATCCGGTGAGCTTCCGCTCGACGCCGGGGCGCGGCACGGTCTTCCGCCTGCGCGTGCCGCGCGGCAGTCCGCCCGAGCGGCGCCCGGCGGAAGATCCGGCGCCCATCCGCGCGCTCTCCGGCATCGAGGACGCGCTGGTGCTCTGCGTCGACAACGAGGCGAGCGTGCTCGACGGCATGCGGGCGCTGCTCGAGAGCTGGTCCTGCCGCGTGCTGCTGGCGCAGGGGCTCGCCGAGGCAGCAGTGCTCGTTTCGGCCGGACCGCGCCGGCCCGATCTGCTCGTCGTCGATTATCACCTCGATCAAAGCGGGGCGGGCGGCGACGGCGCGGACTGCGTCGCGGCGCTGCGCCGGCTCTGCGGTGACGACCTGCCAGCGGTGATCGTCACCGCCGACCGCTCCGAGGATACCCGGATGCGCGCGCTCGCCGCCGGGATCTCCGTGCTGCACAAGCCGCTGAAGCCGGCGGCGCTGCGCGCGCTGATGATGCGCCTGCTGGCGACGCGCGAGGCGGCGGAGTAGCAGCCGCTCAGCCGCAGCCGCGTTCGCGTGCGGCGCGCTCGCTGCCGGGCTCGAGCGCGCCGCTCTCGACCGCGAGACGGCGCGCCAGGATCACCGCCTGGGTGCGGTTGTCGGCGCCGAGCTTCTGCAGCACCGCCGAGACATGCGCCTTGACCGTTGCTTCCGAGACATCAAGCGCATGGGCGATCTGTTTATTGGCGAGCCCCTCGGTCAGCATCATCAGCACCCGCACCTGCTGCGGCGTGAGCCGCGCGAGGCGCGGCGCCAGTTCGGCATCGGGGTCCTCCGCACGCCGTCGCAGGTCGACCAAGTCCGGCCGCCAGGTCTTGCCGGCGAGCAGCGCCGCGAGCGCGGCGCGGATTTCCGCCGGGGTTGCCGATTTGGTGATATAGCCGAGCGCGCCGAGCTCCAGCGCGAGCCGCACCACGCGCGGCTCCTCATTGGCCGAGATGATCGCGACGGGAACCGCGGAGAACTGCGCGCGCAGGAAGAGCAGACCCGAGAAGCCCTGCATGCCGGGCATGCTGAGGTCGAGGAGCACCAGATCGGTCTCGGCGGCAGCTTCGAGGGTGCGGCGCAGGCTGTCGAAGGAATCCGCCTCGGCGATCTCCGCCTCGGGGAGAGTCTGTGCAATGGTGAGCCTCAGCGCGTCGCGAAACAGCGGATGATCGTCGGCGATGATAAGGCGACACGCCGCCATGCTTCCTCTCGCGCGCTCTGGAACCTCGGCTTCGCATCATAAGCGCCGAGGCGGAAGCCGCATAGGAGCCTTGTCCGGGCTCACGCCAGTTCGAGAGCGAGCCGCGCCAGCATCAGCACGCCCGCGGCAAGCATGGCGAGCGCCAGCATGCGGCGCAATTGGCGCTGCGGCAGCGCATGGGCGAGCGGCGCGCCGATCGCGATGCCGGCGGCGAGTGCCGCTGCGAGCAAGCTGCCGCGCAGCAGATCGATCCGGCCGGCGGCGAGATTGGCAAGCGAAGCGGTGGCGGCGATCGGGATCTGGATCGCCTGGCCGAGGCCGATCGCGATCAGCGTCGGCTGCCCCAGCGCCGCCAGCAGCGGGACGACGATGAAGGCGCCGCCCCCGCCGACCAGCGCAGCGGCGAAGCCGGTCATGCCGCCCAGCGCGAGCAGCCCGCCGCGCCCGAGCCGCCGCGCCGCCGGGACCGCTCCGGCAAGCGGACGCAGCGCCTGCAGCCCGGATCCGGCGAGCAGCAGCGCGATCAGCGCCTCGAGCGCCGCCCCCGGCAGCAGCGCCGTCGCACGGGCACCAAGAAAGGCACCGGGGACCGCCGCAAGGCAGGCCCAGAAGGTCATCCGCCAATCGATCGAGGCATGGCGCGCGTAAAGCAGCACGGCGACGAGGCCGCTCCACAGGTAACTCCAGAGCGCTACCGCGATCGCGCCCTGCACACCCATTCCCAGTCCATAGGTGAGGAGCGGCACTAGCAGAACCCCGCCCACCCCGGTGCAGCCGATGGCGAGGCCGACTCCGAGGCCGATGGCAAGAAGAAAGGACAAGCGCCAAGGCTTTCCTGCTGAAAAGGGCCAGAATAGCGCGGTGCCGCCGTCCGATCCCGGCGGGGACATCAGGCGAATCAGCCGGGTGCCAGGCGACCTAGACGAAAGTATAATACCTCGCTTGGCCGGCGCTCGTTAGCATCGGCCAAGGATCGCTCCGTCTGGGGCGCATCCGGACAATTCGGCGCGAGCGCGGCCCGAGGGCCGGGCCATCCGCGCCGGCAATCATCGTGCCGCAGTCACGCGGCCCGGGAACATCGCCCGATCCGATCGGGAGACAGGGGAGGAACCATGGGAGAATTCGATATCTCGAAGCCGTCGCGGCGCGCCGTCCTCAAGGCGGGGACCGGCCTGCTTGCGGCAACCGCCCTGCCGGCTGTCGCTCGCGCGGCCGACAACCAGCCACCGATCGGCACCTGGCCGGCCGGTTCCCAGGGCGATTCGGTCTTCATCGGCATCGCCGTGCCGCGCACCGGCACCTACGCTCTCCAGGGCGAGGACGAGCTCAAGGGCTACATGTTGGCGGTCGAGCACATCAACGAGGGCCACGAGCTCATCCGCAAGTTTACGCCCAAGCTGAAGAAGGGTCTGCTCGGCAAGCAGGTGAAGTACGGCGTCGCCGATTCCGCCGCCAATCCCAACCAGGCGATTCAGGCACAGCAACGCTTCATCAGCGAGAACAAGGCAGTGCTCATGACCGGCGCGACCTCGAGCGCGGTCGCGGTCGCGCTCAACCACTTCGCGCAGCGTGAGAAGGTGCTCTATGTCGCGGGCGTCTCCGGCTCGAACGACACCACCGGCAAGGACTGCGTGCGCTACGGCTTCCGTCAGTGCTTCTACGGCCAGACCGCGGCGGCCGCGATCGGTCCGGTGCTGCTGAAGACCTTCGGCAAGAACCGCAAGGCGGCGTTCATGACGCCCGACTACACCTACGGCCACACCGTCACCAAGTCGGTGAACGACTACCTCAGCAAGAACGGCGGCTGGACGATGGTGACGAACCAGGTCTCGCCGCTCGGGACGCCGGATTTCAGCCAATACCTGACCAACATCGCCAATTCCGGTGCCGAGTTCCTGGTCAATGTGAACTGGGGCAACGATGCGGTGCTGTCGACCAAGCAGGCGAAACAATTCGGCATCCTGCCGAAGACGAAGCTCGTGATCCCCTACCAGATTCCGTTCTTTGCCAAGGAAGTCGGCCCCGAGCTCACCGAAGGCGTCTATGCCGCCACCGATTTCTGGTGGACCCTCGAGGATAAGTACCCGGTGGCGAAACTCTTCGTCGAGACTTTCCAGAAGAAATACGGCTATCGGCCGGACTGGAGCGCGGAGAACGCCTATATGCAGTTCGCGCTCTGGGCCGAGGCCGTGGAAAACGCCGGCACCTTCTACCCGCCGGCGGTCATCAAATCCTACGAGGCCGGCCGCAAGATCAACTCGATCGTCGGCGAGGTCTCCTGGCGTGCGGCCGATCACCAGTTGGTCCACCCGGTGATCATCGTCCGCGGCAAGAAGCCGAGCGCCATGAAGAACAAGGAGGACTGGTGGGAGGTCCTCGATGTGGTGCCGGGCGCGCCGCTGATGCAGGCGCCGGACGCGTTCGGTTGCAAGCTCGGCGATTACACCTGAGCTACGGGGTCATGCCGGGCGGCGCTCTGCCGCCCGGCTGCCGCCGAGCGCGGCGCGCCGCCGTTGACGGCGCCGCCGCGTTCGTGTTCTTTGTGCGCGCCCATGGATCACTTTCCCGCGCCGCATGATCACTTGGCCTAATTTCGTCTCGCAGCTCTTCAACGGGCTGGCGGCGGGTGCTTTGCTGGCGCTGATCAGCTCCGGGCTCACCATCATCTACGGCACGCTCGGCGTGTTGAACCTGGCGCATGGCGCCATGTTCATGCTCGGCGGCTATGCCGGCTACGTCGCCTACCATGCCACCGGCTCTTTCGCGCTTGCGGTGCTGGCCGGCTCGCTGACCCTGGTGATCGTCGGCGGCATCATGGAGCTGGTCGTCATTCGCCATTTCTACGCCCGGGGGGCCGAGGATCAGCTGCTCGTCACCTTCGGCATCGGCATCGTCATCGTCGAGATCGTGCGGCTCGGCTTCGGCAATCTGTCGCTCAGCATTCCGGCGCCCGCCTGGGCCACCGGCGTCACCTCGCTGGGCTTCATGATCTATCCCACATACCGCCTGGTCGTGCTGGCGATCGCCGCGGTGGCGCTCGCCGCGCTCTACGTGCTGCTCTACCGCACCAGGCTCGGCATGGTTGTGCGCGCCGGCATCGAGGATTCCGAGATGGTCGATGCGCTCGGCATCGACGTCTACCGCGTGTTCATGGTGGTCTTCGGCATCGGCGCCATGGCGGCGGGCTTCGCCGGCATCGTCAACGTTCCGGTGGTGGCGCTGACGCCGGATATCGGCGACACCATCCTGATCGAGACCTTCGTCGTCATCGTCATCGGCGGCGTCGGCTCGTTTCCCGGCGCCATCCTCGGCGGCATCGTCTCCGGCGAGATCCTGAGCCTCACCTCCATGATCGATCCGGCCTATTCGCAGGTGATGCTGTTCGCGGCGATGACGCTGGTCCTGCTGGTCCGGCCGCAAGGCCTGCTCGGCCTGCGCGGGCGCGCGTGAGTCCGGAGCGCTGATGCTGCGCCGCCCGCTGGTGATCGAAGGGCTGACCGCCCTCGGGCTCCTCGCCGCCCCCTGGGTGCTGCCGCTCATCGGCTTCGCGCCAGGCACGGCCAACCAAGTCCTCATCTGGGGCCTGTTCGGCATCGGCTTCGACATCCTCTTCGGCTATACCGGCCTGCTTTCCTTCGGCCAGGCGGCGTTCTTCGGCACCGGCGGCTTCGTCGCCGCCTATCTGGTGACGCAAGATTACGTATCGAGCATGACGGTGGCGCTCGTCATCGGCATGGTCGCCGCGGCGGCGGTGGGCGTGCTGGTCGGCATCGTCGCGCTCAGGCGCACCGGCATCTATTTCGCCATGATCACCGTGGCGATTGCCGAGATGTTCTTCTTCCTCGAGAACTCGCCGCTCTCCCGCTGGACCGGCGGCGAGAACGGCATCGCCGGCGTGCCGACGCCGCGATTGGACGTCGCTGGCTTCTCCTATCACGTCGGCACGGACTGGTCGATGTACGGCTATCTGGCTGTGTTCTATTTCGTCGGCATGGTGGTGGCGCTGCGCATCATCCGCTCGCCGGTCGGCGCCATCTTGAGCGCCATTCGCGACAACCCGCTGCGGGCCCAGGCCGTGGGCCACGCCGTGGGCCTCTACAAGCTCGCCGCCTTCGTCATCGCCGCCGCCTATGCCGGAATCGCCGGCGGCCTGCTCGGTGTGATGCAAGGCTTCATGCCGCCCGAGGCCTTCACCTTCGATACTTCCGGCCAGCTCGTGATGCAGACCGCGATCGGCGGCATCGGCACCTTGTTCGGCCCGCTGCTCGGCGCCGCGGTCTGGCTCTATCTGCGCGACGTCCTGCAGGCGGTCTTCGGGCTGGGCAGCGCCTGGAAACTGGTGCTGGGCCTGGTCTTCGTGCTGCTGGTCTGCTTCCTGCGCCGCGGCCTCGCCGGCGGGATCGTCACGCTGGCGCGCCGGCTCACCGCGCGACCCCACGCCGAGGCGCCTGAAGAAGCGCCCGAAGAGGCGCCAGCGATCGGCGCCGCGCCGCCGCCGGCGGTCGCCGCGCTGGCGCCGCGCCGGCGCGAGACCTCCTTCTCGGGTCCGGTGCTCGAAGCGCGCGGCATCTCCAAATCCTTCGGTGGCATCGCCGCCAACCGCAATATCGACTTCGCGGTCGAGACCGGCGAGCTGCGGGGCATCATCGGTCCCAACGGCGCCGGCAAGAGCACCTTCTTCAAGATGCTCACCTGCGAGATGCCGCCGACGGCGGGCCGCATCTTTTTCCGCGGCCGCGACATCACCGGCCTCGACGTCTCCGAGGTCTGCCAGCTCGGCCTCACCAAGAGCTACCAGGTGAACCAGCTCTTCCTGCGGCAGACCGTGCGCGAGAACATCGCCATCGCCGCGCTCGCCGAGCGGCGCGGCCGCTTCGCCCTCGACCTGCTCAGGCGCATCGACCGCGTGCCCGGACTTGCTGCTCAGGTCGAGAGCACGCTGGCGCTGGTCGGCCTCGACCGGCGCGCCGGCGTTCCCGTTGCCGAACTCGCCTATGGCGAGAAGCGGCGATTGGAGATCGGCCTGGCGCTCGCCGCGTCCCCATCGCTGCTGCTGCTCGACGAGCCGCTCGCCGGCATGAGCCCGCGCGAGCGGTCCGAGACGGTGGCCCTGCTGCGCAATATCCGCCGCGGTCGTACCTTGATCGTCGTCGATCACGACATGGACGCGATCTTCGGGCTGGCCGAGCGCATCACCGTGCTGCATGAGGGCGCCGTGCTCGCCGAGGGCACGCCGGCGGAGATCCAGCGCAACGGTCTGGTGCAGGACGCCTATCTCGGCGGAATCGCGGCCGAATGAGCGCGCTCCTCGAGGTCCATTCGCTCAACAGTTATTACGGCGACAGCCACATCCTGTTCGACGTGTCGCTGCGCGTCGAGCGGAACGAGGTGGTGGCGCTGCTCGGTCGCAACGGCGCTGGCAAAAGCACGACCTTGAAGAGTCTGATCGGCCTGGTGCGGCCGCGCTCCGGCCGCATCGTGCTCGACGGCGTCGAGACGCAGAATCTTCGCCCGCATGCCATCGCCGCGCTCGGCCTGCAGCTCGTGCCGGAGGAGCGACGCATCTTCGGCAGCCTCAGCGTCGAGGAGAATCTTCTGCTCGCCGGGCTCACCGCGAAATCGCGCTGGCCGCTGGAGCGCATCTGGGCGACCTTCCCGCGCCTCGCCGAGCGCCGGCGGAGCCGCGGCACCGACCTCTCGGGCGGCGAGCAGCAGATGCTGGCGATCGCCCGCGCACTGGTGCGCGATCCCAAGATCATCCTGCTCGACGAGCCCTTCGAGGGACTAGCGCCGATCATCGTGCGCGATCTGCTCGCCACCTGCCGGCGGCTGGCCGAGGCCGGGCAGACAATCGTCGTCGTCGAGCAGAACATCACCGCCGCGCTCACCCTCGCCTCACGGCTCTACATCATCAATAACGGCCATATCATCGAGGAGATGTCGGCCGATTCCGTGCGCGGCCGTCCAGAAGTGCTGCACCGCCATCTCGGCGTCTAGCCTGCCTCGAGCCTGACCTGCAGCAGACGTCCATCGGGTTTCGCGTGCTCCCGCGAGGTTTGCGTTGTCCGAGTTGAGGCCGCACCTCTCTGTTCTCGGACGCCGATACGAGGCCGGCGGGACGGCCTGGCAGACTGATCACCGGCTACACACCTGAAAATTGGCGACGGTCAGCGTACCGTCAGGACTGCGCCGTAGATTGAAACCGTCGCAAAGATGGAGGTTATGCGATGCACGGTTTTCTATCGAAGGCGCTGATTGTTCTTGCCCTCTGGTCCGGCACCGGACTGACAGCGACGCTGGCGGAAGTTACCGAGCCAGCCGCTCAGCCGGGTGTTGCTTGCCTCGGGGACACTGCAGGCAATTGCCAATCGTACGCCGATGCGATGACGGCCGCCCTCGCCGAAGGCTGAGCGCAGACGAACGTCCGGCATTCATGTCGCGACCCCATAAATTCCACCATGCCTGCTTGTTCGCCGAAGGCGGACAACGCAGGCATGGGTTCGACTGAACTTCGGCGTCGCCAATCGGGTGAGTAGCTACAGACTGGCCGCACGCGAGATCACGCGATTGCTGAAACACGCCCTCCCCATTGGCCCAGCGTATGAAACCGGTTCGCCTGCAATACGTCGAGTGGGCCCGTGCCGCCGCTACCGCTCATAGCGTCCGGCGCAACGGCAAGTATTCCGGCGCGGGTTTCCTCGTCTTGCAGCATGTCTTCGAGCATCTGACGATCCACCCGCGCAAGTCGCCCCGATTCAAAGCGCGCGTAAATCCGGCCGGTGTCCCGTGCAGCAAAGTTCACGATCGGAATCGTGCGCACGCACTGCACCAGGAACTGCGTGTTGTCTGCCGCAGCCATTGTTTCGCGACCCCGGTAGACCTTTTCGGGAGCGTGAGCATCGACGTCGATCTTGCGGTACCGCTCGATATCGATGATACCTTTGACATCGAGGATGTTCATCTCCCCGTTCCAACCGAAGGCAACGGTTCTCGGCTGCTCTCCGAGCGGCACGCTGTTGTCCAGAAATTCGTAATGCACCAATTTGTCGGAACGCAGTGCCCAGGTGAAGAATAGTGTTGGCATGCCCTTATAGGCTTCGACATTTTGTGCGAGCAGGTCATCGACCGCCTTGTAGCGGCCCACTTCCAGGCCACGCTTCCACGACCGCGCGACGGTCTCGTGCGGTGGCGTGATCATGAAGAACATATAGATCACGCCGCCGAAGCGCGTGAGCAAATTGCTTCCGGCTTCGTCCGAGTGCGGCGCGAAGCTGTCGAACCGGAACCGGTCGATGAGGAGATGGGACATCCCTCGATGCGCCGCCTTGTTCGCCATATAGCGGTCGAGCTTCTGGTCGATGATCGCGAGTTCGTGCGCGGTGAACGCCCCCGCATATTTGTAGACATCGCCAAGTGAGGAGTAATCGAGGAGATATTTGCGCCAGATATCGGGACTGATGATCGCAAACTCGTTCCATTGCACGCCGAGCTTGGCGGCGAGTTTTCTTTGACGGGGACGGAGCGTGCTCTTGCCGGAGGCCGGCGCGCCCTTGGTGTTCATGACGACGGGCCGCTCCTGCCCGGGAACAAGACGGTATCCCTCTCGCTCGCAGGCCTCGCGTATATAGGGCTCGATGAGCTGGCCGATCGAAATGCTGCCGTACTCGTTGCAAGCAAGGTCGACGGCGAGCGGCGCGATCAGCGACTTGTCGCCCCATAGGCGCCCGTGCTTCACGCAGATCGCCGAGACGACCCTGGCCAGCGATCGGTAGGCGGCCTCGCGCAATGGGTCATCGCCCGTCTCGGTTCCCGTCGCCCATTGCCGCAGCGCTTTTTCCTCGCGTCCCCATCGATCTTCATCGCTTGGCGAGATTTCGCGGCGTTCCGGAAACAATCGGCGAAGCCAGCTTCGCTTTGTTGATCCTTGCGCGGCCGCCGTCCGCGGCGGCGGGAATAGCGCGACCGTGAGCTCGGCATCGATCAGGGCGGCGAGCGCTCGCCTGAGCAAGTCGTAAGCCGCGACGATTTCATGCATCTGAGGCGCGATGTACCTGGTCAGGATCACATGCGTCATTCGGCGAAAGTTGATGCCGAGTTCATCAATCCCGGCCGCCTCCGGATCGGGCACGGACAGATCGGCGGTCACCCGAATCAGCAATTCGTGCAGCACCAGCCGCGAGGGCCGGAATATCGCGAACTCCTGCAGCGGCAGACCCGAGAGATCGCGAAGTTCCTCGGCGTGCTCGACGCTGGTAAACACATTCTCCGGCCTGAAGATGGTCGTGAGTGGAACGAGACGCCTCGGCAGCTCGGAATGAATACCCGGATGCCATGGACCGTAATCAGTCCCAGGGGGGCTGATTTCGGACGGCATCAGGTCAACCTTCCCCGCGATGGACCCGCAGCTTCATGTCCAGTCGGGCTTCGCAGCTCACACTGGAGCGGCGTCCGACCGGCGAAGCGAGCGCGTCGGCCGAGGGCCTCCTCGATGCGTAGCGCCTCATTCCATTTTGCCATGCGCTCGGAGCGTGCGAAGGAGCCGACCTTGAGCTGCGGGACGCCCCATCCAATTGCGAGGTGGACGATGGTGACGTCCTCGCTCTCGCCCGACCGCGCCGAGATGATCGCGCCCCAGCCCGTCCTCCGCGCAGCTTCGAGCGCCGCCAGCGCCTCGGTGATGGTGCCGGCCTGATTGGGTTTGATCAGCACGGCATTGCAGGCGCCCGCAGCCGCCGCATCGACCACCCGCCGAGCGTTGGTCACCAGGAAATCGTCGCCGACGATTTGCACCCGCTTGCCCACCGCCTGCGTGAAGCGCCGCATCCCCGCGGCATCGTCCTCGGAGAGCGGGTCTTCGATAGACAGAATAGGATAGCGATCCAGCCAATCGATCATCATGCCGGCCATGGCATCGGAATCGAGGTTCAGGCCGTCGCGCGCCAACCGATAGCGGCCGTGGTCATAAAATTCCGAAGCGGCGATGTCGAGCGATAGAGCGATGTCCTGGCCCGCGGTGAAGCCGGCCCGTTCAATCGCGCGCATCAGCGCATCGAGCGCCGCCTCGTTGGAATCGAAGTCGGGCCAGAAGCCGCCCTCGTCAGCAACTCCGTGCAGCCGACCCGCCTCTGCCATCAACGCGCCGGCAGCGCGATAGACTTCCGCCGTCCATTCGAGCGCCTGGTCGAAAGACGAGGCTCCAGGCGCCACGATCATGAAGTCCTGGATGTCAACCTGTCGTCCGGCATGCGCGCCGCCGCCGAAGATCTGGATCTCCGGCAAGGGGACCACAGCATCGGCGGCATCCCCGAGAAGATAGGCATAGAGCGGCCGGCCGGCCGCAGCCGCAGCCGCGTGCAATGCCGCCATCGAAACCGCGACCAGGGCATTACCCCCGAGGCGGCGCTTATCCGGCGTGCCGTCGAGTGCGATGAGCATTTGGTCGATCGCGGCCTGGTCGGCGGCATCGTGCCCCTTGAGGGCATCGGCAATCTCGCCATTGATGGTGGCTACCGCTCCGCGGACATCGCCGCCGCCGAGACGCTCGCCCCCGTCGCGACGCTCCACCGCCTCACCCGATCCAGTCGAGGCGCCGGCCGGAGCGATCGCGCGGCCGGTGGCTCCGCCGGCGAGGTGAAGTTCGGCCTCGACGGTCGGTCTGCCCCGGGAATCCCACACCCGCCGGCCATGGACACCGACAATTCGTGTCTCTCTCATAGGCCGATTTCCTCATAGGCCGATTTCCCCTTCCCATGCCTGTCGCACCAGCGACAATCGATCGACGGGACGGGCGAGAAGCGCTCTTCCAACACGACGCACGCGCGCCTTGTCCGGTTCGGCGGTAATATACTCGACTGGCGACTTGCCATCGACCCGCGCCAGGAAAAGCCCGGGCAGAAGCTGCGCCGTGCGCATCTCGAGGCGCTCGCGCGGCTCCCATTCCACGCCGGCAAGATAGGTTTCCGCGAGCCGGTCGAAGCAGGCGAGAAAGCCGCGGGCGGCGCCTGGGATCCACAAGCATTTCAGCAGCAGGTGATTGAGGCAGAAAGCGAGATCGAACGCCGGATCGCCGTACCAGGCGCATTCGGCATCGAGAAAGACCGGCCCCTGCGGCCCGACCAGGATGTTCTTCGGACTGACATCGCCATGAACGAGAACGAGCCGGGTCTCGGCGGTTATGCGCGCGAGCCGCTCGAGCGCCGGGGCCAGATCAGGATGAACTTGCGCCGTGGCCAATAAATAGGGCTCGAGCCGGATGGCGTGGAAAGCCGCATCATTGGCAAACTGCCGCGCGATCCGACGATCTCCCGCTGTGCGGCGGTGGATCCGCGCAAGCAGGTCGCCGACGGCTGCCGCCATCGTGGGATCGGCATCTCCTTCCCGCAGTCGGGTCTTCCACAACGGGTAGGCGCGCGGGTCGAGATATCCCATGACGAAAAGATCGGCCTTCTCGACTCGGCCCAGCAGAGGTGGCACGGCCGCCGGACAGACCTGCTGGACCGTGCAAAACCACTCCCACTCATATTGATTGCGTGCAACCGGCGCTTCCCAGAGCTGCGCTACTTTGAGCCGCGGCAACGCACGCTTGATGCAGACGGTGCGGTCAGGCAGCTCAGCCAACCAGATGTCGGACGAGACGCCGCCCTCGAGAGGTCGGCACTCCACGAACTCCGAGGCGCCCGCGATCCCCAGTTGCCGGAGCGCCGCGACAATGGTTGCCGCATTCAGGCGATCGGCCGTGTGGCTGGTCTGACCCATGGTCAGTCAGCAATAGCAGGTCACGGGCAGATTGAAACCTCCCCGCTTTGACGAGACCGCTTCTGCCGCGAAGGGCGCCCGAGACCGGGGCTTTGCGCGATCTGAACGGAACATCCGTCCTGACCGACAACCCCTTTTCAGGTCACGACATTGGTCGGCTTGCCGGCGTGGAAATTTTCCACATGGCCGACGACCTGGTTCCACAAAACCTGCATCGCCTCGTCGCTGGCCCAGCTCACATGCGGCGTCACGATGACGTTCGGCCGTGCGAGGATCGCCCGGAACGGGTGGTCGGGAACCGGCGGCTCCGACGTCAGGCAGTCGAAGCCGATTCCCCCGAGCAGGCCTTCGTCGAGCGCCCGCACCACGTCGGCCTCAACCACGAGCCCGCCGCGCGCCGTGTTGATCAGCAGCGGCCGCTTCTTCATCTTTCGGAACTCGGCCATGCCGAGCATATTGCGCGTGCTCGGCATCAGGGGACAGTGCAGCGTGATGATATCGCTGGTCTCCAGCACCTCATCGAACGGCGTATAGAGCGGACCCAGGCCTTGCACGCCCTTGTGCGCAGCAAACAGCGTCTTCATGCCGAAGGCTTGGCCCAGCCGCGCGACCGACTGGCCGATCACGCCCTCGCCCATGATACCGAGGGTGCTGCCGGCGAGTTCGCGGATCGGATGCGTGAAGAAGCAGAATTGTCCGGCCTTCTGCCATTCGCCGTTTATCACGTCCTGGCGGAATCCGGCGACGGCCCGGCGCAGGGCAAGGATGAGCGCAAAGGCGTGCTCGGCCACCGTATTGACGGCATAGCCGCGCACGTTTGAGACGACGATGCCGCGCTCGCGGCAGGCGCCGACGTCGATCACGTCATAGCCGGTCGCCGCCACCGCGATCATCTTCAGCTGGGGCAGCTTGGCGAGATCGGCTGCCCGGATCGGTGTCTTATTGGTGATGGCGATGACGGCGGGCGCCAAGCGCTCGACGACCTGGTGCGGCGCGGTGGCGTCGTATTCGATCCATTCGTGGGCGAAGCCCGGACGCGTCACGCGAACGGCCGGTCCCATCGTGTTGCGGTCGAGGAACACGATGCGGGGAACCGGGACGGATGCGTGATCTGGGGGCATGGCGCCTATGTTCCGACCATCAGGGAGGGCTGCTTAACAGCGACGGTTTCCAAGGGGAACGTGGGATAGATTGTTAGCGAGCGACCGAGCTGTTGGGCAAGTCCCAGAACCGTATCGATATAAGGCGTTTCAACGCGCACCAGCCGGCCCATCTCCTGAACCGCCGTCAGCACGGCATCGATCTCGAGCGGACGGCCGCCTTCCAAGTCCTGCAGCATCGAGGTGCGGTGGGCGCCGACGCGCGCGGCGCCGTTGATGCGCCGCTCGATGTCGACGCGGAACGAGGCGCCGAAGCGCTCGGCAATGTCCTTGGCCTCGGACATCATCCGCACCGAGAGGGCCCGCAATGCCGGCTCTGTCGCCACGACGTCGAGCGTCGCCCGCGTCAACGCGCTGATCGGGTTGAAGCAGAGATTGCCCCAGAGCTTCAGCCACAGTTCGCTGCGGATGTCCTTCAAGATCGGCGCGTCGAATCCCGCTTGCTCGAGGACACCGGAGAGCGCGCGGCACCGTTCCGAGATTGTCCCGTCGGGCTCGCCGAGCGAAAACTTGTTTCCGTAGGTATGCCGCACGACGCCAGGGGCCGGCATGTCGGTCGCCGGATAGACGACGCAGCCGATGGCACGCTCTGGCCCGATCGCATTCCATTGCCGGTCGCCGGGATCGACGCTGTGCAGACGCAGACTGTCGAATCCGGCGAGGCCATAGCCATACCACCAGGGCACGCCGTTCTGGCAAGTGACGACCGCCGTGTGCGGCCCGAGGAGGGGACGCGTCTGCGCGGCGGCTTCCCAGGCCTGGTGCGCTTTCAGGCCGACGATCACATAGTCCTGCGGTCCGAGCGTCGCCGGATCGTTCGTGGCGCGCGGCCGGCAGATTTTCTCCTCGCCGTCGATCAGCAGCTTGAGACCGTCCTGCTGGATCTTCGCCAGGTGCGCGCCGCGCGCGATCAGCGAGAGCTCGACCTCGTTGACCGCGCTCAGCCCGGCGGCGAGATAGCCGCCGATCGCACCGGCGCCATAAATGCAGATTCGCATTGCCGCGCCCCTGCTTTGATTGTCAGGCGACTTTGTCGAGTTGGAGCTTCGGTGCGGTCGCGCGGATGTATTCCTCGGCCGCAGCAACGCCCGAGCCCGCTACCACCGGAATGCCGACATCGCGCATCGCCATCTCGCAACCCGCCAGTGCCTGCAGCACCATGATCTCATTCACATGGCCGAGATGGCCGATGCGGAAGACACGGCCGGCGACCTTGGCGAGGCCGGCGCCCAGTGAGAACCGGTAGCGGTGATAGGCGACCTTGATCACGTCCGCGCCGTTGAAGTTCGGCGGCACGACCACCGCCGAGACGGTGTCCGAATACCACTTCGGCTCCTTGGCGCAGAGCGACAGCCCCCACGCCGCGACGCCGCGGCGCACCGCTTCGGCCAGCCTGTGATGCCGGGCAAAGACGTTCTCGAGGCCTTCGTCGAGCAGCGAGTCGATCGACGCACGCAAGCCGCGCAGCAATGTCGTCGGCGGCGTGTAGGGGAAATAGCCGTCCTTGTTGGTGCGGATCATGTCGCCGAAATCGAGGAAGCAGCGCGCACATTTTGCGGTCTTGCCCGCGGCCAGTGCTTGCGGGCTGGCGGCGACGATCGCCATGCCCGGCGGCAGCATGAACCCCTTCTGCGACCCGGCAACGGCAAGGTCGACACCCCATTCGTCCATGCGAAAGTCGATGCTGGCGATCGAGCTCACCCCGTCGACCATCAGCAGCGCCGGATGGCGCGCCGCATCAAGCGCCTTGCGCACGCCGCCCACATCGCTGGTGACGCCGGTCGCCGTCTCGTTGTGGCAGACGAGCACCGCCTTGATCTTGTGCTCCTTGTCCGCCGCGAGCCGTTGGGCGCAGAGGTCGAGCGGAAAGCCTTCGCCCCATTCGACGTCGATCGTGTCGACGACCAGGCCGTGCCGCCGGCACAGATCCGTCCAGAGTGCAGAGAACTGGCCGAAGACCGCAATCAGTACGCGATCGCCGGGAGACAAGGTGTTGGTGATCGCCGCCTCCCAGCCGCCGGTACCCGAGGCCGGAAACAGGAAAACCTGGCCCTTGTCCGTCTTGAAGATCTGCTTCAGATCGCGGAAGAGCGGCAGCGTGAACGCCGGAAAATCAGGCGCCCGATGGTCCTCGAGGGGAAGGTCCATCGCCTGACGCACATCGAACGGCAGGTTGGTCGGGCCGGGAATGAAGAGACCATGAAAACCAGACATCGTTACTCCTCCCTCGTGTTCTTCGGGCGCCATGGCGGGCGGCGACGCGCCGCCTGCCTGCTCAATAGACTCAATAGATCGGAAACCGCTCGCAGAGCGCGATTGCTTGCGCCTTGACCCGTTGCTCGGTCGCCGCATTGCCGGCCTCGCCGTGCGCGGCAAGGCCATCGAGCACCTCGGCGATAAGGCGGCCGACTTCGCGGAACTCGGCGATGCCGAAGCCGCGCGTCGTCGCCGCAGCGGAACCGAGGCGGATACCCGACGTCACCGTCGGCTTCTCAGGATCGAAAGGCACGCCGTTCTTGTTGCACGTGATGTGCGCGCGGCCGAGGCTCTTCTCGGCGATGTTGCCGGTCAGCTTCTTAGGCCGCAGATCCACCAGGATCAGGTGCGTGTCGGTGCCTCCGGCGACGAGATCGTAGCCCGCCTCTCGCAGAACTTCGCCCATCGCCCGACAGTTCTCGACAACGGCGCGCGCATAGTTCTTGAAGCTCGGCTGCAGCGCCTCGCCAAAGGCCACCGCCTTGGCGGCGATGATGTGCATAAGCGGACCGCCTTGCAG
Organism: Allostellaceae bacterium; assembly: GCA_035553515.1. Lineage (GTDB taxonomy): Bacteria > Pseudomonadota > Alphaproteobacteria > ATCC43930 > CGMCC-115725 > DAHUYF01. The sequence goes on along the minus strand of DATNDG010000011.1, from coordinate 24,616 downwards.
GCCGGGGAAGATCGCCGAATCGATCTTCTTGGCGATTGCCTCGTCATTGGTGAGCACCATGCCGCCGCGCGGACCGCGCAGTGTCTTGTGCGTCGTCGTGGTCACGACATGGGCAAGGGGAAGCGGTGACGGGTGGACGCCACCGGCGACCAGTCCGGCGAAATGCGCCATGTCGACCATCAGGAAGGCACCGACCTCATCGGCGATGGCGCGAAAGCGCGCAAAGTCGATCACGCGCGGATAGGCCGAGCCGCCGGCGATGATGACGCGCGGCTGGTGCTCGCGCGCGAGCCGGGCCACCTCTTCGTAATCGATACGCTGATCTTCCCGACTCACCCCGTAATGGACCGCGCGGAACCACTTGCCGGAGAGATTGGGCGGCGCGCCGTGCGTCAGGTGGCCGCCGGCGGCCAGCGACAGGCCGAGAATGGCGTCGCCCGGCTTGGCGAGTGCGAGCAACACGGATTGGTTGGCCTGGCTACCCGAATGCGCCTGCACATTGGCAAAACGGCAATCGAAGAGTCGCTTTGCCCGCTCGATCGCCAGCGTCTCGGCCTCGTCGACAAACTGGCAGCCACCGTAGTAGCGCCGGCCCGGATAGCCTTCGGCGTATTTATTGGTGAGCGGCGAGCCGGCAGCCTCGAGCACCGCACGGCTCACGATGTTCTCCGAGGCGATGAGCTCGATCTCGGTGCGCTGCCGCCCCACTTCGCGTGCGATCGCGGCGGCGACCTCGGGGTCGCCCTGCTCGATGCCGGACGAGAAGAAAGCGCGCCAGTCAGGCCCCCGATTTTCAGCCGTTAGCGGCATCGTTCCACCCTCAATCAGCTTCTGGCATACCGGATATCACGCCCGGCCCCGGATGACAATGGAAATGTTTTCCATTGCCAAATTTTACCTCGCAATCGGCTTTTTCCCTTGCGGAAAGGTTGTGTCCTGGTAAAAATGGAATATGATTTCGCCGTGTATCGGAATGGCTCGGTACCGTCGCCAGCTTGCGGCGGCGGTCGCGATCCACCTCACCGGAGCCGCGTAATGGCCAGGCGCCCGCAAGCCGGCAAGGCAGAACTCGTCGAACTCCAGCCGCTCGGCCCGCATCTCGGCGGTCCGGTGCAGGCGCTGGAGCGCGGCTTGAAGCTGCTGGCGATCATCGCCGAGGCGGATGGGCTCTCCCTCACGACCCTCGCACAGCGTGCGGGGATCGCGCCGTCAACCGCTCACCGCATTCTCGCCACGTTGAAAGCCAGCGGCTTCGTCGATTGCGACCCGCAGGGTGGCTACCTGATCGGGGTGCAGGCGTTCCGCATGGGCAGCGCGTTCCTGCGCAACCGAAAGTTGTCCATCGTCGGCCGCAGCATCATGCGAGGGTTGATGGAGCATGCCGGCGAGACGGTGAACCTGGGCATCGAAGACAACGGCTACGTCGTTTTCATCTCGCAAAACGAAAGCCATCAGGCGCTCCGTGCGTTTCACCGGCCGGGCTCCCGGAGCCCGATGCATGCGTCAAGCATCGGCAAGGCGATCATGGCGGCGCTCAGCGACGACGAGGCGGTCGAACGGCTGCATCGCAGCGGCATGCCTAAATTCACCGGGCACACGATCGTCGATCCGCAGACGCTGCTTGCCGATCTCGCCCAGGTGCGCAAGCGCGGCTGGTCGGTCGACGATGAAGAACGCACGGAAGGCCTGCGGTGCGTCGGCGCCGCGATCTACAACGAGCATGGCGAGGTCGTGGGCGCCATCTCGATTTCGGGTCCAAAGGTGCGCATGACCGAAGAGCGCCTCGGCGAGCTCGGTCCGATGGTCAAGCGCGCGGCCGCCGCGATCACCGATCGCATCGGCGGCAGGATGCCGGTCTGAACCTCATCCTGCGCTGGAAAAGGCGGCAATCATGCGTGTGGCGATTATCGGTCAGCAGGCGTTCGGCAAAGCGGTGCTCGACGCGCTACTGAAGCGCGGCGACGAGGTTGCCGGCGCCTTCGTCGCCCCGGAAGCCCCGGACGCCAACCCCGACCCGCTCGCCGCCGGAGCGCGTGCCGCGGGACTGCCGGTCTTCCCGACAGCCAAATTCGGCGCGCAAGAGAGCATCGACGCGTTGCGGCGCCTCGAGGTCGATCTCGCCATCATGGCTTATGTGCTGCACTTCGTGCCGCAGAGCTTTTGCCGCGTGCCGCGCCTCGGCACGATCCAATTCCACCCTTCCCTGCTGCCGGAGTATCGCGGACCTTCCTCGATCAACTGGCCGATCATCCTCGGCAAGAAGCAGACGGGGCTTAGCATCTTTCGCCCGGTGGACGGCCTCGACGAGGGGCCGGTGCTGTTGCAGAAGGCGGTCGAGATCGGTCCCGACGACACGCTGGGCAGCGTCTATTTCAACAAGATCTTCCCTGCCGGCGTGGCGGCGTTGCTCGAAGCCGCCGATCTGCTGATGGCCGGCAAGGCGGAGGAGCGCCCGCAGCCGCGCGAAGGCGCGAGCTACCAAGGCAGGGTGGGCAAGGCCGAGTCCCGGATCAACTGGGCTAACCCCGTCGACGTCGTCTACAACCTCATCCGCGGCTGCAATCCATCGCCCGGCGCGTGGACGATGGCGAATGGCAGGCGGCTCCATCTCTTCGATGCGCGCAAGACGGTCGCGGGCACCTTCGGTGAAGTGAAGGGTCTTCGTCCGGGCCAGGTGGCGGCGATCGGTGCGTCCAGCTTCACCGTTTACGCCCAAGGCGGCTTCATCGAAGTCGAGCGCTGCCGCTACGAGGAGGCCGGCAAGATCGGCGGCGGCGAGAGCGGGCTCGAGGTCGGCCAAATCCTGGGCGAGTAGAGTAGGCAAGACGAATGACCCGCGCATGCTTCGGGCGAAGCGGTTGGGCATGAAACAGCGCGATCTCAGCCTGGCGCTCGATCAGACGGAACCGGCGCAAACGGGTGTTCGCCGCGGCCGGCCGGCTGCGCTCCCGGCGCAATTGGAAAAGAGGGTTGGACCTTGATTGATACGCAATCGATCGACGGCAAGGCTGCCGCACTCGCGCTGCGCGCTCGCGTGGCCGCGGCGGCGGCCGATCTCAAGGCGCGCGAGGGCGTTGTGCCGTGCCTTGTCGCAGTACTGGTGGGAAACGATCCCGCGAGCGAGATCTATGTGCGCAGCAAAGGCAAGGCAACGCGCGAGGCGGGGCTCTCAAGCGTCGAACACCACCTTCCAGCAACGGCGAGCGAGGCGGAACTCCTCGCCCTCGTCGGCCGGCTCAACGCCGATCCCGCCGTCGACGGCATCCTGGTGCAGCTGCCATTGCCGCCGCAGATTGACGCACACCGCATCATCGAGGCGCTCGATCCGGCGAAGGACGTCGACGGCTTCCACCCGGTCAATGTCGGGCGCCTCTGGAGCGGCGGCGACACGCTGGTGCCGTGCACGCCCTGGGGTTCGCTGCTCTTGCTGCGCGAGACGCTGGGCGCGCTCGCCGGCAGGGAGGCGGTGGTGATCGGCCGCTCCAACATCGTGGGCAAGCCGATGGCGGCGCTCCTCATCGGCGAGCATTGCACGGTGACGCTGGCGCATTCCAAGAGCCGCGATTTGCCGGCAATCGCCCGCCGCGCCGACATCCTCGTTGCCGCCGCGGGACGCCCGGAGCTGGTGCGGGGATCCTGGCTCAAGCCCGGGGCGACGGTGATCGATGTCGGGATCAACCGGCTGCCCGGCGAAGGCAAGGGCCGCCTTGTCGGCGACGTCGCCTTCGCCGAGGCCCAGGGGATCGCCGGCGCGATCACGCCGGTGCCGGGCGGCGTCGGGCCGATGACGATCGCTTGCCTCTTGCGCAACACGCTCGTTGCCGCCTGCCGCCGCCGCCGCTTGCCGGAGCCGGCGGTCTAGCGCAGGTTCAACACAAAACAGCACACGATCGTATTTCGCCGCCTGCTTCATGGCGCGCCGACCCTAGGCTCTCCGCCGCCTCGAGGATCCGTTTCCAAGCGATCAACCGGAGGTGTCAAAACCTCCGGCCGGGAGCGCCCGCGATTTGCGCTTGCTCCCCCCCGCCAAAGGCGCAATTTTGGTGGGTTCTTGGAGGACTCGGGCGACGAGAATGTTTGCCGAAGTTGACAGGATTGAGCGACTTGCCTGCGCGCAGCGGCGTGGGCGATGAGCATTTCTGAGCCGTTCATCCGGCGGCCGATCGCGACCTCACTGTTGATGCTGGGCGTCCTGGTATTCGGCATCGCCGCCTACGGCCTGCTGCCGGTCTCCTCGCTGCCGAACGTCGATTTCCCGACGATCACGGTTACCGCCAACCTGCCGGGCGCCAGCCCGGAGACGATGGCGTCAGCCGTCGCGACGCCGCTCGAGCAGCAGTTCAGCGCGGTCCCCGGCCTCGGCGAGATGACCTCGCTGTCGGGTGTCGGCACGACGACGATCACCCTGCAGTTCGATCTCTCGACCGATATCAACGGCGCGGCGGAGGATGTCGCGACCGCGATCAACGCGGCGAGCGGGCTCATGCCGAAGGACATGCCTAACCCGCCAACCTACCGGAAGGTCAATCCGAACAACTTCCCGGTACTGATCTATGCCGTCCATTCCAACGCGTTGCCGGACTATGTCGTCGACCGCTACGTGTCCGATGTCCTGGTGCAGCCACTGTCGATGGTCAAAGGGGTCGGTGGCGTCTTCATTTTCGGCCAGAGGCACTATGCCGTACGCGTCGAGGTCAACCCGATGGCGTTGGCCGCCCACAATATTGGCTTTGAGCAAGTGCGCAGCGCGCTGGCCAACGCCACGGTCGATCTGCCGAAGGGCGAGATCATCGGCCCGCAGCGGGCGGTCAGCATCGACAGCAACGATCAACTGACGGACGCCGCGCCCTATCGCAACATCATCATCGCCTATCGCAACGGCGCGCCCGTGCATCTTGGCGACGTCGCCAAGATCGTCGACGGCGTGGAAAACACCCAGACCGGCGGCTGGTACAACGGCATTCCGGCCGAGGGGCTGGCCGTCGAGCGGGCGGACGGGGCAAACGCACTCGCCGTCATCCGCCGGGTCAAGGACATGATGCCGCAGCTGGAGCGCAACCTGCCGGCGTCCATCAAGGTCGAACTGATGTCGGACCGCTCCGAGCTCACGCGCGCGGCGATCAACGACGTGCAGTACACGATGCTGCTGACGATCGGCCTGGTCATCTTCGTCATTTTCGTGTTTTTGCGCAGCCTGTGGGCGACGCTGATTCCGAGCCTCGTCGTTCCGCTGTCGCTGCTCGCGACGTTTGCCGTCATGTACGTCGTCGGCTTCACGCTGGACAACATCTCATTGATGGGGCTGACCATCGCAGTCGGCTTCCTGATCGACGATGCCATCGTCATGATCGAAAACATCGTGCGCTACATCGAGGCCGGCGAGCGGCCCTTGCAGGCGGCGCTGCACGGTGCCGGGCAGATCGGCTTCACGATCGTGTCGATCACTTTCTCGCTGATTGCGGTGTTCATACCGATCTTCTTCATGGGCGGCATTGTCGGCCGCCTGTTTCACGAATTTGCCGCAACCGTGACAATCGCCGTCCTGGCCTCGGCGTTCTTCTCGCTGACCCTCACTCCGGTGTTGTGCTCGCTGTTCCTGAAATCGGCACACGAGCAGCACAAGAGCGGCATCAATCTCGCCGCCGAGCGCGGCTTCAACGCGATGCTGCGAGCTTACGACCGCGGCCTCGGCTTCGTCTTCCGCCATCAGCGGTCGACGCTCGCCGCGACGCTGCTCCTCGCCGCCGCCACGGCGGTGCTTTATGTCGAAATTCCCAAGGGCTTTGTGCCGCAACAGGATACCGGCCTCTTTTTCGGCCTGGTCGAAACCCGTCAGGATTCGTCGTTTCAGCAGACGGCGAAATCGGCGCTCGAGATCCTTAGCGCCGTCGATCATGACCCAGGGGTTGCCGGCGTCTTCCTGCATGCCGGCTCCTATTCCTATAACCCCGGCGAAAACACCGCCCATATCTTTGGCCAATTGAAGCCTTACAATGAGCGGGACCGCGCCTGGATCATCCTCCGGCGCATTGCAAGCAAGGCGGAGTCCGTCGTCGGCGCCAAGTTCTTCACGCAGATCCCGCAGGCGATCCGGGTCGGCGGCCGACTGGAAGCCACCCAATACCAGTACACGCTGACCGATACCAACATCGACGAGCTGAACCACTGGGCGCCGATCATCGAATCGGCAATGAAGAAGCTGCCGGAATTGCAGCAGGTCGCCTCCGACCAGCAGGTCACTGCGCCGCATATCGAGATCGTTATCGACCGCCAGCAGGCCGAGCGGCTCGGGCTGTCGGCAAATCTGATCGACCAGACCCTGTACGACGCCTTTGGTCAGCGTCAGGTGGCGACGATCTACGGCACCACCGACCAGAACAAGGTCGTGCTCGAAGTGGCACCGCAATTCGCCAGCGACCCGACCGTTCTGCAGCGGCTGTTCATTGCCGCGCCGAATGGCGACCAGGTGCCGCTGTCCGCGGTCGCCCATTATGTGAAGCGGGTCGAGCCGCTGACGATCACCCATCAGGGTGTGTTTCCGGCGGTCACGCTGTCGTTCAACCTGGCGCGGGGCGTAGCGCTCGGCCAGGCGGTCGATGCGGTCGACCGGATGGTGGCGCGCCTGGGCGCGCCGTTGACGCTGAATGGCGCTTTCGCAGGGACGGCGCAGGCCTTCCAGGCCTCGTTGAGCTCGATGCCGCTGTTGCTGGCGGCGGCAATTCTCGTCGTCTACATCGTCCTGGGCGTGCTCTATGAGAGCTACATCCACCCGATAACCATCCTCTCGGCGCTGCCGGCGGCCGGCGTCGGCGCGCTGATCATGTTATGGGCGTGCCATTACGACCTGTCGGTCATCGCGATCATCGGCATCGTGCTATTGATCGGCATCGTCAAGAAGAACGCGATCATGATGATCGACTTCGCGCTGTCGGCGCAACGCGGCGCGGGCAAGAGTCCGCAGGCGGCGATTCACGAGGCCTGTCTCCTGCGCTTCCGACCTATCATGATGACAACATTCGCGGCCCTGTTCGGCAGTCTGCCGATCGCCTTCGGCCAAGGCGCCGGTTCGGAACTGCGCCAGCCGATGGGCATCGCGTTCATCGGCGGCCTGCTCGTGTCGCAATGGCTGACGCTTTACACGACGCCGGTCGTCTATCTCTATCTCGACCGCTTCGCCGCCTGGCTCGGCCGCTCCGCGAGGCAGCCGCGACTGGCCGAGAGGCTGAGCCGGGTGCCACAGCCGCTTGAAATCGAAGAGCGCGGCGGCGCCGAATAGCGCATCTCTCCCCGCCGAGAGCCTCGATCATGCCGCCGACGGGCTCGGCCGACCTCGTGCGCAGCCCGTCCGGAAGTGCTGCACCGCCATCTCGGCATCAGGTCGCGGGCTCATGCATCCGCCAAATCTGCTCTTCCCCGGAAATCTCCGCTGATATCGACGCGTTGGGAGGCCCGCAGCATCAAGCGCCCATCCGCGCCGATCGTGACGGTTTGCACATGAAAGCACGTGGCGACGTCGTCCGTGGCGCCCATGACCGGCGACGGTGCCGATACGATCGCCAGTCCGCCGCATTCCCCGATCCAGTCAATGTGCCGATGCCCGTGCATGACGATGGCGCGATCCGCCAGCCGTTGTAGCCGCCGCGTGAACCAGCTGCCGTTGATCACCGCCGTGCCGATGCGCTCGGAAAAGGCGACGGCGCGGTTGGGATATTCGACCAGATGATGGTGCAGCACCACGAGCCACCGCGCCTGAGGATAGTGGCTCACGGCAATATCGATCCCACGCACCTGGACGGCCGAGACCATGCCGAGCGCATTGGTGAAGGAGAAATGCGTCTCGGCATTCGAATTCAGCAGGATGACCCCGAGGCCGGTCTCTGAGTCCGGCGGCAAGATCATGGGGAAGATATCGTCCCAGAGATTGTGCAGCTGCGTAGAAAGACGAAATGTCCCGGTATCGGCGAAGCGCACGATGGCATCGAGCCGCGGCGCGAGCGCGTCGGCGAGCGTTCCGCCCAGGCGCCGGGCGGCATGGTCGATGACGCGGACGCGTTCTCCCTGCAGCGCGGCGATTGCGGAAATGGCGCGGAGCTGACGCAGCCGCTTGCTGGGGCTTGTCGGGAGCTCGAGCCTGGCTGGATTACCTCGATCGACGATGTTGATGTCATGGTTCCCCGGCACGATCAGGACGCGCTGGGCGAGCTGCGGATGGCCGGAGAGCATGTCAAGGAACTCGGCCCATTCCGCGGACCGGCCGGCGTCGGTGATGTCTCCGCTGATCAGAACGATATCGACGGGTGTCTGGCCGTGCAGCGCCTCGAGTTGCGCAAAGGCACGGGCCATGCGGCTGTTGCCCCGCGGACCCGAGCGGCCGCTTTCGATGCGCCAGCCGAAGCGCTCTCCGACGAAATGCAGGTCGGACAGATGCGCGATGCGCCAGGACGGGCGATCCTCCGTAGACGTATCGAATTCCTTCAAGTCCCGCGGTTGCTGCATCGTCGCATCCGCCCATCCCCAGACCACCGAGGCGGCCGCGAAATAGGCAGACACGATAAGGACGCCGTTGGCCAGCGCGGGGAGAATCAAGCGATGCGGCGAGGTCAGATCCGTCGCCTGGCCGATCCATCGCGAGGCCGGCCAGGCGACGAGGATGAGCCCCAGCGCGAGGGCGCCGATCAACAGGCCGGCGGCCGCGGCGGTGACTGCGCCGGTCGCCACTTGTCCCCACAGGGCACGTGCAGAGCCGAGCATCCCGACATGTCGCAGTGCTTCGCGGCAGAGGGCGTAGGTCGGCTGCACCGTGAGCGAGTTGAGCGTCCAGAAGCTTCGTTCCATCAGGCGAAACAGAGGACGACCGCCCAGCAGTCCGAGAGCGATCATGAACACCACGAGCGCGGCAGAGGAAATCTCCGCAACCGCCGTGGCCATCGCTCTCGAAGCGGTGGCAAATCCGGCGGAGACGACGAGCGGTGCGAGCCCGAGCAGGAGCGCCGGCATGCCGACGAGGCTGATCCAAGCCAGGGCGACTCTCGGCAGGCTGATCTCGGCGAGGAGGATACCCGCGATCGCCAGCAACGAACGCCGCTTCGTGCTCGACCTGTCGTCCTCGAAATCGCCCCAGTGCGGATCGATGATCGACTTCATATCGTGCGGCCGTTACGCGGGTCGCCCCCCGCCAAGCGTCTATGGGCTGCAGGGCGAGGTCACGAGGCCAAGGTGGTAATCCTTCCGCAGCGGCACCAGTTCGGCTAGGTCGACGGTCGACTGCTGACCGACCTCGTGGAGATGGCTCGCGAGCCAGACATCCGCGGCTTCTCGCCCATAGCCATAGAGATAGCGCAGGAACGCCGGATGGCTGTTCATCTTGCTCGATGCGCCGAGCTTGCCGAGCCTTGCCCCGCCATCGATGCCATGCAGCAGCATCGGTCTGAAGCGGCTCGGGTCGATCGCCTTGGTATCGAGGAGCTGATCGATGAAGGCAATCGCCGAAAGCTCCAGCATGAAGCTGGAATTGAAGGAGATCTCGTCGATACGGTTGGCGATCTCCCGGGCGGTTCGCGGCAGCGTGTCGCGCGACAGCGGATTGATGCCGATGATGATGAGGTCCGGCGCCGCCGTCTCCTGGTAGAGCGGAATGATCGCGGGGTTGCCGGTATATCCGCCATCCCAATAGGCCTCGCCGTCGATCTTGACCGCCTGAAACACCAGCGGCAGGCAGGCGGACGCCAGCAGCACGTCCGGCGACAATTCGCCGTTCTCAAACACCCGGCGCCGCCCGGTGCGGACATTCGTCGTGCCGATGAACACGCGGATCGCCTTGGGATCGCTGCGCAGCGCGGCGAAATCGATTTGTCCGATCAGCGGCCGGAGCGGGTGGATGTTGAAGGGATTGAACTGGTAGGGCGACAGCGTCTGCGTCAGAAAATTGAACCACTGGAAGAGCAGCGAATTCTCCAGGTGCCATTCCCGGCTGGCCTGCATCCAGGGACCGCGCAGGGTGGCGAAACCCGGCATGCGGCCGAGCGCCTCCCAGAAGCCTCGCAAGGCTTCGCGCGCCGCGCCCGCGCCGCCGCGCAGGCCGTGCGCCAGCACGCCGGCATTCATCGCGCCGGCGCTGGTGCCGCTCACCCCGACGATCTCGAGGCTCGGCTCCTCGAGCAGGCGATCGAGCACGCCCCAGGTAAAGGCGCCGTGCGAACCGCCGCCCTGCAATGCCAGCGCAATCTGCTTGCGCCCTGATGCGGCCGCGCTGCGCTCGCGGTGCGGCGAGCGCGCGCTCACCGTTTCCGATATCGACTGCAGCAATTGCGGCGAGCTCTGATACTTTGGCATTTAGGCCGTCACCAAAAGCTCTGTGATCGACAGCGTGTTCTTTGCAAGTGGAGGGACCGCCGCCGCCAAATCTCTACCGATCGGCTGTCAGCGTCCCAATGATCTGACGTTGGACGCAACCAAAGCGGCTCGATGTGCGAACGAGAACGATCAACAAACTGTATGAGCCGTGCAGTTCATGGTCAAGTTATCCGACCGGCAAAGGCGGGAATTGTCGGTTGATGGACATTTCCAGTGGAACTCGAAGGGATTTCATAGTCATCCGCGATCACGAAACCCCACGGGGAGATCGACGGCATGCGCATCGAAGGTTTTCAGCCGTCCAAAAAACCAACCGCGATGGTGGGCGCCGCGTTGGCGCTTGGTTTGACCGCTTATGGGATCGTCGCAAAGCGTCGGGCAAGTGCTCCCGGCATTGCCCGGAAGCGATCGCCGGCGCGATCAAGCACCAAGGGCAGCTGGCGAAGGTTCGTTCTGCGCCTTTGGCGCGATACTTCCCAAAAGAATCTCACATTCATTGCCGCGGGCGCAGCGTTCAATGCGTTCCTCGCCATCCCCGCGACGCTTGCCATACTGGCCTCGCTGTCGCTGCTGATCTTCGATCCCCTCGACGTACAACGAACCGTGCGGCCGGTGGCGCACCTGGTGCCCCCCTACGTGATAAGGCTGCTATCCTCCCCACACTCGCGCCAGACACTCGGCATCGGACTTCTCTTCAGTGTGACAGTCGACCTCTGGAGCGTTCTTTCCGGCGGTTCCTGTATGCTGACCGCGCTGGGTTTGGTCTACGGCGAGAAGAGCAAGCGCGGCTTCATCAACCACCAGATAGCCGTCCTGGTATTGGCGGCGATCACCGCGCCCTTCGTGCTGCTGTCGCTCCTGTTCATCCTTGTTCTCCCGTCGGTGCTCGACCTCGCGCCGCTGAGCCCGCTCGCAAAGACGGCTATTTCGGTTGGTCGGTGGCCGATCCTTATGGGGCTCTTCGTGGCCGTGCGCGCCGCCGGCCAACGGTATGCGCCGCATCGCATGCAACAAGGTCGACGGTGGATGAGCTTGGGAGGCGTCGTTGCGATGCTGCTCTGGACCGCAGGCTCGATTGCGTTCTCGGTCTTTGTGACGGAGTTCGTCCCTTACGATCAGACCTACGGTGCCCTCGGCTCGATCATGGGTCTGCTCGCCTGGCTCAATTTCACAGCCCTGGCATTCTTGCTCGGGGCACAGATCGACTCCGCGCTCGAGCGCGAGCACCAGATCAGCTCGGATGAAAGCTGGGAGCGGGTTGAGAATTGAATATTGTGAGAAGCGGCCGATGTCTAATATTTAGGCAGGTTGCATTGCCTCAGATCAGTTACGACCCTCCGTTGATGAGCCCACGCCAGAGCTTTGTGCCGGCCGCAATTCAGCCCGGCGCGCTCATTTGTTGACATCGGCTAACCGGTTTGGCATTAGGCAAGGCGCTGCGGCAGCAGCTTGAGCTGTCCTCCTTATCCCAGGTCCGGCATACATGAACCACGTCAGCAAGGATTCCTTGCGCGACTTCACCACCGATGCGCGCGTCCTCATGCTCGCCGGCATCTCGCTCGGCATCGGCGCCCTCGCCACCGGCGCCGCCTACGTGCTGCAATGGCTCATCGGCTTGGTCACCCACCTCGCCTATTTCGGGACCTGGGTCCCGCATATGGTGTCGCCGGCGGGCTCGCCCCTGGGCCTCTGGGCTGCGCTGGTGCCGGTGGCCGGCGGGCTCGTCGTCGGCCTCATGGCGCGCTACGGCTCGGAGAAGATCCGCGGCCACGGCATCCCGGAGGCGATCGAGGCGATCCTGATCGGCGGCAGCCGCATCGAGCCCAAGGTAGCGGTGCTGAAGCCGATCTCCTCGGCGATCGCCATCGGTACCGGCGGACCCTTCGGCGCGGAAGGACCGATCATCATGACCGGCGGCGCGCTCGGCTCGCTGGTCGCCCAGTTCCTCCATCTCTCCTCGGCCGAGCGCAAGACGCTGCTCGTCGCCGGCGCCGCCGCCGGCATGGCGGCCACCTTCGGCACCCCGGTCGCCGCCGTGCTGCTGGCTGTCGAACTGCTGCTCTTCGAATGGAAGCCGCGCAGCTTCATCCCGGTCGCGGTCGCCTGCACCGTCGCGGCGGTGCTGCGCCCCTTCGTCATCGGCACGGCGCCGCTCTTCCCGATGGCCCATTACGGCGCGCTCGGCTGGCCCGGCCTCCTCGCCTGCGTCGGCATCGGCATCGTCGAGGGCTGCGGTTCCGGCATCCTCACCGCGATGGTCTATGGTTTCGAGGATCTGTTCCGGCGCCTGCCCATCCATTGGATGTGGTGGCCGGCGCTGGGCGGCCTCGCCGTCGGCATCGGCGGCCTCTTCGCGCCGCGCGCGCTCGGTGTCGGCTATGACATCATCGCCGACCTGCTGAACAACCGGCTCGGGATCGAAGCGATTATCGTCCTGGTCGCGGTCAAGGCCTCGATCTGGTCGATCTCGCTCGGCTCCGGCACTTCGGGCGGCGTGCTCGCGCCACTCCTTATTATGGGCGGCGCCCTCGGCGCGGTAGCGGGACACTTCATCCCGCTGGCCGATCCCGGCTACTGGGCCATGATCGGCATGGCGGCGATCATGGGCGGCACCATGCGCTCGCCCTTGACCGGTATCGTCTTCCTGCTCGAGCTGACGCACAGCTTCGGTGCGCTCCTGCCGCTGCTCATCGCCTGCACCACCGCTTTTGCCTCCACCGTGCTGCTGCTCCGCCGCTCGATCCTGACAGAGAAGCTGGCGCGACGCGGCCAGCACATCACCCGCGAATACATTGTCGATCCCTTCGAGATCACGCGCATCGCCGATGTCATGGTCAGCACGGTCGCCACGCTTCCCGGCACCATGCCGGTCGAGGAAGCGGTGAAGCTCTTCACCAGCGAGCCGCCCGCCGGCGAGCGGCGCCACAAGAGCTACCCGGTCGTCGACGAGGAGCGCCGCCTCATCGGCGCGGTGAGCCGCGCCGATGCCCTGCGCTGGCTGATGCGGGGCTGGGTCCCCGGCACCACCCTCGCCGGGGTCGTCGGCGAGGCCGAGTCGGTGCTCATCGGCCACCCGGACGAGCTCGTCGGCGACCTCGCCGACCGCATGGCCGCTGCCGATATCGGCCGCGTCCCCATCGTCGACCGCGCCACGCGCCAGCTCCTCGGCATCGTTTCCCGCAAGGATCTGCTGCGGGTGCGCGCCCGGATGGTCGCCGAGGAGCGCGAGCGTCACCCCCTGCTCCGGCTGCGCCCCGCCCGCTGAACGCGGGCGGCGCTCGCCCGGCCGCCCCCTCCTCTACCCCCCGGCCACCCTGCCTTTCTTGTTGCAGGGGTTAGGTCTGGCATATATCATTTCAGATTGTTGGTATGTGATAACTATTAGGCCGAGCCATCCGGTGGATCGGGCCTCGACCAGCCAAATGGTTAGTCAAAACCAAGCACATCATAACCCGTGGGAGAGGAAACCAAAATGATCAGCAAAGCGCAGGCAGGAACGGGAGGATCGGGCTTCCGCTGGATCCAGCTCATTCTCGGCATCATCTGCATGTCGGCAGTCGCCAACCTGCAATATGCCTGGACCTTGTTCGTGCTGCCGATCCAGCACGCATTCGGCTGGAACAAGGCGGAAATCCAGGTCGCGTTCACCATCTTCATCCTGTGCGAGACGTGGCTGGTGCCCGTCGAGGGCTGGATCGTCGACCGGATCGGCCCGCGCTGGATGATCCTGGCCGGCGGTGTCGGCACCTTCCTCGCATGGTTCATCAACGCCAATGCCACCCAACTCTGGGAATTCTATGTCGGCGGCGCCCTGGCGGGCTTCGCGGGTGGCGCCGTCTACGGCACGTCCGTCGGCAACGCGCTCAAATGGTTCCCTGACAAGCGCGGCCTCTGCGGCGGCTTGACCGCGGCGGGCTTCGGCGCCGGTGTCGCCATCACCATCGCGCCCATTCGCTCGATGATCGTGACGAGCGGCTATTCGCATACCTTCTTCGCTTTCGCGGTCATCCTCGGCGCCGTCGTCGTCGCCTGCTCCTTCTTCATCCGCGCGCCGCGCGATGAGGAAATGCCGGCGATGGACAAGATCAAGACGCTGCAAGGCACCGAAGATCTGCCGCCGTCGCGTGCGCTGCGCTCGCCGATCTTCTGGTGCATGTATGCGATGTTCTTCCTGGTCGCAGCGGGCGGCCTCATGTCGGCGGCACAGCTTTCGCCGATCGCCCATGAGCGTGGCATTGCCAACTCGGTCGTGACCCTCTTCGGCATCACCGCCCCGGCGATTGTCATGGCACTGAGCGTCCACAGCATCACCAACGGGTTCGGGCGGCCGCTCAATGGCTGGATCTCCGACCACATCGGCCGCGCCAATATGATGTGCATCGCCTTCGGCATCGAGGCCCTCTGCCTCATCGCCTTCGGCTTCTTCGGCACCACGCCGATCTCGTTCATCATCACCGACGCGCTGGTGTTCCTGTTCTGGGGCGACATCTTCAGCCTGTTCGCCGCCACCGTGGGCGACGCCTTCGGCCGTAAATACGTGACGGTCAATTACGGCCTCATGTACACCGCCAAGGGCTGCGCCTCGCTGTTCGTGCCGCTGGGCAACCTGCTGACGCATGCGACCGGCAACTGGCACGCGGTCTATGCGCTCGGCTGCGGGATGAACGTCGTTGCCGTTCTGCTCGGCTTCTTCGTGCTGCGGCCGGTGATCAACGCCCGGCTCAAGAACGTCGGCGCGCTTGCCGGGTCGCCGCGTCGGTCCAGCGTGGCCGCAACCTGAACGACTTCACCTGCCCTCCCAAGCAGGTTCTCTGGCCCCGCCTCCGGCGGGGCCTTTTTCTTTTGCTCTTCGCGCTGGTGCCGCGCCCTACCCCAGCGCCGCCTCGACCATCTGCCAGAGAAGCTCGGGCGCCTCGACATGCGCATTGTGGCCGAGGCCTTTCAACACCACCGCATCGGGATCGAAGCGCCGCATCTGCGTCTCGCTCACCATCGGATCGCGCTCGCCGGCGGCGAGCCTCAGCGGGGCGCGCATCGCCGCCACGATAGTCTCGATCGGCGCTCCCACCACTTGCGTGATGCGCGGGTCGGCGGCGAGGCGAAACTGACCCTCCGCCTCGACGATCCCCACCGCGGCTTGCGGCGCCTCCGGCGCGACCAGCCCGTCGAGGCCGGCGATCCGCAGATGGCGCTCGATCGCCGCCGCGCGCGTCTCGAACCAGCGCAGCGGCGCGCGCGCCAGCGCTTCTGCCTTGCCAATCTCCTCCGCGCTCCAGACCAGCTTGACCCCGAAGGCGACCACTTGGCGCACCTGTACGCCGAACCACTGGCTTGCCAGCGTCATGGCGACGGCGCCGCCCATGGAATGGCCGAGCACCACCACCTCCTCGCCCGGCTCGCACAGCTCGGCGAGATCGGCGGCATGAGCACCGAAGCTGTAGGGCGCGCGATGGAAGGAACGGCCATGCCCGCGCAGATCGGGAGCGAGCCAGCGCCCCTTCCAGCGCTGCTGGAGGATGGGACGAAGCCCATCCCATACGGTCGCATTGGCGCCGAGCCCGTGCAGCAGCAGCAGCGTCGGGCTGCCGCTGCCGCCGCTCTCAAGGAAGAGCCTGCCCGCGCCTGCTGAATCGCTCATCGAGCGACGCTAGGCGGCATGCGCGGAGGCGTCAATTGCGGTTGCGGCATAGGCGCTTCGGCGCGCTTCGGTGTAGACTGCGCGGCGCTGGCGACAGGCGGGACTAGGGTGCGGCTCGAGCGGCAGAACGACATTGGCGGCGAAGCGGCGGGCAGGGCTGGCGGGCTCGGCCGGCGCTCTCTGCTGCGCGCCGGCGCCGCCGCCCTGGCGCTCGTCGCAACGCCGCGCGTCCTCGGCATCGCCGCGGCGGCGACCGGTATTCCGGACAAGATCATCATCGGCACCCTGCCCTTCGGCACCGAGGTCACCGCCTATATCGGCGATGTCGACTTTTTCCGCGACCAGGGTCTCTCGGTCGAGCTCTATCACGGGCCGGGCGGTCCGGCGGTGGTGGAGGCACTAATCGCCGGCACCATCCCGCTCGGCGATGTCGGCATCGGTCCGGCGTTGGCCGCGGCGCGGCGTGGCATGGCGCTGGTCCAGCCGGCGCTGGGCGCGATCGGCACGCCGCAGCAGCCTTTCAGCCGCATCATGGTGCGCGCGGATTCTCCGTTCGTCGATGTGGCTCAGCTCAAGGGCCGCAAGCTCGCGCTGCATCAGCGCGGCACCATGGAAGACCTTGGACTCGCCGTGCTCAAGAAGACCCATGGCATCGGCCGTGAGGATCTCGACGTCGTGCTGGTGCCGGCCGAGCGCCAGCCCCAGGCGCTCGCTCAAGGGCAGGTCGACGCCATCTACGTGCTGCCGCCGGTCGACGCCGTGGCCGAGCTGCGCTTTGGCGCGCGCACGCTGATCAATACCGCGGATTTCATTCCCTATCTCGGCTACGGCACGCTCGCCATGCGCCGCGACTTCGTCGATGCCTATCCGGAGGCGGCGAGAAAAGTGATGCAGGCATGGCTGCTTTTCTGCCGCTGGATCGACGACAACGCGACGGCGGCGCGCCAGGCGAGCGATGAGAGCCTCGGCATCGACGCCGATCTGCGCAACAAGCAGCGCCTCCCCTATTTCGCACGCAACGCCCTGCCGGTGATGCCCAATGTCTGGCACATCTACGAGATGCTGGTCGCCGCACGCGCCATCGAGGCAACGGGCGATGCCGCGCAGCTCATCGAAGAGACGGTGATCGAGCCGACGCAGCGCATCACCCTCCCGGCGCTCGACGCGCTCGGCTGGAGCAAGGACGGCGTCGTGCAGGACATGCTGCGCGCCGACTACCCGCTTCTGCCCAAGCCGCCCGAGACCTACTACGCCGAATGGGAGAAGAAGCTCCTGACGATGTAGCGGCGGCCGGGTTCCTGCCCGACGCCACTGCAGCACGCCTTCACGCGGCGCGTGCCCGCCCGCGAAATTCGGGCTATGCTTTCCCAAAAGCGCCCCGAGGCGCGAGGGAGGAGCGGCCATGTCGGGTTTCCAGGGATTTCCCGGTCGCGACGTGCGCGCCCGGCTCGACCATCCCGTGATCGACGCCGATGCGCATGTCGTCGAGTGCGATTTCGCCCATCTCGACTTCGTGCGCCAGGTCGCCGGCGAGGATATCGCCCGCGTGGTGAGCGCGACCCGCGCGCATCATGGGCCCACCGTGCGCGGCTTCTGGTGGGGGCTGCCGTCGGGCGAGCACACTGCCGACCGCGCGCTGGCGCAGCTCCCGCGCTATTTCCGCTCGCGTCTCGACGAGCTCGGCATCGATTTCGCACACTGCTACACCACGCGCGGCTTGAGTCATGTCTATCTTCCCGACGAGGCCGCGCGGCGCGCGAGCTGCCGCGCGCTCAACATGCTTTACGCCGAGATGTTCGCCGATGTGCGCGACCGGCTGCGCCCGGCGGCGGTGATTCCGACCTACACGCCGCAGGAAGCGATCGAGGAGCTCGACTTCGCCGTGCTTGAGCTCGGCCACAAGGCGGTGATGATCGGCACCGAGCTGCGCGGCCCCGGCCGCGCTGTCACCGGCGGCGACCCCTTCCTGTCGCCGACCCAGTCGACGCGCTCGATCGTCATGGATTCGCCTTACGATTACGATCCCTTCTGGCGGCGCTGCATCGAGCTCAAGGTGACGCCGGTCTGCCACACCTCCTCGCGCGGCATCGGCTATCGCGCCTCGCCGAGCAATTACGTCTTCAACCATCTTGGCGATTTCGCCGGCGGGGCCGAGTTCTTCTGCCGCTCGCTGATCTTCGGCGGCGTCACAAGGCGCTTCCCGGGCCTGAGCTTCGCCTTCCTCGAAGGCGGGGTCGGGTGGGCGGTCAATCTGCTCAACGACATCGTCGAGCATTGGGAAAAGCGCAACGTCGACGCCATGGCGAAGAATCTCGATCCCGCGCTGCTCGATCTCGATCTGCTGGAGCGGCTGTTCCGCGATTTCGGCAGCCCGCGGCTTTCGCCCAAGCGCATCCGCGCCAATCCGCACGGCAACTACATGATCGAGCGGCCGGAGCGCTTCGACGAATTCGCCGCTTGCGCGCTGACCGAGCTGCGCCAGCTGCGCGAGCTCTTCGTCGAGCCCTTCTATTTCGGCTGCGAGGCCGACGACCGCATGATCTCGATCGCCTTCAACCGCCGGCTCAATCCGCTCGGCGCGAGTTTGAAGCCGGTCTTCGGCTCGGATATAGGCCATTGGGACGTGCTCGACGCCGCCAGCATCCTGACCGAAGCCTGGAGCCTGGTGAACGCCAAGCTGCTGACGCCGGAGAATTTCCGCGATTTCACCTTCGTCAATCCGGCGATGATGCACCTGTCGATGAATCCGGATTACTTCCTCGGCACCGTGGTCGAGGAGCAGGCGGCGGCGCTGCTCAAATCCGCGCCGCGCAAAAAGGCGGCGGCGACCGCCGCCGAATAGCGCTCAGGCGTTGGCGCCGAGCTTCGGTTTGACGGCTCCGCCGCGCTCGATCAAGGCGCGGCGGTAGGCGGCAAGCGCTTGCGGCCCCATCTGGAAGCCCGGCCCCTCCACCTTCGACACATGGAAGCCCAGCTTCAGCAGCTCGCAGGCATTGGCGATGGCGAGTTGCTTCTCGACAAAGCGCATGGGAACCATCGCTGCGGCCCCCTGATGCTCGTACTCGATGGTGTACATTGGGCTCTCCCCGCCCGCTGACCTCAAAGGCGTAGCAAGGCCCCGCGCGGGTGACAACCGGCGATCATGTCGGGAGGGCACTTATCCACAGCAAAGCGCGGGCTAGACGCCGGTGCCCTGGCGCGGGTCCTGGCCGACCGGCGGCGGCCCCTCGCCGACCGTGCGCCAGGCCGGAAAGCGCAGCGTGCAGGTGGTGCCCCGGCCGAGCTCGCTGGCGAGGGCGAGTTCGCCGCCGTGCATCTCCATGAGGCGCTTGCTGAGCGACAGGCCGAGCCCCACCCCTTCGGTCTCCTGCACCAGGGCGCTCGAGAGCCGCACGAAGGGTGTCAGCGCCCGCGGGATATCCGCCGGCGCCATGCCGATGCCGGTGTCGGCGACGCTGATGGTGATCGCGCGGTCCGGCGTGAGGCCGGTCATAATGGTTATCTCACCGCCTTCGGGCGTGAACTTGACGGCGTTGGTGAGCAGGTTGAGCAGGATCTGGCGCAGCTTGGTCTCGTCCGCGCGCAGCATCGGCAACCCGTGCTGGAAGCTGCGGATGATGCGCAGCCGCTGGTGCTCGGCGCGGGCCGCGACGAGATCGACGCAGCCTTCGATAAGCTGCGCGAGGCCGACCTCGCTATCGCTCAGCGGCAGGGTCCCGGACTCGCCCTGCGAGAAAGCGAGGATCTCGTCGGCGAGGTTGAGCAGGTGCTGGCCGCTGTTGTGGACGTGCCGCGCATACTCGCGATAGCGCGGATTGCCCAGCGGCCCCAGCAGCTGGTCGCGGATCGCTTCGGAGAATCCCAGGATGGCGGTGAGCGGCGTGCGCAGCTCGTGGCTCAGATGGGCGATGGTCTGCCATTTGTCGCGGCGCACCACGTCGAGCTCGGCATGGGTCATGCTGAGCGAGCGGTTCAGCACGTCGTTGGCTGTCTTGAGCTGCAACGTGCGGATGATCGCGCGATTGAGGTTGCGGCTGCTGCCGGCGAGGATTCCGGCATAGATCAGGATGAGCGCACCGAGCATCAGATAGTCCGGTCCGGGGGTCATCAGGAAGGCGACGCCCGTCGGCAGGATGAACGGCAGCAGATAGCAGAGATAGGCGGGGTAATAGGCCGAGAGCGAGGTCATCGCCCCCGCCGACATCGCCGCCGCCACCAGCGCGACGAAGAGGAAGTCGAGCGGGCTGCCGTAAGAGGGGAGCGCGCCGCAGAGCGAGCCCCAGAGCACGCCCGAGGCGAAGGCGCCTGCCGCGTAGCGCCGCGCCCAGCGCCGCGGATCGAGCCCGCCTTGCGCCGCGGCGCGGCGATAGAGCTGGCGGAGCGCCATGCGCAGCAAGACGACGACGGCGGTGAGGGCAACCCAGGCCAGCAGCGCCCGATGCGGATACGAGTGCCACAGCGCCGCCGCGATGATCGCCGCATTGAGCAGGTTTGCGGGTATGGCAAAGGCGCCCGCATAGAGCAGCCGCACCTGCTCGGCGAGGAATTCGGGCGCCTTGGTTCCGCCAGGGCCCGGAACGCTGGCGCGTGCGAGCCTCCTCATCGACCTCCTCTTGCCTCGGCCCGGAAGGTTCGGGGGTGCGCCGGCGGCCGCCGGTCCCGCTCGCTCGCCTTCCGTCACCGCGTCATATGTTACCACCTAAGGGGAATACATATCACCGGATTAAGCCGCGGTTGACCGGCCCGGGAGGAGTCCGGCGGAGGCGCGCAGAGACTTGAATTCTTTTGATATTCAGCCATCCGGCTTGGCGGGGCCGAGCTGAGCCTTTTCATAGCCGGCGACGCGCTTATAGGCGTCGGTGATGGCGACGAGCTCAGCGCGGCTGATGACCGCGTCGATCGAGGCGAAGGGCTTGTCGCCGGTGCGCTTGTGCACTTCGCCGAGGATCACGTCGGGTGGCGTCGTGCGGTTGGTCCGCACCACCTTCGCCGTCGCCTCGCGGCGGAGCGCCTCGTAGTCGCGCAGTGCCGCCTCGGGATCGGCGGTGGCGGCGAGGCAGTCGGCGAGCGCACGCGCGTCGAGGATCGCCTGCCCGGCCCCGTTCGAGCCGCGCGGATACATCGGATGCGCCGCATCGCCCAGCAGCGTGATCCGCCCGAAGCTCCAGCGCGGCAGCGGATCCTTGTCCACCATCGGATATTCGAGCGCGATCTCCGCCTGCCGCAGGAATTCCGGCACGTCGAGCCAGTCGAAATGCCAGTCCTGCATCGGTCCGATGAAATCCTCGAGCCGTCCGGGCCGCGCCCAGTTCCAGCGCTCGTATCTGGGTGTCTCGATCTCGACCACCCAATTGACCTTCTGGCGTCCGTCACCCTCGACCGGACCGATCGGATATATGACGATCTTGGCATGGGTGAACCAGCCGCAGCGGATCATCGCGGCGCCGCCGAGAATGGGCTGCCAGCGCGTGACTCCCCGCCACATATTGACCCCGGAATAGATCGGCTCGCCGTCATCGGGATAGAGCTGTTTGCGCAAGGTCGAATGGATGCCGTCGGCGGCGATCACGCAATGTCCCTTCTGCGCCGGCAGCTCGGCGCCATCCCCGGCGCGGCGGAACCGCACGGTGCCGTCGGGCTCGGCGCCGACGCATTGCCAACCGAGGCGGTAGCGCTCCGCCCCCGCCGCGGCGACGAAGGCATCGAGCAGCACGCGATGCAGATCGGCGCGATGGATCGAGATCTGCGGCCAGCCATAGCCCGCCGCGCGGCCGAGCTTCTCCTCATAGATGAGCTGGCCGAAGCGGTTGAAGAAAGCGGCCTCGGAGGTCAACACGCCGAGCCCGGCGAGGTGCTCCTGAACGCCGACTGCATCGAGCTCCTTCATCGCGTGCGGCAGCAGATTGATGCCGACGCCGAGCGGCTTGAGCTCCGGCGCCGCTTCGAAGACGCGGCAGGAAATGCCGCGCCGGTGCAGCATCAGCGCAAGCGTGAGCCCGCCGATGCCGCCGCCGACGACGAGTACCTCTTCCATTGGGGTCAGCGTCCGCGGAAGACGGGCTTGCGCTTCTCGATAAAGGCGGTGACCCCTTCGAGATGGTCCTCGGTCGCCGCTGCCGCGGCGAGCCCTTCCGCCTCGCGATGCGACTGCTCGTCCCAGGAATTGTCGAGCGAGGTGCGGATGAGCTGCTTCGCCCGCCCGAGCGCCGCCGTCGGCCCGTCTGCGAGCCGCCGCGCCAGGCTCGCC
The DNA here is from genome assembly GCA_035553515.1 of Allostellaceae bacterium. Taxonomy (GTDB): domain Bacteria; phylum Pseudomonadota; class Alphaproteobacteria; order ATCC43930; family CGMCC-115725; genus DAHUYF01. The sequence continues at coordinate 2,378 of DATNDG010000011.1, read as the reverse complement.
GTCTCCTGCGCCAACTCGGCGCGTGGCACCACCCAGTTGAGCATCCCCATCTCCTTGGCGCGAGCGGCGGTGAAGCGCTCGCCCAGCAGCGCGATCTCGAGCGCGCGCCGCTCGCCGACGATGCGCGGCAGGAAATAGGTCGCGCCGCCATCGGCCGAGAGTCCGATATGCCGGTAAGCGAGGCTGAAATAGGCATCCTCCGCCGCGATCGCGAGATCGCAGGCGAGGATGAGGCTTACGCCGAAGCCGGCGGCGGCGCCCTGCACCGAGGCCAGCACCGGCTTTCCCATGCGGCGCAGGTGATAGATCGTCTGGTGCGTCTTGACGACGCGCATCTCGAGCCGCGCGACATGGCCGGTGCGATCCTCGCTCAGCGATTTGTGAAAGCCCTTGATGTCGCCGCCGGCCATGAAATGCTCGCCGGCGCCGCGGATGACGACGGCGCGCACCGCTGTGTCGCGCTCGAAGCGGCCGGTGGCCTCGATGAGCCCGTCGGTCATCTCCGGCGACAGCGCATTCAGCACCTCGGGGCGGTTCAGGGTGATGGTGCCGATGCCGTCCTTGACCTCGCTCAGCACATGCTCCGCCATGGAAGCCGCCTCCCCGTTCGCTGCTCTCTCTGCCGAAGTACAGCATTTCGGCGGGCACCGCGCCAGCGCTTGCCTTTTCGTCGCCGTGACGCAACCCTGACCTGCCCAGGGGAAAGGAAGCGGCAATGCTGGAGACGCGGTTCACCAAGGAATTCGGGGTCGAGCACCCCATCGTCCAGGGTGGCATGCAGTGGGTCGGGCGCGCCGAGCTGGTCTCGGCGGTCGCCAATGCCGGCGCGCTGGGATTCCTCACCGGTCTCACCCAGCCGACGCCCGAGGATCTCGCCAGGGAGATCGAGCGCTGCCGCGGCATGACCGACAAGCCCTTCGGCGTCAATCTCACGATCCTGCCGACGATCAAGCCGGTGCCCTATGACGAGTACATGGATGCGATCATCCGCTCGGACGTGAAGATCGTCGAGACGGCCGGCAACAACCCCGAGAAATACATCCCCATTTTCAAGCAGGCGGGCGTCAAGATCATCCACAAATGCACCGCGGTGCGCCACGCGCTGAAGGCCGAGCGGCTCGGCGTCGACGCGGTGTCGATCGACGGCTTCGAGTGCGCAGGCCATCCCGGCGAGGACGACATCCCCGGCCTCGTCCTCATCCCGATCACCGCCGACAGGCTGAAGATCCCGTTCATCGCCTCGGGCGGCTTCGGCGATGCGCGCGGCCTCGTTGCGGCGCTGGCGCTGGGCGCCGACGGCATCAACATGGGCACGCGCTTCATGGCGACGAAGGAAGCGCCGATCCACGACAAGGTGAAGGAGCAGATCGTCGCCAGCGACGAGCGGCAGACCGCGCTCATCTTCCGCACCATGCGCAACACCGCGCGCGTCCATAAGAACCGCATCGCCGAGACGGTGATCGAGATCGAGCACCGGCCGGGCAGCAGCTTCGAGGACGTCCGCAACTTCGTCGCCGGCGTCAAGGGCCGCCACGTGCTCGAAGCGGGCGAGCTCGATTACGGCATCTGGTCCGCGGGCATGGTGCAGGGCCTGATCCACGACGTGCCGAGCGTCAAGGAGCTGGTGAGCCGCATCATGCGCGAGGCCGAGGCGATCATCGCGAACCGCCTCGACGGCATGCTGCAGCCGAAAGCGCGCGCGGCCGAGTAGGCCGGGAATCAAGTCCTTCTCCGCCCTTCAGGGCGGAGAAGGATTTAGGATGAGGTGGGCGTCCAATGCGGCGATACCGCGCCGCGGAGATGCACCTCACCCTCCCGGCGCTTCGCGCCGGGCCCCGCCCTCTCCACGCCACGCGCGGAGAGGGAAGAAGCGCTCACCGACTTGTCTGCAGCGCCTCCCACACGCGGCGCGGCGTCGCCGGCATGTCGATGTGGGTGAGCCCCGTCGTGCGGTGAAGCGCATCGACGACGGCGTTGATGGTGGCCGGTGGCGCGCCGATGGCACCGGCCTCGCCCGCGCCCTTGACGCCGAGCGGGTTCGCCTTGCACGGCACGTTATGCGTCCCAAACGAGAAGGACGGCAGATCGTCGGCGCGCGGCATGGCGTAATCCATGAACGAGCCGGTAACGAGCTGGCCGCTCGCATCGTCATAGACGGTGCGCTCGATCAGCGCCTGGCCGATGCCCTGCACCACGCCACCATGCACCTGGCCCTCCAGCATGATCGGATTGATGGTGCGGCCGAAATCGTCGACGATCGTATAGCGGTCGACGCGGGTGACGCCGGTCTCGGGATCGATCTCGACTTCGACGATGTGGCAGCCATTGGGAAACGTCGCCGCCTGCGGCACGCGCTGCCTGGTGACGTCGAGGCCGGG
>DATNDG010000010.1:0-25934 GCA_035553515.1 Allostellaceae bacterium | reverse complement strand
TCGGCGATCTGCGCCAGCATCTCGGGGCTGAAATGGGTGAGGACGAGACGCTTCGGCCGGATCTCGGCGAGATGCGGCTCGAGCGAGCGCCAGTCGAGGTGATGGCGGATCTTCCGGTCGGGGAAATAAGCCTCGGCGATGAAGAGATCGGCCTCACGCGCCGCCGGAACGAGCGTCTCGGTCCACTCCGTGTCGCCGGTATAGGCCACGGTCTTGCCGCCACATTCGAGGCGCAGCGCGTAGGGCGGCGCGCCGCAGGCGTGGCGCACCGGATAGGGCGTGACGGCGACGCCGCCGATGACGCGCCGCTCGCCCTCGGCAAGCTCGATGATCTCCACGGCGAATTTGCGTTCGGCGGCGGCCGAGCCGGGAAAGAGCGCCTCCATGGTGACGCGAAGCCGCTCCGCCAGTCCCGGCGGTCCGGCGATGGTGAGCGGCGCGGTGCGGCGGCTGACGAGCTGCGCGTCGAGAATGAAGAAGGGCAGGCCGCCGAAGTGGTCGCCATGCAGATGAGTGATGAAGATGCTGGCGATCCCGTTCGGATCGACGGCGAATTTTCGCAGGGCGATCATCGACGAGGCGCCGCAATCGATGAGGAATGCGCTGCCTGCGGCGCTCACATGAAAGCAGGTATTGAACCGGCCGCCGCTGCCGAAGGCGTCGCCGCAGCCGAGGAACTGCAGCCGCATCGCCGGTGCTTTCAGCTTCCTCGACGCCGCTCGAGCCAGGCGACGCGCTCCGCCACCAGCGCGATGTCGTGCTCGAGCCAGTCGCGGAAAAGGCCCGGCTCCACGTGCTGGCGCAGCTCCTCGAGCCGCACCCGCTCGCGCTCCAGCGAGTCGACCATGAGCGAAAGCTGGTCCTGCTGCTCGCCCTCCGGCAGGTGCTGAAGGAAGCGCAGCTTCAGCATCAGCGCCAGGCGGTTCATCTCGCTCAAGGGCGAGCGGAGCTGTGCCTTGAGCAGGCTCAGCAGCGCGTCCCGCCCGGGCGCGGTGATGTGGAGCGTGGCGTTGTCGGTCATGCCCTTGCCGTCCACCGCCTCGATCAGTCCCTCGTAGCGCAGCAGCTCGAGGGAGGTGCCCATCAGGTCGAGCGATGGACCGACGACGCGGCTGGTGAAATGGCGGATCTCACCGGCGAGCTCGCCATAGCGGCGATCGCCTTCGGCAAGCAGGCCGAGCGCGGCGAGACGCAGCGCTTCGGCGGGGACGAGCGAGTTGTCGCGGAACACAGGCAAACTCCTAGGCGACGCGGCGGATCGGCAGCCGCGCCCAGACGTCGGCGAGTGCCGCCACCAGCCTTTCGATGTCCTCGTCGCTGTGCTGCGGCGACGGGGTGAGGCGCAGCCGCTCCAGCCCACGCGGCACGGTCGGATAGTTGATCGGCTGCACATAGATGCGATGCTGATCGAGAAGATCGTCGGAGGCCTGCTTGCAGAGCCGCGCATCGCCGACGAGCACGGGGACGACATGGCTCGGGCTCGGCATCACCGGCAGATGCGCCTCCGCGAGCCGGCGCTTCAGCCGTGCGGCGCGCTCCTGATGGCGCCGGCGCAGCTCGCCGGCGCCACGGACATGGCGGATCGAAGCGAGGGCGCCGGCGGCGATCGCCGGCGGCAGGGAGGTGGTGAAAATGAAGCCAGGGGCGAAGCTGCGAATGAAGTCGATCATCGCCGCCGAACCTGCGACATAGCCGCCGACCAGGCCGAAGGCCTTGGCGAGCGTGCCCTGGATGACGGTCAGGCGATGGGCGACGCCATCGCGCTCGGCGATGCCACCGCCCTGCGCTCCGTAGAGCCCCACCGCATGGACTTCGTCCAGATAGGTCATCGCGCCATGGCGCTCGGCCACGTCGCAGAGCTCGGAGATGGGTGCGATGTCGCCGTCCATGGAATAGACGCTCTCGAAGGCGACGAGCTTGGGGCGGCTCGGGTCGCAGCCGGCGAGCCGGCGCTCGAGATCGGCGGGGTCGTTATGCGCGAAGATCTGCTTCTCGGCGCCGCTGTGACGGATGCCCTCGATCATCGAGGCATGGTTGAGCGCGTCGGAGAAGATCATGCAGCGCGGCATCTCGCGCGCCAAGGTCGAGAGCGCCGTCTCGTTGGCGATGTAGCCCGAAGTGAAGGCGAGCGCCGATTCCTTGCCATGCAGATCGGCGAGCTCGCGTTCGAGCAGCACGTGATAATGAGTGGTGCCGGAGATGTTGCGCGTGCCGCCAGCCCCGGCGCCCACGCGGTCGACCGCCTCATGCATCGCGGCGAGCACCTCGGGATGCTGGCCCATGCCGAGATAGTCGTTGGAGCACCAGACCGTGACCTCGGTGCCGAGGTCGTGGCTGAAGGCGCGGGGAAAGGCCCCGGCACGGCGCTCGAGATCGGCGAAGACCCGATAGCGTCCTTCGGCGCGCAGCGCGTCGGTCCGGGTCCTGAAAAAAGTCTCGTAGTTCATGGTCTTCCTCGAATTTTCTGCGAACCCGCCGGCGCTCAGGCGACCGGCGCCAGTCCGGCGCGGTCGAGCGCCGCCGCCGTGTCGTCGAGCGCCTTGCCGAAGCGGCGCAGCATCTCGTCGGTCTCCTCGGCGGTGATGATGAGCGGCGGGCAAAGCGCCACCGTATCGCCCATGGCGCGGAGGATCAGCCCATGCTCCTGCGCCCGCGCGGCGAAGATGGCGCCGACGCCGGCCTTGGGGTCGAAGGGTGCCTTGGTCGCCTTGTCCTTGACCAGCTCGACGCCGGCGAGAAGACCAACGCCGCGCAGCTCGCCGACCAGCGGGTGATCGGCAGTTCGGCGCAAGCCGTCGAGCAGCCGCGGCGACACCTTGCGGACATGGCCCAATATGTCGCGCTCTTCGTAGATCTTGAGCGTCTCGAGTGCCACGGCGCAGCACACCGGGTGAGCGGAGTAGGTGAAGCCATGGGCGAAGACGCCGATCTTCTCGCTCTGCGCGACGAAAGCCTGGTAGATCTCGTCATTGATGATCGTCGCCGAAATCGGCAGATAGGCTGAGGAGAGCGCCTTGGCCATGGTCATGATGTCCGGCGCGAGCCCGTAGGTCTCGCTGCCGAACATGTTGCCGGTGCGGCCGAAGCCGCAGATCACCTCGTCCGCGATCAGCAGCACGTCGTATTTCTTGAGGACCTTCTGCACCTTTTCGAAATAGGTGCGGGGCGGCAGGATGACGCCGCCGGCGCCCATCACCGGCTCGGCGATGAAGGCGGCGACGGTGTCGGGATCCTCGCGCAGGATCTGCGCCTCGAGGCTCTCGGCAAGCCGGGTGGCGAACGCCTCCTCGCTCTCGCCGGGCTTGGCGAAGCGGTAGTAATGCGGACAGTCGGCGTGCCGGATCTGGGCGATCGGCAGATCGAAGTCGCGGTGGTTATTGGGGAGGCCGGTGAGGCTCGCGGCGGCCACGGTGACGCCGTGATAGCCCTTCATGCGCGCGATGATCTTCTTCTTGCGGTGACGGCCGCGCGCATTGTTGTAGTACCACACCATCTTGATGGCGCTGTCGTTGGCCTCGGAGCCGGAATTGTTGAAGAAGACCTTCGACATCTTCACCGGCATCATGCCGATGAGCCGCTCGGCCAACTCGGCCGCCACGTCATGGGTCTTGTGATTGAAGATGTGGAAGAAGGGCAGGCGCTGCATCTGCCGCGTCGCCGCCTGGACCAGGCGCTCCTCGCTGAAGCCGAGCGAGGTGCACCAGAGGCCGGCCAGCCCTTCGATATACTCCTTCCCGTTCTCGTCATAGACATGGACGCCCTTGCCCTCGGTGATCACCAGCGGGCCTTCGCTCTCATGCTTCTTCAGATGAGTGTAGGGATGGAGATGAAACGCGATGTCGCGGCTCGCAGCCGAATTGCCACGCAGCATGGGGCGTCCTTCTCAGCGGTGTCGCCTAATATCCGTCCGCGGCGGCAATTAAGTCAAACATGCCGGCCCGGTCGCGCGGTCGCACCCGCCTCCGGGCCGCGACAACCTGTCGCAGCGCGCCCTCTAACCCTTTGACCGGCCGCACGGGCTGCCAAACACGCCCGAGCACCCAGCCGGGATATCAACAGGCTTGTCCCCAGTATGGGCGACAGAACCGTAAATTTCGTTGGTCCGCCGCCATGCAACCCTCCATCCTTGCCGCCGTCACGGGAGGGGATGATGGCCTTGCGGAAGTTGGGCGATGAGCGGCGGTCGGACGGGATCGATCTCGATCGTGTCATCGTCGACCCCGACTACCGCCGCCGCGTCATCGACCGATTGCGCTCGGAAGCCGCGACGCGGCTGCCGGCCGAAAATCCTGCAACCTCGCCGTCCGCTTCCGAAACCGGCGACTGAGGGGAAGGGGGCGCCTCCTCCTTGCGCCCTGCGCGGTGCGCAGGCGGGGAAGGGCAGCCCAATCTCAATGCGTTAGAGGCGGCGCCGTTCCGACGCAGGAACGCACAAGCCGGATCGTCTTCGGCCTTCGCATTCTGGTGCGAGCGCTCGCGGCATGCCCTTGGACTCTGTTCTTGACAGTCGGCGGGCGCCGGTTCAACGATGTCCGCAACAACAATCTAAAAACAAATAATAAGCATCGACAGGGAGGTCTCTATGGTGCGCGTCCGCCATCTTTTGGCGCTGGCCGGCACGTTTGTTGCCCTGGCATCAGTGCCTGCGTTCGCCGACTCTACGATCAAGATCGGCTTTCCCATTCCCCTTTCCGGACCTGCGGCGCTCTACGGCGTGCCGATTCTCAAGGGAGCGGAGATGGCGGTAGCCGATCTTAATGCCAAGGGCGGCGTGCTCGGCCGCAAGCTCGAGCTGCTGTCGCGCGACAGCAAGGCCAGCGCCGACGAAGCGGTGCGGCTCGCTCGCGAGCTCATCATCAAGGACAATGTCGATTTTCTGGTCGGCACGCTGACTTCGGCAGAGGCTCCGGCGGTCTCGACCATCGCCAAGGAGAACAAGATCGTCTTTATCGCCCCCTCGGCGAAGACATCCTCTCTGACCGCGCCGGCCAATCTGCATCCCTACGTCTTCCGCTTCGCCTCGAATACGACGACCGAAGGGCAGGCGGGTGCGATCATCATGTCGAAATGGAAGGACGTGAAGCGCATCGCCACCATCGCGCCCGATTACGCCTATGGCCGCGACGCGGTCGCGGCCTTCGTCGCCGAGATCAAGAAGCTTCGGCCCGACGTGCAGATCGTCGATCAGCAATGGCCGAAGCTCGGTGAGCCCGACTTCACCGCCTTCATCACGGCGCAGATGAGCAAGCAGCCGGATGCCGTGTTCTGCGACGAGTATGGCGGGGATTTCGTCACCTTCGCGAAGCAGGCGACGCCCCTCGGCTATTTCAAGGCGATCCACAACCGGCTGGCTGATGGTGGCGAGGTCGGCGCGCTGGAGGTGACCCAGCCGCTGGGCGACACCTTCCCCTTCGGCATCTGGTCGAACGCCTATGATCCCGTGATCTGGCCGAACCACGAGCCGCCGGGGCACAAGGCCTGGGTCGAGAAGATGCAGACCGCGCTGCACTCGAAATATGGCTCAGGCTGGGCGGTCCAGGGCTACAGCGCGATCCTGGCGCTCGCCGCCGGTATCGAGAAGGCCCATAGCACCAACTCCGACAAGGTGTCGAAGGCGCTGGTGGGGCTTACCTTCGATACGCCTGCCGGCAAGCGCAGCTTCAACGCCAACCATGACGCCGATACCGGTGAGTTCTGGGGCGAGATGGTGAAGGAAGCCGCCTATCCCTTCGCCATCATCAAGGATCCCACCTATTACAATCCCAAACCGGAGATGAACTGACGAGGCAGCGGCGCGGCAACCGAGAAGGAGGACGAAGCAGCGGTGGCCGCGTCGTTCCTGTTTAGCCAGTTTGTCGGCGGGCTTACCACGGCGATGTTCCTGTTTCTCATCGCCTCGGGGCTGTCGCTCGTCTTCGGCGTCATGCGTATCGTCAACTTTGCGCATGGCACCTTCTACATGCTGGGTGCCTATCTGGCCTGGGAGGCGATGCGCTGGTTCTCGCCGTCGGCGGAAGCCTTCTGGCCGGCGGTATTGATTGCCGCGCTCGGGATTGCCGCTCTGGGCGCCGTGGTCGAGCGGCTCCTGTTCCGCCACCTCTATGGCAAAGAGGAGCTCTATCAGCTCCTCTTCACCTATGCCCTGGTGCTGATCCTCGGCGACGCCGCCAAGTTCATCTGGGGGACCGGGCAGCTCTCGGTGGCGCGCCCCCCGGTGCTGGCGGCGAGCATCCACGTCCTCGGCGCCGACGTGCCGCTCTACAACCTCTTCATCATGCTGCTCGGGCCCGCGATCGCGCTGGGCGGCTGGCTGATGCTGAGCCGCTCGGGCCCCGGCCGCATGGCGCGCGCTGCCGCCTATGACGGCGAGATGCTGGACGCGCTCGGCGCCGATGTCGGCGGGATCTTCACCGGCATGTTCGTCATCAGCTCCTTTCTCGCCGGGCTGAGCGGCGCGTTGGTGACGCCCATCGTCAGCATCGTGCCGGGGATGGATGTCGAGATCATCGTGCAGGCCTTCATCGTCGTCGTCATCGGCGGGCTCGGCTCCTTCTGGGGCACCTTCTGGGGCTCGGTCATCTATGGCCAGGTGCTCTCCTTCGGCATCCTCATCTTCCCCGGCTTCTCGCTCTTTTCCGTCTTTGCCTTGATGGCCGCGGTGCTGATCGTCCGGCCATGGGGCCTTTTCGGCCGGCCGTTGCGATGAGGTATCCGCGCGCCCGCATCTGGCGCAGGCTGCCCTGGACGCTGATCGTGTTCCTGATGGCTCTCTGGGTCCCGGCACTCGGCTCGCGGTACGACACCTTTCTCGGGACGCAGATCGCGATCGACGCGCTCTTCGTGGTGAGCCTCAACCTGCTGCTGGGGACCACCGGGCTCGTCTCCTTCGGCCATGCGGCCTATTTCGGCATCGGCGCCTATGCCTGTGGCGTGCTGATGAAGACCTATGGCGCGCCCTTCATCCTGGCCTTCCCGGCCGCGGGGCTGGCCGCCGCCTTCTTTGCGCTGATCTTCGGCTATTTCTGCGTGCGCCTGAGCCAGCTCTATTTTGCGATGCTCACCCTCGCTTTCGCGCAGATCGTGTGGGCCGTCTGCTTCAAATGGAACGCAGTGACCGGCGGCGACGAAGGGCTGCCGAACATTCCCTATCCCAATATGGATTGGCTCTCCTCGCTGCCCGGCCTCGGCGATCTCAGCACCGCCGACGAGTTCTATCTGCTGACCATCGCGCTGGTGGCGCTATCGCTGGCGGCGCTGCAGCATATCAACCGCTCGCCTTTCGGCCGGATGCTGACGACGATCCGCGACAATCCCGAGCGCGCCGCCTTCATCGGCGTCAACGTTCGCGCCTATGAGCTCGCAGCCTTCGCGGTGGCGGGCGGCTTTGCCGGGTTTGCCGGCGCACTCTACGGGATCTTCAACCGCGGCGCCTTCGCCGATTACGTCTTCTGGTCGAAATCGGCCGAAGTGCTGATCATGGCGATCCTCGGCGGCATCAATTATTTCTGGGGACCGCCGGTTGGCGCCTTCGCGCTGGTCTGGCTCAACCAGGAGATCACCTCCTACACGCAATATTGGCCTTTCGTCCTCGGCGTCGTCCTGCTGGTGCTGCTCTTCGCGTTCCCCGGCGGCATCGTTGGCGGGCTGGTGGCGGGATACGAGCGGCTGAGGCGCTGGCGCTGGCGCCATGCTTGACATCCGCGGTCTCACCAAAACCTTCGCCGGCTTCGTTGCCGTCGATTCCGTGAGTCTCCGCGTCGAGACGCAGCAGATCACCGCCGTTATCGGCCCGAACGGCGCCGGAAAATCGACCTTCTTCAACCTGATCACCGGGCATTTGCGGCCGGACCGGGGCCAGGTGCTGCTCGACGGCCGAGACATCACCGGCACTCCGCCGCATCGCATCTGCCGCATGGGCATCGGCCGATCCTTTCAGCGGACCAACATCTTTCCGCGGCTTTCCGTCTTCGAGAATGTCCAGGCGGCGCTGCTTGCTCATCGCGGCCGCGGCCGCGATTTCTGGTCGCGCTCGGATGAATTCTTCCGCGACGAGGCGGCGGACCTGCTGCAGTCGATCGGCCTCGGGCCCCAGGCGGCCGCCACCGCCGGCACGCTCTCCTACGGCAACCAGAAGCAGCTCGAGCTCGGCATCGCACTGGCGAGCGAACCCTCGGTGCTGCTGCTCGACGAGCCCACCGCCGGCATGTCCGCCTCCGAGACCCGCGACGCCATCCGTCTCCTCGAGCGCATCGCGGCGAAGCGCGGCCTTACCCTGGTCTTCACCGAACACGATATGGAAGTGGTGTTCGGGATCGCCGAGAAGATCGCCGTGCTGCATCAAGGTCGCGTGCTTGCCGAAGGCACGCCGGCCGAGGTGCGCCGCGATCCCGAAGTGCGCCGCGTCTATCTTGGCGAGCACGCATGACCGCGCTGCTCGCCGTCGAAGAGGTTCATGCCGCCTATGGCCTGAGTCGCGTGCTGTTCGGCGTCTCGCTCGAGGTCGCGACCGGCGAATGCGTCTGCCTCCTCGGCCGCAACGGCGTCGGAAAAACGACGACCATGCGCTCGATCATGGGGCTGACGCCGCCGAGCCAGGGTCGCGTGCTGTGGCGCGGAGACAATATCGCCGGCTGGAAGCCGCACCGCATTGCCCGTGCCGGCATCGGCTTCGTCCCGGAAGACCGCCGCATCTTCGCCGAGCTCACCGTCTGGGAGAATCTGGACGTCGCGGCACGGGCGGCGCGGCGGCAAAGCCGCTGGACGGTCGAGGCGGTCTACGAGCTCTTCCCGGTGCTGCACGAACTGCGCGACCGGCGCGGCGGATTCCTGTCCGGCGGACAGCAGCAGATGCTCACCATCGCGCGGACGCTGATGGGCAATCCCGAACTGCTGCTGCTCGACGAGCCATCGGAAGGCCTGGCGCCACTGGTCGTCGATACGCTGCGCGAGAAGATTGCGGCGCTCAAGGCGCAGGGCCTCACCATATTGCTCGCCGAGCAGGGGGTCGAATTTTCACTGGCGCTGGCGGATCGCGTCTACGTGCTTGAAAAAGGCGAGATCCGTCATTCCGGCCCGGCCGCGGCGCTGCGCGAAGACAAGGCGCTTCTCGACCGTCTGCTCTCGTTCTGACGAGGCCGGCCTCACGCCATCGCGGCGCGCAGGCCCATGCGGCGTTGGCGCGCCACCAGCGTGCCGATGACCGCCAGATTCAGCAGGTTGAAGCCGACGCCGGTGGCGAGCGCCGGGGCGTAGAAGCCGAAATGATCGTAGATGGCGCCGGCGAGCCAGCCGCCCATTGCCATGCCGGAGCCGCTGCAGAGCAGCAGGATGGGCACGCGCCAGGCGGCTTCTGCGGCAGGAAACAGCTCGCGGATCGCCAGCACGTAGGCCGGGATGATGCCGCTGAAGCCGAGCCCGAAGGCCGCGGCAACGACGAAGAGGCCGGTCTCGCTTTGCGTGAGCGTGAGCGCGGCGAGCGCGGTCGCCTGGCAGAATGAGGCGGCCAGGACGGTGCCGAGCCCGCCGATGCGATCGGACAGCCAACCCCAGAGCTGACGGCTGATGAAGGCCATGCCGAGAAGCAGCGACAGCATCGCCGCGCCATGCGAAGCGGGAATGCCGAGATCGGTGCAGAGCGCGACCAGATGGCCCTGCGGCATGGCCATCGGCACGCAGCAGCAGAAGGAAGCGAAGGCGAGCAGGCCCAGCACCACGCCGGGCCGCCAACCGAGCACCGCGCTGTGCACTGCCGACGATCGTCCGGAATGGGCCGGGACGGGTATTGCCGGCGGCCGGCGCAGCAGCATGGCGAGCGGCAGCACCGCGGCGGCGACCAGCGTCCCGAACCAGATCATGGTGCGCTGCCAGCCGAACTCGGCGATGCTGCGCTCGAAGAGCGGCGGCCAGATCGTGCCGGCGACGTATTGTCCGCTGGAGATCAGCGCCAGCGCGGTACCGCGGCGGCGATCGAACCAGTGGCTCACATATATATAGAGAGGCGCATTGATGCCGCCATTGCCGAGAAGGCCGATCAGCAGTCCGTAGCCCACATAAAGTCGCCAGGCCGAGCCGCCGGTCGCGACGAAGAGGCCGAGCCCGATCATCAGCGCGCCGAAGCTTGCGGTCCAGCGCACGCCGACACGCTCGGCGATGCGGCCCATGGCGAGACCGCCGAAGGCGGCGCCGAGCCAGGCCAGCGAATAGGCGAGCGACGGCACCGAGCGCTCGCTGCCGAGATCGGCGGCGATCGGCTTCAGGGCTACCACAGCCACGAGGGGCGCGCCGTAGGTGACGCTCATCACCGCGAGGGCGGCGCAGGCCACCACCCAGGAGGTGCGTGTCTCGATGCTGCCGGGGTCATGCGGCACGAAAGCGGATTTTGGCATACCCGATCATTCTTATTGGTGTTGGCGGTCATCGTCACGGTTCGCTGGCTGACGGTCAAGCCTCACCGGCCGGCCGGTTGAAACCCGGGCCAACACACTGCAACGCAGCACGTGACCCTATGAGAAATCCGGGCTAGCATTCTTCCGCCCCGGGAGGAAGCACTGAGCGAACCGAGCTTTACCATAGACCATGTGCAGATCACCGTGCCCCGCGCGCTCGAGGCAGAGACGCGTCGTTTCTACAGCGAAGGGCTAGGCTTCCGCGAAATCCCAAAGCCCCCGGAACTCGCCCGCAATGGCGGGATGTGGTATCGCCTGGGTGCGGTACAGCTCCATGTTTCGCTCGAAGCTGTCGAGGTTGCCGCCAATGCAAACTCTCGCCGCCACATCGCCTATGATGTGGCGGATCTGGACGCGGTCGAGCGCGAGCTGCGGGGCCGCGGGCTTGCGATCATCGCCGATCAGCAGCCGAGCGCCGGGTTTCGCCGTTTCTATCTGCGCGACCCGGGTGGCAATCGCATCGAGATCAGCCAGAAGACCGCTTGAAGAGGCAGGAGCGCCCATGGCCATCGTCAATCGCATCGCCGATTTCCATAAGGACCTTGCCGCGTGGCGGCATGAGCTGCACGCCCATCCCGAGACCGCTTTCGAAGAGAAGCGCACGGCCGATTTCGTCGCCGAAAGGCTCCGCTCCTTCGGCATCGAGGTGCATCGCGGGTTGGCCGGCACCGGCGTCGTCGGCACGCTCAGGGGCGCCGATCCCGGCAAGCGCGCGATCGCGCTGCGGGCCGACATGGACGCGCTCCACATTCACGAGCAGAACGGCATCGACTACGCCTCGCAGAATCCGGGCAAGATGCATGCCTGCGGGCATGACGGTCATACGACCATGCTGCTCGGCGCGGCGCGCTATCTCGCCGAGACGCGCAACTTCACCGGGACGGTGCACTTCGTCTTCCAGCCAGCGGAAGAGAACGAAGGCGGCGGCCGCGTCATGGTGCAGGATGGGCTGTTCGAGAAATTCCCCGTCGAGGCGGTCTACGGCATGCACAACTGGCCGGGCATGCCCGTCGGCAAATTTGCGCTCCGCGCCGGACCGATGATGGCGGCCTTCGACATCTTCGAGATCACGGTCAAGGGAAAGGGCGCGCATGCGGCGTTGCCGCATCTCGGCATCGATCCCGTGGTGACGGCAGCGCAGATCGCCACGGGCCTGCAGACGATTGCCAGTCGCTCGCTTCATCCCCTCGACAGCGCCGTGGTCAGCGTGACCCAGATCCATGGCGGCGATACCTGGAACGTCATTCCGGACGAAGTCGTGCTGCGTGGTACCGCGCGCGCCTTCAAGTCCGAGGTGCAGGATGCGATCGAAGCGGGCATCCGCCGCATTGCCGAAGGCGTGTCGGCGTCGATGGGGGCGAGCGTGACGGTGCGCTATGAGCGCCGCTATCCGGCGACGGTCAACAGTGCCGCCGAGGCCGAAATCGCCGCGGCAACGGCAGCGGAAATCGCGGGCGAGGTCAATGTCGACCGCGATTTGACGCCGACCATGGGGTCGGAAGATTTCGCCTTCATGCTGCAGGCGAAGCCGGGCGCCTATCTCTTCATCGGCAACGGCCGCAATGCCGCCGCGCTGCACAATCCGCATTACGACTTCAACGACGAGATCCTGCCGATCGGCGCTTCCTACTGGGCAAGGCTGGTCGAGCGGGTGCTGGCCAAGACGGCGTGAGCGCCCGCGCTCCAATGTGGATAGCCCGGTGACCCGGAAGGGTCTGGCGCGGTTATTCTGACGAGCAAGCTGACGAGATGGGGCGCATCGCGCGTTTCGCGCCATCTTGAGATTTTTCTGCGCGACGACATCTTTAAATCGATCCGGGAGGTCTCCGGCCAAGGGGCTTGAGATGCGGCGTCAGGCTAGAGCAGAGCAGGCCGACCGATGAGCGGGGTGATCAACGCGTTCCTGCTCACCTATGCCGCACTTTTTCCGATCATCAACCCGATCGGTTGCACGCCGATCTTTCTTGCCATGACGCGGCACCTGCGGCCGGAGGCGCGTCGCGACCTGGTGCTGCGCACCGCTATCAATAGTTTCGGTCTGATCGTCGGAGCCATCTTTCTCGGATCCTATGTGCTGCAATTCTTCGGCATAACCTTGCCGTCCGTGCGCATTGCCGGCGGCCTGGTGGTCGTCGCCTTTACGTGGAAGATGCTGAACGACGACGACGTGACCGAAGACAAAGCGAAGGAGACGGCCGACCGCGACAAAGCGGATCCTGGGGTCGATGCGTTCTATCCGCTCACCATGCCGCTCACGGTCGGGCCGGGCTCGATCTCGGTTGCGGTCGCCCTGGGAAGTGAGCGGGCCGTTCTGAGCGACTGGCCAACGCTGCTCCAGAAGGCGGGCGGTGCCGTAGCCGGTGCTCTGGCGCTCGCGGCGACGATTTATGTCTTCTATCGCTTCGCCGACCGGGTCGTGGTGGCGCTCGGCGCCACCGCGATGAACGTTATCACGCGGCTTATGGCGTTCATCCTGCTCTGCGTCGGCATCCAGATCCTTTGGACCGGCATTAGCGCGTTGATTCAGTGATACCCGGCAACTTGTTCATGCCAATGTCGATCACGACACATGCGCCTGGGGATCGAGCAGGTCCTGCAAGCCGTCGCCGAGAAAATTGCAGGCGATGACGGTGACGAAGATCAGCAGTCCGGGATAAAGCGCGAGCTGCGGCGCAAAGCCCACCGTCTCCTGCGCGCCGGTCAGCATGTTGCCCCAGCTCGGCAGCGGCGGCTCGATGCCGAGGCCGAGAAAGCTCAGCACGGATTCGAGCAGGATGACCTGTCCGACCGAGAGCGTCGTCGCGACGATGATCGGTGAGGCGAGATTGGGCAGGATGTGGACGAGCACCACCCGCCGCGGCCGCGCACCCAGCGCCACCGCGGCGCGGACGAAGTCGCGGCTGCGCAGCGACAAGGTCGCACCGCGCACCAGCCGCGCCACCGTCGTCCAACCGACGAGGGCGACCAGCACGATGATGCGATAGAGGCTTGCCGCCTCCGACTGCGCCAGCGCGGCTGGAATGCCCAGCTTGCCAAGATCGATGGCCGCCAGCACCACCAGAAGCGGCAAGAGCGGCAAGGCGATGATGCCATCGGTGAGCCGCATGAGGGCGGCATCGACCCGCCCGCCCCGGTAGCCCGCGACCAGGCCGATGGCGGTGCCGAGCCCGGCGGCGGCGAGGGCGGCGACGATGCCGACGAGCAGCGAGATGCGGCCGCCCTCGAGCAGCCGCAGCAGCAGATCGCGGCCGAGCTCATCGGTGCCGAGCGGGTGGGCGAGGGAGGGGGCCGCCAGGCGGTGATAGAGATCGACCGTCTGGGCATGGACGCCGAGCAGCCCGGCGATCGCGGGGGCGGCCGCCGCGGCGAGTGCCAGCGCGAGCAGCACGCCGCCGCTCCAGGCGACGCGGCGCTCCGCCAAGGCCCGGCGCAGCAGCCTCATCGGAGGCTGATCCGCGGATCGGCCGCCGCATAGGCGATGTCGGCGGCAAGGTTGGAGAGCAGCACCAGCAGGGTGGCGAAGAGCAAGCCCGCGAGCGCGACGTTGAAATCATTGCCGAGGATGGCGTCGTAGATGAGCTTGCCCATGCCGGGATAGGCGAACATGGTCTCGGTGACGAGGGCGCCGGAGAAGAGCGAACCGAAGGAGAGCGCCACCACGGTAATGACCGGAATGAGCGCGTTGCGTAGCGCATGGCCCCAGAGAACGCGCGCTTCGCTCGCGCCTTTGGCCCGCGCCGTACGAACATAGTCCTGGCGCAGCGCCTCGATCATGCCGGCCCGCATGTAGCGCAGATAGGTGCCGATGCTCGCCAGCGTCAGCACGCTCACCGGCAGCACCAGATGCCACGCCCGGTCGAGGATGCCGCCATCGCCGATGGTGGCGATGCCGCCCGGCGGCAGCCAGCCCAGTGCCACGGCAAAGACCAGGATGAGCATCAGCGCAAGCCAGAAGGGCGGCACCGAAATGCCGGCGAAGCTCAGCAGGTTGGCGCAGAGGTCGAGCGCCGAGCCGGGCCGGCGCGCCGCAAGCGCCCCCAGCGGCAACGCCAGGGCGAGCGACAGCACGAAGCTCAGCCCCATCAGCAGCGCGGTGTTGGCGAGCCGCGGCGCGAGCGCGGCGATCGCGGTCGTCGCGTAGAGGCGGGAATAGCCGAAATTGCCGGAAAGCGCCGCCCCGGCCCAAGCGATATAGCGCTTCAGCAGCGGCTGATCGAGCCCGTAGAGCGCCTTCAGCCGCGCTACGTCCGCCGAGGTCAGATGGGGATCCGCGGCCAGCATCAGATTGATCGGATCGCCCGGCATCAGGCCGATCAGGCCGTAGATGACGAACGACATGATCGCGAGCACGAGCAAAGTCTGGAGCAGGCGCAGGAGAACGAACCGCGCCATGTCAGGAACCCGACGTTCGGCCGACGACGCGCCAATCCTCGATCCACAGCGTCGTCGGGTATTGGTGACCGGTCGGCACCACTCCGTGCAGCCATTTCGGCAGCACATAGGCGTCGGCTCGGAAGAAAAGCGGCAGTGCCGGAAGTTTTTCGGCATAGAGCGCTTCAAGCCTATGCCAGAGAGTAGCGCGACGGTCGCGGTCGAGCTCGATCTCGATCGCGTCGATGAGGTGGTCCGCCTCGGCATCGCGGAAGCCGGTGAAGTTCTCCCCGTTGAAGCCGTTCGCCGCGCTCGGGATCTCGTCGGAGCGCAGAACGCTGCGCGGATCGTTCTCGGGTGAGCTGATCCAGGCGTAGAGCGCCATCGTGAATTGGCGCTTCACCAGATTGTCGCCGAAGAGAACGCGCGGTGGCAGGTTCTTGAGGCGGGTCTCGATGCCGACCTGCTGCCACTGGCTCTGCAGCACCTGCTCGATGAGCTCGCGGACGCGGTTGCCGGCGGTGGTGGCGAGCGCCAGAACGAGCGGCCTGCCGGCCGCGTCCCGGCGAACGCCACGGCCTTCGGCGTGCCATCCGGCCGCTTCCAGTAACGCCCGCGCCTTGGCGGGGTCATAAGGGTAGCGCGGCACGTCTCCGGTGAAGACCCAGTCGAGCGGCGAGACAAAGCTGTCCGCGACCGGCTGACGGCCGGCGAAGAGCTCGCGGCTGATGGCGGCGCGATCCACGGCATAGAGCAAGGCCTGGCGAACCCGCTTATCGGCGAGGATGGGATTGTCGAGATTGAGATCGACATGCTCATAGCCGAGGCTCGGCTTATAGAGCACCCGGAAGCGGTCGCCATGCCGCCGCTCGAAGGCAAGCGCCTGGTCGAGCGAGAATCCGAGCTCGCCCGCCACCATATCGAGGCCGCCGGCCAGCAGGTTCGCCTCGAGCGCCGCCGTGTTCTCCACCGTCCAGACGACGATGCGGCGGAAGGCGGGCGGCTTGCCCCACCAGGTCGGATTGCGCTCCAACACGATATGCGAGCCCGGCGACACCTCGCTGATGCGGTAGGGGCCGAAATAGAGGCCGGGATTGGTCGGATTGGTATCATAGAGAGT
Source organism: Allostellaceae bacterium (assembly GCA_035553515.1). Classification (GTDB taxonomy): domain Bacteria; phylum Pseudomonadota; class Alphaproteobacteria; order ATCC43930; family CGMCC-115725; genus DAHUYF01. The sequence goes on along the minus strand of DATNDG010000010.1, from coordinate 9,998 downwards.
GTGGATGCGATAGTTCGCGGGATCGGCGGCTGCCGCGCGTTCGAGATGTTCGGGCAGCACCTCGAGGTCGTTGATCGCCGCATAGTCGTAGTCGAGCTTGTTCATCACCAGAGTGAAGGTCTTGTCGTCCTTTATCTCGACGGCAGTGATGCGGCGGTAGAGTTCGGAATTGGCCAGGCCGCTTTGCGGCTCGCGACCGACCTGCCAGGTGAAGCGCACATCCTCCGAGGTAAGGGGGACGCCGTCGCCCCAGCGCGCGTTCGGTTGCAGCGTGTAGGTCACGCGGATGCCGCGCCTGCCCCCGGGAAGATCGAAAGGCACGGCGAGGCCATTGGCGACGGTCGGCAGCTCCGTGCACAGCATGCAGACGAGATGCCAGGACGCGTCGTAGGTGGTGATCGGCCGGCGCGTCATGGCCAGCACGTAGCTCTTCGCCGCCATGAGGTCGATGTCGGGGTTGAGCGTCGAGGGGAACTGGGTGATGCCGATCGATAGCTCGCCGGCCGGGCTGGCAAGCGCGGTCGCGCTCAGCGCCGCCGCAAGCATCGCACCCGCCAGAAGGGGCTTCGCCAGCCTTCGCATTGGACGACAGGATAGCATAGCGGCGCGGCCGCGGGGCTCAGCCCGCAGCCAGCACCTTGCCGGGATTGAGGATGCCATGCGGATCGAGCATCGCCTTGAGCCGATGCATCAGCGCGATTTCTTCGGGGGATCGCGACCAGGCGAGGTATGGCCGCTTCTCGAGGCCGATGCCGTGTTCGGCCGAGATCGAGCCGCCGCGCTCGCGCAGACCGCCATAGACCATCGCCTCGACGGCGTGGCGGGCCTCGGCGCCGGCGTCGCCCACGCCGACGATGACGTGCAGATTGCCGTCGCCGAGATGGCCGAAGATGACCAGCGTCGAGGCCGGCCAGCGCGCGGTGAGCGCCTGGCGAAGCTCGGCCACGTAGCTCTCCATATCGGCGATGCCGAGACTTACGTCGAAGACGAAGATCGGAAAATTCCGCGCGAGCTGGATGACATCGTCGCGCAGCGCCCACATGCTCTGACACTCGGCCTGAGACTTGGCGATCACCACGTCGGCGACGTCGCCCGCCTCGAGCGCGACAGCGAGCGCCCGCTCGAAACGGGCGGCGTCCTCCTCCTGATCGCCGCCCATCGCTTCCACCAGCACGTAATAGGGATGGCCGTGCGGGAGCGGCGGCCGCCCGCGCGCCGGCGGCGTGGTGACGAGGGCGTAGAAATCGGCCCACATGACCTCAAAGGCCGAGAGCGCGCCGCCGAGCGCGCGCTCCATGTGGCGCAGCAGGCGCGGCAGCTTCTCGAAGCGGTCGATGGCGGCGAAGGCCGTGTTCTGGCTCACCGGCCGCGGCCGCAACCGAAGCACGGCCCGGGTGATGATGCCGAGGGTGCCCTCGGAGCCGATGAAGAGCTGCTTCAGGTCGTAGCCGGCGTTGTTTTTGATCAGGCGGTTGAGCGAGGAAACGATGGTGCCGTCCGCGAGTACGGCTTCGAGGCCCAACACCAGATCGCGCATCATGCCGTAGCGGATGACGCGGTTTCCGCCGGCATTGGTCGCAATGTTGCCGCCGATGGTGGCCGAACCGCGCGCGCCGAGATCGAGCGGGAAGAGCAGCCCTTCCGCCTCGGCCGCTTCGCAGGCCGTCTGCAGCACGCAGCCCGCCTCGACCGTCATGGTCGCACCGAGCCGATCAATCGCCTCGATCCGGTTCATGCGCTCCAGCGACAGGGCGAGCGCGCCGTCCGCCATCGCGCCATCGACGAGACCGGTGCGGCCGCCCCAGGCGACGATCGGCTGGCGTGCCCCGTGGCATAGCCGCAAAATCGCCGAGACTTGATCGCTCGAGGCCGGGAGCAGCACGGCGGCGGGAGCGCCGAGCGCCCGGCCTATGGGACTGCGCGCCTTGGCCTGGGCATCGGCTCCTTCGAGCACGGTGCCGGCAGGGAGCGCCGCCTTCAATCGGCCGAGAAGATCCTGCATGGCTTGTCCTCCGGCGCCTCAGCGCACGATGACGGCCTCGATGAGGCGCGGACCGCGTGCCGACATCGCCGAGGCGAATTGCGCGGCGAATTCCTCGGCGCTGGTGGCGCGCGACGCCTCGACGCCCATGCCCTGAGCAAGCCTCACCCAGTCGAGCACGGGATTGTGCAGATCGAGCACCGAGCGCGCCTTGGGGCCGCGCTCGGCCCCGACACGGTTCAGCTCGACATTGAGGATCACATAGGAGCGATTGGCGAAGATGACGGTCGTCACGTCGAGCCCTTCGCGCGCCTGCGTCCACAGCGCCTGGAGCGTGTACATGGCGCTGCCGTCGCCCTCGAGGCAGATGACCTTGCGATCGGGGCAAGCGACCGCCGCGCCGGTTGCGACGGGCAAACCCTGACCGATCGAGCCGCCGGTCAGCGAAAGGTAATCGTGCGGCTCCGCGCTGGCGGTGAAGTTGGCGATGCCGAGAACGGCCGTGCCGGCCTCTTCGGAGATGATGGCGCCCGCCGGAAGGTAATGGCCGATTACCTGACCGGCGGTGAGCACGTTGAGCGGTCCCTTCGGCAGTTCGGGCTTCTTGAGCCCGACCCGGCGCTCCGGCTGCGCCGGCGCGCCGATCGCCTCCGCCACCGCTTCGAGCGCCGCAATTTCATCCTCATGCGGCGCAGCGAGATGCAGGATGCGGCAGCTCTCCGGCGTGCACCAACTCGGCTTGCCGGGATAGGCGAAGAAGGAGACCGGCGGCCGCGTGCCGACCAGGACGAGGAGCTGCGTCTCCTTGAGGAAATCGACGATCTGCTCGGCGAAATAGGGGATGCGCTCCAGCGCGACGAGACCGGCGCCGCGCTCGAGCCTGGCGGTGAAGGTGTCGCAGGCGAGACGCGCACCGGTTCTGGCCGCGATCCGCCCGGCCGCCTCCAACCCGCGCCGCCGCAGCGCCGCGCCGCCGAGCAGGAGCGTTATGCGCTGGCCGGCGCGCAGCGCCTCAGCGACCTCATCGATCGATCGCTCCGAGACCGGTGATGGTCCGAGGACGGGCAGCGGGGTGGCCGGCCGCTCCGCGGGAAGCCAGGCGGTGTCGGCAGGCAGGATCAGCGTCGCGATCTGTCCCGGCGCCTGGCGTGCCGCCTGAACCGCGCGCGCCGCGTCGCTCGCCACCGTTTGAGCCGAAGCGGCGCGGTGCACCCAGCCCGAAACCGGCCGGGCGATGCCGGCCACGTCGGAAGCGAGGGGTGCGTCATACTGCGCATGATACGTCGCGTGATCGCCGACGATGTTGACGATCGGCGTCGCGGCGCGGCGGGCATTGTGCAGGTTGGCAAGTCCGTTACCGAGACCGGGGCCAAGATGAAGGAGTGTCGCCGCCGGTCTGCCGGCCATTCGTCCATAGCCGTCAGCCGCCCCGGTCACGACCCCTTCGAAGAGGCCGAGGATGGGGCGGAGCCCCTCGACCTTGTCGAGCGACGCGACGAAATTCATTTCCGAGGTGCCGGGATTGGTGAAGCAGGCCTCGATGCCCGCCGCCACCAAGGTCCGCACCAGACTCTCCGCACCGTTCATCGGCTTCCCTTTCCCGGCGTCAGCCGAGCATAGCATGCAGCTTCGCGCCGTCGATTGGTGCGAGCGCTCAACGGGCGCGGAACAAACCTGCGGTTAGGCCGTTGGAGAGAAGCCAGGACCGGCGAGCCTTGCCGGGCCCAACACGCTTGCGACCAGGGAAAGGACCCTCGTATGAGACATCTCCTTGGCGGGATTGCCGTCGCCGCTCTGCTCGCCGCCGGCCTGCCGGCCGCGGCGCAGATGAGCAACACCGCGCACCAGCCTCCGCTTCTGTCGAGCCCACCGGCTCCCCGGGCGCAGAATGCCGCGCCCGCCCAGTCGGCACAGGCACAGAACGATACCAGCACTGAGCCGCAGAGCGGAACGAGCACCGCGCAACAGCCCGCTCCCTCCGCGGCCGAGCCGGCGCCGGGCGCCACGAATGGCGGAACGGAGGGGCAGAGCACGCAGCCGGCGCAGCACAAGCCGGCTAAGGCAGCAAAGCGCGGTGCGCATCACGCCACGCAGAAAGTAGCGCAGAACCGCCACGCGGAAGACAACATGGCGGAGCAGTTGAACCAGCAGGAACTTCAACGTGTGCAGCAGGGCTCCACGTCGAGCAGCGGCAGCACCGCACCAGCCGGCTCGACCATGAGCCCCGCGCCGGGCGGAACGGCGCCGCAGCACTAACCGCGACTCCAACCGCGCCGGGAGGCGTCCGCCGGGCGCCTCCCGGTTTTTTGTGCGCGCTTCCCACCGCCGGCGGCACACAACAGTGACGTTCAGGCGGCCCTATGCTACCCCTGATCCTTGGCACAGTGACCGCACGGATTGGTCTTTCGTCGATTCGCGTCGAAATCAGCCGTGTCGCGCCCGCGACTTGCGCTTGCGGCACCGCGACGCGCGGCAGAGTTACCGATCGCGGCCGAGCTCTTCACGCTTCCTCAACACTTCCGGCGATATCCGTGGTGCGAGGAAATCCCGTCAGGGTCCGGAGCAGCAAGAGCGCGCATGCAGAATCACGACTGGTTGTCGGGCGCCATCATCTATCAGATCTATCCGCGCAGCTTCTATGACAGCAATGGCGACGGGATCGGCGATCTTCCCGGCGTCACGGCCAAGCTCGACCACGTCGCCTCGCTCGGCGCCGATGCAGTCTGGCTCTCGCCCTTCTTCGCCTCGCCGATGCGCGATTTTGGTTATGACGTCGCCGACCATTGCGCCGTCGATCCCGTCTTCGGCACGCTGACCGACTTCGATCGCTTGCTGGAGCGCGCCCATGCGCTCGGCCTCAAGCTGCTGGTCGACCTCGTCTGCGGCCATACTTCGGATGCTCATGCCTGGTTCCGCGACAGCCGTGCCGGCCGGCACGGCGCGCGCGCCGATTGGTATGTCTGGGCTGACGCCAGGCCCGACGGCACGCCGCCCAACAACTGGCTCTCGGTCTTCGGCGGATCGGCCTGGAGCTGGGAGCCGCGGCGACGGCAGTACTATCTGCACCATTTCCTGCCGAGCCAGCCCAGCCTCAATCTGCGCCATCCCGAGGTGATCGAAGCGCTGCTCGGCGTCGCGCGCTTCTGGCTCGAGCGTGGAGTCGACGGCTTCCGGCTCGACGCCATCGACTTTCTGCTCCATGACGACGCGTTGCGCGACAACCCGCCGCGCCTGCCGCCGGGCGGCGCGATGCCGGCCAAGCCCTTCGGGTTGCAACAGCATCTCTACGACATGATGCATCCGGAGCATCCGGCGCTGCTCAAGCGGCTGCGCGCGCTGGTCGATCAACGTCCGGGCAAGCTGCTGCTGGGCGAGGTGTCGAGCCAGGACGGCGCCTATCGCCGGATCGAGCGCGTCACCGAACAGGATGGCCTGAACTTCGCCTATACGCTGCGGCCGATGCGCGGCAGCAATGCCGGTGAGGCGCTCCGCGCCGCGCTTGGCGAAATCGCCGCCGCCGGAAGCGGCGAGGGCATCTGCTGGGCATTCAGCAATCACGACGTCGAACGTGTCGCCAGCCGCTGGGCAGCCCCTGGCGAAGGGACGACGCCCGACCCGGCGGGGATTCGGCTGCTCATGGCGATGCTGCTGTCGCTGAAGGGCGCGATATCCGTCTACCAGGGCGAGGAACTCGGCCTCAGCGAGGCCGAACTCGCCGCCGAGGATCTCCGCGATCCCTTCGGCATTGCCTATTTTCCCGAGTTCCGCGGTCGCGACGGCAGCCGCACGCCGATGCCGTGGGACGCCATGCGCGATCATGCGGGCTTCACCGCCGGCTCGCCCTGGCTGCCGGTGCCAGAAGCGCACCGCGCGCTGGCGATCACGGTGCAGGAAGCCGATCCGCGCTCGGCGCTGCAAGCCTGGCGGCGCCTCACGGCCTGGCGTAAATCGCATCCTGCGTTGCTGCGTGGCGAGATGATGCCGCTCGCCGTGCCGGCACCGTTGGTGGGTTTCACCCGGCGCTCGGATGAGGAAGAGCTGCTCCTGGTGTTCAATCCCAGCCGTCATCCCGTCCGCCTCGATCTCGCCGCGTTTCCAGAGTTGACGCCGCTGGCCGATCACGGCCTTGCCGCGCTCCTCGACGGGAATGTCGCTGTGCTGCCGCCCTATGGCGCGCTCATCGCCGCGACCGGAGCGGCGACGCTCGCGGCGGAGCCGCCGGCGGCGGCCGTAGGCTAGGGATCGACCGAAAGGGCGCTATATTCGTCAGCCGAGGCTGGCGGGTATGACGGTTTTCACCATCGGGCATTCGACGCGCGCGCTCGGCGACTTCATCGCGCTGCTGCGCGGCGCCTCCGTCGAGGCCGTCGCCGACGTCCGGCGCTTTCCCTTCTCTCGCCGCCATCCTCAATTCAACGGCGAGGCGCTGGACCGGTCGCTCGCCGACGCGGGCATCGGCTATCGGCATTTTCCGGCACTGGGCGGCAGACGCCAGGGACGGCGCGCGGGCGGCGAATCGCCTAACACGCTGTGGCGCGAGCCGGGTTTCCGCAACTACGCCGATTACGCCGACACGGCCGAGTTCCGCGCCGGCTTCGAGGAGCTGCTGCAACTCGCGCGCGAGCGTCGCACCGCGGTGATGTGCGCGGAAGCCGTCTGGTGGCGCTGCCATCGCAGGATCATCGCCGACTACCTGATCGCCGCGGGCCTTGCCGTCGAGCACATTCTCGACGGCAAGATTGAACCGGCCAAGCTCACGCCGGGCGCGTCAATTCGCCCCGATGGCAGCATCCTCTACCGGGAGCCGAGCTTGCTTTAAGGGGAAGAGCCGCCAGGTCGGTGAAAGCGCCGGCGCGCGAGCGGCGCCGGACCGGATCAGGAGGCGGTGTCAATGCGGCCGCGCGCGAGCTTCTCGCTCTCGGTGAGCGTGTCGCGCAGCGCCTGGTCGGCCTGACAAGTGACCTTCACGAAGGCGCGCATGAAGCTGTCGCTGCGCGGAAGCTGGAACAGCGTCTCCTCATCGCCATCCTCGGTCGTGCGGCCGGAGATGACGATGACCGTGTCGTGCGGGGTCAAGATCAGCTCGCTCAGCGCAACGCCGGGTCCGGTGATGTACTCGACGACACGCTGGCGATCTTTTTCGCCGGTTTCGCGCAGAATGGTCATGCGGTAGGGGTGGCGGCTCGCCGCCGCCTCGATCAGCGCACGGGTGAACGGGCGCAGGAAGGTCTCGTCGAAACCCAGGATCGCCGTCGGCTGGTCGTTGCTGGCGCCGGAGCGCACTTCGAGCGTCGCCCAAAGCGATGCGCGACCGCCGAAATAATCGACGGAAGCGAGATCGAGATTAAGGGAGTCGATAGGCTGCGGCGCGCTCACCGAGCGGCTGGACAGGAAGGCGAAACAGGCCGGTTCGCGTTTCAGAGGTAAGGTGGTATTGGCTTCGAGATTGCGGTCCGAAAGTGCGTTCTGAGGATCCATCGTCGCCAACCTTGCACCGACTGTTCCGCGCCTCTCGACGGCGCATCACCAGTGTCATGCATCCTGGTTAATGTTTGGATAACATGGGATCGGCATCCATGCACGTATTTTACGAAACCTTCCCGCGAGTTCCAGGGAAGCCAAATAATCGCGCAGGTTTCATTGTGCTGGTCTAATGAACGTACTTGGGAATTCAAGCATTTGTGAGAAATGGCAACCAATTCTTAAGATTCGCGGCCCAGGATCGACTGGACACCCCGGGGAGGGTAGGACCGATGAGTTCCTTGGCTGAGACCATTAATACTACGCTGGCGGCGGTAGGACCCGCCACCGAGACTCGCCTGCGCGAGCTGCTGACGGAATTCGGTGAGCTCAATCTCAGCGAAGAGGCGCGCCTCGCGGTCCTGGCCACAGTCATCGCCGCGGCTGCTTCGACCCATCACCGCCGGCACAAATCGGTCTATCTCGAAGCGGTGAAGACCTGGGCGCTTGAAATCGCCGGCACGCTGGAGCCGGCGCCCCTCAGACTCGCCGGCATCCCGGATGTGGGGCCGGCCGAGGAGGGCGCGGAAATCCTCATCACCGGTCTCGATGCGCTGATCGATTCCATGAACCAGGCCGGTGTGCAGGTGCAGGACCGGCTGGTGGCCGAACTTGCCGTGGTCGCGCGCCTGCTCGGGCAGCACGACGCGAACACCATTCACCTGACCCTGATGACGGTGGGAAGCTCGCTCGCCGATCCCGACTACCAACCCGGCGAGCTGATCCGCGTGCCGCTGCGCGAAGCCGTGCAGCCGCTGAGCCGCGATGTTCGGCTCGAGGCGCTGACGCCACGCGGCTTCGCCTGAGCCCTCTTTTCTCCGCGAGTGCGAGCAGGGCCGGCGGCGACGCCGGCCTTTTTCGTCGCCGGCCCTTCAATTGACAGCTCCGGCCGACGCCGCTTCACTGCGGGAAAACCGCGGGATGGGGAGGGGCTGTGGCATCGCGACGCAAGAGCAATGACGAACTGCGCAGCGCGCGCTGGTACGGCGCCAGCGACATGCGGTCCTTCGGCCATCGCTCGCGCACCAAGCAGATGGGCTTCTCGGCTGAGGATTACGGCGGCAAGCCGGTCATCGCCATCCTCAACACCTGGAGCGACATCAATCCCTGCCATCAGCATTTCCGCGACCGCGCCCAGGCGGTGAAGCGCGGCGTGCTGCAGGCCGGCGGGTTTCCGCTGGAAATGCCGGCAATGGCGCTGGGCGAGGTCTTCATGAAGCCCTCGACGATGATGTACCGCAATCTCCTGGCGATGGAAGCCGAGGAGTTGCTGCGCGCCAATCCGATCGACGGCGTCGTCTTGATGGGCGGCTGTGACAAGACGGTCCCGGCGCTGGTGATGGGCGCGCTCAGCATGAACCTGCCGGCGATTTTCGTTCCGGCCGGGCCGATGCTGATCGGCCGCTGGCAGGGCAAGCAGCTGGGATCGGGGAGCGATGTCTGGAAGTACTGGGCGGAACTGCGCGCCGGCACTATCGACGAGGAGGATTGGCACGGTATCGAGGACGGCATAGCCCGCTCGGCCGGCACCTGCATGACGATGGGGACGGCCTCAACGATGGCGGCTGTGACCGAGGCGATGGGGTTGAGCCTGCCCGGCGCTTCCTCCATTCCGGCGGTCGATTCGGCGCATGAGCGCATGGCGGCGGCGAGTGGCCGGCGCATCGTCGAGCAGGTCTGGCAGGACCTGCGTCCGCGCGACATCGTGACCCAGCGAGCGGTCGACAACGGCATCACCACGCTGATGGCGATCGGCGGCTCGACCAACGCGGTCATTCACCTCGTCGCCATGGCCGGCCGGGCCGGCATCAAGCTGCCACTCGAGCATTTCGACGCGATCTCGCGCAAGACGCCGCTCCTCGCCAACATCCGCCCCTCGGGCAAATACCTGATGGAGGATTTCTTCTATGCCGGCGGGTTGCCGGCGCTGCTGCGCCAGCTCGGGTCCCTGCTCGACGGTGCCGCACCGACGGTGAACGGCAAGACGCTCGCCGAGAACATCGCGCGCGCCGAAATCTACAATGACGATGTGATCCGCTCGCCCAATGGCGCGCTGCAGCCCGAAGGCGGCCTCGCGGTGCTGCGCGGCAATCTTGCGCCCAATGGCGCAGTCATCAAGCCATCCGCCATGGAGCAGCGGCTGCTGCGCCATCGCGGACCTGCGATGGTGTTCAGCGACTACAACGACCTCAACCGGCGCATCGACGATCCGGCGCTGGAGGTCACCGCCGATTCGGTGCTGGTACTGCAGAATGCGGGACCGCACGGCGCTCCGGGCATGCCGGAATGGGGACAGCTGCCGATCCCGAAGAAGCTGCTGGCGCAAGGGGTGCGCGACATGGTGCGCATTTCCGATGCGCGCATGAGCGGCACCAGCTACGGCGCCTGCGTGCTGCATGTCTCGCCGGAATCCTATATCGGCGGTCCGCTCGCCCTGGTGCGCAGCGGCGACATGATCGAGCTCGATGTGCCCGGGCGGAAGCTCGACGTGGCGTTG
>DATNDG010000009.1:0-7832 GCA_035553515.1 Allostellaceae bacterium | reverse complement strand
GTGAGGGCGCCTCCCGCGAGCGGCAACCCATCGGCGACCAGTTTCGCGCCGAGCGTGGCGAGAAAATGATCGGCGCCGCGCACGGCGCCGGCCTCATCGAGGAGCCAGGCGAGGGTAGGGGACAGCCGCATCGGCGGATGATAAGGGCGCCGCTCTTGCCGGAGAACATGATTTAGCTTGAAATAGCTTACCCTGCTGCTGCCGATGGAGGTTTCCCATGGCCGAGCCGCTTATCGTCCGGCGCGAAGTGCAGATCGCAGCACCGCCGGCCACCGTCTTCGCCTTCCTCACCGATCCCGACAAGATCCTGCGCTGGATGGGCACCGAGGCGACGCTGGAGCCGCATGTCGACGGCCTCTACCTGGTCAACGTCACCAACAAGAACCGAGCTGAAGGCCGCTTCACGGAAGTCATCCCGGTGCATCGTCTCGCTTACAGCTTCGGATGGCAGGGGAACGAAAAAATCCCGCCGCGTTCGAGCCTGGTCGAGATCGACCTGATCGAGCGCCAGGACGGAACTCTGCTGCGCATGACCCATAGCGGCCTGCCGGACGCCGAAGCTTGCGCGGCGCATGAGGCGGGCTGGACGCATTATTTCGGCAGGCTGGCCGTGGCGGCCGCCGGCGGCGATCCCGGGCCCGATCCTCGCTGCGCGGCGTGACGGCCGACGCCTAGGAGAGGTCCGCCAGTACGCGCGGCACGGAACCGCGCAGCAGCGCCTTGCGCACGGCCCATTCGCTACCGGCATCGAGCGTCTCGAGAAACTGGACCTTGGCGCCGCTCAGGAAGGCGAGCGGCAGGCCGTCGCGGTAAAGAAGCCGGTTTCCGGTGAGCGCGGCGAGCTTCGCCCCCGGCGTCAGGATGCCGACGAGGTTCAGCGGATCGGCGCCGGAGAGCGACAGCAGCGCGCCGTCATCGGGCTTGCGCCGCGCGTCGCGCAGCAATCCCACCCCTTCCGGCAGGGCGAACTGCTCGCCGGCGAAGCCCGCGACGAAGCGGCCGCCGCGGATCTCGCCGCGCGCCTCGAGCCGGCGATAGACACGCAGCAGATCGCGCCAGGGCGGCAGCCAGGCGGCCTCGCGTTCGAGCAGGCGCCAGAAGACGACGCCATAGCGCCGCAGCAAGGTGCGCGCGAGATGCTCGGTCGCTTCCGCCGCCGCCTGCGGCGGGGCAGCGTTCGGCCGGGCGCGGCGCGCCAGCGCCCAGCGGCCCGCATCCTCCATGCCGAAACCCACACTGCGGCGGCGGCGCTGGCTCATGATCCGGCGCTTCTCCGCCGGCACCAGCAGCGCCCTGAGCCCGGCGAAGCTGTCGGAAGCGACGAGACCCTGCGCTACAAGCTCGGCCAGCGCCTCCTCGACCTGCGGACGCAGCAGCCCGCTGTCTTCGACGATCTCGTCGAAGAAAGAGGCGCCATGGCCACGGATGAAATCGAGCGCCGCCTGCGCCGCCGCGCCGCCGGGGCGCGCCTCTGTTGCCGGCGCGAGCGCCGCCCAATGTGGCAGATTGCGGCGGACCAGCAGGGTGATCGGCGTGGTGCGCACGGGCATCGGACCGCGCTCGCCCTCCGGACGGAGGCTGCGCGGGCGCAGCCGCGCCCAGGCGACGCGGCCGGCGAGGCAGAGATCGTCGAGCCATCCCGGCTCGTAGCGCGGCAAGCGGGCCGGCAGGATCTCGGTCTCCCAGGCGCCGGCCGGCGCCTCGAAGCCCTCGAGCTGCGAGATCACTGCCTCGAGTGCATCGGGCCCCTCAACGCGCGTCTCGGCTTCGACCTTCTGCCAGCGCATGAGGAAGCGCAGGAAATCGCGCGCGGCCACCGGCTCGATCTCGGCGCGCAGCCGCTTTACCGTATAGCGGTGAATGCGGGCGAGCAGGCTGCGCTCGCACCACTCGTCTTCTTCGATACCGGGCGTAAAGCGACCGCGCATCGCGAAGCCTTCGCCTTCGAGCGCGGCAAGCGCCCCGGCGATCTCCGCCGCGCCGAGGCCGAGCGGCGCCGCCAGGACAGGCTGGGTCACCGGGCCCAGCCCTTCGAGCCGGCCGCGCAGGATCTCGACGAGCGCCGCGTCGGGCGCGACCTCGGCCTCCGCTTCGCCGGGTGCGGTGATTGCCGGCTCGAGCCGCGCGCCCGGCCAGAGCGCTTCGAGCTGCGGCAGGCGCTCGGCGGCGACCCAGAGACGCGCCCGCGGCGAGACCAGGAGCGCGGCGCGGCGCTCGCGCGCCAGCGATTTCAGGAAGTCGCGCCAGGCGGGCCGCGCCGCCACCTCCTCGGCGGTGAGAAAGCCGAGCCAGACCAGCCCGTCATGCAGTTCGTCGGCATTGGCGGGCTCTGGCCAGGCCTCCTGGCGCACCCGCTCGATCGCCTCGGCGTCGAGCCGGCCGAGCTCGGCGGCATCTTCCGGCGCGAGCCAGCGCCGTGCCATCACCGCTTGCGTGCGGCGCTCCTCGAGCGGCGCGTCGTCGAGATAGGCGTAAGGTCGTGCCGACAGCACCTCGAGCGCGAGCGGCGAGGGCTCGGTGAGGTCGCGTGCCGCCACCTCGATCTCGCCCGCCTTGAGCCGCTTCAGCAGATGCTCGAGCCCGACCGCGTCCATCGCGTCCTCGAGGCAATCGGTCAGCGTCTGGCGCACCAGCGGATGGTCCGGGATCTCGCGCTCGCCGACGAGGTTCTCGGCGCAGGCGATCTGATCGGGGAAGACGGCGGCGACGAGATCCTCGGCATTCATCCGCGCGATCTGCGGCGGCACCTTCTTGCCGCCGCGGAAGCGCGGCAGCGCCAGCGACACTGCCGCCGCCCAGCGCCAGCGCGCGTTGAACATCGGCGCATCGAGGACGGCCTGGATCAGAAGCGGGCGCACGCTCGCCGAATGGAGGTAGCGCGCCACCTCGGTGAGATCGAAGCTGTGCGCGGTGGTCAGCGACAACACGATGTTGTCCTCGGTGGCGGCGGCCTGCAGCTCGAAATTGAACTTGCGGCAGAAGCGCTTGCGCAGCGCGAGGCCCCAGGCGCGGTTCAAGCGGCTGCCATAGGGCGAGTGGATGACGAGCTGCATGCCGCCCGCTTCGTCGAAGAAGCGCTCGAAGACGAGCCTCTCCTGGGTTGGCAGCTGACCGAGTGCGGCCTGCGCCCCGGCCAGATATTCGGCAAGCTGGCGGGAAGCGGCATCCCCCAGGCCAAGCTCCTCGGCGGCCCAGCGGCGCAGCGCCTCGCCGCTCGGATCCTGCTGCAACAGTGTCGAAGCGGCGGCCCGCAGCCGCGACACCGATTGCGACAGCTCGTCGGAGCGACCCGGCGCCTCGCCCAGCCAGAACGGGATGTTGGGCGGCGATCCGGCCGCGTCCTCGACGCGGACGGTGCCGCGCTCGACGCGCTGGATGCGATAGGCGGCATTGCCGAGCTGGAACACGTCACCGGCGAGGCTCTCGACGGCAAAATCTTCGTTCACCGTGCCGATGAACTGATTCTCCGGCTCGAGCAGCACCTGGTAATCGGCGGTATCGGGAATGGTGCCGCCCGAGGTGAGCGCAGTGATCCGCGCGCCGCGCCGCCCGCGGATCCGGTGGTTGACGGCATCGTGATGGATGAGCGCGCCGCGTCGGCCGCGCCGGCCGGCATAGCCTTCCGCCAGCATCGCTGCCACCGCGGCGAAATCCGCGCGCGAGAGATCGCGATAGGGCGAGGCGCGGCGGATGAGCGCAAAGAGCTCGTCCTCGCCGCAATCGCGCGCCGCCGCTTCGGCGACGATCTGCTGCGCCAGCACGTCGAGCGGCTGCTCGGGGATGGAGAGCCGGTCGAGCTCGCCGCGGCGCACGCTGTCGATAAGTGCCGCGCATTCGACGAGTTCGTCGCGCGAGAGCGGGAAGAGGCGGCCCTTGGGCGTGCCGGCGACCGCGTGGCCGGAGCGGCCGACGCGCTGCAGGAAGGCGGCGATCGAGCGCGGCGAGCCAAGCTGGCAGACGAGATCGACATCGCCGATATCGATGCCGAGCTCGAGCGAGGCGGTCGCCACCAGCGCGCGGAGCTTGCCCTGCTTCAGGCGCTGCTCGGCGTCGAGGCGCTGCTCCTTGGCGAGGCTGCCGTGATGTGCGGCGATCTGCCGCTCGCCGAGCCGTTCGGAGAGCGCCCGCGTCGCGCGCTCGGCCATCCGCCGCGTATTGACGAAGATCAGCGTCGTGCGGTGCGCGGAGATGAGTGTGGCGAGGCGGTCATAGACCGAGTTCCAGACATCGCCCGACATCACCGCCTCAAGCGGCGCTGCCGGCAGCTCGAGGGCGAGGTCGCGCGCGCGGCGATGGCCGGTGTCGATGATGCGGCAGGCGGGGGGCGCTCCCTCGACGCCGAGGCCGACCAGGAAACGCGCCACGCTTTCGATCGGCTTCTGCGTCGCCGAAAGGCCGATGCGCGGCAGGCGGCGGCCGCAGAGCGCGTCGAGCCGCTCCAGCGAAAGCGCCAGATGCGAGCCACGCTTGTTGGATGCCACGGCGTGGATCTCGTCGACGATCACCGTGCGCGTCGTTGCCAGCATGGCGCGGCCCGATTCGGATCCCAGCAGCACGTAAAGCGATTCGGGGGTGGTGACGAGGATATGCGGCGGCGAGCGCCGCATGCGTTCGCGCTCGCTCGAAGGCGTGTCGCCGGTACGCACCCAGCTGCAAATCTCGACATCGGGCATGCCCGCCGCGCGGAGCTCTTCGCGGATGCCGGCGAGTGGCACCTCAAGGTTCTTGCGAATATCGTTCGACAGCGCCTTCAGCGGCGAGACATAGACGATCTGCGTCTCGTTCCCGAGACCGCCGGCGATTCCCTGGTGCACCAGCGCGTCGATCGCGGCGAGAAAGGCGGCGAGCGTCTTGCCCGAGCCGGTGGGCGCTGCGATGAGCACATGCTCGCCGGCCTTGATCGCCGGCCAAGCCTCTTCCTGCGCGGGGGTGGGCGCGGCGAAGCTCCGCTCGAACCAGGCGGCGACGGCGGGATGGAAGAGCGAGGCGAGTTTCACGGGGCCGGTGCGTGTGCGATCACAGGGAGTCCAGCGGAATAATGGGGTATCGGCAAGCCGAATCAATCCCCGCGAGTTCGCGCCGGGCGATCCGCCCGGCCGCTGCTTGCGCCCGGCGCCGCGCTTCCCATCTCCAGCCGGACCGAAGGAGGGCGGCAATGCGACGAGGAACGGCTCGCCCCCAAGGCGTGCTCTTCGCGCCTGAAGCGGCGTGTCCCCCAGGCTTTGCCTATCGCGACGGGTTGATCTCGCCGGCCGAGGAGCAGGCGCTGGTCGAGCGTTTCGCCGATTTGCCGTTCCGCCCGTTCGATTTCCACGGCTATCTCGGCAAGCGCCGCATCGTCTCCTTCGGCTGGCGCTACGATTATGGCGCGGCGCGGCTCGAAGAGAGCGCGCCGATTCCGCCTTTCCTGCTGGCGCTGCGCGGCGCGGCGGCCGGCTTCGCCGGCGTTTCGGCAACGGGTTTGCAGCAGGTGCTGGTGACCGAATACGCGCCCGGCGCGGGCATCGGCTGGCACCGCGACAAGGCGATGTTCGAGGATGTGATCGCGGTATCCTTTCTGTCGGCCGCTCGGCTTCGCTTTCGGCGCCGCCCGGCAGGCATGACATGGGAGCGGGCCGCGCAGGAGCTGCGCGCCCGCTCGGTCTATCTGCTGCGCGGTCCGGCGCGGCGCGAGTGGGAGCACAGCATCCCGCCGGTGGACCGGCTGCGCTACTCCGTGACGTTTCGCAACTTCGCCGCCGGCCCCGGTTCCGATGCGGCGGGTTCCGGCGGCGTCAGCCGGCCGGGCTGATGTTCTGGTTGAGCCGGAACCGGTTCTGCGGATCCCAGTGCCGCTTCACCTCTCTGAGCCGACGGTAATTGCCGCCATAGACCTGCGCGGTGCGATCAGGCTCGTCGGCCGGAATGAAGTTGACATAGGCACCGCCGGTTGCGAAGGGCGCGGCCGACTGGAAGAGCTCGCGTGCCCAGGCGATACAGGCGCGGTCCTGGGCAGGCTCGCGCCAGCGGGTATGCACATTCATGATGAAATGCGCGCCGCGGTGCGGATAGGCGGTGGCCTCCGGTGCGACGCGGCTCATCGCCCCGCCCACCTGCGCGAGGAACACCTCGCATTCCGGTCCCGGCAGCCGGCTCACCGCGTCGACGACCACGCCGATGGCATCGTCGGAGAGCTGCGCGAAATCATGCGACTTCCAGTAGTTGCGCGCTCCGGGCGTGAGCAGTGGATCGAAGCCGGATTGCCAGGCGACGAAGGGGTGTGGCCCCAGGACATCGGCAATCGGTTCGCCCAAGCGCCGCAGCGGCGCCGCCGCCTTCTCGCCCTCTGCCACCGATCCGGCGAAGCAGGCCGCAAAGATGAGCACCTCGCGCCCGTGCCACGCTTCGGGAATAAAGGGGAGCGGCGGGGCCTTGCGCATCACCGACCAGATGGTCAGGGCGTCCGGCGCCTCGGCGGCGACGCGGCGATAGCCCCTGAGCAGCTCTGCCGCGCGCGCGAAGGGGTGGACGATCAGGCCGGAGAACACCTCGGGCCCGACCGGGTGCAGGCGGAACTCGAAAGAGGTGACCACGCCGAAATTGCCGCCGCCGCCGCGAATGGCCCAGAAGAGGTCCGGGTTCTCGCGGTCATCCGCGTGAACCAGCTCGCCCTTCGCGGTCACCACATCGGCGGCCAGCAGATTGTCGATGGTCATGCCCAGGGCGCGCGTCAACCAGCCGAAGCCGCCGCCCAGCGTCAGCCCGGCAATGCCGGTGGTCGAGTTGATGCCCGTCGGCACGGCGAGGCCGAAGGCCTGCGTCTCGCGGTCGAGATCGGCGAGCGTTGCGCCGGGACCGACCCAGGCGCGCCGGGCCTTGGGATCGACCCGCACCGACTTCATCGGCGAGAGATCGATCAGGAGACCACCCTCACCGACCGCGCTGCCGGCGATGTTGTGACCACCGCCGCGGATGGAGATGGCGAGATCGTTATCCACGGCAAACCGAACCGCCCGTATGACGTCCGCGGCTCCCGCGCAGCGAACGACCAGATCCGGCGAGCGATCGATCATCGCGTTCCAGATCGAACGCGCCTCGTCATAGCCGCTATCGCCTTTGACGCAGGCCAGACCGCGCAGACCGGAGCGCAGCATCTCCAGAACCTTGGCATCGACGCGTGTACGCGACGATGGCGGGCTCGATTCGACGACCGTCATGGAAGATCTCCTCTCGATGTCGAAGGGGGCCTTGCGCCTGCACCAAGGCGGGATCGCAAGCCTGGACTCGCAGAGGCAGCCGGCGAAGCCGCCGCCCGATTACGCTAGCGAAGGATGGTGGCGAGGCTTGTGATCGAGGTCACAGGAGCGGAAAGCCCAGGGCTCCGGACGTAGCGGAACGACGCCGCGGCATCCCGGTTCAAACAGTAGGGGCGCGTTCGCGGTCAGTTCTGCCGTCAGCTCTGCCAATGCAGAACGTTGCGCAGAATACTCCAACGCGGTGTAGTCGCGGCGCGCGGCCGCCCGAGGAGCCAGTAATCGATTTCGCGCTGCCGCATCCCGTCCGCGCGCCGCAGCTCGAGCCAGTAGTTGACGAAGTGAACCATCACCTCTGAATCCGGCGGCATCAGATAGGTCAGCAGGAATGGGTTGCTGACGCCCTGCGGGACCACCGCGGTGATGCCGGGATTCGAGCGGGCGAGCGCCGCAGCCTGCTCGAGCGTCCAGATTGCCGCGTCGACCTTTGAGAAATCCGGCGGCGTCCGGTAATCCGGCACCATGACGATCTCGGCATTGGGAAAGAGGCGGGTCCAGAGCGGATGCAGGACGGGATCGACGCTCATGGCGAGGCGCAGG
>DATNDG010000008.1:0-5002 GCA_035553515.1 Allostellaceae bacterium | reverse complement strand
CCATTGCTGAAGCTGGGCGCTCAACTCCGAGCCGGCGTCGCCGGTGCGCTCCTTCAGCAGGCGGCGGCAATAGCGGGCGATCTCTCGATAGGCGGTGGGATTCGGCATGGCTGGCCTCGTCTGAAACAAACAAACGACGCCGCTTGCACCAAATGCTGTGTTTCCGCCTTCCAATTGAGTTGAACCGCTTCAAGAAGGCCGCGAGGCGGGGGCCGACCGCGGCGCCTACTGACCGCTCCCCTCCCCTTCGGTGAGCTCGACCATCGCGGCGATGGCGCCGCGCGGCGCGCCCTGTGCATCAAAGAGCGGGGTCGCCGACAGGATCACCGAGCGCGTACTGCCGTCAGGCCGCAGCAGGCTGAGCTTGACATCGTTCAGCGGCTGGCCGCTGCGGATGGTGCGCCGGAGCGGCAGCTCTTCAGGCGGCAGCTCGCGCTTGCCGTCGAGCAGGCGCAAGGGCCTGGCGAGCGGCGACAGTCCCTTGCCTTCCGGAGCGAGGCCGAGCAGCAGTGCCGCCTGGCGATTGATCCGAGGCTCGCGCGCCTCGACGTCCTCGGCAATGAAGATGCCCATGGGCACGAGATTGATCAGCGTCTCGAGGCTTTCCACGCGGTCGCGCAGGTCGCGGGTCAGCGCATTGATCTTCGCGTCCGCCGCGACGTTCTTGCTGAGATCGGTGAAGGTTATGACGACGCCGGCAATGACGTTCTCGATGGTGCGATAGGGGAGCATGCGCATGACGTAGATCGCATCGCTGTCGCTGCTCTCCACCTGGCGTTCGATCGTGCCGAGCGTGCGCAACACGCGGGCGGCGTCCACCTCCACCGCGTCGCTCTTGAAGCGCGAGCGGACATGCGCAATCGGCCGGCCGGTGTCGCTCTCGACGAGATGAAACACGTCCTTCGCTGCCGGGGTAAAACTCTTCACCTTGAGCTCGCGGTCAAGGAAGATCGTGGCGATCTGCGTGCTCTCCAGGAGATTGGCGATGTCGCTGTTGGCGCGGCTCAGCTCGTCGACGCGGGAATGCAGCTCGGCATTGACGGTCTGCAATTCTTCGTTGATCGATTGCAGCTCTTCCTTCGAGGTCTCCAGCTCCTCATTGGCCGATTGCAGCTCCTCGTTCATCGAGGAGAGTTCCTCGTTGCGCGACTTCAGCTCCTCATTGGCCGATTCCAGCTCTTCCGTGGTCGTCTGCAGTCGCTCGCGAGTCGTCCTGAGCTCGGCCTCGAGCTGCTGGACGGTCGCGTTCTCCGTCTCCTTGGCTTCCGTAAGGGGCTCATGATCGGCGATGGGCTTGATCGCGCCCAGATCCTGGAAGATGACCATGTAGACGGCATCCGGCCCGTGCCCCAGCGGCTGCACGTAGAGATCGACCTCGAGCCGGCCGCCATTGGTGCCGACGCTGACGCCGCGATGAATCACGGGCTCGCCGCGACTTACCGCCCGATGCAACGCCGAACGCAGATCGAGGCGCAAGCCGCGCCGGGCCATCGAAAAGAGATTGTGGCTGGGCGCCCCGGCCGGCAGTTCGAGATAGCGGCCGGTGCGGCCCGAGGCGAGCAGGAGATCCCCTTCGGCATTGATCAGCACGTAGGCGGGCGCATAGCGCTCGAGGAGTTGGCGCTCCGCCATCGTCTGGAGACTGTCGTCGCCGGTCCCGTGGCGCGGCGGCGGTGCCGGCTTGGCCTGCCGCAGATCGGCGGCGGTGAGCGGGAATTCGGGCAATCGCCGCTCGGCCTGGGGACGGCGGCGGAAGATGCGATGCGGCTTGTCGACATCGCCGAAAAGCCGCGTGTGCCGCGTGACGTTCTCGGAACTGCCGAGGAAGAGATAGCCGCCCTCGCGCAGCGCATAGTGGAAGAGCGGAATGACGCGCCCCTGCAGCTCGGCGCTGAGATAGATCAGGAGATTGCGGCAGGAGATGAGATCGAGCTTCGAGAAGGGCGCATCGCGCAGCAGATCGTGATGGGCGAAGAGGCACATGCTGCGCAGCTCGCTCGTGGCGCGATAGGTGCCGTCCTCGCGCAGGAAATGCTGCTGCAGCCGCGTGGCGGAAACGTCGCGCGCGATGCTCGCCGGATACCGGCCGAGCCGCGCCACGTCGAGCGCGCGCTCGTCGATGTCGCTGGCGAAGATCTGCAGCTTCGGCACGATGCGGGCCTGCGCGGCGTGCTCGCGCAGCAGCATGGCGAACGAATAGGCTTCCTCGCCGGTGGAGCAGCCGGGGACCCAGATCCGGATCGAATCATCGGCGCCCTTGCCCTCGAAGAGCCGCGGAATGATCTTCTCCTCCAGCGCCTGGAAGCCGGCAGAATCGCGGAAGAAGCTGGTGACGCCGATCAGCAGGTCCTGGAACAGGAAATCGACCTCGCGCGGCTCCTTGCGCAGCCGATCGAGAAAATGCCGGACATCCTCGATCTGCAGCACGTGCATCCGCCGCTGCACGCGGCGGATCATCGTCTTGTCCTTGTAGCCGCTGAAATCATGGCCGGTGCGGGCGCGCAGCACGGCGCAGATCTGGGCGAGGTGATCGGCGGTCTCCTTGGCCGCGCCATCCGGCCCCTTCTCGGCGATGAGCCCGTCACGGTGACGGAAATGCTCGATGAGCTTCGCGGGCATCTGCCCGACCGACAGGACCAGGTCGACGAGGCCGGTGGCGAGCGCGCTCCTCATCATCCCCTCGTACTCGGCATGCGCCTGAGCGAGGGTGAGGCCGCCATTCTCCTTGATGGCACGCAGGCCGAGCGTGCCGTCGCTGCCGACGCCGGAGAGGATGGCGCAGGCGGCGTTCTCGCCCTGATCCTCGGCCAGCGAAATCAGGAAGGCGTCGATGCTGTTCGGCAGCCCCCGCGGCGCCTCCGACTTGACGAGATGCAGCACGCCATCGCGGATCGCAACATTCTGGTTGGGCGGCGTGACGTAGACGTGGTTCGGCTCAACCCGCATGCCGTCCTCAATGGTGCTCGCCGTCAGCTTGCCGGCGCGGCCGAGGATCTGCGCCATGAAGCTCTCATGCTCCGGCGAGAGATGCACGATGACGACGTAGCCGAAGCCGCTTTCGGGCGGCACGGCCGGCAGGAACTCCTGCAGCGCCTCGATGCCGCCCGCCGAGGCGCCGATGCCGATGATCGGGCAGGATCGCTCCTGGCGCTCGCCCTTCGGCGCCTCCGGACTGGGCTCGCTCGCTGTCGTCTCGGTCATGGCCGGCTCTCATCCCCCGCTTCACCGGCGCTCAGGCGGAATTGTCGCCTCTCTCCGCGAGAAGCCTCTCCATGAGCGCGGCATCCTCGTCGTAGCCTTGCGCCCGGCTATCGAGCTCCCGTGCGAGATCCGACTGCTGGCGCGCCAGCTCCTTCACCGCCAGACGCCGCGTCAGCTCCGCGCGTTCCCGGTAGGAGCGCAGCAGCCGATTGAGCAGCGCATCGGTCGCGTCGCTCTGCGCGGCAAGCATCGATTCCGCCGTATAGGCGTGGCCGACATGGCAACGGTACCGAAGCAGCCTGCCTTCGGCAACCTCCCACAGGGTACCCCCGCATTCGGGGCAGCTGAAGGGCGAAAGCTGACCCAGCTGGTCTTGCGTTCTCATGCTTCCCCGCTCCTGTGCGGCAATCGCCGCCTCGACGCAAATGTGCTCCGGGATCGCGGGTTGCCGGCCGGCGGGCGACGCCGCGAGCCGCGCCAGCAGCGGCGCCATCGCCGCGATCGGTGCGACGTGGTCGACGGAAACAAGGCGCTGCGCTGTGCGCGGCATGTCCGGCGCCGCCGCATCGGCCGGATCCTGGATGACCGCGGTGCCGCCGCAGCGCTTGATCGCGTCGAGGCCCGCCGCGCCGTCGTCGAGCAGGCCCGAGAGAACGACCCCCACGACCCGCGCGCCGTAGCTGCAGGCGGCGGAACGGAAGAGCGGATCGATCGCCGGCCGCCACATATTCTCGTGCGGCCCGCGGCTGACGAGGATGTGGCCGTCATGCAGCAGCAGATGCCGATCCGGCTGCGCCACATAAATGCGGCCGCGCTCGATGTGCTCGCCCCCTTCCGCGACCTTCGCCGGCAGCGGGCCCGCACCGTTGAGGAGTTCCGCAAGCCGACTGCGCTGCCGCCCGACATGGAGCACGACGAAGATCGCCGCCGGAAGGCCGGTCGGCAGACCCTTCGCCAGCTCCCGCAGCGCCTCGACGCCGCCGAGCGAGCCGCCGATGGCGATGATGTCGCGCGTGGCCGATTGCGGTGCCATAAGGCGCCTCCAGGGCGGCTGCCCCCGCCGCAACGGCGCGGGCCCAGCCGCTGCTCGGTCAACCCGCGCCGGCGGTTACCCGGACCAGAAATCGCCTGAGAAGCGCCCGCGGAGGCCCTCGCGCAACCGCACGGCCGAGCAACAAGGAGCTCTCAAGCGGCCCGATGAATCATGACGGGCCGTCCGGACGCAAGGCCCCTTCGGTCGACCGCTCTAGATAGGCATGATCGCGCGGGCTCGAATGTCGCAGCAACCGCGGCACGCCACTATTGTCGTTTGCTCGCCAAGAGATCGCGCAAGCGCTCTCGGTCCGCGATGTGCAAGCGCAGCGTCTGCTCGTAGCTGGTCAGCAAGGTCCGAGCCAACTCCGCGGAATGACCATCTCGCTCCAGCTCGGCAACCAGCTTGCGCTGCTCGCCGACGATGCGCTCCGATTTGGCCACATGCGTCTCAGCCAACGCCAGGTTGTGCTCGATCTTCGCGCGATCCATGCCGATGATAACGGCGAAAGGCGACGAGGCGTGCCAAAGCGCCTCCTGCGATTGGTTCCACCGGCGAGTTGCCGGGTCCTGGCAGGGCTGCGAGCACGACCTGTTGCCGCTCCGGTGGTTCGGCCGCGGCCGCTTTTTCGCTATACTCCACCCGGCCACAATTCATCCGAGGACTTTTTCCATGCGCATCGGACTTTTCCTGTTGCTGGCCCTTTTTCTTGCATCCGGCGCCGCCGAGGCGCGGAACACCGAATACCATCTCGCCGTCGCCGACGTG
>DATNDG010000007.1:0-18840 GCA_035553515.1 Allostellaceae bacterium | reverse complement strand
GCGGCTCGTCATCGACGACCAGGATCCGCGTTGCCATTAATGCTTCACCCCGTCGACGGTCGCGAGCGCAGTTTCCGCGCGCTCGCGCTGGGCCAACGGCAGGGTAACGCGCACGGTGATCCCCCGATCGTCGTTGCGCTGCGCCCAGATCTTGCCGCCATGCGCTTCGATGAAGCCACGCGCGATTGCCAGCCCGATTCCGGAACCGATTGGCCGGTCTCGTGCCTCAACGCGATAGAAGCGATCGAAGATACGCTCCTCTTCGCCAGGCGGCAGACCGATGCCCTCATCGCGCACCGAGATCTCCGCGTCGTTCGCGCGGATCCGCAACGTGAGCGAGACCGGACTGCCGGCCGGCGAATATTTCGCCGCATTCTCGAGCAAGTTGATCAATACCTGCGCGATCTCGATGTAGTCGACTTGAATCGATCGCCCGTGATCCGGTAGGTCGAGCTGGAGCGGATGACCGCTACGGGCGCGCTCTGTTCGGTTCACGGCATCGTAGATGATCTCACGAAGGTCTTACCAGTCGAGTGCAGGCTGCAGCGCACCGGCTTCGATCCTGGTCAGATCGAGCAGGTTCGCGACGAACTGATTGAGCCGGTCGGCTTCTTCGTCGATTGCTTCGAGCAGCTCGTTGCGGTCCTGGTCGCTCCAGTTCACGTCGGTTTGTAGCAGGCTGGTTGCCGATGCCTTGATCGAGGCGAGCGGCGTGCGCAGATCGTGCGACACCGAGGTGAGGAGCGCCGCGCGCAGCCGCTCGGTCTCGGCGGTGACGCGGGCGCGATCGATGTCCTCGGCGAGGATGATGCGCTCGATCGCCACCGCCGCCTGATCGGCGAGCGCATCGAGGAGCCGCCTGCCGTCCGGTGTCAGCAGCGGCCCGGCTTCGTCGCGGTCGATGCCGAGCACGCCCACCGGCGCGCGCCCGGTACGCAGCGGCAGGAAGAGGCGCTTGGCGCCCGGCAGCGTATCGGCACCGCGGCCGGCGGCGCGGTTGTGCTCCCAGGTCCATTGCGCGGCGGCGAGATCGGCCTCGTCGAGCTCGTCCTCGGGCGGGTAGCCGGCACGCACCGCGATGCCGCTCTCCGCCGGCAGCAGCAGCACGACGCGCACCTTGAGCATGGCCGCAATCTGATAGACCGTCGCCCAGAGCAGATCGTCGAGCGTGCCGATGCCGGCGAGCTTGCGCGAGAAGGCGAAGAGCTCCTCGGTGGTGCGTGCGCGGCCGCGCGCCGTCAGCACCTGGTCGCGCGTCCGGCCGGCGAGATTGCTGGCGATGACCGCGACGATGAGGAAGAAGAACAGTGCGACGACATTCTCGGGATCGGCGATGGTGAAGGTGTAGAGCGGCGGCAGGAAGAAGAAATTGTAGGCCAGCACGCTGACCAGGCACGCAAAGAGCGAAGGCAGCAGGCCGAAGCGGATCGCCGAGACGAGAATGCCGGTGAGGAAGACCAGCGAGATGTTCTGCACGCTGAGGAATTGCTTCAGCATCAGCCCCACGCCGAGCGCCGCGGCGATGACGCCGGCGGTGGCGAGATAGGGCACGAGGTCGAAGTCTTCCGGAGCGCTGCGCGTGGCGATGCCGCCCGGTGCGAGCGCATCCTCGCCGGAGGCTTCGCCGGCGATGACATGGACGCTGATGCCGCCGGCGCGGCGAACGAGATCGTGCACCACCGAGCCGTGCAGCATCTCGAACCAGCGCGCGCGTTCGGATTTGCCGAGGACGATATGGCTGATGTTGTTGGCCTCGGCATAGCTGACCACGTCGTCGGCGATGCGGCCGCCGGGGATGGTGAGCGCCTGGGCGCCGAGCGTCTCGGCGAGCCGAAGGCAATCGGCGATGCGGTCGCGCTCGGGCTCGGGAAGGCGGTGATAGCGCGCCGTCTCGACATGAAGCGCGGTCCAGGGTGCGTGCAGCCGATCGGCGAGCCGCTTGGCGTAGCGCACCAGCGCGGCGCAGGCGGGGTCTTCGCTGACGCAGACCAGTACGCGCTCGCCCGCCGCCCAGGGACCGCGGATGGCGTGCTGGCGCATATAGCTCAGCATCTGCTCGTCGACGCGCTGGGCCGTGCGCCGGAGCGCCAGCTCGCGCAGCGCCGTCAGGTTGCCGGGCTTGAAGTAGTGCCGCACCGCGCGCTCGGCCTGGTGCGGCACATAAACCTTGCCCTCATGCAGCCGCTGGATCAGATCGGCCGGCGAGAGATCGATCACCTCGATGTCGTCGGCACGGTCGAGGATGCTGTCGGGCACCGTCTCGCGCACGCGGATGCGGGTGATCTGCGCCACCACGTCGTTGAGGCTCTCGACATGCTGGATGTTGAGCGTGGTGAAGACGTCGATGCCGGCGCCGAGCAGCTCCTCGACATCGAGATAGCGCTTGGGATGGCGGCTCCCCGGTGCGTTGGAATGGGCGAGCTCGTCGACCAGCACGAGCCGCGGCCGCCGCCGCAGGATGGCATCCAGATCCATCTCCTGCAGTAGATGACCTTTATAGGCGATGCGCTGGCGCGGGATCACCTCGAGCCCGGCAACGAGCGCCTCGGTCTCGCTGCGGCCATGCGTCTCGACCAGTCCCACCACCACGTCGGCGCCCTCGCGCTTGCGCGCCTGCGCCGCGAGCAGCATCTCGTAGGTCTTGCCGACGCCCGGCGCGGCGCCGAGGAAAATCTTGAGCTTGCCGCGCCCTTCCTGCGCCGCCGCTTCGAGCAGCGCCTCGGGCGAGGGCCGCTGGTCGCGCTCGGATCGGTCGGCGGCGGGCATGGCGAAACTATAGCGCTACCGGGTTTTATCCGCAGCGCCGTGCATTCTCCCTTTCCGCCCCTTTGGGGCGGAGAGGGATGGGGTGCGGTGGGGTATCAATTCGCGCATCTCGGAGCGTCCACCCACCTCATCCTAAATCCTTCTCCGCCCTGAAGGGCTGAGAAGGACTTGCAGTGACCGATCGGCGCGGGATCAGCTTTTCGCCAGCGCATCGAGCGCCAGGTTGAGCTTGAGCACGTTGACGACGGGTTCGCCGAGGATGCCAAAGCTGCGGCCTGAGATATGGCTCTCGACGAGCTGGCGCACCTGCTCCTCGGGGAGGCCGCGGGCTTTCGCCACGCGCGGCACCTGGAAAAGCGCGCCCGCCGGGGTGATGTCGGGGTCGAGGCCGCTCGCCGAGGTGGTGACGAGATCGACCGGCACCGGCACGGAGGGGTTCTCCTTCTGGAGTGCCGCGGCGGCGCCCTTGACCCGGTCGATCAGCGGCTGGGCCGTCGGCGCGAGGTTGGAGGCGGCCGAGTTGTCCGCGGCGTAGGGCACCGGCACTGTCTTGGTCGGATCCTTGGGGTCCGGCTCGGTGGTCGCCGAGGGCCGGCCGTGGAAATACCTGGCCTCGGTGAAATTCTGGCCGATGAGCGCGGAGCCCACCACCTTGCCGCCCTTCTCGATCAGGCTGCCATTCGCCTGGTGCGGAAAGACGAGCTGGGCGATGCCGGTCATGCCGAGCGGGTAGACCAATCCGGTGATGACCGTCATGACGGCGATCATCAGGATGGCGGGACGGATCTGACGCAACATGGGAAGACTCCTCAGGCAAGGCCGATGGCGGTGACGAGCATGTCGATGAGCTTGATGCCGATGAACGGCACGATGATGCCGCCTGCGCCATAGACCCAGAGATTGCGGCGCAGCACGGCGGCGGCGCCGGCCGGGCGGTAGCGCACGCCGCGCAGCGCGAGCGGGATCAGCGCAACAATGATGAGTGCGTTGAAGATGATTGCCGACAAGATGGCGCTCTCGGGGGTCTTCAGCCCCATGATGTTGAGCACCGAGAGCTGCGGATAGAAGGCGACGAACATCGCCGGGATGATGGCGAAGTACTTGGCCACGTCATTGGCGATCGAGAAGGTGGTGAGCGCGCCGCGGGTCATCAGCAGCTGCTTGCCGATCTCGACGATCTCGATGAGCTTGGTCGGATCGCTGTCGAGATCGACCATGTTGCCGGCTTCGCGCGCCGCCATGGTGCCGGTGTTCATCGCGACGCCGACATCGGCCTGAGCGAGTGCCGGCGCGTCGTTGGTGCCATCGCCGCACATGGCGACGAGCTTGCCCTTGCCCTGCTCGTCGCGGATGAGCCGCAGCTTGTCCTCGGGCGTCGCCTGGGCCAGGAAGTCGTCGACCCCGGCCTCGGCGGCAATGGCCGCGGCGGTCAAGGGATTGTCGCCGGTGATCATCACCGTGCGGATGCCCATCTGACGCAGCTCGGCGAAGCGCTCGCGGATGCCGCCCTTGATGATGTCCTTCAGATGGATGACGCCGAGCAGCCTGCCGTCGCGCGAGACGGCGAGCGGCGTGCCGCCGCCGCGCGAGATGCGCTCGACGATCGCCTGCAGCTCCGCCGGCGCCGCGGGCGGCTTTGCGCCGGCGGGCGTGCCGGCGAAATCGCGCTGATGGGCGAGGATGGCGTCGACCGCGCCCTTGCGGATGACGTGACCCTCGACATTGACGCCGCTCATCCGCGTCTGCGCCGAGAACGGCACGAATTGCGCGTTGAGCGCCGACATCTCGCGCCCGCGCAGGCCGTATTTCTCCTTGGCGAGGACGACGATCGAGCGGCCTTCCGGCGTCTCGTCGCTCAAGGAGGAGAGCTGCGCCGCGTCGGCGAGCTCGCGCTGATCGACGCCGGGGAGCGCGATGAACTCCGCCGCCTGACGGTTGCCGAGGGTGATCGTTCCGGTCTTGTCGAGCAGCAGCGTGTCGACGTCGCCCGCCGCCTCGACCGCGCGGCCCGACATGGCGAGCACGTTGAAGCGCACCAGGCGGTCCATGCCGGCGATGCCGATCGCCGAGAGCAGCGCGCCGATGGTGGTCGGGATCAAGGTCACGAAGAGCGCCACCAGTACGACGACCGAGACCGCGCCCTTGGCGTAAGCAGCGAAGCTCGGAATGGTCACCGTGGCAAAGACGAAGATCAAGGTCATGCCGGCGAGCAGGATGTTGAGCGCGATCTCGTTCGGCGTCTTCTGCCGCGCCGCGCCCTCGACCAGCGCAATCATGCGGTCGAGGAAGGTCGAGCCCTGCGCCGCGGTGATCTTCACCTTGAGCCAGTCCGAGGTGACGCGCGTGCCGCCGGTGACCGCGCTGCGGTCGCCGCCGCTCTCGCGGATGACCGGCGCGCTCTCGCCGGTGATCGCGGATTCATCGACCGAGGCGACGCCCTCGATCACTTCGCCGTCGCTCGGGACGATGTCGCCCGCGTCGACCAGGACGAGGTCACCGGGCTTCAGAGCATGCGCGGCCACCTGCTCCCATTGCCGCGAGCCGGCCGAGGCGAGGCGCTTCGCCTTGGTCTCGGTGCGGGTGCGGCGCAGCGTGTCGGCCTGCGCCTTGCCGCGGCCTTCGGCCACCGCCTCGGCGAAATTGGCGAAGAGCACGGTGAACCACAGCCAGAGCGTGATCTGGCCCGAGAAGAGCGCGCTGGTGCCGACCACCGTGCCGGTCCCCACGACGAGATCGCGCAGGAAGAAGAGCGTGGTGAGCACCGAGACGATCTCGACACAGAACATCACCGGGTTCTTCACCAGCGTGCGAGGGTCGAGCTTGCGGAAGGCGGCGCCGATCGCCGGCACCAGCAAGGAGCTGTCGAGCAGCGAAAGGGGCTGCATCTGGCGTTTGGCGAGGCCGGTCTGCGGCGAGCCGAGAGTCGTGGAGAAGTTCTTCATGGCGCTTGTCCTTGGGGGGCCTGCGGGTTCAGGGGCCGGCCGTAGAGCGTGCCGTGGTTCATCGCGACCTGCTCGACCACGGGGCCGAGCGAGACGGCTGGGAAATAGGTGAGGCCACCGATGATCAGGATGACGCCGACCAGGAGACCGACGAAAAGCGGGCTCTGCGTCGGGAAGGTGCCGGCCGAGGGGGCCAGCAGCTTCTTCTGCGCCAGCGAGCCGGCGACGGCGAGCAGCGGGATGACGAAGAGGAAGCGCCCCATCAGCATCGCGCCGGCCAAGGTCAGGTTGTAGAAGAGCGTGTTGGCGGAAAGCCCGGCGAAGGCGCTGCCGTTGTTGCCGGTGCCCGAGGTGTAGGCATAGAGGATCTCGCTGAAGCCGTGCGGACCGGTATTGGCGATGCCGGCAAGCCCGGCCGGTAGCACGGTGGCGAGCGCGGTCCAGCCGAGGATCGAGAGCGGCAGCGAGAGCAGCGCGAGGATGGTCATCTTGACTTCGCGCGATTCGAGTTTCTTGCCGAGATATTCGGGCGTGCGTCCGACCATCAGCCCGGCGACGAACATGGCGACGATGGCGAAGGCGAGGATGCCGTAGAGGCCGGATCCCACGCCGCCGAAGATCACCTCGCCGAGCTGGATGTTGATGAGCGGTACCATGCCGCCCAGCGGCAGGAAGCTGTCGAACATGCCGTTGACGGCGCCGCAGGACGCGTCGGTGGTGACCGTGGCGAAGAGCGCGCTCTGGGCGATGCCGAACCGGACCTCTTTTCCTTCCATATTGCCGCCGGCCTGCAGCGCGCTCGGCGCGCTGTCGACATGGAAGGCGGCGAAGGCGGGGTTGCCATGCGATTCCGACCAGTACGCGGTGCCGACGCCGACGAGGAAGAGGATGCCCATCGCGGCGAAGATCGCCCAGCCCTGGCGCTCGTCCTTGACCATGCGGCCCAGCACATTGGTGAGCCCGGCGCCGATCGAGAAGATCAGGATCAGCTGCACGAAGTCGGTGAGCGCGTTCGGGTTCTCGTAGGGATGGGCGGAATTGGCATTGAAGAAGCCGCCGCCATTGGTGCCGAGTATCTTGATCACCTCCTGCGAGCCGACCGGCCCCTGCGCGATGGTCTGCTTGGCGCCTTCAAGGGTGGTGGCGTCGACATAGGCGCCGAGATTCTGCGGCATGCCCTGCCAGACGAAGAAGAGGCCGACCACCACCGAGAGCGGCAGCAGGATGTAGAGCGTCGTGCGGGTGAGATCGACCCAGAAATTGCCGATCCCCTTCGCCTCGCGGCGCGCGAAGCCGCGGATGAGCGCAACCGCCATGGCGATGCCGGTCGCCGCCGACAGGAAGTTGTGCACGGCGAGCCCGGCCATTTGCGTCAGATAGCTCATGGTGGTCTCGCCGCCATAAGCCTGCCAGTTGGTGTTGGTGACGAAGCTCACGGCGGTGTTGAAGGCGAGACTCTGCTCGACGTCGCTCTGGCCGGCCGGGTTGAACGGCAGATAGGCTTGCAGCCGTTGCAGCGCGTAGAGCGTGGCGAAGCCGGCGACGCTGAAGAGCAGCATGGCCACCGCATAGGTGAGCCAATACTGCTCCTGCTTCTCGTCGACGCCGCAGCACCAGTAGATGGCGCGCTCGACCGGCCGCAGAAGGGGATAGAGGAGTGTGCGCTCGCCGTTGAAGACGCGCGTCATGTAGCCGCCCGAGAGCCGCGTGATCGCGATGATGATCGCGCTGAAAAGCGCGATCTGGATCCAGCCATTTACCGTCATGGGCGAGCTCCTAGAAGCGCTCCGGCCGGATGAGCGCGAAGACGAGATAGCCGATGATGACGAGGGAGACCCCGCCGCCAAGCAGATAGTCGATGAGCATGGCTTTCCTCATATCCTGTCGCAGGCGGCGGCATAGGCGACCGAGAGCGCGAAGAAGGGGACGCCGGCCGCGAGCATGATCGCATCGAGCATTCCACTCTCCTCCGCGAGCCCGAAGCGGCGGTGCGCCGCCGCGAGCGGTCCATTAAAAGGCGGCGGGCCGGTATAAATTCGAGACGGATTTGGTCGGCGCGCCGTAAACGCGGCATAAAGGTCGGCCCCTCGGCGAGGCCGGCGCGGCCCGCGCAGCGAGAGGGCATCCCCCCGATTTTTTCCGTGCCTCCTGTGGTTCAGCGCCCTAAACTCGCAATGCCGCCGGGGGGCATAGGGCGGGGATCGCGACGACGGAGCGTGGAAAGGCCGGTGCTTTCGGACGAAGTCCTTCGCTTTCTGCGCACATGGATTGCGTCGGTCTGGGCACTGGAGCTGCTGCTGCTCTTGCGGCGCGAGCGCCAGCGCGCCTGGAGGGTCGAAGATCTCATCCGCGAGCTGCGCGGCAGCATCGGCATCGTCACCACGGCGCTGATCGAGCTGCAAGGCGCCGGGCTCGCCGCCGAGGCGGAGGGGGCTTTCCGCTACCATCCTGCGACGCCCGAGCTCGACGGCACGGTCGCCGAGGTGGCCAAGGCCTATGCCGAATATCCCTATGCCGTCAGCCAGGCGATCTTCACGGCGCCGAGCCACAAGATTCAGCTCTTCGCCGAGGCGTTCCGGATCAAGAAAGAGTAGCGCACATGCAGACGCTCGAGCCCGCGGTCTATCTCCTCTGCTTTCTCACCAGCCTCGTGGCGATGCTGCTGCTGCTGCGCAGCTACCGGCAGACGCGCACGCGGCTGCTGCTGTGGAGCGCGCTGTGCTTTGTCGCGCTCGCGATCAACAACTGTCTCCTCTTTGTCGACATCGTGCTGCTGCCCGATATCAGCCTGCTGGGCTTCCGCGAGGCCTCAAGCCTCGCGGCCGCCGCGCTGCTGCTCTACGGCTTCATCTGGGAGATCGACTAAGCCGCCCATGTACTCTTTTAATCCCACCGACTTCGTCTCGGGCGCCACGGCGATGGCCTATCTCATCGCCGGGTTGTTCTTTCTCCGGTTCTGGCGGCGCACGCGGGATTCGCTATTCCTGATCTTCGCCATAGCCTTCTGGCTGCTCGCGGCCAGTTCCACGGCGGTCGCGCTTGCCGGACAGGAGTACAACGAGGCCTGGGTCTACCTCTTCCGCCTCGCCGCCTTCGTGCTCATCATCATCGCCATCCTGCGCAAGAACCTGCAGGTGCGCGGACGGCGCTGACGGGGCTGCAAAACGGGCGGTGGATCGAAGGGCCACGCCTATCTCGGGGGCGAGCGGTGTGATGAGCGAGATTGCTCTCGATGCCGTCGAGCCGACGGACAAGCTTGTCCCGTATTGCGGCTCGCGCGCAAGCGCCGGCCTTATCTCATGACGCTGGCGCGCTCGAGGTGGAGCCGGCAAGGGGACGGGGCGCAAAAGCTTTCGGAAGCAAACGTTATGGGCAGTGGGGGTAGAGCGCCATGCATCGACATCCACACATATTGAATGCGGCGACCAATTTGTTGGGGATCTGCTTTGTCATCATCGGCGGACTGAAGCTGGCCCACCAAAGTGACAACACCTATTCCGACGAAATCGCCTGGGTGGCCGCCGCGTTTCTGCTGACGAGCATCTTCCTGGCTTACATGGCCATCCGAAGCGGAGTCTCCGGTGAGTGGCAGACCAGGCTCGCGGACTGGTCTTTTCTCGGCGGGGTCGGATCGATCGTCGTGTCGATGGCTTTCGGCGTGGTGCAGCTTTAGCCGCCGATCTTCAAAGACCACAACGTCAAAGAATTGGGGGGTGCCTTGCGGCACCCCCCAGGTCCTACGGGGAGGAAAAACCCGTCAGATGCCCTACTGCACGGTCTCGCCATGGAGGGCGAGATCGAGCCCGTCACGCTCGACTTCGACATCGACGCGCAGGCCCACGACCATGTCGATCACCTTGAGGATGATCAGGCTGACCACGACGTCGTAGGCGACAACGATGCCGACGCCGATGCACTGGTTGAGCACCTGCCCGGCATTGCCCTCGATCAGGCCCGGCGTGCCGCCATACTCGTTGATGGCGAAGACACCGGTGAGGATGGCGCCGGCGGCCCCGCCGATTGCATGGACGCCGAAGCAGTCGAGCGCGTCGTCATAGCCGAAGACGCCCTTGAGCCAGACCGCGCCGAGGTAGCAGATGACGCCGGCGGCGACGCCGATCGCCATCGAACCGATGGGGCCGACGAAGCCTGAGGCCGGGGTGATGGCGACGAGGCCTGCGACCGCGCCGGAGCAGATGCCGATGACGGTCGGCTTGCCGCGATGCGCCCACTCGACGAACATCCAGGTGAGGCCCGCGACCGCCGTGGCGATCTGCGTCACGGTCATCGCCATGCCCGCCTGCAGGTTAGCGGTCACCGCCGAGCCGGCGTTGAAGCCGAACCAGCCGACCCACAGCAGCGCGGCGCCGATGAAGGTGAGCACGACATTGTGCGCCGGGCCCGTGTCCTTGCGCTTGCCGAGCATCAGCGCGCACATCAGGCCGGCGACGCCGGCATTGACATGCACCACCGTGCCGCCGGCGAAGTCGAGCACCTTCACCACGGCGTCGCTGTTGCTGCTGTTGAGGAAGCCGTCCGGACCCCAGACCCAGTGCGCGACCGGCGCATAGACGAGGATCGCCCAGGCGCCGATGAACCACAGCATCGCCGAGAACTTCATGCGCTCGGCGAAGGCGCCGGCGATGAGCGCGGGCGTGATGATCGCGAAGGTCATCTGGAAGCACATATAGACCGTCTCGGGGATGGTCGGCGCCAGCGGGTTGGGATTGCCGGCCCCCGAGCCGATGTCACTCATGATCCCCTGCAGGAAGGCGCGACTGAAGCCGCCGACGAAGGGCGTGCCCGAGGTGAACGCCATGCTGTAGGTACACACCGCCCAGAGCACGGTGACGAGGCAGGTGATGGCGAAGCTGGTCATCACCGTGTCGCCGACATTCTTCTTGCGCACCATGCCGCCATAGAAGAGCCCGAGACCCGGGATCGTCATCATCAGCACCAGCGCCATGGAGGTCAGCATCCAGGCGGTGTCGCCGGAATTGGGCGCGCATTTGGTGAGCACCGCCTTCTTCGGATCGGGATCGCCGGCGCAGGACGGCGTCGGCGCCGGAGCCGGTGCAGGAGCCGCCGCCGCTGCCGCCGGCGCGCTGCCGGGGGCGGCCGGCGCCTGCTGGGCCGCGGCGAAAGTGAGGGGGATGAGCACGGCGAGCGCTGCCAACGGCAGGACCCTTGCCATCCAAATCAACAACAAACGCGCTTTCATGTGAGCTTACCTCCCGTGAGGACCGAGCAAAATCGGCCGAGACGGCTCCCCGAGCCGGCCGCCACGGGGCTGAACTCAAGAATCGTGCCACCGCCAGAGAGACCGGCTTCCCCCGCCGGCTCCTCGCTGCTTTGCCGCGGGTCAACGAAAGGCGTGCTCGAAGGGGCGGCGGTCGCCCTCAAGCTGCATGCCTGTTTTTTAGGCAGAGCGGCGGGACGTGCTCGCTTATTGTGCGGCGGAACCGCGGCGTCGCGGTCTCTGGCCGCCGCGCCTGCCGTCGATTAGGCTCCCGCCCATGCCTGCGCTCTGGCCGATGATCAACCACACCGCCCTCTCCGTCTCGGTGGCGCAGGGCGCCTTCAGTTTCGAGCTCTCCTGGCTGGGGGTGGCGCTGATCGTCGGCGCGATGCTGCTCTGGCGCTATCTCCGGCGCTGACCCGGCGCGATGGACAAGCGGCCGCCCGCGCCGCATCTTTTCGCCATGGAGCGTGTCGAACTCATCGTCGTCGGTGGCGGGCTTTCCGGCCTCACCCTCGCCATTGCCTGCGCCGCGGCCGGGATCGAGGTCGCGGTGATCGACCGCGAGGATCCGGCGGCGATGGTGGACGAGCCCTTCGACGGCCGTGCCACGGCGATCGCGCATGGCTCTCAGCAGGTGCTGGAGGGCATCGGCCTCTGGCCGCTGGTCGCGGTCGAGGCGGAGCCGATCCTCGAAATCCGCGTCGCCGACGGCGAATCGCCGCTCTTCCTGCACTACGACCACCGCGATCTCGGCGATGTGCCGTTGGGATACATCGTCGAGAACCGTGTGCTGCGCCGTGCGCTCATCGCGCGCGCGCGCGAGCTGCCAAGTCTCCGACACCTGGCGCCGCTTAGCGTCGAGCATGTCGAGCGCGATGCCGCCTCGGCGACCGCGCTGCTGGGCGATGGCAGGCGCCTCAAGGGCGAGCTGGTCGCCGCCTGCGACGGCAAGAACTCGCCGCTGCGCCGCGCTGCCGGCATCCGCACCATCGACTGGACCTATCCGCAGACCGGGATCGTCTGCACGGTGCGCCATGAGCTGCCGCATCGCGGCGTGGCGGTGGAGCATTTCCTGCCTGCCGGGCCCTTCGCCATCCTGCCGATGACCGGTCAGCGCTCCTCGATTGTCTGGACCGAGCGCGCCGATCTGGCGCCGGAGATCCTGGCGCTCGACGAGGCGGGATTTGCCGGCGAGCTCGCGCGCCGCTTCGGCGACTTCTTCGGCGAGATCGAAGTCACCGGGCCGCGCTGGTCCTATCCGCTCTCGCTGCTGCACGCCGAGCGCTACACCGCGCCGCGTCTCGCGCTGGTCGCCGATGCCGCGCATGTCATTCATCCGATCGCCGGGCAAGGGCTCAATCTCGGCATCCGCGATATCGCCGTGCTGGCCGAGCTTATCGTCGACCAGCGCCGCCTCGGGCTCGATATCGGCGGGCCGGAGCTGCTGCGGCGCTACGAGCGCTGGCGCCGTTTCGACAATGTCACGCTTGCCGCGGTGACCGACGGGCTCAACCGGCTCTTCTCCAACGCCCTGCCGCCTATTCAACTAATGCGCGATCTCGGCCTTGCCGCCGTCGACCGCCTGCCACCCTTGAAACGGCTCCTGATGCGCCATGCCATGGGTACCGTCGGCGACCTGCCGCGGCTCGTCCGGGGCAAGGCGCTCTGAGCCGCAACTTCCTGAATTCCCGGTTTTTATCGGCGCTGTTACAATCCATTTACGGATTGCCAAAAAAATTGCGCAACCTGCGGAACCGTAACTTCGTGTAACCGTTTGTAACCGCAGAAGGGCCAAGGGCGCAGGGCATGGCCCCCCGGAATGCGGAGTGGCAGCAATGGCTGGAGATAAGGAACTGACGAACCTTACTGTGGCGGTCGAGATCGAGCGGTTGCTGAGCGGCGCAAGCGATGGCGCGCCGCTGTTTCAGGCGCTTTACGGCGCGGTGGCGGACGAGCCGGTGCCGGAGCGGCTGCTTCAAGTGGTGCGCGAGTGCTGCGAGCCGGCGGTCGAGCCGGAGACAGTGCCGGCAGTGACCGCACAGCGGCGCCTCGCGGCGTCCTGACGGCGGCGGTGCGGCTCAGGCTTTCGCGCTGGGCCGCGCCTTCATCCTCTCATACCAGGCGGCGATATTGGCGAGCGCAGGATCAAGCGGCTGGCCGACGCGCGCGCCGAATTCGAGGAAGGCGAAGAGCATCAGATCGGCAAGCGTCAGCCGCTTGCCGCAGATATAGCTCTTGCCCTTCATCAGCCCGTCGAGCCATTTGAGCTTCTCCTGCGCGATCTGCTTCAGATCGGCGGCGGCCTGCGGGATGACGTGGATGCGGTTCTGGAAGAGCTTGAGCCCGTCCGAATAGCGGAAGCCTGCAACGAGCGGCTCTATGATGTTGAGATCGATGCGGCGCACCCACATGCGCGTCTCGGCGCGCTCCTCCGGCGTCTTGCCGATCAGCGAGCCGCCCGGGGATTTCTCGTCGAGATATTCGCAGATGGCGGTGATCTCGGCGAGGTAGCGTCCGTCATCGAGCTCGAGACAGGGAAGCTGTCCGCTCGGATTCCGCGACAGATAGGGCTCGCGCCGGTTCTCGCCGCCCATCAGGTCGACCTCGATCTTGGACAACTCGATGCCGCGCTCCGCCATGAACATGCGGACCGTCTTGGGATTGGGACCGATCGAAGTGTAAAGCTTCATGGCGCGCCTCCCCGGATGCGGCCCGTAGTCTAGCCACCCCCCGCGACGCCGCGCCAATGGCGATTTCATGAGGCGGTCGGCGGAAATGTGGCGGCACCGAGGGCGGCAAGACCGCGGTGCGTCCTTCGACAAGCTCAGGATGAGGGAGATCGAGAATGGCCTTGGTCAAGGGCCACAAAGAAAAATCCTCATCCTGAGCCTGTCGAAGGACGCAACACCGACCTGCAGCATCATCCCCGCTTCGGCTCGCGCGACAGGCCTTCGGCGGCGAGGGCCGCGAGATAGCGCTGCCAGCGCGTGTCCTGCTCCTCGCCGAGCTCGCGCAGATAGGTCCAGGAATAGATGCCGGTGTCGTGCAGATCGTCGAAGACGAGGCGCACCGCGTAATTGCCCACCGGCTCGACGGCGGTGATGCCGACATGCGCGCGGCCATGAACGAGCGTCTTCTGGCCGGGGCCGTGGCCCTGCACCTCGGCCGAGGGGCTTTCGACGCGCAGATACTCTGCCGGCAGGCGGTAGCGCGCGCCATCCTCGAAGGCGATCTCGAGCAGCTTCTCCGTGCGCTTCAGCCGGATCTCGACCGGCCAGTGACGCGTGCCGTTCTCGCTCACGGCTGCGGCTGCGCCGCCGGCTTACCGCCCATGAGCCGCGCCTTCTCCTCCTC
This sequence comes from Allostellaceae bacterium, assembly GCA_035553515.1. Lineage (GTDB taxonomy): Bacteria > Pseudomonadota > Alphaproteobacteria > ATCC43930 > CGMCC-115725 > DAHUYF01. The sequence goes on along the minus strand of DATNDG010000007.1, from coordinate 4,536 downwards.
GCCGAGCGGGCGTGCCTCATCGACCAGCATGATCGGGATGCCGTCGCGGATCGGATAAGCGAGCCCGGCTTCGAGGCTGATCAGCTCCTGCGCCGCGCGGTCGTAGTTGAGCGGCCCCTTGGTCAGCGGACAGACCAGGATCTCGAGCAGCCGCGGATCGATCTCGGGGGCGTGATCGGTCATCGCCTCCTCCTTCCTTCAGTGGCGCGCGGCATCGGCGCTCTCGCCGGCGCCATGCACCGCCATCTCGATGAGCGTGGTGAGGAGCCGCGCCCGCTCGGCGAGATCGCGCGCCTCGAGCAGCGCCTGCTTCTCCGCCGGCTGGAACGGCGCCAGCATGGCGATGGTGGTGACGAGTCGCTCGTCGCCGGCGGCCTCCACCAGCGACCAGTCGGCGGCAAGCTCGCTGCGCTCGAGAAAGGGCTTCAGCGCGCCGAGCAGCCTTGCGCGGTCGATCGGGCTCCGATCGCTCTCGAGATCGGCGCGATAGGGCTGCCAGTCGGGGACGACGTGACGGTAGAGCCGGTCGAAGGGCAGCTCGCGGGCGATGTCGAAGCGGACAATTCCGGTGAGCGTGATGAGATAGCGGCCGTCATCGGTCTCGCTGAACGAAGTCATGCGCCCGGCGCAGCCGATGCGATAGACCGGCGGCTCGCCGGCATCGCCCGCACCCTCCTGCGGCTGCACCATGCCGATCATCCGCTCGGCCTTGAGCGCGTCTGCGGTCATGGCGAGATAGCGCTGCTCGAAGATATTAAGCGGCAGGCGTCCCCGCGGCAGCAGCAGCACGCCGGTCAGCGGGAAGATCGGCAGGTCCGCCGGTAGTGCCTCGAAGCCCGGCGCAAAGGGCGAGCTCATGCGAAGAGAATGGAGGAGAGCCGCTTTCTCGCCGCGACGGTGAGCGGATCGGCGTGGCCCAGCGCCTCGAAAAACTTGACGAGCTGGCGCCGCCCCGCCTCCTCGTTCCATTTGCGGTCGCGCCTGACGAGATCGAGGAGCTCGTCCACCGCCTCGGCGCGCTGACCCGCGGCAAAGAGCGCCGAGGCGAGCTCGTAGCGCGCCTCGTGGTCGTTGGCATCGCGCTCGAGCCGGCGGCGCAGCTCGCCCACCGCCCCCTGCGCTTTCTCGCCGGCCTCGGCGAGCTCGAGGGCGGCGCGTGCCGCGGCGATGTCGGCGTGGTTGGCGCTTTCTTTCGGCACGCGCGCCAGGAGCTGCTGCGCCTTGGCGAACTCTTTGCGGGCGACGGCGATGCGGACGAGGCCGGCGGTGGCTGCGACATTGCCCGGCTCGTGCTGCAGGATCTGGCCGTAGATATTGGCGGCGCGCGCCTCGTCGCCGGCGTCGATCGCCTCCTGCGCCAGCGCCAGCGCCTCCTCGATCGGCGACGGCCCGGCGCCGGCATTGGCGGCGAGCCGGCCGACGAACTGTTTCACCTGGCTTTCCGGCAGCGCGCCGACGAAGCCGTCCACCGGGCGGCCATCCTTGAAGGCATAGACCGCCGGGATCGACTGGATGCGCATCTGCTGCGCCAGCTCGGGATTCTCGTCGATATTGATCTTGACCATGCGCACGGTGCCGCGCGCGTCGCGCACCGCCTTCTCCAGCATCGGCCCCAACTGCTTGCAGGGTCCGCACCAGGGCGCCCAGAAATCGACCACCACCGCCGCGTCATGCGAGGCGTCGATCACATCGGCCATGAAGGTCTGCGTCGAGCCGTTCTTGACCAGATTGGCCGCATCCGCCGGGGCGGCCGCGCCGCCGAGAATCGGTTCCATCAGCGTGAAATCCCCAAATTTTCCCCCTAAAGATGGCGGCAGAGCCGGGTCCTGACAAGCACCCGGCTTACCCCCCGGCCCGGTCGATCCCGGCGAGCTCCAACACAATCGCCCGGTGTCCGCAGGCGGCGATGAAGCGGGTGAGATCCGCGGCGGAGATGGCGGTGGTGGCGGTATTGATGAGCGGATGATAGTTGACGGGATCGTGGCGCAGCATCTCGGCGTCGAGCACGACCGTGACGCGCTGCGCCGCATCGTTGATCAGGGCAAAGGGCGTGACGCTGCCCGGCGTGACCCCCAGGGCCTCGACCAGCAGCTCAGGGCTGCCGAAGGAGAAGCGCGGCGCCCCTAGCAGCTCCGAGAGCGCCTTCAGGTCGAGCCGCCGCTCCTCGAGCACGACGACGAGCCAGAGCCCGCCCTGGCGGTCCTTCAAGAACAGGCTTTTGCAATGAGCCCCGGGCAGCGCGCCGCGCAGCATCACCGATTCGGCGACGGTATGGAGCGGCGGGTGGCGATAAGTGGTGTGGCGGATGCCGAGCGCGTCGAAGCGCTGGAAGAGTTCCGCCTCGCTCGCCGGCATGTCAGCGCAGCGGCCCCTTGGTCCAGCGGAAATCGGTGAGGATGCCGTTATTGAAGCGGCATTCGACGGCAACATCGCGCAGCGGCGGGCCGCCCGGCGCGACATTGCGCCGCTCGCCCTCGGCCGCGACCACCGAGGTCGCGATGCTCTGCGTCTGCGCCGGCACCAGCTCCCTCTTCGTCACCTGGATGTCGCCACCGGGAAATGCGCGCTGCATATACTCGCCGCAGCGGTCGAGCAGGCTTTGTGGGCGCAGCTGGCTGCCGCAGCCGGCGAGGCCGAGGGCGAGCAGCAGGGCGAGGGAGGCGAGGGAGGTGCGGCGGCGCGGCATGGGCCGAATCTGGCGCGCGCGGCCGGGGAATTCAAACCTCATCCGGCCTCTCTCCCGGGGCGGGCGGGCTTGCAATAGGGCGGCGCCTTTGTATGATGCGCGCCTCGTCTTGGGGCGCGGGCGTAGCTCAGGGGTAGAGCACAACCTTGCCAAGGTTGGGGTCGAGGGTTCGAATCCCTTCGCCCGCTCCAATCGAAAGCCGCAGAAAACCGCTGTTTTCAGCGGTTTTTTTAGTTCCTGCAGCCAGACCGGCAATGCACGAGTCGACGCGAACAGAACACGAAGTCGCGTCAATTTCTGGCACAAATCTGACACACAATTTCTTGCCCGTTCCGCCGCCGTTCACCTCGCTCCGGCCAGCACAATAATCCGCCTGTAGCGAAGAACGGTAACTCCTCGCGTTTCGACGGCGCCCTTGCTCGAGACTTGCGGCGCCTTGCTCGAGACGTAAGACAGCATCACCAAAAGCCGCGATCATTCGCGGGCCGATCCGCACGCACAGGCCTTCATGTGGGGCATGGCGGCCCAGCTCCCCGACAGCGAGATCGACACGATCGCTAAATATTTCTCCGAGCAGCTGCCGGCGAAGGGCGAGGGCGGCAATCCTGCTGAGATCGCGGCCGGCAAGAAGATCTTCGAAGAGGGTGTCGCCTCCCAAGACGTGCCGCCCTGCGGCGCCTGCCATGACGACAATGCGGAGGGCAAGCAGGTCTTCCCGAGGCTCGCCGGCCAGCGCCGCAGCTATCTCGAAAAACAGCTTGAGGCCTTCGCCGCCAATTTGCGCGAGAACGAGATTATGCACGAGAATGCGCGGCATCTGAGCGCGCAGCAGATCAGCGAGGTGACCGCTTATCTGAGTTCCCTCTGAGCTAGAGCCCCGGTACCGCTCATGGTTCACTTCAGCACATGAGATTGCTTCTGTCGGTGCTCTGCTGCCTAACCGCCACATGCGGCGCGGCGCAGGCCGGGGGTGCCTGTGATCCCTGGCTACACAAAACGGTCCGAGCCACTGGGGATTACGTGCCGGCCGAGGAAGCCTATGCGCGGTCCTTCGTCTTCGGATTGAGCCTCGACTGTAACGGCGCGCGCGAACGCGTGACTGTACAGCGGCCGACGGGCCGGCTCCCGGTCTGCCGCTCCGGGCAGAAGGTCGAAGTCGTCGGCAAACTCATCTGGAACAGCACGTTAATAACTGGCCACTACGAGATCAACGATCCCAGCAGCGTCGCCTGCCGGTAACGCCGCTCGGATGTCAATCCTGTGCAAGCATCGCCGCGCGCTCGCGCCGCGGGGCGCGTCCGGGCCGCTGGAAGGTCGAGCGGCTCCGTAGTTGATTCAAGTCAATGCCCGAGGCCTGCGTGGGTGGCTCTCCTTTCACGAGGCGTCAGCGGTTTCCAGCGCCTGAGTGGGATCATGGGCTAGAGGTGGGACATGCTTCGCGAACTGCTGGGGCACGTCGATGCCAGCGGGCACGCTCGCCAGCGGCCCCGATGCTCTTCTCTCACGTGGGCTTGGTGAGGTGCATGGAGGCTTCAGAGGCTGCCACCAACCGACCTGGGCGCAGGAACGCCCTGCGGGTTTTGTGGGCCCGGCTGAACGAGCATCCTCTCTCGCGTCTCGGCCCCGGATTGATCACGGGGGTCGCCGACGATGATCCTAGCGGCATCGCCACCTACTCGCAGGCCGGCGCGCAATTCGAACCTTGCGCTGGATCAACACTTCCCGCGATTAGTGCTTCCGTCGCCCCCGAAGAAGGGGCGAGGTCCGCGTCGGGTCAGACAGAGAACTCCGCTGGTCGCTAGCGGAGGTCAGCTGAACCTCTCCGAAGCAGACTTGCCGCTTCGGCGACA
>DATNDG010000006.1:0-106998 GCA_035553515.1 Allostellaceae bacterium | reverse complement strand
GCGCTTTCCGCCCGGCCTCAAGGCGCAAATCGTCTACGATTCCACGCTCTTCGTCAGCGACACCATCCATGAGGTGCTATGGACCCTCGGCGAGGCCTTTTGCCTCGTCGTCCTCGTCGTGTTCCTGTTCCTCGGCAATTTGCGCGCGACGATCATTCCCGCCGTCGCCGTCCCGGTGAGCCTCATCGGCGCCTTCGCCGTGCTGCTGGCGATGGGCTATTCCGCCAACACCGTGTCGCTCCTTGCCATGGTGCTGGCGATCGGCATCGTCGTCGACGACGCCATCGTCGTCGTCGAGAATGTCGAGCGCGTGCTCGAGGAGGAGCCCGATCTGCCGCCGGCCCAGGCGGCGATGAAGGCGATGCGGCAGATTACCGGTCCGATCATCGCCATCAGCCTGGTGCTGCTCTCGGTCTTCGTGCCGGTCGCCTTCATCCCGAGCATCACCGGCGAGCTCTTCCGCCAATTCGCCGTCACCATCAGCGCCGCCATGCTGATCTCGGCTCTGAACGCGCTCACCTTGTCGCCGGCGCTCTGCGCGCTCTTCCTCCGCCATGAGCCGAAGAAGCGCGGCCCCATCGCGCTGGTGCTGCGCGGCATCGAGGGCGCGCGCGGCGGCTATGCGCGGATCGTCGGGCGGCTCATTCGCGTCTCGGCGCTGTCGCTGCTGCTGGTGGCGGGCTTCGCGCTCGGCATCTTCCTGGTGTCGCGCGTCACGCCGACGAGCTTCCTGCCCGAAGAGGACCAGGGCGCCTTCTTCCTCAACGTGCAGCTCCCCGACGGCGCTTCCGTGGCGCGTACCAGCGCTACCACGGCCGAGGTCGAGCGGATGCTCAGATCCATGCCGCAGGTGCAGGATGTCTTCTCGGTAATCGGCTTCTCGCTGCTCGATCAGGGCAACGAGCCGAATGCCGCCTTCCTGGTGGCGAAGCTGAAGCCGTTTTCCGAGCGGACGGGATCCGGCGATTCGGCGCAGGCGCTGATCCGCCGCATCTTCGCTGAGGCGCGGCGCATTCCGACCGCGACCATCGTGCCCTTCAATTTGCCGCCGATCATCGGCCTTTCGACCGGCGGCGGGTTCGAATACCAGCTCGAGGCGCTCCAGGGCCAGGACCCCGCCGCCATGGCGAGCGTGATGCAGGGAGTGATCGCCGCCGCCAACCGCGATCCGCGGCTTGCCCGCATCTTCTCCACCTTCACCGCGACGACGCCTTCGATCTGGCTCGATATCGACCGCGACAAGGCGCAGGCCCTCGGCCTCAACATGAACGACGTGTTCACTGCGCTGCAATCGACCTTGGGCGGCTTCTTCGTCAACAATTTCAACCTTTACGGCCGCGTCTGGCAGGTCAACATCGAGGGTGAGGCGCGCGATCGCCGCGATCTCGCCGATATCTGGCAGATCCATGTGCGCAACAGCGCAGGCCAGATGGTGCCGCTGCGCTCGATCGCCAGCGAGCACACGGTGATCGGGCCGCAGGTGATCACCCGCTACAACAATTACCGCTCGATCACCATCAATGGCAGTCCCGCCCCCGGCGCCTCCTCGGGTGGCGCGCTCGCCGCCATGCAGGAGGTCTCGGCCAGGACGCTGCCGGCGGGTTACGGCTTCGAATGGACCGGCACCGCTTATCAGGAGCATGAAGCCGCCGGCCAGACCGGGCCGATCCTGGGCGCTGCGGTGGTCTTCGCCTTCCTCTTCCTGGTCGGACTCTATGAGAGCTGGATGATCCCGATTCCGGTGCTGCTCTCGGTCGTGATCGGCGTGCTCGGCGCCTATATCGGCATCATGGTGGCGGGGCTGACCCTCGATCTCTACGCGCAGATCGGGCTCGTCGTGCTGATCGCGCTCGCCGCGAAGAACGGAATCCTGATCGTCGAATTCGCCAAGGAGCAACGCGAGGCGGGCCGGCCGATCGCCGAGGCGGCGGTGGCCGGGGCGCGCATGCGCTTTCGCGCGGTGATGATGACCTCGATCGCCTTCGTACTGGGGCTGGTGCCGTTGGTCTTTGCCCATGGCGCGGCGCGCATCAGCCGGCGCGACATCGGTACCTCGGTCTTCGCCGGCATGGTGGTGGCGAGCTCGATCGGCATCTTCCTCATCCCGATGCTCTATGTCGTCTTCCAGCGTCTGCGCGAGTGGGGCCACCGCCGCATGGCCCGCTGGCAGCATCACCCCGCGCCAGGCGAGTGAGGCCCCGGCACTTCCTCCGGCGCGGCCTTACTTCCGCCGATACCGACGCAGTTCTGTCCCGGCCTGCCAGAGCGAAGCCAGCGCGATCACGCCGATGAGCGCGGCCACGGCTGCGAAGATGGCGCCGAAGCGCAGCAGCGCCGCCGCGGCGAGCGCCAGGAAGAAGAGGCCGTGGGCGGTCGAGGCGATGATGCCGACGAGCTCGTCTCGCTCGCGTTTGCGGCGTCGCTCGGGCGCGGCGCGCCCGGCCTCGGTCGTGGTGCGTTCAGGGGCGCGGCCCGAATCCATGTCTTGCCCATCCGTGCTTCATTGCTCCGCCCGCCGGGTCCCCAGCTCCCGCTCGAATTGCGCGAGCGCCGCTTTGAGCTGGCCGTCCTGCGGCGTGGCGATGAGATCGGGCTTGATCGGCCGCGAGAAGCTCTGCGGCATGGGTTTGTGCGCCGCCGTTCCCACCGGCGAGAAGGCTCCGTGGAGATCGTTCTCGTGGTTGATCACGGCGCTTGTCACCTGCTCCTTGGCGGGCGCCGGCAGGACGACATCCGGCGAGATGCCTATGCCCTGGATCGAGCGGCCGGAGGGCGTGTAGTAGAGCGCCGTCGTCAACCGGAGCGCACCCTCGTCGCCGAGCGGGATCACGGTCTGCACCGATCCCTTGCCGAAGCTGCGCGTGCCCATCACCGTCGCGCGCCGCCGGTCCTGCAGCGCGCCCGCGACGATCTCGGAGGCCGAGGCCGAGCCGCTGTTGACGAGTACGGCGACCGGTACGCCCGGCAGGAGGTCGCCTCCGCCCGACGCAGCATAGACTTGGTTGTCCGCCGATAGGCGGCCACGGGTCGAGACCACTGTGCCGCCGTCGAGGAAATCGCCGGCGATGGCGATCGCGGCGCCGAGCAGCCCGCCGGGATCGTCGCGCAGATCGAGCATCAACCCGCGCAGATGCCCGCCCGCCTCGCGCTTCATCGTCTCGATCGCGGCGCGCGCCGCTCCGGGCGTCGTGGCATCGAATTCGCTGATGCGCAGAAAGGCGATCCGGTTCGGCTCCAGCTGGTATTTGACCGTGGGCACGTCGATCGTCGCTCGCCTCAAGGTGACCGGAAACGGCGCCTTGTTGCCGCGTTCGATCGTCAGCGTGACGCGGCTCCCCGGGTCGCCACGGAGCGCTGAGACGGTCTGCAGCAGGTCCATGCCGTCGGTGGCCTCTCCGTTGACGGCGACGATGAGATCGCCGGGCTCGAGTCCGGCATGGGCTGCCGGCGTGCCGTCGATCGGCGAGATGACCTTAGGCACACCCGTCTCCTCCGTGATGCGGATGCCGATGCCGCCGAAGGCGCCGCTGATATTGGCCGCTGTCTGCTTATATTCCTTCCTGTCCATGTAGTCGGAATGCGGGTCGAGCCGGTTCACCATGCCTTTCAGTGCGTTGGCCGTGAGTTGGTCCGGCGCCACCGGGCGGACATAGCTGCGCTCGACCTGCCGCATCACCTGCTCGAAGAGGCGGAGATCCTCGGGCGGTACGCCTCCGGCGGCGGCATCGGCTGCGCGGGAAGGGCCGCGCGGGACGAGCAGCAGCGGTGCCGCCAGCGCGGCAAGGGCGAGGGCTTGCACCAACTTCATGACGGTCCTTTCAGGCGTGATCGCTGCGGCGCCGGCGCCGCTCGAGCAGCGGACATAAAGAGGCCTCGACGAAGGAAACGACCGTCGTCACCGCAGGTTCGCCGACCCGCGGCCTCAGCGAGACGGGCGCGACCGATCGCCTCATCCGATGGTTCCGCATCTGCCGGTTGGCACGCTCGGCCCTCGCCGCCGTTAGCGTGAATGCCTTTCAGTGCTGCCCGCCGGGACGTCGCGCGCGACGCGGCCGGGCGGCCTCAGCTATGGACCCCACGATGGCGGCGCAGGAGGCTCGAAGCGGAGTCGACGGCTCGACGCATCCGGAATCGCCGCCGGGCGCGTCGTCGCCCCCGGCCGGGCCGCGCCGGATGCGGCGCCTTCTTGCCATGCTTGCGCCGCTGCCGCTGGCCGGCTGCGCCGGCAGCATCTTCGACGCGAAAGGGCCGGTCGGCGCCGCCGCCGGCCTGATCATGATCAACTCCGTCGAGATCATGCTGGTGATCGTCGTGCCGACGATCATCGCGATCCTCGCCTTCGCCTGGTGGTTCCGTTCAGGCAACAAGCGGGCGGTCTACTTGCCGGAATGGGCCTATTCCGGGCGGCTCGAGCTCATCGTCTGGGCGATCCCGATCATGGTCATCATCTTTCTCGGTGGCGTGATCTGGATCGGCGCGCACGATCTCGATCCGCGGCGGCCGCTCAGCCCGCTGCAGAAGCCGCTCGAGGTGCAGGTCGTCTCGCTCGACTGGAAGTGGCTCTTCATCTATCCGGAGGAAGGCATCGCGAGCGTCAACGACCTCGTCCTTCCCGCCGGCGTTCCCGTGCATTTCTCGCTCACCTCGGCAAGCGTGATGAACGCCTTCTTCGTGCCGCAGCTCGGCAGCATGATCGCGACGATGAACGGCATGGTGACGCAGCTCAACCTGGAGGCATCGCACCCGGGCCAGTTTTACGGCCAGTCCACCCAATTCAGCGGCGACGGCTTCTCCGACATGAATTTCACCGTCCACGCCCTTCCGCCGTCTCAGTTCGCACGCTGGGTGACGCAGGTGCAGCAGCGCGGCCCGGATCTGGACCCCGCCGCCTACCGCACCCTCCAGAAGCAGAGTCTCAACGTCCATCCTTACACCTATCGCTACGTCGATCCCGGTCTCTTCTCGTTGATCGCCACGCGACGCATTCCGCCGGGCGGGGGCTACGAGACGGGGCGCGGCGGCATCAGCGTCCATCCCCGGCCGGAGAAGTGAATGCTCGGCAAGCTCACGCTGCAGGCGATCCCGTTCGATCAGCCGATCCCGTTCATCGCCGCGCTGGTGGTGATCAGCATCGTCACCGCCGTGCTGTTCTGGGTGGTGGTGAGGGGCCATCTACCCTACCTCTGGCATGAGTGGATCACCAGCGTCGACCACAAGCGCATCGGCGTCATGTACATCTCGCTTGGCATGGTGATGCTGCTGCGCGGCTTCATCGACGCGGTCATGATGCGCTCGCAGCAGGCACTTGCCTTCCGCGCGCCGGGATATCTGCCGCCCGAGCATTACAACCAGGTCTTCTCGGCGCATGGCACCATCATGATCTTCTTTGCTGCCATGCCCCTCGTGATCGGGCTGATGAACTTCGTTGTGCCGCTGCAACTGGGCGTGCGCGACGTGGCGTTCCCGACGCTCAACTCGACGAGCTTCTGGCTCACGGCCACCGGCGCCCTGCTGGTCAATCTCTCGCTGATCGTCGGCGAGTTCGCGCGCACGGGATGGCTGGTCTACCCGCCTTTGTCGGAGCTGCGCTACTCGCCCGGGGTTGGCGTCGATTATTACCTCTGGGCGGTGCAGATCTCCGGGGTGGGCACGCTGCTCACCGGGATAAATTTCGTCACCACCATTCTGAAGGTGCGGGCGCCGGGCATGAGTTATCTGCGTATGCCCGTTTTCACTTGGACGGCGCTCGCCGCCAGTCTGCTCATCATTGCCGCCTTCCCGGTGCTCACCGCGACGCTCGGGATGCTGATCCTCGACCGCTATCTGGGCTTCCACTTCTTCACCAATACCGGCGGCGGCAACATGATGATGTTCATCAACTTGATTTGGGCCTGGGGCCATCCCGAGGTCTACATCCTCGTGCTGCCCTGCTTCGGCGTCTTCTCCGAGGTGGTCCCCACCTTCTCCGGCAAGCCGCTCTTCGGCTACCGTTCGATGGTCGCGGCGACGATGTTCATCTGCATCGTCTCCTTCATGGTGTGGTTGCATCACTTCTTCACGATGGGCGCGGGCGGCAACGTCAATGCGGTCTTCGGTATCGCCACCAGCATCATCGCCGTCGGTACCGGGGTGAAGATCTACAACTGGCTTTTCACCATGTATGGCGGCCGCATCAATTTCGCTACGCCGATGCTGTGGGCGGTGGGCTTCATGGTGACCTTCGTGATCGGCGGCATGACCGGCGTCATGCTGGCGGTGCCGCCCGCCGATTTCCTGGTGCACAACAGCCTGTTCCTGGTCGCGCATTTCCACAATGTAATCATCGCCGGCGTGCTCTTCGGCGTCTTCGCCGGGGTCACTTACTGGTTTCCAAAGGCGTTCGGATTCCGGCTTCAGGAGGGCTGGGGCAAGGCCGCCTTCTGGTTCACTCTCGTCGGATTCTACGTGACCTTCGTGCCGCTTTACGTGGCCGGGCTTCTCGGGATGACGCGGCGGCTGCAGCATTACGAGGTGGCCGCGTGGCGTCCCTGGGTGCTCGCCGCCTCGTTCGGCATCATCATTCTGTTCATCGGCATGGTCTGCCAACTGGTGCAGATCGTTGTCAGCATCCGGCGGCGCGAGCAACTGCGCGACGTCATGGGCGACCCTTGGAACGGGCGCTCGCTCGAATGGGCGACGACCTCGCCGCCGCCTGTGTTCAATTTCGCGGTGCTGCCCAACGTCCAGGGCGAGGAGCCCTATTGGGAGATCAAGCGGCGCGCCATCGAGACCCAGCAATTGTCGCCGGAGCCGCATTACGAGGCGATCGAGATGCCGCGCAACAGCCCGACCGGATTCATCACCGCCTTCTTCTGCACGATCACCGGCTTCTCGCTCATCTGGCACATCTGGTGGCTGGTGATCGTCGGGCTCGTCGGCGCTTATGGCGTCTTCGTTTGGTTCGCCTGGCGCGATGTCGAGGAGTACGTCATCCCCGCCGAGGAGGTGGCGCGGCTCGATCGCGAGCGCCGCGCCGCCCGCGAGAAATGGCTTGCCGAGCACGTGCGCGTGAGTGAGCCCGCATGAGCACCGCAACGGAAGCCGTCCCGCACGGCCATCGGCGCGCGGCAGATCCCTACAGGGTCGGTCACGGCCATGGCGGCGGCGCGCACGGCTTTGCCACCGGCCACGGCGAAGGCGGTCCCGCCTCCAAGCGCGTCATCGTCGGCTACGGCTTCTGGATCTTCCTGCTGACCGACGTCGTCATGTTCTCCTGCTTCTTCGCCGCGCATGGCGTGCTGCAGAACGAGACGGCGGGAGGGCCCTCGGGGCCCGAGCTCTTCAACCTCACGCATGTCGCCATCGAGACCGGGTGCCTGCTGCTCTCGAGCTTCGTCTGCGGCCTCTCCTTCGTTGCGACCGAAGCGCGCAGCATGCTGTGGACGCAGATTTTTCTTTTGGTCACCGGCCTCCTGGGCGCGGCCTTCCTGGCGCTCGAAGCGCAGGAATTCGCCGGGATGGTCGCCGCCGGCGCGGGGCCGCAGCGCAGCGCCTTCCTTTCGTCCTTCTTCGCCGTCGTGGGTTTACATGGCTGCCACGTCACCGCCGGGCTGCTCTGGCTCGGCACGATGATGGCGCAGCTCTGGGTCAAGGGCTTCCGCCCCAATGTCCTGCACCGGCTCCTCTGCTTCAATCTGTTCTGGCACGCGCTCGACATAATCTGGGTGGCGCTGTTCACCATTGTCTATCTGGTGGGGGCGGGACGATGAATGATCAGTATCGCGAGAACGACGAATACGATCCTAATTCAGGAGACGTCGCACCCGGCGTGGTCGACGTCGCCGACCGCTCGATCCGCGAGGGCGTCGAGGGCTATCTCATCGGCTTTGGTCTCGCCGTATTGCTCACCGTCGGCTCTTTCCTGGTCGCCGGCACGCATGCGATCTGGGAGCCCGGCATACCGGTGGCGCTCGTCGTGCTGGCGATTGCGCAGATCGGCATCCATCTTGTCTTCTTCCTGCACATCACCACGGCGCCCGACAACACCAACAACGCGCTGGCCCTCGCCTTCGGCGTGCTGATCGTGGTGCTGGTGGTCGGTGGCTCAATCTGGATCATGAGCAACCTCAACTCGAACCTGATGCCGATGATGCCGGTCACCCCTGCGCAGAGCTGAGGCGGGGAAGACGCGGGGGAGTGGCGCCGTTTATGAGCCGCTCTCATAAGTCCATGCCGATTTTGTCGTCTAATCGCGTGCCACGGTCCGTCATAGCTTCAGTCCGGTCACAAAGCCGGAGTCGATTCGATGGATCAGCACGTCGATCAGCCGCTCGAAGCGCGGCGGGCAAGCCGCGTGACGGCGGCGCTGCTGCCGATCATGGGCGTGGTCTTCGTCGCCTTCCTCGTCATCGGCCTCGCCATGCCGGTGCTGCCGCTCCACGTGCATGATCGACTGCGGTTCGGGTCATTTGTCGTCGGGCTGGTCGCCGGCAGCCAGTTCGCCGTGGCACTCGTCTCGCGACCCTGGGCAGGGCACTATGCGGACCGACGCGGCCCCAAGCGCGCCGTCATGCTCGGTCTGCTGGCCGCCGCCCTCTCCGGGCTGCTCTATCTGCTGTCGCTCCGGTTCGTCCTGGCCCCATCTATCTCGGTTGCCATCCTCCTGCTCGGCCGGGCGCTGCTCGGTGCGGCGGAGAGCGTCATCATCACCGGGGCGGTCACCTGGGGCCTGGCGCTCGTTCCAGAGCAAAGCACCGGCAAGGTCATTGCCTGGGTGGGGGCGGCGATGTTCGGGGCTTTCGCGATCGGCGCGCCTCTGGGCGCCGCTCTCTATGCCGCCCGCGGCTTCACGGCGATCGCGGCTGCGACCGCTGTTGCTCCGGTCGCGACGTTGCTCTTGGCCGCACCTCTCCGCGGGGTCGCTCCGCTGCCCCAGGCTCGCCAGTCCTTCATCCGCATGATCCGGGCCGTCTGGGTTCCGGGCCTCGGCTCGGCCCTCAGCAGCGTCGGATTCGGCGCGATCACGGCGTTTGTCGTCCTGCTTTTCGCGCAGCAGGGATGGAGTTGTGGGTGGCTCGCCTACACGGTCTTTGCGACCGCGTTCATCGCGACGCGCCTCACCTTGGGGCACCTGCCGGACCGGCTCGGCGGCGCCAAGGTCGCGCTCGCTTGCGTGCTCATCGAAGCCGCCGGCCTTGCGACGATTTGGCTGGCGGGAGGCCCCGCGCTGGCGCTCGGCGGTGCCGCGCTCAGCGGCATAGGCTACTCGCTCGTCTACCCCGGCCTTGGTATCGAGGCGGTCCGCCGCGTGCCGCCGCAGAGCCGCGGTCTTGCGATGGCCGCCTATACCGCCTTTCTCGATGTCGCGCTGGGATTCGGCACGCCGGCATTGGGCCTCGTGGCCGGTCCCGCCGGTCTCGGTGGCGTGTTCCTCGCGAGTGCCGCGGCCGCGCTTTTATCGGCTGCTGTTGCCGCCCGGCTGCTGATGGCGCCGGCGTCAGGAGGACTCTATCCACGGAGCGCCTCAATCGACGGCAGAGCCCATGCCGATGCCCGGTGACCTGCCGGCTCGTTCACCCGCGATAGCGCAGCGCCTCGACCAGCAGCGAAAAGGCTGCCGAGGCTTGGCGCCGGTTCGGATACCAGAGATGGTAGCCGGGATAGGGAAGGCACCAGTCCTCGAGCACGCGCGTGAGACGAGCCTGGTCCAGATAGGGCTGCGCCAGACCCTCGGGCACATAGGCGAGGCCTAGCCCTGCCAACGCCGCCGTCAGCATCTGCGCCGTGGTGTTGCAGATGAGCTGGCCCTCCACGCGGACTCTGAGCTCGCGGCCGTCCTTCTCGAACTCCCAGGCATAGAGGCCGCCATGCGTCGGCAGGCGCAGGGCGATGCAGTTGTGGTCGATCAGGTCCTGCGGCTTCTTCGGCTCTGCTCGGCTCTTGAAATACGCGGGGGACCCGACGACCGCCATGCGCATGTCCGGCGCAATGCGCACGGCAATCATGCCGCTCGCCACTTGCTCGCCACTGCGGACGCCGGCGTCGAAGCGCTCGGCGACGATATCCGTCAAGCCATAGTCGATGGCGATCTCGACCTTGATGTCCGGATAATCATTGAGGAGCTTGGCAAGCTTGGGCAGAAGGATCGTATCCGCTGCATATTCGGTGGCGGTGATACGAATGGTGCCCGCGGGCTTCTCGCGGAGTTCGCTCAGCGCCGCGAGTTCGGTCTCGATCTCCTCGAAGCGCGGTCCCACCGTGCGGAGCAGGCGTTCGCCCGCTTCGGTCGGCGAGACGCTGCGCGTCGTGCGCGTCAGTAGCCGGACGCCGAGCCGCTCTTCGAGCTCGCGCATCGTGTGGCTCAATGCCGATTGCGAAACCCCCAGCTTTGCGGCCGCTTTGGTGAAGCTGCGCTCGTGCGCCACCGCGAGGAAGGCGAGGAGATCGCTGAGATTACCGCGCTGCATTTATGGGTTCTGCTCATAAGACCATGCCGATTATAGCAGCTACTGGCTTGGGCGGGGCGCCCCAATCTTGGAGAGACAGCCCGCCACGCGCGGCGGGCCGCGCTCATCAAAGGAGATCGACGATGGAGATCCAGCGCAACGGCACGCAGCCTTCCACCAGGGGGCCGGAGCGGAATTTCACCGGGGTCGTGCGCATCGACCCGCTGTTCAAGGCGCGTGAGCCGGCGCGGGCGAGCGGCGCCAGCGTCACCTTCGAGCCGGGAGCGCGCAGCGCTTGGCACACGCACCCGCTCGGGCAGACCTTGATCGTGACCGCCGGCTGCGGCTGGACGCAGGTCTGGGGCGGGCCGGTAGAGCAAATCCGCCCGGGCGACGTGATCTGGTGCCCGCCCGGCGTGAAGCACTGGCACGGCGCGGCGCCGAACACGGCGGTCACGCATATCGCCATCCAGGAGGCGCTCGACGGCAAGGTCGTCGATTGGCTGGAGAAGGTGAGCGACGAGCAGTACCGCGCCGGAACGCACGGGGGGGAGTAGAGATCATGAGTGGCAACATCGCGGGGAAGACTGTCGTCATCACCGGTGCGAGCAGCGGGCTCGGCGAAGCGACCGCCCGCCTCCTTGCCGCCGAGGGCGCAAGGCTCGCATTGGGCGCTCGCCGTCTCGATCGCCTGCAATCTCTGGCGGGCGATATCACCGGCGCGGGCGGCACGGCCATTGCCGTGGCCACCGATGTCGTCCGATGCGCGGAGGTGAAACGCCTGGTCGATGCCGCCGTCGAGGCTTACGGACGGATCGACGTGATGATCAACAATGCCGGGCTCATGCCGCAGGCGCTGCTCGAGCGCCTCAACATCGACGAATGGGACCGCATGATCGATGTGAACCTCAAGGGCGTGCTCTATGGCATCGCCGCGGCGCTCCCGCACATGACGCGCCAGAAGGCCGGGCATTTCATCAACGTCTCGTCGGTGGCTGGCCACCGCGTGGGGCCCGGCTTCGCGGTCTATGCGGCAACGAAACATGCCGTGCGTGCGCTTTCCGAAGGGCTGCGCCAGGAGGTGAAGCCCTACAACATCCGCACCACCGTGATCTCGCCCGGCGCTGTGGCAACGGAGCTGCCGAACAGCGTGACCGACCCGGAGGCAGCGCAACGAATCCGCAAATTCTATGCGGAGGTGGCCGTTCCCGCCGCTTCCTTTGCCCGCGCCGTCGCCTTTGCCATCGGCCAGCCCGACGAGGTGGACATCAACGAAATCCTGTTCCGGCCAACGCGACAGGAGCTCTGACCGCGCGCTGCCCTTGCCGGCCGTCCGACCTACCAGCGTCTCGCCGCGCCCCCGTCTCGTTCTGCCAGCGGGGTCGAGCAGCTAGCGCGACAATTGCGCCTGGGGTGGCTCGGGGTCGCCCGGACGAGCCTCGGTGCAGAAATATTGCCAGCTCGTCTTGTGCATGTGGTGGCCTTCCACCTCGAACAGCATCCAGGCGAAATGCGCCTGGCGCGCGAGCGGGCTCTGCAGTGTGAGCGTGAAGGGCGGTTCGGCGCGCTGCGTCTTCAACCACGGGCGCCAATGCCCCGGGCCGACCTCGCGCTTCACCAGCAGGTAGGTGATCGCGCCGTCATCCGGCCGCTTCCAGTCGAGCTCGACCCCGTTTCGCGGATCGACGCAATGGCCGAATGTCGGGTCGTTGGGCGGCAGGACGGCCGGCGAGCCGGTGATGGCAGCGACAAGGAACAGCGCGGGCAGCATCGGGGGTGAACGGTGGGGCGAGGGGGCGGGCTGACCCCACGCCCGGGCGTTGCAGCGCCCCGCGTGCGCCTCGCGCGGCCGGATCGGCGGGTCGATTTCGCCCTTGAAAGGGGTCACGCCCGATGTTCCTCGCCGCAAGACGCTGGCAGGTTCTGCGGCCTCACGCTAGCGCAGATCAATCCAGGTTAACGCACCCCGGCGACGGCAAGCGGAGTCCGCGTGACACAGGGTGTCACATAGGATACGGTTTTGCCGGGAGAGGAAAGGGAGAAGGCACGCCATGAAGATCGTCCGCGAGAAGAGCGAATACCACCGCCAGACCAGCGAGCGGATGGCGAAGCACTTCGCCGTGCCGCACTGGACGGCGCGGCAGAAGCTCGCGCTCGCGGGACGCATCCTCGGTATGGAGGGGCACGATTCCGGCCTGGCGGGCCAGCTCTCCGCCCGCGCCGAGAAGCCCGGTACCTATTACATGCTGCGCTTCGGTCTTGGTCTCGAGGAGGCTTCGCCGGACAATCTGCTGCTGGTCGATGACGACCTCAACGTGCTCGAGGGCGACGGCATGCCCAACCCCTCGAACCGCTTCCATCTCTGGGTCTATCGCGCCAAGCCGCAGGTGCGCTCGATCATGCACACCCATCCGCCTTACGTCTCGGCGCTCTCCATGATCGGCGTGCCGCTTTCGGTGGCGCATATGGATACTACGCTCTTCCACGACGATTGCGCGTGGCTGCCGGAATGGCCGGGTACGCCGATCGGCGACGAGGAAGGCCGGATCATTTCCGAGGCGATCGGCGAGAAGCGCGCGATCCTATTGGCGCATCACGGCCAGCTTGTCGCCTGCGGCACGATCGAGGAGGCGGCGGTGCTCTCGATCTTCATCGAGCGGGCCGCGCGGCTGCAGCTCATGGCGATGAGCGCCGGCCGGATTCAGGCGATCGATCCGGCGCTCGCCGGCGAGGCGCATGACTACCGCCTGAAGGAGCGCGCCATCGGCGCCACTTTCTATTACTTCGCGCGCCGCGCGCTGCGCGGAGACCCCGAGGCGGCCCTCTTTGACGCGCCCGGGACCGCGGCGTCGCGCCACCACGCTGCCGAGTAATCGCGGCGGCCCGCCGGCCGTTGCGCGATCGAACGAGTAGCCGGACGAACCGGCTCGGAAGTGAGGGGTCGCAACAGGGGAGAGGCAGGATGAGCATCGAGAACGTCGCCCGCGCCACGGTCGTCGGCGCCGAGGCCGAAGCCCCCGCCGAGCTGCGGCGCGTGATTTCGGCGAGCGTCATCGGCACGGTGATCGAATGGTACGACTTCCTCATCTACGGCACCGCGGCGGCGCTCGTCTTCAGCAAACTCTTCTTCCCCGCGACGGATGCCCGCATCGGCATCGTCTCCGCCTTCAGCGTCTATGCCGTGGGCTATCTGGCGCGGCCGCTCGGCGGCCTGGTCTTCGGCCATTTCGGCGACCGTCTCGGGCGCAAGACCATGCTGATGCTGTCCATGGTCATCATGGGCGGCGGCACGTTTCTCGTCGGCTGCCTGCCGACCTATCAGCAGATCGGCATCGCTGCGCCGATCCTGCTCGTGGCGCTCCGCCTGGTGCAGGGCCTCGGGCTCGGCGGCGAGTGGGGCGGCGCGGTGCTGATGGTGGCGGAGAGCGCCCCGCCCGGGCGGCGCGGCATTCTGGGCGCCCTGGTTCAACTCGGCAATCCGATCGGCCGCTTCATCGCCACCGGCATCTTTGCGTTCACGGTCTATGCTTTCTCAGGCGCTTTCTTGAGCTGGGCCTGGCGGATTCCGTTCCTCGCCAGCATCGTGCTCGTCGGCATCGGCCTCTTCATCCGCTACCGGCTGCACGAGACCCCCGTTTTCGTGCAGATGCGCAAGGCCGGCAAGCAGGCCCGCGTCCCGCTGATGGAAGTGCTCTCCCGGCATCGCCGCGCCATGTTCATCTCGATCGGGCTCAAGACCTGCGAGGTGGCTTGGACCGGCGTCTTCGCGATCTTCGTCCAGTCCTACCTCACCAATCACCTGCATCTGTCGCGCCAGCTTGCCCTCGACGGCATCTTCCTCGCCGCGGCGCTCGAGATCCTGGTCATTCCGGTCGCGGGTTCGCTCTCCGACCGCATCGGCCGCCGGGCGGTGTTCATGGCCGGCATCGTCTTCTGTCTCATCGCGGCGTTCCCGATGTTCTGGCTGCTCGACACAGGGAACCCGGCGCTGATCCTGCTGGCGCTCATGATCGGCATCAGCCTCGGTCAGGGCATCATGTTCTCGCTCCATGCGAGCTTCATGCCGGAGCTCTTCGGCACCAATGTCCGCTACAGCGGCGTCTCCATCGGCTTTCAGGTCGGCGCCGCCATCTTCGGCGGCCTGACGCCGTTGATTGCGGCGATCTCGGTCAATTTTTTCGCCGGCGCGACCTGGCCGATCTCCACATACCTCGTGGTGCTGGCCCTGGTGAGCCTGACCGCGGTCGTTGCGGCGCGCGAACCGGCCCGGCTCTCGCTGGCGGAATAGCCGCGCCGGTGCTGCGCGCGCTGGCGGTTTGGGCCGCCATCGTGTAGACGCTGCGCCGCGGGCGCGCTCTGCCCGGATTGGGATGCGACGGAACCTCATGGCGCGGCGATCCGCCTCCAGAAAAGCGCGTGCGGCAGGCGCCGCGCGGCGCCAATTGGGCCCCGACGGGACGGCTGGCGCGGCGTCGGGTCGCGAGGGCATCGGCCCGCGGCTCCGCTTTCTGCGGCGGCGCAGGGCGATGACCCTCGAGCAGATCTCGCAGGCGTCGGGCCTCACCAAGAGCTTCGTCTCGAAGATCGAGCGCGGCTTGACCGTGCCCTCGATCTCCACCGCCATGAAGCTCGCCGACAGTTTCGGCATGACGGTGGGCCAGCTCCTCGGCGAGGATCACGAATCCGATGCCGTCTCGATCGTGCGCAAGGGCGAGCGGCGGGCCTTCATGCGGCCCGGCAGCCCCTCCGGCTACAATTACGAGCTGGTCGCCGGCGCCCAGCGCTTTCGGCGCATGGAGCCCTATATCATGAGCCCGCCGCTCAAGTTTCAGGACGATCGCGTCTTCGAGCATGTCGGCGAGGAACTCATGTTCGTGCTCTCGGGCAGGGTCGAGGTCACGGTCGCTGGGCGGCGCATCGCGCTCGGGCCCGGCGACGCGCTCTATTTCGACTCGCACCTGCCGCACCGTTCGCGCTCGCTCGGCAAGAAGAACGCCCGGATCCTCGTCGTCGTGCTCGGCGCCTGAGCGAGTGCTCGGCGCCTGGGCGGCGGCCTTTATCCGCTGGCCGCCACGAAGCTCACCGAGAACAGCGCCAATCCGACGACGATCCAGGTAACATAGGCGCCGACGACGCCGTCATGGAGCCGGTCGATGATGATGAAGAGCGGCGCCAAGGCGCGGTCGCTCGCGGCAAGCCAGGCGCGCGGCAGGCGGCTGCGTCCGAGGTCGTGTGCGGCGATGAGCAGCGACAGGCCAAGGCTGAGCCAGGGAATAAAGGGGTGCGGCGAGGGCTGCTTTGGAACCGGCAGCGGCACCGCGAGCGACTTGAGGCTCGCGCCGCCGTCCCAGGCGATGAAGCGGGCGGCGAGGCGCGTCGCAAAATGCTCGCTCGAGGCCGCAGCGGCGGCGACCGCCAGCGCCAGCAGCACCACCACCGGTAGCAGCATCAGCCAGAGCGGTCGGTTCGGCTTCTCCTCTTCCTGCTCGCTCGGCGCGCGCTCCTCCTCGCCGGGCATCTCGCCCCAGCCGAGGAAAATGCGCCCGGCGGCGCGCAGCACCGCGGCGCCGGTGCAGGCCGTGCCGAGCACCAGGGCGGGCAGCAGCCACGCGCGGCCCGCGGCATCGGCCGCACTGTCGACGAGCCGCGACCCCTGATCGAGCAGGCCCACCGGTGCGCCGCCCAGCAGCAGCCCCGCGATCGCCAGCGCCACGCCGGCCGGCCAGATCTCACCACCGCGGCCGCGCAGTCCGATCTCGTCGATGCCGCCGAGCCGCGACAGCAGGATGCCGGCGATCATGAAGAGCGCGCCTTTGACGAGGGCGTGGCCGGCCAGATAGGCGAGCATGCCGCCGAGGCCGCGCGGGTTCAGCAACGCCACACCGCAGAGCAGGATGCCGACATGCGAGATGGTGGAGAAGGCGAGAAGCCGCTTCAGATGCCGCTGGCGCAGCGCGGCAAGACCGCCGAGCAGGGCGCTCGCCGCACCCATGGCGAAGAGCAGCGTCTGCATCACCGTGCCGATGGAAGGTGCCGGCGCGAATGCCTCCCAATAGAGCTTGGCGATGCCGAAAATACCGAGTGGCACCATGGCGCCGGAGAAGATCACCGAGACCGGGCTCGGGGCCACGGCATGGGCGTCGGCGAGCCAGAACTGGAAGGGCACCATCGCGCCCTTGATGAGGAGGGCC
The DNA here is from genome assembly GCA_035553515.1 of Allostellaceae bacterium. Lineage (GTDB taxonomy): Bacteria > Pseudomonadota > Alphaproteobacteria > ATCC43930 > CGMCC-115725 > DAHUYF01. The sequence goes on along the minus strand of DATNDG010000006.1, from coordinate 90,383 downwards.
GCGGCAAGCGCGGTGAAGGCGCAGGCGAAGACCGGATCGTGTGGCGCCGCCGCCACGCTCCGGCCGAGCGCGCCGAAATCGAGCGTGCCGCTGCGCAAATAGACGAAGCCGATGCCGCCCAGCATCAGGAAGCTGCCGATACTGTTGGTGACCGTGAAGTTGAGCGCGCCCTCGAGCGAGGAGGCTTCGAGACGGTAGGCGGTGAGCGCGAAGGCGGCGACGCTCATCACCTCGAACCAGACGAAGAGGTTGAAGAGGTCGTGGGTGAGGCAGAAGCCTTGCATGGCCGCGAGGAAGAGCAGCATCAGCACATGGAAGAACGCGCGGATATCCTCGAAATAGCCCCAGGCGAAGACGAAGCTCGCGGCAAAGAGCAGCGCCACCACCGCGGCCACGGCCGCATCCGCTTGCCCGACGACGAAGCCGATGCCGAGCACCAGCGACCCGCGCGGCGCCCAGCCGCCGAACCAGTAGACGAGCGGCGCCTTCGCGGCGGCCGCCGCCATCGCCGCATCGGCGGCGAGAACCGCAAGGGCGACCAGCACGGAAAACCCGTCGGGAATGCGCCAGGGCAGCAGCCTTCCCACGAGCAGCAGCAGCGCCGCCCCGCCGAGCGGCAGGGCCACGGCGAGCGGCGGCAGGATTTCGGTCATCACCGAAGCGGCCGCAGCGCGTCCGGATCGACCGTGCCGCGGCGCTTGTGGACTTGCAGCGCCAGCGCCAGCAGCAGCGCGGTCACCGTGGCGCCGACGACGATGTCGGTGAGCACGAGCGCCTGCACCACCGGATCGACCGCCGGGGTCCCCGGCGGATGGTCGAAGAAGATGGGCGCGCCTGCGCCCCAGCGATATCCCACGGCCAGCAGCAGAACATAGGTCGAGGACTGCACGACCGTGAGGCAGCCGATGAGATGCACGTAATGCCGGCTGGTGATCACGCCGTAGAGGCCGATGGCGAAGAGCCAGAGCGCGACCGTCCAGGGCAGCAGGCTCACGCCTCGTCCTCCGGCTCGGCGGCGCGCGTCTCTTCGAGGAATTCGAGCAGCAGCAGCACGAATCCGCCGGTGACCGCCAGCGCCACGCCGGCATTCGCAATCAGGATCAATCCACCCGAGATCAGGCTCCCGGTCCGGCCAAGCGGCAGGATATTCTGAAGGAAGGACGCTCCTGCGATCATCGGCGCGATACCGGCGCCGAGGAAAAGCAGCGCGCCCACCGCTTCCATCGCATCGAAGAGATGCGCGCGCATGTGCCGGCGCCAGACGCGGTAATCCTCGCCCAGATAGATCAGCAGCGTGCCGGAGCCGATGATCGCCCCTCCCTGGAAGCCGCCGCCCGGCGTGAGCTGGGCATGAAGCACGACATAGAGGCCGAAGAGCAGCAGCACCGGCGCGAAGCACCGGCAGAGGAGGCGGAGCGCCGGGCTGCGCTGCGGGATCGGCCGGCCCGGCGCCTCGGCGGCGCTGTCGGTGACGCTCTCGCCGCGCCGGCCGCGCAGCAGCACCAGCGCACCGGTCACCGCGGTCAGCAGCATGAATTCCTCGCCCACGGTGTCGAGGCCGCGATAGTCGAAGTTGACCGCGGTCACCATGTTGGTGACGTGGCGCTCGACCGGCGCTACGCGATTGATCGCCTCGCCATAAGGCAGCGGATGCGCGCCGAAGCGCGGCAGCTGCGCCACCGCCGCGCCGAGCCCCGGCACGAGCGCCAGCGTGGCGACGGCCGCCAGCACGAGTCGTGCCCGGCGCTTCATTTCTTGGGCCGATCGGTCTTGAGGCTGACCAGCACGCCGAAGATCATCAGCGGCACCGCTGCCGTGCCCACCGCGATCTCGGAATAGGCCACGTCGGGCGCCTGCAGGCTCATGAACAGCAGCCCCAGCACCAGCCCGTTGAAGGCGATCGCCAGCGCCTGGCGCCGCGGCTCGCGGGTCAGCACGACGCCCGCACCGGAAGCGGCAGCGAGCAGCAGCGAGAGCACGAGGAGCGCCGTCACTTCACCTTCTCCCGGAGGCTGAGCGCGCGGCCGGTCGCATGGGCAAGCCCGGCGCCCGCCCAGAGCACCGCAGCCGCCAGCACCGCGACCTTAGCGACGCGATCGGTCGGTCCGTCGGCAACGAGCGCCGCTGCGAGCAGCGTTGCACCCGAGGCGGCGTTGACAAAGGTCACGCAGTGCAGCCGGTCGAGCGCTGTGCGCAGCCGCAGGAAGCCGATCGTGCCGAGCCAGCAGGCGAGTACCGAGACCGCCAGCAGCACGTCGATCGCGATCGCCCTCACAGCCAGCGCTCCAGGAAATGGGCGAAGATCAGGGTGCCGGGAAGCGAGAGGAAGGCCAGCGTCAGTGGCAGGTCGATGAAGGAGGGCTGATCGAAGGCAAAGCTCATCAGCACCAGGATGAGGATGCTGATCGAGGTGGCGAGCTGGACCGCGACCAGCCGGTCGGCGCTGCCGGCACGGAGCGCCACGGTGCCTGCCATCGCCAAGGGCGGCAGCAGCGCCAGCACCGCGGCGAGCCAGACGTTCATATCGGCCAGTCCGCCTCGCCGCTCGGCCTGGCTGAAACCAGGCGATGGAGCAGCAGATGGTCTGGCTGTTCTTCGATCACGTAGCCGTTGGGGGCGAGCGAGGCGAGCAGGATGGCGAACGCGCTCCGTCCCGCGCCGCGGGCGCCAGGCTCGCGCTCGGCGAAAGCCTGCCGCTGGACGGTGCCCTGGCAGGGCGCGAGGAGCGCTCGCGCCAGCGCCGCACCGACCCGTGTCGTATCCGAAAGCACCGCGCCGCCGGTGCGCAGCACCAGGCGAAGCCAGGGCGCGCCCAGCCGGAAGCGCCGCCCGCCGGCGCGACGCAGCCCCAGCGACAGCGTGACCGCGACAAAGCCGGTAAGCACCCCCGCAACCAGTTCCGCCGTCTCGAGGCTGCCCGCCAGCACGACATAGAGCCCGGCCAGCATCAGCCAACGCCAGCCGCCGGAAATCGCCATTGCCATAATGCTGGGAACACTGGATTTGCGCCGATGTTCGTCCGCGGCGAATGGTTTCACCTGGGAGGCGGACCTCCCATGCAACCTTGTCCCTTGCCAGTGCCGGCGAATTGGAGAAGCCTCTCCCGCAAGGAGATGGGCGGGCCAGGGGAGGAACGGGCATGACGGAGCGCAATCCGGCGCGCGAGCGCTTGGCCAAGGGAGAGCTGTCGCTCGGCATCGGGCTCAGGCAATCGCGTACGGTCGACATCGCCGCCGCCATGGCGACCTGCGGCTATGACTGGCTCTTCATCGACCTCGAGCACGGCAGCATGCCGCTCGACACCGCGGTTCAGATCTCGGTGGCGGCGCTGGGGGCGGGGATTTCACCGCTGGTGCGGGTGCCGTCTCGGCAATACTCGCTGGCGACGCGCGTGCTCGACGGCGGCGCGCTCGGCATCGTCATGCCGCATGTCGACACCGCCGAAGAGGCGCGGACCGTCGTCGATCACCTGAAATACCCGCCCGCTGGCCATCGCTCGGTCGCTGGCGGCATGCCCTATTTCGCCTTCCGCCCGGTGCCGATGGGGGAGGCGACGGCGAAGTTCAACGCCGATTCCCTGCTCGTCGTCATGCTGGAAACGCCGCAGGCGATCGCAAATGCCGAGGCGATCGCCGCGGTGCAGGGGGTCGATGTGCTGCTCATCGGCACCAATGATCTGGCGATGGAGATGGGCTATCCCGGCCAGGTCGGCCATGCCGAGGTCGCGCGCGCCTATGAGCGCGTCATCGCCGCCTGCAGGAAACACGGCAAATGGCCCGGCATGGGCGGCGTCTATGCCGAGGATCTGATGGCGAAGTACATCGCCATGGGCATGCGCATGATCCTCTCCGGCAACGATCTCGGCATGATGATGGCGGGTGCCGGCCAGCGTGCGAAATTCCTGCGCGAGCAGCGCTAGGAGCCTGGATCGCGTCCGCGCGCCTGCCCGCGCCTCACCGAGATTTCATTCTCGTCGGGCTTGCCCCTGCCGCTTTCCGCGCCAGATTTTTGCCATGGTTCGCGGCGGAGACAATTGGCTCGAGCGCAGTTTGCGATGGTCGATGATCGCGCTGGTGCTGGGCTGGGCCGCTCTCTCGGTGCTGGCGAGCGCCGACATGCGGGCGACCGCCCGGCTCTTCTCGGCCATCGACAATACCGCCGGCCACGTATTGGGCTTGGGTTGAGAGAGGTCGAGCCTCGAGCGCTGAGGGGTGCAGCGCTAGCATGAAGTCAGCGGATTTGGACCCGGACTGCGTCATTGAGGCAGCGGAAATATTTTCTCAATGATGTACATCGCTGACGCAGTGCCGATCCGTCTCCGCGTCACGGCGAGGCTAAAGGGCGAGGTCACGATGTCGCTGCTGAACCTGCTGGAGAATTTCGACACACCCGTGCTGCGGGCGGCACTGGCGCCGCCGTTGCCGGGGCCGGTCGATGTCGCCGTCCTGCGCCGGCGCCTGAAGCTCACCCAGGACGGCTTCGCGCACCGCTATGGCATCCCGCTGCCGACGCTGCGGCAGTGGGAGCAGGGGCTGCGCAAGCCGGATGCGGCAGTGCGCGCCTATCTGACGGTGATCGCGCGCGACCCCGAGGGCGTGGCCGCGGCCTTCGCCGGGGCCGCCAATGCGAACCTTGCCGAGCTCGCCATGCGCGAGCTGGGCGCGCTCCTCGATGCCCCCGAGCGCCGAGAGGGGACGGCTGCGCTCAGCTCAGACCGTCGCTCACCGGCACGTTCTCCGGCTCGAGCGGCATCCCGGCGAGCTTCGCCTGCTGCACCAGCAGCGTCGCGAAATCCTGGTCGGTGAAGCCCTGGCCGACGAGCCCCTGCAGGATCTCGCGGGTGGCGGCGGCGAGCGCCATGGGCGCGCCGAGCTTGCGCGCTGCGGCGAGGCCAAGATCGAGATCCTTGCGCAGCAGCACCGGGGTGAAGGTGGGCGCGAAGTCGAGATTGACCAGCGCCGGCGTCTTGTAGCGGCTGAAGGTCGACCCCATCACGCTCTTGTTGATGAAGTCGAGAAAGGCGTGACGCGGCACGCCGCCCTTCTGCGCCAGCACGGTGATCTCGACCAGCGCCTCGATGACGATGCCGAGGAAGACGTTGTGGCAGATCTTGACCATGCGCGCGAGCTCGCCCTCGCCGACATAGCTGACCCCCTGGCCGAGTTTCTCCAGATAGGGAAGCGCCGTCTCGTAAGCGTCCTTGGGGCCGGAGACCACGAGGCTGAGCTTCCCCGCCTTGACCACCTTGCCGTTGCCGCTCACCGGCGAGGCCAGCATCTTGGTGCCGAGCGTCGCCGCAGCATCGCGCACCTCGCCTGAGGCCTCCTCGGAGACGGTCGAGCAGTCGATCAGGATCTTGGGAGCCTGGCCGCTCCGCGTCAGCACGCCATCCTTGCCCAGCGTCACCTGCTTCAGATCGTCGGAGGCGGCGATCATGGTGAAGACGATGTCGCGATCGGCGAGGTCGGAGGGCCGCTCGACCAGCCGCACGCCGGATTTCGTCAACGGCTCGGCCTTGGCGCGCGTGCGGTTCCACACGCTGACATCGGCCCCCGCCTTGGCGAGGCGCTCGGCCATCGGATATCCCATGCGCCCGGCCCCGATCCAGCCGAGCCTGTGCTGCTTCAGATCCGCCATCGCCTTGCGCCTCCGTTGTATGGCTGCAAAACCGCCCTGAGCAGAGCCATCCTCGATCTTCCTCATCCTGAGCTTGTCGAAGGACGCGCGACAGATCTGCGGCCTTTCGCTCTAGCCTATGGCTGGAATCGCGGCAACCAGCCGACAGCTCTCAGCTAATAAGGATTGGCGATCGGCAGTTCCTGCGCGGGATAGAGCGTGATCACCTTGGCGCCGTTGGGCGTCACCACGACTTCCTCCTCGATCCGCGCCGCGGAATAGCCGTCGCTCGCCGGGCAATAGGTCTCGAGCGCGAACACCATGCCCGCCTTGATCTCGACGGGATCGTCGAAGGAGTTGAGCCGGCTGATGATCGGCCGCTCGTGCAAGCCCAATCCAAGCCCATGGCCGAAGAGTAGGCCGAAGGCCTCCATCTCGCTGGAAAAGCCGATCTCCTCCGCCTTGGGCCAACACGCCGCGATCTTGTCGGTGGTGACGCCCGGTCGCACCGCTTCGATCGACGCGTCGATCCATTCGCGCGCTCTGAGATAGGCGTCCTTCTGCGCGCTCGTGGCACGGCCGACATTGAAGGTCCGGTAGTAGCAGGTGCGATAGCCCATATAGGACTGGATGATGTCGAAGAAGGCCTGATCTCCGGGGCGGATCAGGCGGTCGGTGAAATTATGCGGATGCGGGCTGCAGCGCTCGCCGGAAATGGCGTTGATCGCCTCGACGTCGTCGGAGCCCAGCTCGTAGAGCCGCTTGTTGGCGAGCGCCACGATCTCGTTCTCGCGGATGCCCGGCTTCAGCTGCTCAGCGATGGTCTGGTAGGTGCCGTCCACCAGCGCCGCCGACATGTTGAGGAGCTGGATCTCGTCGGCGCTCTTGATCTCGCGCGCGTCCAGCATGATCTGCTGCCCGTCGCGCACGTCGATGCCGGCGGCCTGCAGCTCGAACAGCATCGCCGGCTCGACGAGATCGACGCCCACCGGCATGTCGCCGACGCCGTTCTCATCGAGGATCGATTTGATCTCCTCTGCCGCCTTGCGCATGAGGCCGATCTTCGGATGGACGGCGCCGCGCAGCCCCAGCATCCCGGCATGGCAATTGTGCTGGTGCAGCCAGGGCGCATACATCCGGTGATGCTTCGCTGCCGAGCCGAAATCCCAGACATGCGGCTCGCCGCTACCCGGCAGCAGCGCGTAGCGCGTGAGCTTGTCGCGCGCCCAGTTGCCGATCACCGTGCTGGTGATGTAGCGGATGTTGTACTGGTCGAAGACCAGCAGCGCACCGAGGTCCGATCGCGACAGCGCCTGGCGCGTGCGGGCGAGGCGGTAGCGGTGGAGGCGGCGGAAATCGACGCGCTCCTCGAAGTCGACCGCGCTCGGCCCCAGCGCCGGGATCGGCCGCTCCCAATTATGCCGAGGATCGATGTCCTCGGGCTTGATGATCTTCGGCTCAACCGGCCGTTTCGCCATGGCGCGCTCCTGTGGTAGGGTAAGGAGAGTTTCCGATTGGATGCGCGCCGTCAACCAGGGGCCGCCGAACGAGCCCCGCCGCGCCGGAAACTTAATAGGCCGGGAGGCCGATCGCTCCGCCAAGCGGGGCGGCGGGGAACCACCGTCATCAGTCGGGGGCCACTGAAAGGAATGGCCCTATGGCGATTGTCGTAGCCGCATTTTGCACGCGAAATGCCTTGCCGGAGCTGACCTTTCCTCATCAGCTCGGTCAGACGGGCAACCGGTCGATGGCCGGTTTCGTCAGCCATCTCAATCGATGCGCCGATACCGCTTTCGCACGAGGCGGCAAGAGATGGACCGCGACCACCTTCGAGGTGGCGCAGCACTTCATGCGCACGAAGCACTTCTTGGAGCTGACATTCGAGCGCGACGCCCTTGGTCAATTTTCGAGTTGGGCCTATGAAGCGAATGCCATCGTGATGAGCCACGCGGGAGCAATCTGCGACCCGCTCGGCCGCGTGCTGGTCGGGCTCTCGGGCGAACGAGATTCGGCGGCTCAGGTCCCTTATCCGCCGGAGGCTTGGGCGCGCAAGGCGCGCACCGAAGAACTCTTGAAACGCCGCGGCATCCCCCTGCTTTCGCAGCTGCCGCCCGTCGTCGGTGACTCCGAGGCGGTGATGCGGGAACCGAGGGAGGTGGCGGAGCGTGCGCTTGCTGCCTTCATCGTCGCGCACCGTTTGACTTCAGCGGCGGAAGGTGACCCAATCTCGTTTTCCGAGTTGGGAAGCGCTTGGCCCAGCGGCATGCTTGCGCTTTCGGCCCGGGAGAAGGTCGCGCTCGGTCTCGAAGAGGGTGACAAGACGCGGCAATCGATTACCCCGGCCGTGGCCACTGGGGCGGCGCAAGCCCTCTTTTGGGCGCTCGGCGTAGCCGGGCAGCAGTCATTTGCAGTCGAAGCCGCCAAATTGACCACTCTTTCCGAATTCCTGTCCGCGACCACCGAGATGGCGTTCATTGAGGGGGCGCGGCTGCGGCAGACCACCACCCTTCTCGATGAGCTTGACTTCCAATACAGGGTGAACGCGGCTCAGCGTCAGGCCACGCTGAACAGCCGTCCTCTGCGCCCGCTCGTTGATGAAACGGTCGTGCAAGAACGGCATCGCGCGCTGAATTGGATTTCGCTGTACACGGACGCCGGCTGGGACGAGGTGCAGACCAACACGTGAGGCACCGATCCCGCCCGTGTCAGCGCGGCAGGTCGGAGCTTCCCATCAGGAATTCGTCGACCGCGCGGGCGCATTGGCGGCCTTCGCGGATCGCCCAGACGACCAGCGACTGGCCGCGCCGCGTGTCGCCGGCGGCGAAGACCTTCGGCACCGAGGTGGCGTAGTCGCGGTCGGTCGCCTTGACGTTGCCGCGCGGGTCGAGCTCGACGCCGATGCCCGCGACCGCGCCGCCATGGACGGGATGGACGAAGCCCATGGCGAGCAGGACCAGATCGGTCTTGATGGTGAACTGGCTGCCGGGCAGCTCGCGCATGGCCATGCGCCCATTCTCGCTGACCCATTCGACGCGCGCCGCCTCGAGCCCGCTGACCCGCCCGTCCTTCTCGACGAAGCGCTTGGTGGTGACCGCGAAGTCGCGGTGGCAGCCTTCCTCGTGCGAGCTCGAGGTCCTGAGCTTCAGCGGCCAATCCGGCCAGGTGACCAGCTTTTCCTCATGCTGCGGCGGCAGCGGCAGGATCTCGAGCTGGCTCACCGAGCGCGCCTTGTGGCGATTGGAGGTGCCAATGCAGTCGGAGCCGGTATCGCCGCCGCCGATCACCAGGACGTCGCGGCCGGTGGCGAGGATCGCCTCCTCATCCGGCACCTTCTCGCTGGCGACCCGGCGGTTCTGTTGCGTCAGGAAATCCATGGCAAAGTGAATACCCTGGAGGTCGCGTCCCGGTACCGGCAGGTCGCGCGGATGCTCGGCGCCGATGGCGAGCACGATCGCGTCATAGCCCTGCATCAGCTTCTCGACAGGCACGTTCACGCCGATATGGCAGTTCGGATGGAACTCGACCCCCTCGGCGCGCATCTGCGCGATGCGCCGGTCGATGACCTGCTTCTCGAGCTTGAAGTCGGGGATGCCGTAGCGAAGCAGCCCGCCGATGCGCGGCGCCTTCTCGAAGACGGCGACCTCGTGCCCGGCGCGGGCGAGCTGCTGGGCGCAGGCAAGGCCTGCCGGTCCCGAGCCGATCACCGCCACGCGTCTTCCGGTGCGGTGTGGGGCGATCTGCGGCTCGACCCAGCCTTCCGCCCACCCGCGCTCGACGATCTCATGCTCGATCGTCTTGATGGTGACCGGCTGCTCAATGAGGTTGAGCGTGCAGGCGGCCTCGCAGGGCGCCGGGCAGATGCGGCCGGTCACGTCAGGAAAGTTGTTGGTCCGATGCAGCACCTCGAGCGCGGTGCGCGCGTCGCCCTCGTAGGTGAGCTCGTTCCAGTCCGGAATGATGTTGTTCACCGGGCAGGCGTGATGGCAGAAGGGGGTGCCGCAATCCATGCAGCGCCCGCCCTGCCGGCGCAGCTCCTCGTCCGGCAGCGGCCGGACGAATTCGCGCCAGTGCTGCACCCGGTCGGCGACCGGCGCATAGCCGCGCTCGCGCCGCTGGAACTCCAGAAACCCCGTCGGCTTGCCCATACCCTCAGTCCCCTACCGCCACGCTCACCTCGGGACGCTCGGTGGCGCGCGTCTTCGCCTGAAGCTGCTGCAGCGCGCGGCGATACTCGATGGGCATGACCTTGACGAATTTCGAACGATAGCGATCCCAGGCGGCGAGGATCATCTTGCCGCGCGGGCTGTCGGTGTAGCGCACATGGCGCGCGATGAGCCGGCGCACGATGCCGGCATCGGCCTGGGTGAGGCTGTGGGTGATATCGACCAGCCCATGCCCTTCGAGATCGCCGCCGCGATGCTCCAGCACTTCGAGCGCGTCGTCCTCGTCGGCGATCGGTTCGAGCTCGACCATGGCGAGGTTGCAGCGCCGCTCGAAATCGCCGCGCTCGTCCAGCACATAGGCGATGCCGCCGCTCATGCCGGCGGCGAAATTGGTCCCGGTGTCGCCGATGACCACGACCGTGCCGCCGGTCATGTACTCGCAGCCATGCGCGCCGACGCCTTCGACCACGGCCACGGCGCCCGAATTGCGCACCGCGAAGCGCTCCCCGGCGACGCCACTGAAGAAGCATTCGCCGCCGGCAGCGCCGTAAAGCACGGTATTGCCGACGATGATGCTCTTGTGCCGCTCGAGCGGGCTGTTCTGCGGCGGATAGGCCACGATGCGCCCGCCCGACATCCCCTTGCCGCAATAATCGTTGGTCGCGCCCTCGAGCTCGAGCGTCACGCCCCGCGCCAGGAACGCGCCGAAGCTCTGGCCCGCCGTGCCCTTGAAGCGCACATGGATCGAGCCGTCCGGCAGCCCATCATCGCCATAGCGCTTGGCGATCTCGCCCGACAGCATGGCGCCCACGACGCGATGGACATTGCGGATCGGCATCTCGATCGTCACCGGCCGGCGCTTCTCCAGCGCCGGCTTCGCCTTGGCGATGAGCTTGTGGTCGAGCGCGTCGTCAAGCCGATGGTGCTGCTGCTCGCATTGGTAGGTCGCGGTCCCGGGCGCCGTCTCGGGTCGGTGCAGCACGCGCGAGAGATCGAGGAGGCGCGCCTTCGGGTGATTGAGCCCGCGCCGCATCTCGAGCCGATCGGTGCGGCCGATCATCTCGTCGATCGTGCGGAAACCCAGCTTCGCCATGTATTCGCGCACTTCCTCGGCGACGAACATGAAGAAGTTGGTGACGTCCTCGGGCTTCCCAACGAAGCGGTGGCGAAGCTCCGGATTCTGCGTGGCGACGCCGACCGGGCAGGTGTTGAGATGGCATTTGCGCATCATGACGCAGCCGGCGGAGATCAGCGCCGCGGTGGCGAAGCCGAACTCGTCGGCGCCAAGCAGCGCGCCGACGATCACGTCGCGGCCGGCGCGCAGGCCGCCGTCGACTTGCACGGCGATGCGCCCGCGCAGCCCGTTCAGCACCAGGGTCTGATGCGTCTCCGCAAGGCCGATCTCCCAGGGCTCGCCGGCGTGGTGGATCGAGGTCAGCGGGCTTGCGCCGGTGCCGCCCTCATGCCCGGCGATGGTGACGTGATCGGCATAGGCCTTGGCGACGCCGGCGGCGATCGTGCCGACGCCGATCTCGGAGACGAGCTTGACGCTGACCCGGGCCGCCGGATTGGCGTTCTTCAGGTCGTGGATAAGCTGCGCCAGGTCCTCGATCGAATAGATGTCGTGATGCGGCGGCGGCGAGATCAGGCCCACGCCGGGGGTCGAGCGCCGAACGCGGGCGATCCAGTCATCGACCTTGTGGCCGGGGAGTTGGCCGCCCTCGCCGGGCTTGGCGCCCTGCGCCATCTTGATCTGCAGATCGCTGGCGTTGACGAGATACTCGATGTTGACGCCGAAGCGGCCCGAAGCGACCTGCTTGATCGCCGAGCGCATGGAATCGCCATTCGGCATCGGCTTGTAGCGTATGGGATCCTCGCCGCCCTCGCCGGTATTGGAGCGCCCGCCGAGCCGGTTCAGGGCGATGGCGAGGGTAGTGTGCGCCTCCCACGAGATAGAGCCGAAGGACATGGCGCCGCCGGAGAAGCGCTTGGCGATCTCGGCTGCTGGCTCGACCTCGTCGAGCGGCACCGGCTTCTCGGCCCATTTGAAGTCGAGGAGGGCGCGCAACGCGATGACGCCGGCGTCCTGCTCGCCGACCTTGCGCGTATACTCCTTGAACTTGCGATAATCGGCGCCGCGCACCGCATGCTGCAGCAGCGACACGGTCTCCGAAGTCCAGATATGCGTCTCGCCATTGACGCGGAACAGGATCTCGCCGCCGGGATCGAGCGCATTGCGATAATTGGGCGCGTCACCATAGGCGAGGCGATGCCGTCGCGCCGTCTCCTCGGCGATCTCGTCGAGCCCGATGCCTTGCACCGGCGAGACGGTGCCGGTGAAGTACTTGTCGAGCAGCGCGCTGGAGAGGCCGACCGCGTCGAAGATCTGGGCGCCGCAATAGGACTGGAAGGTGCAGATGCCCATCTTGGACATCACCTTCATGATGCCCTTGGCGACCGCCTTAATGTAACGCTTATGCGCTTCGGCCTCGCTCACCTCGCCGAGCTCGCTGCGCAGCGCCGAGATGGTGTCGAAGGCTAAGTAAGGGTTGATCGCCTCGGCGCCGTAGCCGGCCAGCAGGCAGAGCTCATGAAGCTGCCGCGCTTCGCCGGTCTCGACGACGAGGCCGACCTCGGTCCTGAGGCCGCCGCGGATCAGATGGTGATGGACGGCTGCCACCGCGAGCAGCGAGGGCACCGCGATGTGCTCGGCGTCGACCCCCCGGTCGGAGAGGACGAGAAGGTTGTGGCCGGCGCGCACCACCTCTTCGGCGCGCTTGCAGATGTGCTCGACCGCGCGCGCCATGCCGGCGGCGCCTTCTTCCGCGTCGTAGCAGATCGAGAGCGTATAGGTCCGGAACTTGCCGCCGGTGTTGTCCTCGATGCGGCGGATCTTCTCGAGGTCGACATTGGTGAGGATCGGCTGCTTCAGCTCGAGCCGGATGTGCTTGCCGCCGGTGTCGAGGCCGAGCAGGTTCGGCCGCGGTCCTACCAGCGATACCAGCGACATCACCAGCTCCTCGCGGATCGAATCGATCGGCGGGTTGGTGACCTGGGCGAAGCGCTGCTGGAAATAGTCGAACAGCAGCTTCGGCCGATGCGACAGCACGGCAAGCGGGGTGTCGCGCCCCATCGAGCCGATGGTATCGTCGCCGGCGAGCGCCATTGGCCGCAAGAAGAACTTGATGTCCTCCTGGGTGTAGCCGAAGGCCTGCTGGCGATCGAGCAGCACGCCGGCCGGCGGCGCCATCGGCGCGATCTCGTCCGGCAGCGTTTCGAGCTTGATCTGAGTCTCGTCGAGCCATTGCTGATAGGGCTTGGCCGAAGCGATTTCGGCCTTGAGCTCGCCGTCGTCGATGATACGGCCCCGCTCGAGATCGACGAGCAGCATTCTTCCGGGCTCGAGCCGCCATTTGCGGGTGATGCGCTCCTCGGGAATGTCGAGGACGCCCGCCTCGGAGGCCATGATGACGAGATCGTCGGAGGTCACCATGAAGCGCGCCGGGCGCAGCCCGTTGCGGTCGAGCGTGGCGCCGATCTGGCGGCCGTCGGTGAAAGCGAGCGCGGCCGGACCGTCCCAGGGCTCCATCAGCGCGGCATGGTATTCGTAGAAGGCGCGGCGCTCCGGATCCATCAGCTCGTTCCCCGCCCAGGCCTCGGGGATCATCAGCATCAGCGCGTGCGGTAGCGAATAGCCGCCGGCGATGAGCAGCTCCAGGCAGTTGTCGAGCGTCGCCGAATCCGAGTTGCCGTCGCCGATCAGCGGCCAGAGCTTCTCGAGATCGCCGCCGAGCACGGTCGAGGTCATGGAGTGGCGCCGCGCCATCATCCAATTGATGTTGCCGCGCAGCGTGTTGATTTCGCCGTTATGCGCCAGATAGCGGAAGGGATGCGCCAGTTCCCAGGAGGGGAAGGTGTTGGTCGAGAAGCGCGCATGGACAAGCGCCAGCGCCGATTCGAAGCGCTTGTCGCCGACATCGCTGTAATAAAGTGCGAGCCGCTCGGGGATGATCATCCCCTTGTAGATGATGGTGCGCGCCGAGAGGCTGGCGATGTAGAAGGCGCTCTGCTCCGGCAGCTTCCTCGCACGGATGCTCAGATGCGTCTGCTTGCGGATGACGAAGAGCTTGCGCTCGAAGGCGTCGAGGTCGGCGCAATTCTCGCCTCTGCCGATGAAGATCTGGCGGATCACCGGCTCGACCGGCTTGATGCTCTCGCCCAGCACGGAGCTGTCGACCGGCACGTCGCGCCAGCCCAGCACGGTCTGGCCCTCGGCCCGGACGTAGTACTCGAGCGTCTCCTCGCAGGCCCGCCTCGTTGCCTCGTTGCGTGGCAGGAACATCATGCCCACGCCGTACTGGCCGGACTTGGGCAGCGTGAAGCCGAGCCGCGTCGCCTCGGCGCGGAAGAGCTTTTCAGGAATCTGCACCAGCAGCCCGGCACCGTCGCCGGCGAGCGGGTCGGCGGATACCGCGCCGCGATGGGCGAGATTCAGCAGGATGCGGATGCCGTTCGCCACGATGGCATGGCTTTTGCGGTTCTTGATGTGGGCGACGAAGCCCACGCCGCAGGCGTCATGCTCATTGCGAGGATCGTAAAGCCCCTGCCGTGCCGGCATCGACAAACCCACCTTTTCACCCCCTCGGTCGTGCACTCGCACCCTGCGCGGACGCGAAGACCGCCCATCGGCGCCCGACGGGGTACCCCGACATGCCTACGCCGTGGCGATCGTTCTTGCCTGGCGCTGTCGCCCGGCGGGCAGTGCCGCCGGTCTTGCGCCTGACCAGCGAGCATCGCGGTCCGGCCCCCCTGGAGTCAAGAGCCGCCGGCCGGTGAAACCTGCCGTTTCAGTCCTCTCAGCGGCGCTGCCGGGCGAAGGGATGGGTGCTTGACAACCCGCCGTCGACGGCAATGGCCTGACCATTGACGTAGGAGGCCTCGTCGCTGGCGAGGAAGAGGGCCATGGCGGCGATCTCCTGCGGCTCGCCGTGCCGCTGCAGCGGGTTCAGCTGGCCGATCTTGCCCTCCGTACCGTGCTCGCGGGCGCGCTCGAAGAGCGGCCGGGTCATGCCGGTCTCGATCAGCCCGGGGCAGATCGCATTGATTCGGATGCCGGTGCCGGAGAGCGAGTTCGCCGCCGTCTGGACCAGGCTGATCACCCCCGCTTTGCTGGCGCTATAGGGATGGCCGCCGGCATTGGCGCGCAAGCCCCCCACGGAAGCGGTGCAGATGATCGAGCCTTTGCCCTGCTTCGCCATGACCGGCGCGCCATGGCGGATGGCGAGGAACGGGCCGATCAGGTTCACCCGCAGGATCTCGCGCCAGAGCTCCACCGACTGCTCGAAGAGCGGCACCAGCCCGCCGCTGATGCCGGCATTGGCGAAGATCACGTCGATGCCGCCGAGTTCCTTCACCGCCTTCTGGATGAAGCCCTGGACGTCGGCTTCGGCGCCGGCGTCCGCGGCAACTGCGATAACCTTGCCGCCGGCCGCCTTGATCTCCGCCGCCGTTTCCTCGATGGCCGGGGGCGTCTTGTCGACCGCCATCACCGCTGCGCCTTCGGCGGCGAAGAGCTTGGCGCTGGCGCGGCCGATCCCGCTGCCCGCGCCGGTGACGATCGCCCGTTTTCCCTGTAGCCGCCCCATCCGCTTCCCCCGATACGCGTTCCGTTCCGCGCGATGGTGCGCGGCGGGGCGGCGGAATGCAATTCGATATCGCCCGTGCCTCAGGAACCCGTGGCGAGCACCGGCGCCGGCGCCCCGAGGCGTTCCGGCGGCAAAGTGACGGTAACGGTGGTGCCGAGTCCCGGGGCGCTGTCGAGCAAGAGCGTTCCGCCATGCTTCTCGATGAGCATCTTGGCGAGCGGCAGGCCGAGCCCCGTGCCTTCATAGGTGCGCGATAGCGCGTTTTCGATCTGGCGAAACGGTTCGAGCGCGATCGGAATGTCCTCGCGCCGCATGCCGATGCCTTTGTCGGCGACCGTAATCGCGAGCTCGCCGCCTTCGGTCTTCCGGGCGGTGAGCAAGATGGTGCCGTCGTCGCGCGAGAATTTGACGGCGTTCGACAGCAGATTGACCAGCACCTGCTTGAGCCGTAATTCGCTCGCGGTCACCGAGGGCAGATCCGGTGGCAACTGGGTCGCGATGGCAATGGATTTCTGCCGGGCCTGCGACATGACGAGGCCGACGCAGTCCTGCAGCAGTGCGCGGATATCGACCGGCGCTTCCGCCAGTTCGAAGCGTCCTGCGGCGAGCTTCGACAGGTCGAGGATGTCGTTGACGAGGCGCAGGAGGTGCTGGCCGGAAGCGTTGATGTAGCCGGCGTATTCCCGGTAGCGCGGCCCGGCATCGGGACCGAAGATCTGGCCGTCGAGCACCTCGGAGAAGCCGATGATGGCGTTGAGCGGCGTGCGCAGCTCGTGGCTCATATTGGCAAGGAAGCTCGATTTCGCGCGATTCGCGGTCTCCGCATCCTCCTTGGCGCGGATGAGCTCGCTCTCGCGCTGGCTGATCGCCTCGGCCATGCGGTCGAAGGCGCGGCCGAGCCGGCCGAACTCGGCCGGCCCCGCTTCCTTTCCGACCCGCGCCGTCCAGTCGCCGCGGCGCCACCGGCCTGCCGCCCGCAGCAAGGTGCCGACGGGCCGGCGGACGACGAGGTGAAAGCCCAGCCATGACAGCGCGCCGCCGACGGCCAGCGCAGCCAGCAGCGCAAGCCCGTGCAGGACGGTGCCGCGGTCGATCTCGGCGAGGGCGCTCGCACTGTCGAGTCCCACTTCGATGTAGATGCCTTCGCCGGGCGGCGCATCGATGGGGTCGTAGCCCCAGATGCGCGGCGCACCGCTGCCGCTCGTGGTCTCCAGCGAACCCGCCGCGACGGCGTGCAGCAGTGAGTGGCGCACCGGCGGCAGCGGCATGCCAATCTCCGCGGAGGGGTCGCCGGGCGGCTGGTGAACGATAATGGTACCGTCGCGATCGGTAATGTTGATCACCGCATTCCGCGGCAGCACCCCAGGCGGAAGATTGGTCGTGAGTCGCTCGACGCGCAGCCCCGCCAGCGCCAGGCCGGTAATTTTTCCATCGGCGTCGTGGAGCGGCAGCCCGACCTGAAGGACGCGCGTGCCGTCCGGCATGGCGGCGGCGCGGCCGACGGCGAAGCGGCCGCTCGTGAGCGGCCGCCAGAAGAAGGGTCCGCGGATCGGCAACGCACCCGGGCCGGTCTGGCCCGTCGAGGAGCAGAGCACGTTTCCATTGAGGTCGACGGTTGCGATATAGGCGTAGTAGGGAAAGCGCTCGGCCAGCCGGTGCAGCAGGGCGTTGCCGGCGGTCGGATCGTGCGCTCTACCCACCCGCAGCTCGGTTACCGTGGTCAGCATCTCCCGCGCGCCTTCGAGCACGCGGTCCTGCTCCATGCCGATGAGGGTGGCCAGGCGCTGCGCATCGGCGCGCAGCTCGGCCTCGCGCGCCCGGCGATGGACGAGCTGATCATGCACTTCGATCGCCGTCACCGGCGCAAGCGCGATCACCACCAGCAGGAAAAACCTTGCGAGGATGCCCATGGTGTCCGAAGCCGCTTGGTCTTCCTGCAAGCATGGCAAATAATGGTTAACAAATTTGAACGCCGGAGCCCCTGCCAGGATGGCGCAATGATCCGTGTGACCCCCCGCATCTTCCTCGATGGGAGCGAAATCGAGGAGAGCTATATCCGCGCCGGCGGTCCCGGCGGGCAGAACGTCAACAAGGTGGCGACCGCGGTCCAGCTTCGCTTCGCGGCAGCACAGTCGCCGGCGCTCGACGAGGGTACCCGCCGGCGGCTCGCCGTGCTGGCCGGGCGGCGGATGACCAAGGAGGGGGTGCTGGTGATCACCGCCGAGCGCTTCCGCACGCGCGAGCGCAACCGAGCCGATGCGCTGGCACGCCTCATCGACCTGATCCGCCGCGCGGCAATCGTTCCAAAACCCCGTCGGCCGACGCGGCCCACCGGAGGATCTCGCGAAAGGCGGCTCTCGGAGAAAGCGGGGCGCTCGCGCATCAAGCGCTTGCGTCAGGCCCGGCCTGAAGCGGAGTGAGTGGGGCGCCGCGAACCCGGTCAGGCGCGGGGCTCGCCTAGCTCAACGGCCAGAGATTTTCGATGAACTGGTCGGCCGACGCGGTCCAGGTGTAGCGCAAGGCGTGCTCGCGGCAGCGCTCGCGCGAAATATCGAGCGCGGCGAGCGCGGCGCATCGCAGATCCTCGTCGAGAACGCCGACGCCGCTGGCACCGATCACGTCGAGCGGACCCGGAACGGGGTAGGCGGCGACCGGGAGCCCGGAGGCGAGTGCTTCGAGCAGCACCAGGCCGAAGGTGTCGGTGCGGCTCGGAAAAACAAAAACGTCGGCCGATGCATAAAGCTGCGCCAGGTCGCGCCCCTCGCGCTTACCGAGGAAACGCGCCTCGGGATGACGCCGGCGCAGCTCGTCGAGCAACGGCCCGTCGCCCACCACCACCTTGGAGCCCGGCAGGTCGAGACCGAGGAAGGCGCCGAAGTTCTTCTCGACCGCGACGCGGCCGACGCTGAGGAAGATCGGTCGCGTGAGCCCGTCGAGATCGCTGCGCAAGGCCGGATCATAAAGCTCCGCGTCGACGCCACGGCTCCAGCGCCGGAGGTTGCCGAAGCCGCGCGCTGCGAGCTCGCGCCGGACGGTGTCGGTTGCCACCATCACGCCCTTGGACGGCGCATGGAATCGGCGCATGAGCGCGTAGCTCCAGGCGGCCGGCACCGAGAAGCGGGCCGCGACATATTCGGGAAAGCGCGTATGGAAGGCCGTGGTGAATCCGTAGCCGCGGCGCAGGCAGTAGCGCCGCGCCGCGATTCCGAGCGGCCCTTCGGTGGTGATGTGGATGGCATCCGGCTCCGCCTCCTCAATCAGCTCGGCGACGCGGGCGGAGGGGCGCAGCGCAAGGCGGATTTCGGGATATGTCGGGCAAGGCAGGGTGCGAAACAGGTCGGGCGTGATACGGGCGACTGTATGCTCGCGTCGGGCCAGCTCGCGCATCAGTGCCGTCAAAGTGCGGACAACGCCATTCACCTGGGGTGCCCAGGCGTCGCTGACGAGGGCAATCCTCACGGTTCTTCCGCGCCCAGCGTCGCCAGCTCCCGCTGACTGGCGCTGCGCAAGGCGAACGGATCGAGCGCGCGCAGGTCGGCCCAGCGCAGGATCTCGAGCCTGCCGTCCTCATGCTCGACAAGCGCCGTGCAGCTTTCGACCCAGTCGCCGTCGTTGCAGTAGAGCACCCCGCCAATGCTGCGCATTTCCGCCTGATGGATATGTCCGCAGACGATGCCGTCGACGCCCCGATTTTTTGCCTCGTCGGCAATCGCATCGGCGAAGTTGCTGACGAATTCGACCGCATTCTTGACGCGGCTCTTCAGATAGGCTGAAAGCGACCAGTAGGGATAACCGAAGCGTCGCCGGATCAGATTGAAATAGTGATTGAACTGCAGCGCCGCGGTGTAGGCCCAGTCGCCGAGCAGCGCCAGCCAGCGCGCGTAGCGGACGACGCCGTCGAAGGCGTCCCCGTGCAGGACCAACAGCTTCCGGCCGTCGGCGGTGATGTGCACGACCTCGTCGAGCAACCAGACCCCGCCGAGCTGCAGCTCGGTATAGTCGCGCAGCCACTCGTCATGGTTTCCCGGCACGTAAATGACTTTCGTGCCCTTGCGCGCCTTGCGAAGCACCTTCTGGATGACGTCGTTATGCGTCTGCGCCCAGTACCAGGAGCGCCTGAGCCGCCAGCCATCGACGATGTCCCCGACGAGGTAGAGATACTCGGACTCGGTATGGCGGAGGAAATCGAGCAGGAACTCCGCTTTGCACCCGCGCGTGCCGAGATGGACGTCCGAGATCCAGATGGTGCGGAACTGCCGGGGCAGCTTCAGCATCGGCTGCTCTTTCCTGCCGGGAGCCGGCGGTAGCGCCAGATTTGCACCGGCAGGAAGTGTGCCCAGATGCGCGCGACTTCCTCGCCGGAGAGACCGAGTTCCGCGGCCGGTATCGGCGACGCCAGCGCGTTGGTGAGCTGAACGAAATTGCCATCTGCGCCGAGCCGGGCGAAACAGGCGTCGAGGAGGGCGCGTTGTGCCGGGCGCGGGAACCACTTGATCGGCAGGCTTGAAACGACGGTTGCGAGCTGATCGATGCCCGCTTTGGCGAGCAGGGCGTCGGCGTCGCAGGCATCGCCCTCGATGACTCTGAGGCCGATGAACCGCCGCGCCAGATACACGGCAAGATCGGGCTCGCGCTCGATAGCGGCGAGCCGCTCCAGCGGGCAGCCCGCGGCGAGTAGGCCGCGGGTCACTCCGCCCGTGCCGCCGCCGAGTTCGAGCACGAGGCCCGGGCGATCGAGTCTCAGCTCGCGCGCCATCGCCCGTGCGACCTTGGTGCCGCTCGGCAGCGCCGCACCGATGCCCAGAGGATTGCGCAGCCAATGGCGGAAGAAGATCTGCCGGTCGCCGGTGGAGGCGCCGCGGCGGCGGCCCGCCTGTCCGTCAGGCGGCGCTGACGGCGCGTCTTGCACCAGTGTCCTCACCGGCAATGACGACGTCGATGAGCCGATCGGTGGTCCGGGTCTTCTGCATTTCGGCGAGCGCTGCGCGGAAGATCTCGCCGATGCGCGCGTCGGGCACTGTGACGGTAAGCGGCTTGCCGTTCGCCACGGTGCGCAACGTCGCGGGTCCGAGCCGGTTGACGGCGAGTACGGTGAGCGCGACGGGATCGATGCTCTCGGGCAGCGGTTCGACCAACGCGCCCATGGCCGGGTGCCGGCCCTGCCGGCGTAGATTGAAGCGGTATCGCGGCCGTGACGCGCTGATCAGCCGGGTCCAGCCATACTTTACCGCCGTACGGAGGCGGCGATCCGGTGTCATGAACTGCATGCGCTCCTCGGATGGGTTGCGCTCGCAGCTTGCTATCACGCTTCGGTGACAGTTTTTTGTCCGGCCGCCTGCGCGGCGCGCGCTCCTGCCTCGCGCTCGGCGACTACACCCGGAAATGGCCGATTTGCGCGGCTTCGGCGCGCGAGGCGAAAGTCACCCGGCGCGTGACGGGGACCTTCGCGCGGCGCAAGCCGCGGGCGATTCGTTGCGCGACGGGGGCTCGGATCAGGTTTTCAGGCAATAGCGCGCGTCGAGTGTCGGGGCGTCGTCGCTCTCGACCCGGCCCAGCTCGACGAGCTCGACCAGATGCGCCAGTACCGAACGCGCGGCAGCGCCTTTGAGGCGCGGGTCGAGACCGAGATAGACGTGCTCGACGATGTCTCGGATGACCTCGTCGCCGGCGGCGAGCCGTTGCAGGATCGCATCCGTACGTTCCTGCCGATGATCGAGAAAGGCTTGGACGAAGGGCTTCGGGTCGGGAATGGCCGGACCATGCGTTGGCCAGTAGACGGCATCCTCGCGCGCCAGCAGCTTGGTCAGCGAGCGTCGATAGGCGCCCATATCGCCGTCGGGCGGCGCGATTACGCTGGTCGACCAGCCCATGACATGGTCGCCCGAAAACAGGGCGCGCTCTTCGGCGAGTGCGAAGCACAAATGATTCGAAGTGTGGCCCGGCGTCTCGATCGCACTGAGCCGCCAGCCGGGCCCCTCGACCGTGTCACGCTCCCGCAACACGACATCCGGCTTGAAGGTGTGGTCGCCGCCTTCCTCGGTGACCGCGCCGACGCCGGTGCGGTCTTCGGTCCGGCCGGAGCCGTGCGGGCCGAAGCCATAGGTTCGCGCGCCCGTCGCCTGCTTCACGGCTGCGGCCGCCGGCGAATGGTCGAGATGCGTGTGGGTGATGAGAATATGCGTCACCGTCTCGCCGCCGAGCGCCGCGAGCAGCGCGTCGACATGCCGCGCGAGGTCCGGACCGGGATCGATGACCGCGACCTGGCCATGGCCGACGATGTAGGTGCCGGTGCCCTTGAAGGTGAAAGGGCTCGGATTCTTCGCGACGACGCGGCGGATGAGCGGAGTGAGCCGGTCGACCGCTCCATAGTCGACCTGCAGGTCGCGCCGGAAAGGGATCTCGACCGCCATGGCCGCGCCATAGCCCATTGCGGCGGCGGTGCCAAGCTGCGTGAAGCGGGAGAAAGATGCCCCGCCGCCGGGGACGGCGGGGCCAGGTTGGGAACGGAAGGCGTGTGGAGGCCTTCCGGTATGTAGGTAACCGCTTCGGGTGACCGGAGGGTGTGACGGGCGTCACAGCGGGCGCATGCCCCATCCCGGCCCGAGGATAGATAGGCCGATTGCAGCCGATGCGGTCAGCCCGCCGGTGCGGTGAGACCGGCTGCCGATCGCGCCGCAACCTCGGCCGCAACCTCGGTGGTCGTGTCGAGCCGCAGTTGGCGCGCCGTCGCGAGGGTGAGGATGGCGAGCCGCCTGGAGCGCCCCTGGATCTCGACCTCGCGCTGAAAGCCCTCCGCCAGCGTCAATTTCGCATGGAGGGCCACGTCCGCAGAGAGGACGAGTTCGCAGTCATAATTCTTGCACAGACGCTCAAGCCGGCTTGCCGTGTTGACCGTATCTCCGACCGCCGTGAGGGATCGGTTCCCGGCATAGCCCATATCGCCGATGATGGCTGAGCCGAAATGCACCCCGATCCCCATGGCGAGGGGCGCGTCGAGATCGGCGGCGAGCGCCCGGTTCAACTCGATGAGTTCCACCGACATGAGCCGGGCGGCATGGAGCGCTTGGCCGCACGCTTCGGCGGCGCCGCATTTGAGGCCGAAGAGCGCCATGACGCCGTCGCCCATGAACTTGTCGACGTGTCCGCCGGCGCGCTCGATCGCCTCTCCCATCGCGTGGGAATAGCGGTTGAGCAGAAAGACGACGTCATAGGGCAGCTTGCTCTCGGTCAGACGGGTAAAATCGCGGAGATCGGCGAACAGGACAGCCACCGCCCGTTCACGACCTTGTGCATAGCCGAGACGGCTCAGTACCTCCTGCGCAGGAGCCAGCGGCGGCAGCAACGGCGTCACTTCGATGGCTCCTTGCGGCCGCAGCTGGCAGGCGAGCCGGATATTGGCGGGCGCAGCGATGCGACGCAGCACGGCCAACTCGTCCGAGGAGGGCGCGGGCAGCGCACCAGTTTCGGCACGGACGCGAATGCGGCAGGTCGAGCAGCGTCCCTTGCCGCCACAGATCGCAGCGTGTGGCACGCCAAGAATGCGGCTTGCCTCGAGGACGGTGAAGCCGCGCGCCACCTCGATCGAGCGCCCGCCGG
The DNA here is from genome assembly GCA_035553515.1 of Allostellaceae bacterium. Lineage (GTDB taxonomy): Bacteria > Pseudomonadota > Alphaproteobacteria > ATCC43930 > CGMCC-115725 > DAHUYF01. The sequence goes on along the minus strand of DATNDG010000006.1, from coordinate 67,363 downwards.
GATAGACGATGCGCGCGACACCGTGGCGCCGCCACCAGGCATGCCGCAGGGAACGCGCCGCCAGAAGGACGAGGATCGTGCCGAGAAAGAGGACGCGAATGCCCCAGGTTATCGCCGAGAGCGCCTGGCGCGCTGCCGGCGGCGGCTGAGCGGCGAGCAGCCGGACAACATAGGCGGGGTCCTGGGCCAACCGGCTGCCGAGCTCGCGTCCGCCGGCGACAAATCCCAGCAGTGCCAGCACGGGTAAGAGCAGAGCGGCGGCGAAGAGCAGCGGCTGCACCCGATGATACCAGGGTCGCAAGCGAAGCCAGAAGCGCAGCCCGATACAGGCATGGATCCAGGCGGCGAGGAGCAGTCCCATCTGCAGCAGCGCTTTTTGCGGATTGCCGTACCAGAGCGCGCTCAGCACGTAGCGGTAGTGGCCGAAATCCCCGCCATAGAAGTCGGCGTCGATCCGCGTGCCGGTGACATGCTCCGCCAGCAGCAGTGGAACGCTGAATCCGAGCACGTATTGCGCCATCTCGCTCCTGGGGATGCTCAGCGTGCGACGTTGCCAAAGCGCGTAGAGCGCCAGCGTCATATGCAGCACAAGCGCGCCATAGAGCAGAACGGTAATGGGCGGATAGGACCACAGCGGGTAGACCACCGACAGCATCGCTTCCATAGCGGCGATGGAGATGATGCCGAGGCTGTGATCGACGAAATGCGTCACGACATAGGCGAAGAGGATCAGGCCCGACATCAGCCGCAAACGCCGAATCATGGGCTTTCCTTCGATGCGCCGCACGGGGCGGCGTCACCCTCCGTGGAGTCAATTCCCGACTGGATCACGACAGCGGCGCTTTTATTCCCTAAAAATTTTCTCGTCTCGCCGCGAATAATCGGGACGCGCGGCGAATCTCCTCCTCGACCCACCGTGACGGTGGCCAAGGAAGGAGATGACGATGCCCGATGGACGTGAGCTAGCCGACCCCACGCGCCGCCGGCTGCTGAAATGCGCAATGTATGGCAGTGCCGGGGTGCTCTGGACGGTGGTCGGCGGCGTGCCGCGCCCGCTCAGCCTGGCCGGAGACGCGCTGGCCGCCACCCCTGGCGATTTCAGCTTCGTGCAGATCAGCGATACGCATATCGGCTTTAAGGGCGCGGTCAATCCCGAACCGGGCAAGACCTTGCAGGAAGCGCTCGTCCGCGCCGGAGCCGAGCGCCCGGCGATGATGATCCACACCGGCGATGTGAGCCACCTCACTAAGCCGGAGCAATTCGACATGGCGGCGCAGTTGCTGAAAGCCGCAAATCTCGAGATCTTTTACGTGCCGGGCGAGCACGACACGATCAATGACAACGGCAAATCTTTCTTCGAGCGCTTCGGGCGGGCCAAGGGCACCGGCGGCTGGTACAGCTTCGACCAGGGCGGCGTGCATTTCATCGGCCTCATCAATGTCGTCAATCTGCGGCCGGGCGGACTCGGCTATCTCGGACCCGAGCAGATCGAGTGGCTCGAGGACGATCTCAAGGGCAAGAGCGCCAGCACGCCGATCGTCGTCTTCGCGCACATGCCGCTCTGGCTGGTCTCGCGCAACTGGGGCTGGGGCACCGACGACGCCGAGCCGGCGCTCGCCTATCTGAAGCGCTTCGGTTCGGTAACCGTTCTCAACGGTCATATCCACCAGGTGATCCAGAAGGTCGAAGGCACCATCACCCTGCGCACCGCCTATTCGACCGCTTTCCCCCAGGCCGCGCCCGACACGCCAGGGGCAAGCCCGGGTCCGCTCAAGGTGGAGGCCGATCAGCTCAAATCCATGCTCGGCCTGCGCCGCGTCGACATCGTGCGCGAGCAGGGCGTCACGCTGACCGACACCACTCTCACCTCGTGAGGAGTGGCAGATCATGCGCAGTTGGTTCAGCAGGCGCCGGCGTTCGAGTCTGGCGGCGGCGCTCGCCCTGGTGCTTCTGGGTGCGGCCTGGCCGGTGCTTCACCGGGCCGCCGCCGCGCCATCGCCCGGCGAGGTGAGGATCAGCGGTTTTGCATTTGCCCCGGCGGTGCTCACCGTGCCGCGTGGCACGACGGTCACCTGGATCAACCAGGATGACGAACCGCATACGGTGACGAGCGAGCGCGATCCCAAGGCCTTCGCGTCGCAGGCCCTCGACACCGACGAGAGCTTCACCTTTACCTTCAGGGATCCCGGTACTTACCGATACTTCTGTTCAATCCATCCGCACATGCAGGGCACGATCGTCGTGCAGTAGCGGGTGGCCGCTCCCTGCCGCCGGTCCCCCGCCGCGGCAGGGAGCGGGTGCCGGGTCGGGCGGCTCACCCCGCTCGGCGAACCCGTTCCGGCGGCGGCAGCACGCGCGCTGCCCTTTCGGAGATGTCGCGCATTCCGGCGCGCCGCGGCTTCAGCCGCAGCATCGGCTCCTCTACGAAGCGCCAGGAAAGAAATGCCGCCGCCGCCGCGAGCGGCAGCGAGATCAGGAAGACCTGCCACCACGCCGCGCGCCCGCCGCTCAGATGCATGACGATGGCTTCGATCGGCCAGCCATAGATGTAAAGCCCGTAGGAAAGATCGCCAAAGCGCGTTGCCGGCAAGACCGGCAGGCGCCGATCGGTCGCAAGATAGATCGCCAGATAGCCGCCGAAGAGCGGAAACAGCTCGATGAACTGCCGCAGCGGCACGCTCAACACCAGTCCGGCGAGCGCAGCGAGCGCGATGCGCCCGTCGAAGATGCCGGTATCGCGCAGGGTGTAGAGCAGCATGCCGATGGCGAAGAAGCCGAGGAGCCAGCCCCAGGTGCCGAGCACGCCGAGGGCGTCCCAGCGCAAACAGGCAAGGCCGAGCGCCAGCAGGCCGATCAGCACGCTCGGCCTCAGCAGGCGCAGCGAGCCGAGCACCATCACCATCACGTACATCATGAACTCGTACCGCAACGTCCATAGCGAGCCGTTGACCTCGAGCCCGACCGGGTTTTTGACGAAGAGCACGCCCGGCAATTCGTGGACGGTGAGGTTGAGGAGCGTGTTGCCGAGCACGTAGCCGTAGACCTGCGGGCGGTGCAGATACTCGCCGAGCGGCTGCGTCGTCACCAGCGGGCCGATGATGAAGGCGGAGACGACGAGCATGACGACAAGTCCGGGAAAAATGCGCAGCAGGCGCTTCAGCAGATAGGCGAGCGCCGAAGGTGACCGCTCGAAGCTTTCGGTGACGAGAAAGCCGCTGATGGCGAAGAACACGAAAACGCCGGCCAGCCCGAGAATACTCTGGCGTCCCGTAAGCAGGATCAGCGGCTCGTGGTCCTGCGTGCCTTCGGCGATGAGAAAGGAATGCGAGAAGATAACGGAGGATGCGGCAAGGAGGCGCAACGCGTCAAAATTGTTGGCTCGCGTCATCTCGGACCCGCCACCGCGGTCGTCCTCGCCGAGAGCCCAGCCAAGTTGAGCGATCGGGCATGCCGGGTCAGCCGAGCGAAACTCGGTTGAAAAGCGGTGTTGAGCTGGAATCCGAGCAAAATCTCGGCGCCCAGAACGAGCGTGCGCGTCTCGCCGAGCGCGTTGGAGACCTTGTCCTTGAGTTCTGCCATGCCCGCCATGCCTAAACGCTGGTGGGTGGCAGGCGTTCTCAACCGGGAGGCTTCATCGCCACCGAGAACATGACGTTCGGCAAGATCTCGCGGATGGCCGCGCGCAGGCTCGCCTCGTCATTGGCGGCCGCCATGGCCAACGCCCGGCGCGGGTTGCGGCGGAGAACCACGGCGGTGGCCCGGCCGCCAGGTCCGGAGCGGATGGTGGCGAAGACGCTGGCAGGGTCGACCCGGTTGAGCGCCTTCTTGAGGCCGGCTCGCCCACGATCCTCGTCGAGATCGTGAACCGGAAGTTCCTTTTCCGCTTCCTCGGTCTCGGGCGGCAGCTCGGCGTCGAGCGCCTCCACCGGCTGGTGGCGCGCCAGGCGTTGGAACACGGCGCGGCCTTCGCCAGTATCGACCCGAAACTGCAGCTCCCAGGTCTCGCCGCGGGCCGCCAGCTCGGAAATCAGCGCAAAGAGATCATCGCAGTCGGGATCATGGCTGCAGGTCAGGAAGGCAAGCCTCCCCTCATGCTGGATAACGCGGTCGTCATCCTCGGCGAAGCCGAGCTCGTCGAGCGCGTTGGTGAGCGCCCGCTCCGAGGCGATCAGCAAGGTGCTGACGTGGAGCTTACCGCCTTCGCTGGCGCTGTCTGCGGGGTCCATGCGCAGGGGCTTAGCCCCCGCGGCCGGCTTGCACAAGCCGGTCATAAATCACCCTGGATGGCGCATCAGCCGCGCGAAATTCGCCAGTTCCCGCGCCTCCAGATCCGACACCGCCCAGAACATCATGTCGCCCGAGCGCCAATGCAGGATGTTGTAGCCGTTCTCGACCGCCGAAGAGACGGGCGTGTCCGGCCCGGGCGACGGAAAGACGAAAAGGTTGATTGGGTGCTGCGCGTGCCGATAGACCAGGGCCGCCACAGCCTGCCGGTCGAGATAGTCGAGCCGCCCGCCGATCAGTGGAAAGCCGTGGGCCGCGAGATCCTCGACCGGTGGCGCGAAATCGAGCTTGCCGTGAAACCAGGGCTTCACGGTGTGTTCATTCGACGAGGCGACATCGGTCAGGTGATCGGCCATCAGCGAGCGGACGTGGCTTGCCACGACCTCCTGCATCACCGGCTGTTGCGGCGAGGGGGCGACGAGATAGGTCGTGACGCCTGAGGAGAGCGCGACCGAGAGCAGTATCGAGGCCGCCATCGCCCAACCGCGCCAGTGCGCGCGGGGAGCGGGCCGGTCCGCGCGCGCCGCCATCGCCGCCACGCTCCGCTGCAGGGTCTCGGGTGCGCGATGATAGGAGAGGGCGCCGCGCACCGCCTGGCGCCAGCGCTGCTGCTGCTCCGCCAGCCGGCGGCAATCGGCGCAGCCGCCGAGATGCGTCTCGGCCTCGGCACGGAGCTCCGGCGCGAGCTCGCCATCGACGTAGCGCTGCACCAGGGCGCGCAGGTCGTCACAGTCCATGGTTTGCTCCTTGCGCGCCGCGCCGCGCCCAGGCTTCCTTCAGCAGCCCGCGCGCCCGCGCCAGCCGGGACATCACGGTCCCGATTGGCACGCCCAATACCTCGCCGATATCGCGATAGGACAGCTCCTCCAGCTCGCGCAGCACCAGGATCTCGCGAAAGAGCGGCGGCAGCTCGGCGACGAGCTCGTTGAGGAGCGCCGCGTCGCGCCGTCGTGTCAGCAGCGCCTCCGGGTCGGGTGGGGCGTCGAATTCGGGCCGGGCGGTCGCAGCGTCGAGTTCCGCCTCGGCCTCGACGGAAAGCGGCATCACACCGGCCGGGCGGTTGCGCTCGAGCCAGCGGAAGCACGTGTTGCGCACGATGGCAAGCAGCCAGGCCTTGCCGTTACCGCCGCGATAGCCGTCGAAATAGGTGAGCGCCCGCAGCACTGCCTCCTGCACGACATCGGCAGCGTCGGCATCGTTGCGGGTAAGCCAGCGCGCCAGGTTGTAGGCTGCATCGAGATGCGGCAGCGCCACCTCGTCGAAGCGCCGGCGCGTCGTCTCAGCTGCCAATGGAAGCCCCCGCGACCCATCCATGGCCGGGTAGACCCCGGCAACTGCGATCTTATTCCCTCGCGCGGCTGGGGACATCGGCTTTTCCGCCGGCAGGGTTGCTGCTCATCCTGCGGACTTGGAGGTGTCGCGGCTTTGCGTTAGCTATGCGCCTCGTGGAGCGGGAGTCACCATGATCGAGTCCGGCGCCGTCCAGGCCCGGTCCTTCAGCCATCGCGAGATCCTTACGATCCTGAGCGGGATCTTGCTTGGTATGGCGCTCGCCGCGCTGGACCAAAGCATCGTCGCGACTGCGCTGCCGGCGATCGCCGGCGAGCTTGGCGGGTTCGAGCACCTGTCCTGGATCGTCGCCGGCTATCTGCTGACCTCGACCGCATCGACGCCGATCTACGGCAAGCTCAGCGATCTCTTCGGGCGCCGGGCGATGCTGCAGATCGCAATTCTCATCTTCGTCACCGCTTCGCTGCTCTGCGGTTTTGCGCAAACCATGCCCGAACTCATCGCCGCACGCACGCTTCAGGGGTTGGGCGGCGGCGGCCTCATCAGCATGGCGCAGGCGATCATTGCCGATGTCATCTCGCCGCGCGAGCGCGGCCGGTATCAGGCCTATCTGAGCGGCGTCTGGGCGACCGCGAGCGTCGGCGGGCCCGTGCTGGGCGGCATTTTCGTCGATTATCTGAGCTGGCGCTGGGTATTCTGGATCAACCTGCCGGTCGGCATTGCCGCGTTCATCCTTTGCCGCCGGGCGCTCGCCGCACTGGTGACACCCCGCACCCGCCGCCGGATCGACTATCTGGGCGCCGCGCTGCTCACCCTCGCGGTGACCGACCTGCTGCTGATCTTTACTTGGGGCGGCATCAGCTACGCCTGGACGTCGCCCACGCTGTTGACGATGATCGCGGTCGCGCCGCTGCTCATCGCCGCGGTGATTCTGCAGGAGCTGCGTGCGCCAGAGCCGGTGCTGCCGCCGCGCCTCTTCGCCAGCGGGCTGATCCGCACCGCCAACCTCGCGAGTTTCATCGTCGCGATGGCCATGTTCGGCGGCGTCGTCCTGCTGCCGGTGTTCCTGCAGCTGGTCACCGGCGTCGGTGCGGGCGATTCAGGCGTGCTGCTGATCCCCCTGATGGCGGGGACGGTAGTGGGCGCCTATACCGCCGGCCAGCTCATGCGGCGCACCGGCCGCTACAAGGCCTATCCCCTGATCGGACTCTCCGCCAGCACCCTGGCTTTCGCGCTGCTGGCGACGATGGACGCAACGAGCGCGCCGACGACCGCAATGGCCTATATGGGCTTGCTCGGCACCGGCATCGGCTCATCCATGCCGGTGATGCTGGTGGCGGTGCAGAATGCCACGGAGCCGCGCGATATCGGCGTTGCGACCGCCACTGTCGCTTTTTTCCGTTCGCTCGGCGGCTCTTTCGGCGCGGCCATCCTGTGGTCGGTATTCCTGGCGGCGCTCGCCCGCGGCCTGGCGGTTGCCGGCGGCGCGCTCGGCGTCGAGGTGCTGCAAAGCGGACCTGATGCGGCGGCGCATCTGACGCCGGCGCAGCATGCGCTGCTCATGCCCGCGTTGGTGTCGGCGTTTCACCTGGTCTTTGCCATTAGCGCGGTGCTGACCGCGGTGAGCGTGGTGATCTCCGCCTTCCTGAAGGAGCTGCCGTTGCGCACCACACCGGCTCACGGCGGCGCCGAGCACTAAGCCTGCTCGCCGACCGCTTCGGCGAAAACCGTCCGCGGCAGTGCGGTGGGCGCAAGCGCGATCAGCGCGGCAAGGAGGTACATCAGCCCGGCTGGGTAATCGCTGAGGAGGGCGCGCATCAGGCCCGCCCCATCGGCCGCCAAGGCCGAGCAGGCCGCGCATGGCTGCAATGCGAGCCGCCACGCCCGCTAGCGGGCGGGCGACCGCGTCACACCAACCGGCGGGCCGCCGGACGCGGCCCCCGCCGCCACGGCGGGGACTGCGGCGGTCGGGCGGGCTAGCCGAAAAGCTGGCGCAGCCGCGCGAGCGGCTTCAGCGACCCGGCAAACCACGTGCCGGCGCTTGCCGATGCCGGGACCGGTGTCCGCTCCACGACCCCCAGGACGATGTTCTCGCGGGCCTGGTTGAGCACCCGCAACACCAGGCCATGGGTGGTCAGCGGATGGTCGTTGAACATCTCGATCCGCAGGTAATCGCGCCCGGTAACCTGCTTGATTGCCAGCAGGATCGGCTCTTTCAGAGCAATCGTCGCATCCGCTGCCATCATGGCGCCGAGGATGCAGCGCCGGCCGTCATAGGACCGCAGCTGTTGTTTGCACCAGCGATCCTCGCGGGCCAGCAGATCGATGACCTTGTCCATCTTGTCGAGGGCCTCGATGCGGCCTTCGTAGCCGGTACCGTCGAAGGGCATAGCTCATTCCTCATTGACCGTGCGACTCCCGGCGTCGCGAAGGCGCCGGCGCTAAAGGAAGAACGGATGGGCAGAGACAAAGTTCGGCCACACTCGCGGCACGAAGAATTGACACAACCGCGGGATGCGAAGGCGGCGCTCAGATCTCTATCTGGCCGCCGAGCTCGATGACGCGATTGGTCGGGATGCGAAAGAATTCGGTCGCATCCAGCATGGTGTTGGAGAGCATGATGAACAGGCGCTTGCGCCAGACCCAGAGGCGGGCGCGCTTGCCGGCGACAAGCTTCTCGCGGCCGACGAAAAACGAAGTCTCGAGCAGGTTGAAGTGAAACTGCATGACCCGGCATTGGGCCAGCGCACGCGGGATGTTGGGCTGATCCATGAAGCCATAGTGCAGCGTTATAGTGTGCATGTTCTGCTCGAGATGGCGGATTTCGAGGCGCTGCTCGTCGGCGACATGGGGAATGTCTTCGGTCTGCACCGTCATCAGCACGACCCGCTCGTGCAGCACCTTGTTGTGCTTGAGATTGTGGAGCAGAGCGTTCGGCACTACGCTGATGTTGCCGGTCATGAACACCGCGGTGCCGGGAACGCGCGGCGGCCGGCCGGGACGCAGCGTGCTGATGAAGGTCTCGAGCGGCAGCGCGTCCCGTTCGCGCTCCCGCTGCAGCACGCGCCGCCCGGAACGCCATGTGGTCATCATCGTATAGACGAGGGCTGCGACGACCAGCGGGAACCAGCCGCCTTCCTCGACCTTCAGCAGATTGGCGCCGAAGAAGGCGAGGTCGACGGTGAGGAAGAAGCCGAAGAGCAAGGCGGCGAGCGCCGGATTCCACTGGCGCACGCCGTACATGTAAACGAGAGCAAGCACGGTGGTGATGCTCATCGTGCCCGTGACGGCGATGCCATAGGCGGCGCCGAGATTGTCGGACGAGCGGAAGCCCAGCACCAGCCCGATGATCGCGATCAGCAGCAGGAGGTTGACGCGCGGGACGTAGATCTGGCCGATCTCCTGCTCGGAAGTGTGGCGCACCTCGAGGCGCGGCAGGTAGCCGAGCTGCACCGCCTGACGGGTCATCGAGAAGGCGCCGGAGATGACCGCCTGAGAGGCGATGATGGTTGCCGCCGAGGCGAGGATGACGAGGGGATAGAGCGACCAGCCCGGCGCCAGGCGATAGAACGGATTTTCCAGCACGCGCTGGATCGCCTGCGGATCGTGCGCGCTGATGAGCAGCGCTCCTTGGCCGAAATAATTGAGCAACAGCGCCGGGAAGACGAAGTAAAGCCAGGCGCGGCGGATCGGCTGCGCGCCGAAATGGCCCATATCGGCATAGAGCGCCTCGGCGCCGGTGACCGCCAGCACGACCGCTCCCAGCAGAACGAAGCCGCGGGGCGGGTCGGCGACGAAGAAGCTGAGCCCGTAGACCGGGTTGAGCGCAAAGAGGATGCGCGGGTTATGGGCGATCTCGAGGGCGCCGAGCAGGGCAATGACGACGAACCAAAGCACCATGACTGGCCCGAAGAAGCCGCCGATCTGGGCGGTGCCGCCGCGCTGCAGCATAAAGAGCCCGCCCAGCAGCACGATGGTGATGGGGAGGATGTAGGGCTCGAAAAGCGGCGTGGCGACCTTGAGGCCTTCCACGGCGGAGAGCACGGAGATCGCCGGGGTGATGACGCCGTCCCCATAGAAGAGCGCCGCGCCGACCAGCCCCGCCGCGAGGATCCAGCCATAGGCCGTGGAGCCGCGGCCGGTGGCGCGCAGCGCCAAAGCGGTGAGTGCGAGGATGCCGCCCTCCCCGCGGTTGTCGGCGCGCATGATGACGATGACGTATTTCAGCGTGACGACGATGAAGAGTGCCCAGGCGATCAGCGACAGGACGCCCAACACCGCCGTCGGAGTGACGTGGTGCACGTCCTCGAAGCACTGCTTCACCGTGTAGAGCGGCGACGTACCGATGTCGCCGTAGACCACTCCGAGCGCGCCGATAACCAGACTCTGGCGCGCCTTCTCCGTGGCTGAGGGTGTGCCGTTCGCGGTGGTATGCACCATTACTCGTTCTTCCGTCGCGACCCGCGCAAGCCGGGCCCTCCCCGGGACCGAAGGGGGCGAACCATAGGCCCAAGCCCCGGCGAATGCCATACCCTCCGCGGCCGCAGCTAGCTTAGGCGCCGCCCCTGAAATATCATTGCGCCAGCAAGTTGACCCGGCCTGCCCCGACGCGCTCCTGGCCCTGTGAGGCTCCGATGCTTATTGCGCAGATCACCGACTTCCACATCAAGGCTCGCGGCAAGATCGCGTACCGCGTCATCGATACCGCTTCCTGCCTGCGCAGCGCGGTCGAGGCGGTGGCCGCTCTCGATCCTGCCCCGGACATCGTCGTCGGCACCGGCGATCTCACCGATTTCGGCCGGCCCGAGGAATACGCGCTGCTGCGCGAGCTGCTCGCGCCGCTCGGCAAGCCGATCTACCTCATTCCCGGCAATCACGACGAGCGCGAGGCGATGCGGCAGGCTTTTCGCCCCGAGGGGTATCTGCCCGAGACGGGCTTTCTCCAATACGCCGTCGAGGACTATCCGGTGCGCCTGATCGGCCTCGACACGGTGATTCCGGGCGAGCCCGGCGGCCGGCTCTGCGAGGAGCGGCTCGACTGGCTCGACCGTTCGCTGGCGCAGGCGCCCGATCGGCCGACGCTTATCATCATGCACCACCCGCCTTTCGCCACCGGGATCGCTCATATGGATCGGGTCGGATTGGACGGCGCCGAGCGCTTCGCCCAGATCCTCGCGCGCCATCCGCAGGTCGAGCGTGTCCTGTGCGGGCATCTGCACCGCTCGATCCAGGCGCCGATCGGCCGCCGCGCCATCGCCAGCACGGCACCCAGCACCGCGCATCAGGTGGCGCTCGATCTGAGCCCCAACGGCCCTCCGGTCTTCATCCTGGAGCCGCCGGGCTATCAGCTGCATCTCTGGAAGGAGGGCGGCTTCGTCAGCCACACCGCGGTGATCGGCCGCTATGCCGGGCCTTATCCCTTCTATGAAGATGGCGCGCAGATCGACGAGTAGGCGCGGGCGTCCGGTCTTACGGTGTCTTGCGTTTCGCCCGCGCCGTCGGCGGCGCGATGATCGGATCCTCGGGCCAGGGATGCTTCGGATAACGGCCACGCATCTCGCCGCGCACCGCCGGATAGCTGCCGCGCCAGAACCCGGTCAGGTCGCGCGTCACCTGCAGCGGACGTCCGGCCGGTGAAAGCAGGTGCAGCAGCAAGGGAACGCGCCCGCCGGCAATCCTCGGCGTCTCCGCGGCGCCGAACATCTCTTGCAGGCGTACCGCGAGCACCGGCGCCTCGCCGCCATAGTCGATCGGCAGGCGCGAGCCGCTCGGTACCGTCGCATGGGTCGGCGCTAGCTTATCGAGCGCACGAAGCTGCTCGAAGCTGAGCCGCGCGCGCAGAATCTCGTTGAGGTCGAGCCGCTCGAGCTGCGTCCTGCGCGTGATGCCGCCGAGATAGGGTCCTAGCCATTCCTCAAGCCCGGCAAGCAGCGCCTCGTCGTCGAGATCGGGCCACTCGGTTTTGCTCTCGAGCCGCCGCAGGAACTGCACACGCGCCCGCAGCTTCTCGGCCTCCGGGCTCCACGGCAGCACGGTGAGGCCGAGTTCGCGGATGCCCTGAAGAAGCGCGGCAGCAACCCGCTCGGGCGGCGGGATCGCGAGCGCTTCATCCCTCAGCACCAAGGCGAAGAGCCGCTCCTGACGTCGCGCCATGACCGCCTGCGCGCGACTGTCCCAAGCGATGGTCTCGACCGTCTCTATCTGTGCGGCGAAATCCTCCTCGATCTCCGCGCGGCTGAGCGGCGCGGCAAGGAAGACGCGGGAGAGGCGCCGCTCGCCGTCGAGCTCGGCCGCGGCAAGGAACTCCTCGGCGGCGAGCAGATCGGTCGTTGGCAGCTCGGCGCCGCGGCCGTTGGAGAGCAGGAATTGCCCGACCGCGCCGGATCGGCGCTGAGCGATGCGGTCGGGATAGGCCTGCGCCAGGACCCGCCCGGCGGTGCCGGGCGGCGAGGCGTCGTCGCCACGCAGGTCAAGCTGGCGCTGCAGCAGCCTCGCCGTCTGGCGCGCCCGCTCTGCCGCGCCTCGCTCGAGCGACAGACCCGGCGGAAGGTGGCGTGCTTCGCCGCGCTCGCGCAGCAATTCGATGCGCAGCCGCATGTCGGCGTCGCGATGGCCGGGCGTCGCGCGCAGGATATCGCGCTCGGCGAGCAAGGCGGCGATTTCGCTGGCGATGACGCCCCAGCCGCGCTCGCGTGCGGAGAGCGCCATGTGCGCGAGCCGCGGATGAAGCGCGAGCCGCGCCATTGCCGTACCATGGGCGGTGATGCGGCCCGAAGCGTCGAGCGCGCCGAGTTCCCCCAGGAGGGCGCGCGCCTGGGCGAAGCCTGCGGCCGGCGGCGCGTCGAGCCAGGAAAGCGCGGGGGGATCGGCTGCGCCCCAGCGCGCAAGCTCGAGCGCGAGCGGTGCCAGATCGGCCTCGAGGATCTCGGGCGCGGTATAGGGCCGCAGCAGCGCCTGCTCCGCTTCGGGCCAAAGCCGGTAGCAGATGCCGGGTCCGAGCCGTCCGGCGCGGCCGCGCCGCTGCTCGGCCGAGGCTTGCGAGACGCGCACCGTATCGAGGCGCGTCATGCCGCTCGCGGGATCGAAGCGCGGCACCCTCATCAAGCCACTGTCGATGACGATTCGGATGGCCTCGATGGTGAGGCTGGTCTCGGCGATCGCTGTGGCCAGCACGATCTTGCGCGCGCCGGCGGGCGCCGGACGAATGGCCTCGTCCTGTGCGCCTTGCGACAGATCGCCATAGAGCGGCGCCACGATGAGTTCGGGCGGTTGCGCGAACTCCTCGACGAGACGCGCGACGCGGCGGATCTCGCCACCACCCGGCAGAAAGGCCAGCAGGCTCCCATCATTGTCGGCGAGAGCGCGGCAGATGGCGGCGGCGACTGCTCGCTCGAGCCGGTCTGGCGCCGGACGCTCGAGATAGCGCAGCGCCACCGGAAAGCTCTTGCCGGCGCTGCTCACCACCGATGCGTCGCCGATGAGCTGCGCCACGCGCTCTACCTCCAGCGTCGCGGACATCACGAGGAGCCGCAGCTCGGGCCGCAGATGGCGGCGGGTCTCCAGCGCCAGCGCAAGGCCGAGATCACCATCGAGATTGCGCTCGTGGAACTCGTCGAAGACGAGAAGACCGATGCCGTCGAGCGCGGGGTCGTCCTGGATGAGCCGAAGCAAAATGCCTTCGGTCACCACCTCGATCCGCGTTCGGGGGCCGATGCGGGTGTCGAGGCGCGTGCGATAGCCCACGGTTTGGCCGACCGCCTCGCCGAGCATGTCGGCCATCCGCCGAGCCGCCGCGCGTGCAGCCAGCCGCCGCGGCTCCAGCATCACGATGCGGCCGCCGCCAAGCCACGCCGCATCGAGCAGCGCCAGCGGCACCAGTGTCGTCTTGCCCGCGCCGGGCGGCGCCTGGAGCACCGCGGCGCCGCTGCGGGCGAGCGCCGCCTCGACCTCGGGCAGTGCCTCGGCCACGGGCAGCGTGGTCGACCAGATCGCGAGATCGGTTAGTGCCATTCACCTGCTATAGCCTATTGCCCAAGGCGCGGCAGCCCCGCGCTTCCCCCGGCGGGGAGGCGAGCTTATGCTGGAACTGTGAGACCCCGGGGAGGCGCCGATGCGCTCGATCCTGGCGGCGGTGTTCTTTGCGGCTTTCGCGGTGCTTCCGCGGCAAGCGCATGCGGAGTCCGTCGATGTCGCGCTGGTCTTTGCCGCCGACGTATCGCGCAGCGTCGATGACGACGAATTCAAGCTGCAGCGTCAGGGCTATGCCGCTGCCGTCACCAATCCTCGCGTGCTGCGGGCGATTGCGGGCGGCCCGCATAGCGCAGTCGCCATCTGCTTCATCGAATGGTCGGGGCCGGACGAGCAGCAGGTGGTGGCGGACTGGACGGTGGTGCGCGACGGCGAGACGGCCGCCGGCTTCGCCGCGACGCTGCTTAAGGCGCCGCGCTCCTTCGTCGGCCGCACCTCGATCAGCGCGGCGCTCGATTTCAGCCGCGCCTATTTCGCCAAGCTGGGCGCGACGCCGGAGCGCCGCGTCGTCGACGTCTCCGGAGACGGCACCAATAATTCCGGCCGTCCGCTTGCCGATGCGCACGCCGATGCGCTGGCGGCCGGCATCACCATCAACGGGCTCGCCATCATCAACGAGCATCCCAATCCCGGCTATTTCGCCCATACCCAACCGCCGGGCGGGCTGCCGAACTACTATCAGGAGAACGTGGTCGGCGGTCCCGGCGGCTTCCTGCTCGTGGTGCAGGATTTCAAATCCTTCGGCGATGCGATCACCGAGAAGCTGGTTAGCGAGATCGCCGAGGCAGGGCCGCCGCGCGGCGCAGCGGGCCGCGCGAAGGACTAGCAGGCAGCCGCGCGCTTCGGTCTAGCGGAAATCCGACGCCATCACCTCGGCACGCCGGCCCTTGGCTTCCGCCGCCGCGAAGTTGAGCTCGATCTTGACGCCATTGGGATCGAACAAGAAGAGCTGGTAGAGCCCCTGATTGTCGACCTGCCGCTCCTTGAAGGCAATGCCGAGGTGCCGCAGATGCGCAATCATCTCATCAAGGCCGCTGGCGCGAAAGGCAACGTGGTCGACGACGCCGGAGCCCTGTGTCGCTTCGGATTCCTGGCCGAGATAGCGCCTGCGGTTCTCGGAGACGCCGGACCCGCCCTGGGTGAGGTGCAGCACGTCGCGCTCGCCGATATAGAGCCAATAGACCGGCAGGCCGAAATCAGGATGCGGCCCCTCGCGCAGGCCGAGCACGCGGACATACCAATCCTTGGTCGCCTCGAGATCGGCCGACTGCACGAGAAAGTGCTCGAGATGCGAAAGCGGCATGGCAAAGCCTCCGATGTCGCGGTCTAATAGCGCCCTTTCAGCCGACGGGAGAAGGACATGCCGGCTTATTGGGTAGCCCGGTCCCGGATCATCGATCCGGTCGAATACAAGAAGTATACCGATCTCGTGCCTACCATCATCGCCAAATATGGCGGCAAGGTGCTGGCGCGTGGCGGCAGCTACGAGATCATGGAGGGGCCGCACAAGTTCCACCGCTTCGTGGTGATCGAGTTTCCCACGTTGGAGCAGGGCGTCGCCTGTTTTCGCTCGCCCGAGTATGACGCCGCCGCCGCCTTTCGCCGCAACGGCGCTGGGGAGGTGGAGACGGTCATGGTCGAAAGCGGCGACGCGACGCCACGCTGAGCGGGCAGGGTTCCTCTGGGCGAATTCGCCGCGCGGATTCACCTAGGGCTCGTCGACGATCGGGTTGCTGAGCAGGCCGACGCCTTCGATGGCGATTTCGATGGTATCGCCGGCCTTCATCCACACCGGCGGATTGCGGGCATGGCCCACTCCGGCAGGTGTTCCCATGACCAGGAGGTCGCCGGGCTCGAGCGTCAGGCACTCGCTCAGCAGGGCCACCGTCTCGGCTACGGGGAAGAGCATGTCGCTGGTGTTGGCGTTCTGCATCACTGCGCCGTTGAGCCGCGACTGGATCGACAGCCCGGCGGCGCCGGGCGGCAGTTCATCGGCGGTGACGAAATGCGGACCGAATCCGCCGGTACGGTCGAAATTCTTGCCGATGGTCCATTGCGAGGTCTTGCGCTGATAATCGCGCACCGACCCGTCGTTGAAGCAGGAATAGCCGGCGATATAGCCGAGCGCGTCGGCGGCGCGAACGTGCCGCGCCCGACGGCCCATCACGGCGACCAGCTCCGCCTCGTAGTCGAGTTTGATCGAGGCCCGGGGCCGCCACATCGGCTCGCCATGGGCGACCAGCGAGGTGGCGCAACGCAGGAAGAAGCTCGGATATTCCGGCTTGGCGTGACCGCCTTCGGCGGCGTGGTCGACATAGTTGAGGCCGAGACAGATGATCTTTCCGGCATTTTCCAGCGGCACGCGGTAGCGCAGCTCCGCGAGCGGTCGCAGCGTCTCTGCTTTCGCCTTGCGGCCGGCTTCTGCGGCGGCGGCAAAGGCATCCGAGCCGGAACGGATCAGGCCGAGCAGATCACGCGGCAGCTGCGGCGCTGCGCGCGCGAGATCGACCGCCATCTCGCCCTGGAGCACGCCCAGCCTGGCTGCGCCCCCTTCGTCAAACGACACCAGCCGCATGTGTTTCCTCCTCGCTGACCGGTCCTCCTTCTCACCCGCCGCCGGGGCGGGGTCCGGCGACCCGGCAAAGCGAGCATAGAGCGAACCCTCGCCGCGAGGAAACCGGCGCCCGGCGGCGCCGAGCGCTCGCCTGCTACTTCCGCGGCGGCGCTGCGCGTGCGGCGGAAGGCGATACCCCTGCGTTCGCCGCCGAAGCGGCTTGTGCAGGATCGTGGCATAGCGCAACATGCCGCGACGCCAGATTCTTTCCATATTGGCCGGCGCCCATGACACCCGATCGACTGAAGTTCATCGCCCTGCTCGCCGCGGCCCTTGCGGCGTTTCTCGGCTATGAGCTGCTCGTTCAGTTCCACGACTGGAACCGGCTGCAGAGCTGTGCCACATCGGGCGGCCACAATTGCGGCCTCTATGCTCACTGATCAGCCGCCGATTGACACCCCGATCACCTTGCCCACACCGTAGGTGACGCCGGCAGCCGCGATGCCGATGGCGAGCTGCCGCAGCCCGGAGAACAGCACGCCGCGACCGGTGAAGAGCGTCGTGCCGGCGCCGATTGCGAACATGGCCGCAGCGCTCAGCGCGAGGCTGGTGCCGGCGGCGTTGATGCCGGTAAGCGCAAAGAACGGCAGGACCGGGATGATGGCGCCGCCGGCGAAAAGCAGGAACGACGTCGCACCCGCCGTCCACGCGGAGCCGCCGAGTTCTTCGGGATTGATGCCCAGCTCCTCGCGCGCGAGCGTGTCGAGCGCCGTATCGCGATCGCCGATGAGGCGCTCGGCCAGCAGCTTTGCCTGCGGCTCCGACAGGCCCTTGGCCTGGTAGATCAGCGACAGCTCCTGTTTTTCCTCCTCCGGAAACTCGGTCAGTTCCGCGCCTTCGACGGCGATCTGCTGCTGATAGAATTCGCGTGAGCTGTTGACCGAGAGCCATTCACCCATCGCCATCGAGCAGGCGCCGGCGATGAGCCCGGCAAGGCCCGTGACCAGGATGGTATGGCTGGAGAAATCGGCGCCGGCAACGCCCATGACCAGGCTGAGATTGGAGACGAGACCGTCATTGGCGCCCAGCACGGCGGCACGCAGCGCATTGCCGCCGGCGCTGCGATGGCGGCCTTCGAGCTGCGCCAGCGCACCGCCGGAAAGCCCGCCATGCGGTGGCCGCGCCATCGCGGCGATCACCCGCGAATGCGACCGCTCGTCCTGCGGCAGGCCCGCCGCAACCGCTTCCGGCTGGGCATCGTATTTGTCGAAATCCGCGCGTTCTAGGCTGTTGACCAGCGGCAGGACGATCTCCGGCCCGAAGCGCCGCGCCGCCCAGGCGAGCGCGCGTGTGCGCCAGGACGGGCGGCTCAGCCCGGTGACGGCGCCGATCTTGGAGAGACGCTTGCGCCAGAATTCGGCATGTGCCGACTCCACCGCGGCGAGGCGAGTATAGACCTGCTTCAGCTGCGGATTGGCCTCGGCCTCAGCGAGCGCGCGATAGAGCGCAGCGCTGTCCATCTCGCCCCGCAGATTGCTACGGTACCGCGTGACGGGGCTCTGCTCGTCGCTCACGGGGAGGTCTCCTGTGGCTGCGGCGCCAGACGGTGACATAGGGGAGGGAGGAACGGAGGGCAAATGCCGGTGTCTTGCGCGGCCCAGGGCCGGCGATAGGATGCGCTGGCTGGCGAAGGAGGCGATCGATGAGCGACAAGCCCGAGAAAAGCGACGCCGAATGGCGGGCGCAGCTCACGCCGGAGCAGTACCGCATCGCCCGTCGAAAGGGCACGGAACGCGCGTTCACCGGCGCCTATTGGGATACTAAGACTCCCGGCGTCTATGCCTGCATCTGCTGCGGCCAGGAACTGTTCGACTCCAGCACGAAATTCGATTCGGGCACGGGCTGGCCGAGCTTCTGGGCGCCGATCGCCGCCGATCGCGTCGCAACCGAGACCGACCGCAGCCTCTTCATGTCCCGCACCGAAGTCTTGTGCAGTCGCTGCGAAGCCCATCTCGGCCATGTCTTCGAGGATGGGCCGCCGCCCACAGGCCTGCGCTACTGCCTCAATTCGGCGTCGCTGGCGCTGAAGCCCAAATAGGCGCGAAGCTTCGGTTTCGGCCGTACTGTTCCAGATAGAAGCAAGCGCCGCGCGCCTTTAGATCTGTGCCGATGGCGACGGCGCAGGCAGAGAGTCGCAGCGGCTTCTTCGGGTGGCACGTGGTTGCCGCGGCGTTCACCTATGCAATCTTCGCCTGGGGTATCGGTTTTTATGGCCTCTCGGTCTTCCTGTATGCCATCCATGACGCGCGCGGTTGGCCGCTTTCGCTGATCTCGGCCGCCATCACCGCGCATTATCTCGTCAGCGCGGCGCTGGTCGCCTGTCTCGACGACGCCCATAGACGCTTCGGCCTCGCGGCGACGACCCGCGGCGGCGTTCTCGCACTTGCCGCGGGCGTTCTCGGCTGGGGGCTCGCGGCCGCTCCCTGGGAGCTCTTCGTGGCCGCGACCTTGACCGCAATCGGCTGGTCCGCGACGAGCAGTGCCGCGATCAATGCCATGCTTGCCCCGTGGTTCAGGCGCCGGCGCGGCCTCGCGCTCAGCCTCGCTTTCAACGGTGCGAGCATCGGCGGCGTGCTGTTCGTGCCGCTCTGGACCGTGCTGATCGGCCGGCTGGGTCTGCCGGGCGCGGCAAGCGCTGTGGCCGCGGTGACGCTGGCTCTCCTGTGGTGGCTTGCCGGCCGCTATCTGGCGCCGACACCCGAAAGCATGGGCCTCGGCGCGGATGGCGACGTGGCGTCGGCGGGCGCATGCGCCGCTGCCGCTTCGGCGGATCCGGTGAGCCGAAGCACGCTCTTCCGGCATCGCGGCTTCCTGACGCTCTCGGGCGCCTTCGCGCTCGGCCTCTTTTCGCAGGTCGGATTGGTCGCCATCCTTGTGAGCCTGCTCGTGCCGACGCTCGGCGAGGGGGGCGCCGCCGGAGCCGTGAGCCTCACCTCATCCTGCGCCGTGCTTGGCCGGCTGCTGCTCGGCGCGTTCATCGACCAACTCGACCGGCGCCGCGCCGCCGCCGGCAACTTCGCGCTCCAATCGGCCGGGCTGATCCTTCTGTTGCTGGGGAAAGGGAGCGCGTCGGTGCTGTCGGGCTGCGTGCTCTTCGGCCTCGGGCTCGGAAATCTGGTGTCGCTGCCCCCGCTGATCGCCGAGCGCGAATTCGCTACCGGCGATCTCGGCCGGGTCGTGGCCCTCGCGATCGCGGTGAATCAGGCATTCTTCAGCTTCGCTCCGGCGGTCTTCGGAGCCTTGCACGACTTCTCGGGCGGTTTTGCTGCGCCGCTGATGCTGGCCCTGGCGCTGCACCTGACCGCGGCAGCGCTGATCCTGGGCGGAGGGAAGCGGGTTCCGGTTTAGAGCCGGGCCGGCAGCTCGTGCGATTTGACGATCCGGTCGGTCGCTGCATCGACCTCCTCGAGCCGAATGCCGTAGCGCCAAAGCTCGCCGAGTTGCTCCAGCACCGCCTTGGCGCTGGGCTCGTCGAGCAAGACGCCGTCGTGAACAGCATGGCTCAGCACGAGACAGCGGTCGCCTTCGAGATCGACATCGCGGATCTGGATGTCGGGCTCGTGCCGCGCCAGATCGTAGTGGCGCGCCAGCGCGCGGCGGATCTCGCGATAGCCGCGCTCGTCGTGAATGGCATCGACGACCAGCGCGTCGGCGCTCTCCTCGTCGAGGACCTTGAACAGGCGGAACTCGCGGATGAGCCGCGGGCTCAGATACTGCAGGACGAAGCTCTCGTCGCGATAATTGGCCCAGGCGTGCCGCAGCGTGCCGTAGGGATCGCCGTTTCCGGCGATGTCGGGGAACCACTCGCGGTCCTCGTCTTCCGGCTCGAGGCAGATGCGCTTGATGTCGCGCATCATAGCGAAGCCCAGCGCGTAAGGATTGATGCCGTTATAGCGCCGGTCGTCGAATTCCGGCTGAGACACGACGCCGGTGTGCGAGTGCAGCACCTCGAGGAAGGAACCGTCGCTGATCATGCCCTTCTCATGCAGCCGGGTCATGATCTCGTAGTGGCAGAAGGTGGCACAACCTTCGTTGAGCAGCCGCGTCTGCTTCTGCGGGTAGAAATACTGGGAGATGTGGCGGGCAATGCGGACCAGCTCGCGCTGCCACGGTTCGAGCCGCGGTGCTCGCTTCTCGAGGAAGTAGAGCAGGTTCTCTTCGGGCAACCCGAGCTTGCGGCGTATCTCCGCTCGGCGCTTCTCGCGGCTCTGGCCCTCCTGCTCCTCATCGCGCTGCTCGCCGATGATGGCGGTGCGCCAGATGTCGTCGTAATTCGATTCGAAGTGGCGGCGGCGTTCTTCCTGGCGGCGCCGCTCATCTTCGAGGTTGAGCTTCGCCGGCCGGTCGTAACGGTGGACGCCGTGGTTCATCAGCGCATGCGCGGCGTCAAGCACACGCTCCACGGCCTCGGCGCCATGGCTCTCTTCGGCATGAGCGACGAAATCGCGCGCAAAGGTGAGATAGTCGAGAATGCCGGTGGCGTCTGTCCACTGGCGGAACAGGTAGTTGTTCTTGAAGAAATGGTTGTGGCCGAAGGCGGCATGCGCGATGACGAGCGCCTGCATCGTCATGGAGTTCTCTTCCATGATGTAGCTGATGCACGGGCTCGAATTGATGACAATCTCGTAGGCGAGGCCCTGGAGGCCGTGGCGATAAAGCGCCTCCTCGCGGGCGAAGCGCTTGCCAAAGCTCCAGTGCCGGTACATGAGCGGCAGTCCGATCGAGGCGTAAGCGTCGAGCATCTGCTCGGAGGTGATTACCTCGACCTGATTGGGATAGACGTCGAGACCGAGCTCGCCGAGCGCAATCTCCTCGATCGCGCCGTAAACCCGGCGGATCTTCTCGAAATCCCATTCCGGTCCTTCGAAAAGAAGCCGGTTCGGCGTCGCGATACCTCCGTCCGCGGCCATCAGGCGTGCTCCCGCTGCTTGGCAAAAAGCTCGTGGAAGACCGGGAAGATCTGCGTCTGATCCGCAACCTTGCGCATGGCGAAATTGCGGTGCTGCTCGGCGATCTGGCTGTAGGTACGCCAGAGATCGGTGGGCGGCGAGGGGAAGCCGTGGCGCAACGTCGCCTCGGCGCCGACCTCGATATAGGCGAAGTACTGGCTCAACGGTAGGATCTCGCCGCCGAGCAGCTGGCTGCAGCGATCGCTGTCCTCGGTATAGTTGTCGCCGTCCGAGGCCTGCGCCGCATAGATGTTCCAGTTATCGGGGCTGTAGCGGGCGCGCACGACCCGCATCATCTCTTCGAGCGCGGTCGAGACGATCGTGCCACCCGTCTCTCGGCTATGGAAGAAGGTTTCTTCGTCCACCTCCTGCGCATTGCTGGTATGGCGGATGAAGACGATGTCGACTTGCTTGTAGCGCCGCGTCAGGAAGACATGCAGCAGCAGGAAGAAGCGCTTGGCGAGATCCTTCATCGCTTCGGTCATCGAGCCCGACACGTCCATAAGGCAGAACATGACCGCCTGCGTGTTTGGCTTTGGCACCCGGTCAAAGCGGTTGTAGCGGACATCGACGGGGTCGATGAAGCCGACGCGCCGGGCGCGACGCTGGAGATGCTCGAGTTCGAGCTTGCTCTGCCCGGCGCTTTCCGCGTCGTCGGCAGCGAGCGCCGCCTCGATCTGCCGCTCCAGCGCGGCGAGCTCATGCGGCCGCGGGCGGTGGAGCGAAATGCGCCGCGCCAGGCTGTTGCGCATGGTGCGCACCAGGTTGAGGTTTGCCGGCGTGCCGGCGACCGAATATCCGGCGCGGGTGAGCTGTGTCGCCTCGGTTTCCTTGAGCCGCGTCTTGATGAGATCCGGGAGTTCCAGATCCTCGAAGAAGAGGTTGAGGAATTCCTCCTTCGAGAGCACGAACTCGAACGCGTCCTGCTCGCCGCCATCCTCGTTGCTGGCGCCGCGGCCGCCGCCTTCGCCCGAAGGCGGTCGCTCGATGCGGTCGCCTACGACATATTTCTTGTTTCCCGGTACGACATAGTCGCGCCTGCCGCCATGGGCAGCGCGGTGGAACACCGGCTCGGCGATCCCGCGGTTCGGGATCGAGATCTTCTCGCCGCCGTCCGTCTCGCCCACCTTGCGCCGCTTCAACGCGTCGACGAGCGCCTTCTTCACCTCGCCTCTCGCCCGATCGATGAAGCGCTGCCGGTTGGCAAGGCTTTTGCCTTTGGGATTCGGCCGTCGATCGATGATGTTCATCGCGCGAGAGATCTCCGTAAGGCGCCGCTATCCGGCCTTGTTGACTCGCATGTACCACTCGACGAGGCGGCGGACCTGGCGCTGGGTGTAGCCGCGCGAGACCATCCGCTCGAGGAAGTCCCCGTGCTTCTTCTCCGTATCGGAGTCCTTCTTCGACCCGAAGCTGATGACCGGCAATAGGTCCTCGACCTGAGAGAACATGCGCTTTTCAATTACCTCGCGCAGTTTCTCGTAGGACGTCCAGGACGGGTTCCGTCCTCCGTGGGAGGCGCGGGCACGCAACGCGAACTTCACCACCTCGTTACGGAAGTCCTTGGGATTGGCGATCCCGGCGGGCTTCTCGATCTTCGAGAGTTCCTGGTTCAGCAGTTCGCGGTCCATGAGCTGACCCGTGTCCGGATCCTTGTAGTCCTGATCCTCAATCCAGGCGTCGGCATAGGCCACATAGCGATCGAACAGGTTCTGGCCGTAATCACCATAGGATTCCAGATAGGCCTTCTGGATCTCGTTGCCAATGAACTCCGCATAGCGCGGTGCCAGCTCCGCCTTGATGAAGGTCAAGAGCTTCTTCTCGTTTTCCTCGGGGAACTGCTCGCGTCGGATCGCCTGCTCCAGCACATACATCAGGTGAACCGGGTCGGCCGAGACTTCCAGCGTGTCGTAGTTGAAGGTGCTGGACAGTACTTTGAACGCGAAGCGGGTCGAAAGCCCCTCCATCCCTTCGTCGACGCCCGCGGAGTCGCGATACTCCTGCACCGTCTTGGCGCGGGGATCGCTGTCCTTAAGGCTCTCGCCGTCATAAGCGCGCATCTTCGAGTAGAGGTTGGAATTCTCGTGCGGCTTGAGGCGCGACAGCACGCAGAAGCGCGACAGCATGTCGAGCGTGCCGGGGGCGCAAGGCGACGCAGAGAGCTCGCTGTTGGTGAGCAGCTTCTCGTAGATCTTCCGCTCCTCGTGGGCGCGCAGGCAGTAAGGCACCTTGATCACGCAGATGCGATCGATGAAGGCCTCGTTGTTGCGGTTGTTCTTGAAGGTCTGCCACTCCGCCTCGTTGGAGTGGGCGAGAATGATGCCCTGGTAGGGGATCGCGCCGATGTTCTCGGAGCCGATGTAATTCGCCTCCTGCGTCGCGGTCAGCAGCGGGTGGAGCATCTTGATCGGCGCCTTGAACATCTCGACGAATTCAAGGATGCCCTGCGAGGTGCGATTGAGCCCGCCGGAGAAAGCATAGGCGTCGGCATCGGCCTGGCTGAAATATTCGAGCTTGCGGATGTCGACCTTGCCCACCAGGCTGGAGATGTCCTGGTTGTTCTCGTCGCCCGGCTCGGTCTTCGCGATGCAGACTTGGCGCAGCCGCGAGGGGTGCAGGCGCACGACCGTGAACTTGGAGATGTCGCCGCCGAACTCGTCGAGGCGCTTCAGTGCCCAGGGTGAGGCGAGGCCCGTCAGGCGCCGCTTCGGAATGCGATAGTTCCGCTCCAGCGTGTCGCCCATGCGGATCGGATCGAAGAGGCCGAGAGGGCTCTCGAAGACAGGGCTCACCTCCTTGCCCGCCTTCAGTACATAGATCGGCATCTTCTCCATCAGCAGCTTCAGCCGCTCCGCGAGCGACGATTTGCCGCCGCCGACCGGTCCCAGGAGGTAGAGGACCTGTTTGCGTTCCTCGAGGCCCTGCGCTGCGTGGCGGAAGTAGCCGACAATGCGCTCTATGGTTTCTTCCATGCCATAGAAGTCGGCAAAGGCCGGATACACCCGCACACTGCGATTCATGAAAATCCGGCCGAGGCGCGGGTCGTGGCTCGTATCGACGATCTCGGGCTCACCAATAGCCGCCAGCATCCTTTCCGCGGCACTGGCATAGGCCATGGGCTCACGTGCGCAAGACTTGAGATAATCCTCCAGGCTCATCTCAGTCTCTTTCTGGCTGTCGTACAGCTTTGCGAAGAGACCGAACAGATTATCCTGAGAAATCATTCTCCACCTCGCCCTCGACGCCGCAAATTCTTTGCGGGACTGATACAAAACGTTACAGATTCGGTCTTAATTAACCATTAACAGCAGGTACGTATTGTGCCTGGATTAGTCAAAAGGCTTTTCGGCTCCTTGGAAACGGCGCGCTCATTGCCGCAGTTCCAGCTTTGTGCCGGCCGCTTCACGCGCAAGGCGCGAAGCGGCCGCTGGCTAACGCCTATGCAAGGTTGATGTCTGCCGGTGCCCTTGCCCGAGGCGAAGGGTGGTGAACCCGGTTGTCTACTGCGGCAGCCTAAGCGCATGCGCTCTGGGTCTGCTCCTCAACGGCCATGCTGAACGCAACGGCGTACAGTGCTCAGGATCACCAAAAAAGCCGGCGAAGTTAAGGCTCCTCTCGAAAGACCTAGGGAGCCGGCAGGGAAAAGCTCGGTTTTGTGCGGGCGCCAAAATGTCGCACGAGCGTAAGGGGCGCGGGCGCGGGTCGATTTCCGAGTGCCGCTCGTCAATTCAGCGGCGATTCGGCTCTTCGTGCCATTCCTCGGCGCTGGCGCCAGCAAGCGCCTGGACGCGCTCCTCGTCAGCCGCCAGCTCTTTGGCTGGCCCCGAATAGACGATCGCGCCGTCGTCGAGCACATAGGCGTAATCGGCAATCGCGAGGCTCATGCGCGCGTTCTGCTCGACCAGCAGTACCGAAATGCCTTCGCTGCGCATCTGCTCGACGACGCGGAAGACGTCGCGCACGATCAGCGGCGCCAAGCCTTGCGAGGGTTCGTCGAGCATCAGCAGTCGCGGATTGATCAGCAGCGCCCGCGCGATCGCCAGCATCTCCTGCTCGCCGCCCGAGAGCTGGCGCCCGCGATTGTTCTTGCGCTCGGCGAGTCGCGGAAAGAGCTCGTAAATGCGCTCGATCGACCACGGGCCCGGCCGCTCGATCGGCACCTTCAGATTTTCTTCGACGCTGAGATTCGGGAAGATGCGACGCCCTTCGGGCACATAGCCGACGCCGAGCCCGGCAATGCGGAAGCTCGGCCAACGCGTCGTCTCCTCGCCGAAAACGGTGATCGTGCCCTCGCGCGCGGGCGTCAGCCCCATCAGGCTGCGCAGCGTCGTCGTCTTGCCGGCGCCGTTGCGGCCGAGGAGGGTGGTGATACGGCCTTCGGCCACCTCCAGGCTGACACCGTGGAGGATATGGCTCTTGCCATAATAGGTATGGAGGCCGTCGACCCTGAGAGCGACGCCGTTCGCTCCGTTGCCGCCATTTGCTCCGCTCATGCCGCCTTGCCCAGGTAGGCCGCCTGCACGGCTTCGTTGGCAGCGATTTCGGTCGGAGTTCCTTCGGCGAGACGGCGTCCCTGATCGAGGACGCTGATGCGGTCGGCGAGGTGGAACACGACGCGCATGTCATGCTCGATGAGCACGATGGTGAGCTTGCTGTCGCGATGGAGCCGCCGGACGAGCCGGGTGAGCTCGTAGGTCTCCTGGTCGCCCATCCCCGCGGTCGGCTCGTCGAGCAGCAGCAGTCGCGGCTTCAAGGCGAGTGCCATGGCGATCTCGGCGGCGCGCTGGTCGCCATGCGACAACTCGCCGACGAGCCGGTCGCCCTTCTTTTCCAGTCCGGCGAGCGCCAGGATCTCCTCGACGCGGTTGCGCACCGCCGCGGCCTCGCCGCGCGCGAGCCAGGGGCGCAGGCGATAGCCGGCCGCCACCTCGGTGCTGATGCGCACATTCTCGGCGACGCTGAGCTCGGGGAAGATCTCCGTGATCTGGAAGGTCCGCGCCATGCCGAGCACGACGCGCTTGTGCGCCGCCACCCGCGTCACGTCCTGACCGTCGAAGATGATCGAGCCGGCAGAGGGCGGGAAAAACCCGCTGATGAGGTTGAAGAAGGTGGTTTTGCCGGCGCCGTTCGGGCCGATGACCGCCCTGAGCTCGCCCTCTTCGACCGTCAGCGAGACGTCGCGCACGGCGACGAGGCTGCCGAAGGATTTGGTGACGCCTTTTACCTCGAGAACGCTCATCCCTGTCCCCGCCGCTGGAGAGCACCAAGAAGCCCGCGTGGGAAGAACAGCACCACCAACACGAAGAGCAGTCCGATGAACGACTGCCAGTTCTGGGTCATGCTCGATATGTAGTCCTGCAACACGACGAAGACGGCGGCGCCGAGCAGCGGCCCCCAGAAGGTGCGCATGCCGCCCATCACTGTCATGATCACGATCTCGCCGGAAAGCGAATAGTGCAGTCCGAGGGGATCCGCGAAATTGTTGAGCAGCGCATACAGCGTGCCGGCGAGTGCGGTGAAGAAACACGAAATCGAGAAGGACAGCCAGATGTGCCGCTCCACCGGAATGCCGAGAAAGCGGGCGCGGCGCTCATTCTCCCGTATCGCGATCAGCGTCCGCCCGAAAGGCGACCGCAACAACAGCCCGATGGCACCGACGGCGACGGCGAACACCGCTAGCAGGAAATAATAGAACACCTTCCCGCCATCGGTGATGTCGATGAGGATCGGACCGAGGTGGATCGGCGCGCGCTCGAAGCCGCGCAGTCCGTCGAAGCCGCCGGTTAGATCGTTCCAGCTATAGGCGATGTAGTAGCAGATCTGGCCGAACGCGATCGTCACCATGGCGAAATAGACGCCGCGCCGACGGACGATCAGGAGCCCGAAAAGCGTGCCGGCGAGCCCGCCGAGGAGCGTGCCGAGCAGGACCGCGAGCGGCGTGCTGTGCGCAAGGAACTTCAGCGTCAATCCCGCGCCATAGGCGCCGAGGCCGAAATAGGCGGCGTGGCCGAAGCTCATCTGCCCGGTGAAGCCGAGCAGCAGATTGAAGCCGATCGCCGCCAGCCCCAGCACCAGGACGCGGCCGGCGAGCGCCGTGTAGCCGCCGAGCAGCGGCAGCCAGAACGGCACCGTGACGAGCACCAGCCAGACCGCGATGAGCGGCAGCCAGCGCTTCTCGGCTGGCCGTCTGGCGGCGTCGACGACCGCGACGCTGTTCACGTCAGCATCCCTTCCTCACCGAGCAGCCCGCGCGGGCGCAGCAGCAGCACCACGGCCATGATGAGATAGATGACCGCTTCGCTGGCGCTGGGCAGGAATACGGTCGTCACCGCCGAGGCGACACCGATCAGCAGCCCACCCAGCAGCGTGCCCGTCAGGCTGCCGACCCCGCCGACGATGATGGCGATGAAACTCGGCATCAGCAGGTCATCGCCCATATTGGGATTGAGCCCGATCTGCCCCGCCGCCAGCACGCCGCTCAGCCCGGCCAGCAGCGAGCCCAGCGCGAAATTGAACGAGCGCAGCAGCCGCACATTGACGCCGAGCGCCGCCACCGTGTCGAGGTCGAGCGTGCCGGCGCGGATGCGCATGCCGATCCGGCTGAAGCGCAGGAAGGCGAAGAGCGCCACCACCGCGGCGATCACGATCGCGACCATGAAGATGCGGTACCAGGTAATGAAGAACAGGTTTGCGCTGAGCGGTTGGGACATGAAATCGGGAACGCCGAGCGGCAATCCGTTCGGCCCCCAGATGTAGCGGCAGCCATCCTCGAGGATGAAAGCGAGGCCGAAGGTCAGCAGCAGGCTGTAGACGGGGTCGCGGTTGTAGACCCTGCGTATCATCAGCCGCTCGATGATGAAGCCGAACAACGCTGCCAGCACCGGCGATATCAACAGCGCTCCCCAGAAGCCGGTATAGGGCGTCAGCACGAAGGCGATATAGCCGCCCAGCGCCAGGAAATTGCCATGCGCGAAATTGATGACGCTGCTGAGATTGAGGATCAGCGACAGGCCGAGCGCCATCAGCACGTAGAAGGCGCCGATGATCAGCCCGTTGGTGACGTTGTAGAGGACGAGTTGCAGCATTGGCCGCCTCAGCTGGGGGTCTTGCAGAAGCCTTCCCCCGCCGGGCAAGCCGGCGGGGGACGCCAAAATTCGCCGCGGCCTTAGGCCGGATGGCTCATCTTGCAGCCGGTATCGGCGACCGATCCGGCCGCCTGCTCACCCGGGACCAGCGAGGAGGTGGTGAAGATATTGTCCGGGTTGCCCTGCGGCGGATGCACTTCGCCGACGAAGATGTTGGGCATGAGCTCATGGTCACCGGCGCGATAGAAGGTCTTGCCCGGCTGCAGCGCCACATCGGGCGGCAGCTCCAGGCCCTCCATCGCCTTGGCGAGCTTGGGCCCCTCAAGCGTCTTTGCCTTCTCGGCTCCGACCCGCACCGAATGCACCGCGACATAGCCAAACCAGGAGCGGGCTGAGGGCGTCTTGCCGACCGCCTTGCGGTAGGCAGCGACGAAATCGCCGACATGCGGCACGCTGGCCGGCTGGTTCCACCACCACTCCATCACCCACCAACCTGCCTGCGCATCGGCCGGCACCGACTTGACGCTCTCAAGCTCGTAGAGCGCGCCGCCGAGGCCCATGTCCTTGCCCATGCCGAACTGGGTGAACTGCTTCATGCAGTTGATCTGCGCCAGTCCGCCCATGTTGTTGAGCAGCACGTTCGGCTTGTAGGCCTTCGCCTTGATCAGCGTCGCTGAGAAATCCGACGTGTTGATCGGCAGCATGTCGCCTTCGAACTCGCCGCCGGCCTTCTTGAGGTTCTTGACGAAGGCCTCCTGCAGTGTGTGGCCATAAGCATAGTCGGGGGTGATGAAGAACCACTTCTTGCCGAACTTCTTCACCAGTTCCGGCGTGATCGCCGCCGCGTCCATTGAGGTCGTGTTGCAGATGCGGAAGACGTTCCACTTGCAATCGGTGCCGGTGATCGGATCCGTATGGCCGCCCGGGACGATGTGGAAGACTTTCTTCTCGCTGGTCACTTGCGACATTGCGTAGGCGATGCCCGAATTGACGTCGCCGAAGATGGCGTCGACCTTGTCGCGGTCGATGAGCTTGCGCGTCTTCTGCACGCCGGTGCCTACGTCATTGGCGGAGTCTTCGACCAGCAGCTCGACCTGGCGCCCGAGAATGCCGCCCTTCTTGTTGATCTCGGCGACCGCGTATTTGGCGCCTTCGACCTCGCTTTGTGCCAGCGCCGAGAGGGTGCCGGTCAAGGGATCGACCATTCCGAGCTTAACGGCCTGCTCGCCACGAGCCTGGATGATGAAGGGTGAAGCGACCTGTAGGGCGCCAATGGCTGCGCCTGCTTTGAGAATGTTGCGACGTGCGACAGACCCGATCCGATAACCGGACTTCATTCCGAACCCTCCCTGTTTTGCCGCTTCGCGGTTCCGCGGCTCGCTTGATTAGTTTCAACAGTCTTCCGTACCGATGCAGGGTTGTCGATACCTAAATGGTAAATTCCTTGTCAGGTGGTGTGCTTAGCTGCCGACGCGCAACGTCTCGGTGAGGCCGCGCAGGCAGGCGATCACACTTAGGGGTGTGAGCCGTCCGGTCCTGGGGTTCTCCGTCGACGGCAGATTTTCGATGGTCATGGAGAGCCGCACTGAGTCGGAATCGAGTTCGATATGGTGGGTATTCCGCTCAAGCGCGGGATCGGCCCAGATTTCGAGATGCGTGCGGTCCGGGCCTATACCGGCGAGCGCCAGGGCGGCGGCGACATTGACATTGGCCGGAAATCCGCGCGCTCCCTCACGCGCCGACCCCTCGAACACCCGCAGCGGATGGGCAAGACCGGCGAGCGAGATGGCGTGCTCCCGCAGGTAAGGTGCGCCCTCAAGCCCGGCCGGCGGCTTTCTGGTCACCAGCCGCACGGAGTGGATCTCGCCCTCGGCCGCGGCGCGGACCGCGTCGAGCCCGAGCAGCGCGCCGGTCGGCACGATGATGCGGGCGCCCCGGGCTTTGGCGCGCCCGATGAGGTTGGGATGGTCGAGCAGCGCGCCGACGCTGAGCGGCAGGAAAACGCGGCCGGCATCGACCGCCGGCTCGGCAATGGTGCGAAACTGGGCGGCCGGCACGCTCTCGATCACGATATCGGCATGCGCGGCGAGGGCGGGGAGCGGGACGATCGGAACGCGGATCCCGAGCTCGGCAAGGCGTCTTTCGGCACGGCCGGGATCGCGGGCCGAGACGGCCGCCAGCGTCAGGCCGGACAGTCCCCCCGCCAGACGGCGAGCGACGGGCAAGCCGACCGCGCCCAGGCCGCCGAGCGCGACGCGAAGGGACTTGTCAGCCGCCGACCTCATGCGCCAAAACCTCCCGCAAGCGCGCGCGGCGAGAGCATCGCAAGCGAGAATGGCTTTGCCAAGCGTCCTCGGGGCGACTTCAATGGGCGCGGACCCGCAGTGCGGCGTCGAGCGGAGGGCATGAGCGACTCCCAGGATTTCGTCGGCACGATGCCGGTCGCCGAGCGACACCGCTTCGCGACCGAGCGGCTCGTCGCATGGATGGAGCAGAATGTCGAAGGCTTCCGCGGTCCGCTCGACATCGAGCAGTTCCGCGGCGGGCAATCGAACCCGACCTTCCGGCTCACCGCGGGCGGCAAACGTTACGTGCTGCGGCGAAAGCCGCCGGGCAAGTTGCTGCCCTCGGCCCATGCGGTCGATCGCGAGTATCGCATCATCACCGCGTTGCGCGGAACGGACGTGCCGGTCGCGCGCAGCTACGCCCTCTGCCTCGATGAGAACGTCATCGGCACGATCTTCTACATCATGGAGTATGTCGAGGGGCGCATTTTCTGGGACCCGACCCTGCCCGACTTGCCGCCTGCCGGACGCCGCGTCGTCTACGAGGCGATTAACGCGGTCATCGCCGCGCTGCACAAGGTCGATTATCGCGCCATCGGGCTTGGCGATTTCGGCAAGCCTGGGAACTACTTCGCGCGCCAGATCGACCGCTGGACAAAGCAGTACCGCGCCTCCGAGACGGAAAAGATCGAGGCGATGGACCGACTCATCGATTGGCTGCCGCGCAATCTGCCGCCGGACGACGAGACCTCGATCGTCCATGGCGATTACCGGCTCGACAACATGATCTTTCACCCGACCGAGCCGCGCGTCCTGGCGGTCCTTGACTGGGAGCTGTCGACTTTGGGCAATCCGCTCGCCGACTTCTCCTATCACATGATGACCTGGGAGCTCGGTCCCGAAGCCTATCGCGGACTCGGCGGTCACGACCTTCGGGCGCTCGATATTCCAACCAAGGAGGAGTACCGCGCGCTCTATTGCCGCCGCACCGGGCGCGCGGAGATCGCCAACTGGGATTTCTACATGGCGTACAACATGTTCCGCCTGGCGGCGATCCTTCAGGGCATCATGGGCCGCGTCGTCGAAGGCACCGCTGCCAACGCGAGGGCGCGCGAATCGGGTGAGCGTGCCCGGGCGCTGGCGGAGGCCGGCTGGCGTCGCGTCAAGGCCATGACTGGGGCTGGCTGAGCCGCCGGCACCGAGGGGAGGGATGTTGCATCGTCGGCCGATCGAGACCGGAGCGCAGAGTCGGGTGACGAACTCGGACTTGACCGATCCCTCAGCATATTCCGGCGCCCTCGATTGAGCACACCGCCGCAGCCCCGCTCGCGCCGGCGTCTGGCCGCTGCCCTGCGCCACCCGCACCCGGGTTTGCGCCTACTGCTCGCGCTTGTAGTCGGGGCCGCCGTGTTGCTCTTGCTGCCGCGGAGCGTCCGGAATGGCGAGCGGCTTGCGCTGGCCTGGCTCGCCGGCGTTGTTCTCTTTCTGGCTTTGGTGGCTCTCGTGGTTGCCGGTGCGAAGCCCGAGCAGCTTCGCCGCCGGGCGCGCGAACTCGATCCGCGCCGCTGGGTGATCACCACCCTGATTATCGCCGCGGCGACGGTAAGCCTCTTCGCCCTCGGCTTCACCTTGCAGAAAGTGCCGAACGAAACCGAGGTGGCGCTCTTGACGCGGCTGGTCCTCGCCGGGCTCACGGTCGCGGCGTCCTGGACGCTGGTGCACACGACCTTCGCGCTCCACTACGCGCATCATTATTATGGTGATGGCCCCGCTCCGGGCCCGCAGGACGATCGCGGCGGTCTCGCCTTTCCCGGGGACGAGATGCCGGATTACTGGGATTTTCTATATTTCTCCTTCGTCGTCGGCATGACCTGCCAGGTCTCGGATGTGCAGGTAACGTCTCGCCCCATGCGCAGGCTCACGCTGCTGCACGGTATCCTGTCCTTTCTTTTCAACACGGTAATTCTGGCGCTCGCGGTCAATCTGCTGGCCAGCTCGCTCTGAACCGCCGACCGGGCGGCGAGATCCCGGCGATCCTATCTTTCATGTTTCGGCAAGGTTTTGCGCCCACTCTCCAGTAATGGCAAAGAGTCGGGGAAGTAATGTGACTAAAACTTCACTCAATTTGCGGGGCCCCAGCCGCCGCGGCCGCCTGCTGGCGGGGGCGCCCGTGGCCTTCGTCCTGAGTCTGCTGCTTGCCGCCTGCCAAACCGCACCGCAGACCGATCAGGCGGCGGCTAGCCAAGGCGCGCCGGTGCTTCTGCGCCTGGCGGACGACACCCGTGCCGGCGGCGACCTCGCCACTGCGGCCGACCTCTACCGTCGCGCCGCCGAGCTTGACCCCAAGGACCCGGCGGCGCTGGCGGGGCTGGGCGACACGCTGGGTGAGCTCCACGCCTATGCCGAGGCGGCCGCTGCCTATCGCGCGGGGCTGCGCATCACGCCCAACCCGATGGAAGCGAAACTTCATCGCGGCTTGGCCCTGGCGCTGATGTCGCTCAACGAGCCGCAGGCGGCGCTGACCGAGCTGCAGGCGGCGATAGCGCAGAAGCCCGACGATTCGCACCTCTACAATGTGCGCGGTATCGCGCACGACCTGGTCGGGCAACATGACCTGGCTCAGCAAGACTACCGCAAGGGACTGGAGCTAGCGCCGGGTGACGAAGGGCTGCGCAACAACTATGGGCTGTCGCTGGCTCTTTCGGGAGACTATTCGAAGGCGGCAGCCGAGCTTGCGAAGCTTGCCGACGCTCCCGGCTCGACCGCTCGGCACCGGCTGAACCTGGCGCTCGTCTACGGGCTTGCCGGCGAAGATGCGAAGGCGGCGGCGATCGCGCGCACGGCCCTCGACGAGCGCGCGGTGGCGAGCAACCTTGCTTACTACGCGATGTTGCGCGGTCTCGACGATGCCGACCGCGCCGCGGCGATCCTCGCGGGACGTCCGCCGAGCGCGGCGGCCGCAAGCCTGGCGAAGCGCGAGCCGGCCACAGCGGCTCCCGTCATCGCGGAAAACCTGCAGCCTGTGCCGCCGAAGGCGATCCCTCTCATCCACACTGCGCCGCCGGCGTCCCCGCCATCGCCGAGTTCCGCGTCGAACGCGCCCATGAAGACCGCCATGGCCGAACTCGGCAAGGTGCAAGCGGCTGCTGAATTGCCGGCGGATGCGCGAGGTACCAGTGCTCCGGCCACCAAACCGAGCTCGCCGGATAACTTGGCGGCAAACGCGGAGAAGGCGCCGCCGCAAGGCGGTGCTGTGGCTGCGAAAGCCACTAGCGACGCGACGCCGCCAGCGGTGCAGGCCGCCGCGCCCGACGCTTCTGCGACGGCAGCACCGCATCTATTGAAGGCGAAGGACGAGGTGGCGGCGGTGGACGCTTCCTTGCCGCCGGCCCCGGCGACCGCTGCCGCCACGGCGTCGCCGCCCGCGCCACTGCAGGTCGACGGCGCGGCGGACCAACCGAGCGCAGCGCCCGCCAAGCCGGCGGCGCAGGACGCCGCCGCGGCGACCGGTGCCACAGCCCCGCCTGCCGACACGGCACCTGTGCACGCCGCAGCGGCGTCATCCGCAGAGCTGCCTCCGGCTCAGGCCGCAGATGAGCCGAGCGCGGCTAAACCGGAAAGCCCGCCGGCCTCGGCGACCGCGGATTACGCCGTCCAGCTTGGCTCGTTCTCGAGTGAGGCCAACGCGCACCGGCTGGTTAGCCAGCTTCAGCACAAGGGCTACGAGGTTGCGGTCGTCCGCGACCGCGACCGCGACGGGCGCGACTGGTTCGTCGTGCGTGCCGGTACCTATCCCAGTCCCGATGAGGCGGCAGCGGCGGCGCGACACATGCGCGAGGCCGAGCAGGTGCCGGCGGTCGTGGTGCATCTGCACAAGGCGAGCCGCGCCTAGCCGCGACACGCAGCCTCTTTCACGGTCTCTACCAACCGGGTCGGCTGCTGCCGGCTCTGCCGCCCGTGCCTGCTGCCCGGGCGGAGAAAGCGCTTGCAGGATGGCGCCGCCGGGCTAACATTGAGGTCACGGCTGGGGTGCCGGCGCGTATTGCCGGCTGAGATCATACCCACGGAACCTGTCTGGGTAATACCAGCGAAGGGAGCCCGCCATCAGCGACCCATCTTCCCTTCCCGCCGCCCGTCCCAACGTCGCCATCATCGGCGGCGGTGCGATCGGGCTGTCGATCGGCTGGCGCCTTGCCTGCGCTGCTTGCCCCGTCGTGATCTTCGAGCGCGGTGAGGCCGGGCACGGCGCGAGCTGGGCGGCAGCCGGCATGCTTGCTGCGGGAGCCGAGGCGGAGCCGGGCGAGGACACGCTCTATGCGCTCAATCGACTGAGCCAGGAGCTGTGGCCGGGATTTGCCGCCGAGCTTGAGGCGGCCTCGGGCATGTCGCTCGGCTATCGCGACGAGGGAACGCTCGTCGTTGCGCTGACTCGCGATGATGTAGCGCAGCTCCGTTTCCATTTCGATTATCAGCGCAGGCTCGGCGTGCCGCTCGAATGGCTGAGCGGCGCCGAGGCGCGGCGGCGCGAGCCGCATCTCAATCCGGGGCTTGCTGCGGCGGTGTTCAGCCCGCGCGATCATCAGGTGGACAATCGCCGGCTGGTCTCGGCGCTGCGTCGTGCCTTCATCGCTGCCGGCGGCACGCTGCGCGAGCATACGTCGGTGAGTGCCGTTGAGATCGTCGGCGGACGGGTGGCAGGGGTGCGCACCGGCGATGCGCGTCACGCCGCCGACGTGGTCGTGCTCGCCGCCGGAGCATGGTCGACCGAGATCGCCGGTCTGCCGCGCGCGGCGCAGCCGCCGGTGCGGCCGATCAAGGGGCAGATGTTGGCGCTGCGCATGGATCCGGCGACGCCGCTGCTGCGCCATGTGCTGTGGACCCCGCGGGTCTATCTGGCGCCGCGTCTCGATGGCAGACTGATCGTCGGGGCGACCGTCGAGGAGCGCGGCTTTGATGCGTCGTTGACCGCGGGGGGTGTGTTCGCGCTGCTCGAGGGCGTGTGGCGCGCGCTGCCCGGCGTCGAGGAGCTGCCGATCGACGAGATGTGGACCGGCTTCCGGCCCGGCTCGCGCGATGATGCGCCGCTGCTCGGTCCGAGCCCGGTCGAAGGCTTGGTGCTCGCAACCGGGCATCATCGCAACGGCATCCTGCTCACGCCCGCGACCGCGGACTCGATGAGCCGCTTCATTCTCAGCGGTGAGGTGGACGAGGCGATCCGTCCGTTTGCCATCGCGCGCTTTGCTGCGGCCAAGGAGGAGGCATGAGCGGTGATATCCGCGTCAATGGGCAGGAAGAGAAGCTGGCGGTCGCGACCGTTGCCGAGCTGCTGAAGGCGCGGGGCATCGAGACCAGCCGCGGCGTCGCCGTGGCGGTGAACGGCGTGGTGGTTCCGGCCGGCGCTTGGCGCGAACGCAACCTCGCGGCCGGGGACGAGATCGAGATCGTGCGACCGTTTGGCGGTGGGTGAGGGCAACGTGATCAGATCCAACGCGGCAACCGATGGTCTGGTGATCGGCGATCGCCGCTTCGCCTCTCGCCTGCTGCTGGGCACCGCGGGTTATCCCAACCAGCAGGTGATGCTTGAAGCGCTTGCGGCGGCGGAGCCGGCTCTGGTCACCGTCGCCATCCGCCGCATCAGCCTCGAGGGCTATGCCGAGAGCCTCGTCGATCTCGTCGGCGGGCGCTACCCGCTGCTGCCCAACACGGCGGGCTGCGCCACGGTGCGCGATGCGGTACTGACCGCGCAGCTCGCCCGCGAGGCCCTGCAGACGAGTTGGGTCAAGCTCGAGCTGATCGGCGATCGTGAGACGCTTTATCCCGATGTCGAGCAGCTCCTGCGCGCGACCGAGGAGTTGGTGAAAGACGGCTTCACCGTGCTGCCCTATTGCAATGACGATCCCGTCAGCTGCCGCAAGCTCGCCGATCTGGGCGCCGCGGCGGTGATGCCGCTGGGCTCGCCGATCGGCACCGGGCTCGGCGTCATCAATCCCTTTGCGATCGAGCGCATTTGCGCGACGAGCCCGGTGCCGGTCATTCTCGACGCCGGTATCGGCACCGCCTCCGACGCAGCACAGGCGATGGAGCTCGGCTGCGATGGCGTGCTGCTGAACACCGCGGTGGCGAAGGCGCACGATCCGCGCCGCATGGCCAGGGCAATGCGGCTCGCTGTCGAGGCGGGCCGCGAGGCGCGGCTTGCCGGGCGCATCCCCAAGCGCAGCCACGCCGAGCCGTCGAGCCCTCAGCTTGGCTTGGTCGGCGGGTGACTCTTCCCGAGCCGCCGATCCTGGTCATTACCGATCGAAAACAGGCGCGCCTTTCGCTCGAAGAAGTGGCCGAAGCGGTCTTTGCCGCCGGCGGGCGGTGGCTCAGTCTTCGCGAAAAGGATCTCGACCCCGCCTCGCGCGCCGCGCTGTTGACGCGTCTTGTGGCGCTCGGCCGGCACTACGGTGCGACGGTCGGTGTGCATGAGGATCTGGCCGCCGCGATCGCCGCCCGAACCGAGGCCATCCATCTCCCGGCGGGCGTCTCGCCCGAGAGGGCGCGCAGCGCCCTCGGCGCAACGGCGATCATCGGCGGCTCCGCGCATGACGAGGAGGAGCTTGCCGCCTTGGCGGCGGCAGGCGCGGACTACGCCACCTTGAGCCCGGTTTTTGCCAGTTCGAGCAAGCCTGGCTACGGCCCGGCATTGGGCATTGCACGGCTCGCCCGGGCCGCGGTATCGACGCCGCTCGCCGTCGTTGCGCTCGGCGGCGTCGAACTCGACAACGCCGCCGCCTGCATCGCCGCAGGCGCCGCCGGCATCGCCGTCATGGGCGGCATCATGGCGGCCGCCGATCCGGCTGCGGTGATGACTGGGTTGATCAGGACGCTGGGAGGTGCGCTTGCCGGCCGCCGCGGCACGGGGCCATAGTGGCGCATCGCGCGAGGCGAGAAGGGAGGCGATGCCGTGATCCATCTGCATTACTGGCCGACCCCGAACGGTCACAAGGTTACGCTGTTCCTCGAGGAAGCCGGGCTGCCCTACGAGTTGCACCCGGTCAATATCGCCAAGGGCGAGCAGTTCAGGCCGGAATTTCTCAAGATTTCGCCGAACAACCGCATGCCGGCGATGGTCGACGATGATCCGCCGGACGGTGGAGTGCCAGTAAGCGTGTTCGAATCCGGCGCCATCCTCGTCTATCTCGCTGAGAAGACCGGCAAGTTCCTGCCGAAGGATCTGCGCGGCCGCTTCGAGACCTTGCAATGGCTGTTCTGGCAGATGGGTGGCCTCGGACCGATGGCCGGACAGAACCATCACTTCTCGCAATATGCGCCCGAGAAGCTTCCCTACGCGATCGAGCGCTACGTCAAGGAAACGAGCAGGCTTTACGCGGTCCTCGACAAGCGCCTCGCCGAGCGCGAATTCATCGCCGGCGCTTACTCGATCGCAGATATGGCGAGCTACCCGTGGGTCGCTCCTTATGAGCGTCAGGGCCAGAAGCTCGAGGATTTTCCCAATCTGCGGCGCTGGTTCGAGGCGATCAAGGCGCGCCCGGCCACGGTGCGCGCCTATGCACGGGCGAAGGAGTTCCAGACCGTGCCGGCCAACAGCCCCGAGGCGGCAAAGATCCTGTTCGGGCAGTCGGCAGCGACGGTACGCGGCGGCTAGCGGGCAGGCGGCTATTTCATCGTCGCCAGCACCTGGATGATCGCCGGGCCCATGAGCACGATGAAAAGCGTGGGCAGGATGAACAGGATCATCGGCACGGTCAGCGTCGCCGGCAGTTTCGCCGCTTTCTCTTCGGCCTTGAGCATGCGCTCCTCGCGGAACTCGGCCGAGAGTACGCGCAGGGAGTGCGCGAGCGGCGTGCCGTAGCGCTCGGTCTGGACCAGCGTGTTGACGACGCCGCGGATCGGCGGCAGATCGGTACGCTTCGCCAGGTTCATCAACGCCTGACGCCGGTTCGGCAGGAAGCCCAGCTCGACGGCGGTAAGGCCAAGCTCGTCGGCGAGATCGGGGGCGGAGAGGCCGATCTCGCGGGCGACGCGCGTCAGCGCGGCATCGAGGCTGAGGCCCGCTTCGGCGCAGATCACCAGCAGATCGAGACCGTCGGGCAATTGGCGGCGCAAGCGGATCTGGCGGCGTTTGACCGCTTGGCGCAAGCCGAGAACCGGGGCGAAGCCGAGGACAATTCCCGCGAGGAGCACGCCCAGGAGCTTCTGCGTTCCGGTCGCTTGAGGTGCGAGCGTGATGAGGGCAAAGAAGCCGGCGATCGCGCCGAGGAAGGGCAGCGCCAGTCTCAGGCCCAGATAGATCACGATGGCATCGCGCGAACGCCAGCCCGCCTTGGCGAGCTGGTCGGTCGTCTCGCGTGCCTCGTCGCCGCGCAGCAGCTTGAGCCGATCCAGCAGCCGCTTCAGCATGCCGACCGAGGCGCGCTTGCGCTGGTCCGACACCTTGTCTCCAAGCAGCCCGGCGCGCAGCTGCTCGCGCCGCTTCTGGTGGCTGCGCAGACGCGACGCCATCGGGTCGTGCGGCACCAGCGCATTGCCGAGGGCGACGATGCTGATGAAGACCAGAATGCCGGCGATCACCGAGACCGTGGTATCGTCGAGCGTGAGCGCACCGAGGCTGGGCAGCGTCATATATCGAACCTCACCATCTTGGTCATGACGGCGACCCCGAAGCTCATGCTGCCGGCCGCGGCGAGCAGCATGTGATGGCCACGCACCGTGGTGAACAGCAGCGCGATATAGGCGGGGTTCACCACCGACAGGATGCCGACCATGACGAATGGCAAGGCGCCGATGATCATGGCGCTCGCCCGCGCCTCCGACGACATCGCCCGCACCTTGAGCTTCATCTGTCGGCGCCGGCGCAGGATGTTGTCGAGGTTCTCCAAGGTCTCGGCAAGATTGCCGCCGGTCTCGCGCTGGATCGACAAGGTGACGACGAGGAACTTGAGTTCCGCCGTCTCGGTGCGCTTGGCCGCGTCCCACAGCGCCTGCTCCGGCGGATGGCCGAGCCGGATCTGGTCGGAGACCTGGCGAAACTCGCCGCCGACGGGATCGGCAACTTCCTGTGCCACGATCTGAAAGGTTTCCGTGACCGGCAGGCCCGATTTGAGGCCACGCACCATCAGTCCGATCGCCTCGGGGAAGTGCTTGCCGAAGGCGTTGGCGCGACGGTTGGCGAGGAAGCCGATGAAGAAGTGCGGCAGCCATAGCCCTACAAGCGCCGCCACCGGTAGCGCGACGAGCAGAGAGGCACCGAAGACCAGGGCGCCGGTGAAGGCGACCACCGCCACCACCAGGCAGCCGATGCCGTAGGCGCCGAGGCTGATCGGCCGCCCGGTACGGCGCAGCCGCTCGCGCAGCAGCTCCGGACGCGGCAGGAAGCGGAGCACGAGCTGGTCGATCTTGCCGCGATCACCGGTCTCGCGGCGGAGCTGGAGCGCCTCGCTCGCCGGCCGCTGGCCGCGCGACTTCAGCCGGTCGACGCGCTTGGCCTGCTTCTTGTTGCCGTCGTCGCCAAAGGCGAAGAACAGGCACAGCAGCACGATGCCG
Source organism: Allostellaceae bacterium (assembly GCA_035553515.1). Classification (GTDB taxonomy): domain Bacteria; phylum Pseudomonadota; class Alphaproteobacteria; order ATCC43930; family CGMCC-115725; genus DAHUYF01. Next base: position 27,282 of record DATNDG010000006.1, on the reverse strand, counting down.
ACGCCGGCGCCGAGCAGGAGCGGTTGTGGATCGGCGAGAAGTCCGCTCATCCCATAGCCTCCAGCAATGCCCGGTCGAGGCCGTAATACTCGGCGCGCGGCGTGAAGTGCGGTCGCAGCCCGCTCGACTTGAAGCTGCCCTGCAGCTTGCCGTCGGTGCCTTCACCCTCGTACTGATAGGTGAAGAGATCTTGCGTGGTGATGATCTCGCCCTCCATGCCGACGATCTCGGTAACGGCGATGATGCGGCGGTGGCCGTCGCGCATGCGGCTCACCTGCACCACCATGTGGACGGCGGCGGCGATCTGCTGGCGGACCGCCTTGGCGGGCAGGTTGATGCCGGACATGCCGACCATGTTCTCGAGCCGGGTGAGCGCCTCGCGCGGCCGGTTGGCGTGGATGGTGCAGAGCGAGCCGTCGTGGCCGGTATTCATCGCCTGCAGCATGTCGAGCGCCTCGGCGCCGCGAATCTCACCCAGGATGATCCGGTCGGGACGCATACGGAGCGTATTCTTCACCAGGTCCCGCATGGTGATCTCGCCCTTGCCCTCGAGGTTCGGCGGGCGCGTTTCCAGACGCACCACATGCGGCTGCTGAAGCTGAAGCTCGGCCGCGTCCTCGATGGTACAGATGCGCTCGCCCTCGTCGATCATCTGTGACATGGCGTTGAGCGTCGTCGTCTTGCCCGAGCCCGTACCGCCGGAGATCAGGATGTTGAGGCGCGAGCGCGCGGCGATCTTGAGCACGACGGCCATCTCCGCCGAGATGCTGCTGCTCTTCGCCATGGAATCGAGGGTGATCGACTTCTTCGAGAATTTGCGGATGGAGATCGACGTGCCGTCGATGGCGAGCGGCGGGGCGATGATGTTGACGCGGCTGCCATCGGTAAGACGCGCATCGACCAGCGGCGTCGACTCGTCGACGCGCCGCCCGACCTGGGTGACGATACGTGTTGCCACGCTCATCACATGCGCATTGTCCCGGAAGAGGACGTCGGTGAGCTCCAGCTTGCCGCGCCGCTCGACATAGACCTGCTTCGGCCCGTTCACCATGATGTCGCTGATCGTCTCGTCGGCGAGCAGCGGCTCGAGGGGGCCGAGCCCCAGCATGTCATCGAGCAGGACCGTTACCAGGTCGCGCTGCTCGAGCTGATTGAGCTGGATCTTCTGCTCCAGCAGGATTTCGCCGACGACGGCCTGAAGCTGGCGGGCAAGCTCGGGCCGTTGCAGCTTGGCGGCGATTTCGGGGTCGATCCGCTCCATGACCAGCGGATAGATGCGCGGGATCGCTTCGTCGATCGCTGCCCGGCTGCCGACGGCCTGGCCGGTGCGCCCCGGCTCGGCAGCCGCGGCTTCGCGCTTCACCCGTTCGACGATGCCGTTCACCAGCAGGGTCACGAGGTCGCGCTGCGTCAGCGCCGACAGAGTGAGCTGTTTTTCCTGCAGGCCCGAGCGCACCAGCTCGTCGACCTGGCGGGCGATCTCGCCACGCGCTTTGCCGCGGAGCGCTGCGACGTCGAGCGTGGCGAGCACCGGCTCAACGGCAAGCCGCGCTTCCTCGATCGAGATCTCCCGCTGCTCTTCCGGTCGCGCGTCCGTCCGGGCGGGCCGCGGCTCGGCCGGTGCCACCGGGGTGAGCGCCGGCCGCTCACGCCGTGCGTTCAACGCGTGGATGCGTGCCTGGAGACCGCCTTCGTTGTCGCGTTTGCCGAACATCACTTCTTGAACCTCGACAGCAATCCGCCGCGCGGCCTCTCGTCCTCTCGGCCGGCGAGCCGCGCGGCGAGCTTGCGCAGCTCGATCGCCGCCTTGCTGCCGCCGGCGGCGTCGGGAAGGGCCTTGCCGGCATGCGCCGCCGCTACGACGGCCTTGACGTCGAACGGCACAGCCAGATCGAGGGCGCCGCCGATGCCGCGCTCGAATTCCGGTCGGCCGATCTCGCCGCGATGGTCGGCGCCCAGCTGGTTGCCGACGAGCAACGGCTTGCCACGCGCGTCGAGCGCCTTGGCGAGATCGACGAGCCGCACCGTGTCGCGCAGCGCCGACAGCGAGAGGTCGGTAACGACGATCGTCGCATCGGCCAGCGCGATCACCTGGCGGGCCATCGCGTCCAGGCTGCGCGGCAGGTCGACGACGAGGCAATCATAATCCTGCGACAGCGCCGCGAGCAGCGGAGCAACGGCGCCGCCGTCGAAGGCGAGCTGCTCCTCGAGCGGCTCCTCGGTGGCAAGGATCGGCAGCTTCTCGCCTTCCGTCACCATCGCCGAGGCGAGCAGCATGCTGTCGGTGCGATCGGGGTTCTCCAACGCCTCGCGCAGGCCGCGGCCCGGCTCCAGGTCGAGGCTGAGTGCAAGATTGCCGAAATGCAGGTCGAGGTCGACGAGCGCGGTGCGCAGCTTGAACTCGTGGGCGAGCAGCCACGCGGTCGATACCGCCATCGTCGTGGTGCCCACGCCGCCGCGCGCGCCGATGAAAGCGAAGAGCCGCGTCTGTCGCGCTTCCTGGGATTCCTCCTTGCTGCGCATGGCCGCGACGAAGGCCTCGCACAGCAGCTCGCTAGACACCGGCTTCACCAGGTAGTCCGACACGCCCAGTCCGACGAGCTGCCGGTAGAGGCTCACATCGTTGATCGACCCGATGGCGAGGAAGCGTGTCGACGGGCCGCAGAGCTGCTGCAGGTCGTGCATGCCCTCGAGCGGCTCGTTGGCGTCCGAGAGGTCGACGAGGACCAGCGCAGGCGGCGCGGTGATGTCGATCGACTTTCGCGCCGCGTCGAGGCCGCCGGCGCGAACCTTGGAATTTGCCCAGCCGAGCTGCGCCACCGCGCGGCTCACCGCTTCGCGCGTGACGTCATCGGCCACGCAGGCGACGAAGCGCTGTCGGCTGCCGCCGACCGGCTCGGCTTTAGCTGCCTCGCCCATCATCGTTTACTGCCCGCTGCTGCCGCCGCCGCCGCCGCCCGGCATCTGGATCGTCACCGGCGAATAGTCGCTGCCGCCGGAGCTGCTGCCCGGCAACGGCTTGGGCTTGCCGTCGCGGTAGCGCGCGATGCCCGCGATCGCGGGGTCGCCTTCCTTCGGTCCCATCGTGCGGCCGACGGTGAGATCGCGGGGATCGGCGACCATCAGCCCGAGATTGCTCGTGGTGGCGCAGCCGAAATTGCTCGCGACCTGGTTGTCGTGCTGCCCATAGAGCGGCGATTTCGTCCAGTCGGGGCATTTAGGCGGCGTCACGACATAGCGCTCGACCTTGACCAGCAGCTGATCGGTGCCGACACCCTCATCGACCGCCGGAAGCACCCTGGCGCCGATCCCGCGCCGCGTCAGCTCGCGGCTGATGCGGCCGATCCGTTGCGCCGCCAGGCGATCGCCGCGCGCCGCCTCGACATAGACGTGGTCATCGGACGTGACCCCGGCGTTGTCGAGGAAGGCACCGAGCTTCGCCGCGGCGCCGGGCGCAAAGGCGGCGCCCGCATGCACGAAGTCGGTCCGAAGCTTGAGCTCGGTGTAAGTCACCTTGAGCTCCTTGGGCGGAGGGGTCGAAGCGGCGCGGTCGTTGGTGCTGCAGGCCGCGAGGAGCAGGCCGAGACCGGCGCAGGCGCAAAGCAGGGAATGCTGGGTCATGGCTGTCCTCACTCGACTTCGAAGCCGACGGGGCCGATTAGGCCGTTGCCCGACTGCGTGACCGGGGCGGCGGCCGGCGGAGCGCCGGGCTGGCGTCCATATTCCTGGCCATTGGTGAGCAGCTGATGATCGGTCGAGGGCACGTAGCCGTCGACCGGGGTCTGCAGACGGCCGGCGGTCGCTACCGGACGTACGATATAGGGCGTCACGATGATGACGAGCTCGGACTCGTTGCGGAGGAAGGTGTCGGAGCGGAAGAGGGCGCCCAGCACCGGCACGTCGCCGAGCCAGGGGAACTTGTTGATCGTCTGATTGATGTTGTTCTGCAGCAGCCCGGCGATGGCGAAGCTCTGGCCGCTGGCGACGTCGATCGTCGTCTCGGCGCGCCGGACGGTGAGCGCGGGCACCTGAATGCCGCTGATGACCACCGCGCCCTGCGAGGAGAGCTGGCTCACCTCGGGCTGCACATGGATGTTGATGCGGTTGTTGGCGCTGATCGTGGCGACGAAGTTGAGGCTGACGCCGAACTTCTTCCATTCGATGGTGATCTGCGGGATGCCGGTGGTGGCCGAGGACTGGGGCACCGGCACCGGGAATTCACCGCCAGCGAGGAAGCTCGCCGGCTCGCCGGAGACCGCGCTGAGGTTGGGCTCGGCAAGCACGGTCACGAGGCCCTGCTTGTCGAGCGCGTCGATGAGCGCGTTCACGTTCGTCTTGCCGGCATTGAACCCGGTGCTGAGATTGTTGACGGTGTCGAGCGACGTCGCCTGCGGCACGGCCGTGCGTGTATTGAACGCGTTGAAGAAGGAGGAGCTGCCGGCCATCGGCACCGCGTTCAGCACGGCATGGCCGGTGGCGAGGCCGAAGACGAAATTGCCGGCGCCGATCATGCTCTCCCAGTTGATGCCGAGCTCCTTGATGATGTTGCGCGAGACTTCCGCCACGCGGACGCGGAGCTGCACCTCGTTGGGCGCGTCCACGCGCATCTTGTTGAGGAGCTGCTTCTTGTCGGGCAGAAAGCGCTCGACGACGCGGCGGATGTCGTCACCCTCGGAGGCGGAGTAGACGGTCCCCTGGAGCACCAGCGAATCGTCGACCGACGCGACCGAGACGGCGCTGCGCGGCGCCATCTTGTGGATCGCTTCCTGGATCTGGGCGACGTCGTAGCGGACCTGGACGGCGAGGTTGAGCACCACCCGGTCATTGTCGCCCACGGCATAGAGCGTGGTCTCGCCGCCCGCCTTGCCGAAGACATAGACGAGCGTCGGCGACTTCACCTGGATGTCGGCGACGTCGGGATCGGCGACGAAGACAGTATTGACCGGGTGATCGAGATGGATGAGTTGCCCCTTGCCGACCTCGACTACCAGCGGCGCGCCGGAGGTGTTGACGACCGTGGCAGGCGCGGCGACTGCCGCCGGCGCCAGCATCGCCGCTGGGGCGAGCGCCAGGAACAGGACGGCCAATCGGAAAGCGAAGCGGGTCATGCGAACTACCCCCATTGTCCTCAATTGACGACCTTGGCCTGCTGGCCGGCCGTGCTTGCCGGCGCGGCGCCGCCGCCGTGCGTGAAATCGGCCACGTCCACCTTGGCGCCGCGCACGACAACAACCTTCTGCTTTGCGCCGGCGCGGATCGGCGGGCGAATGAGATGGGTGGCGTCGCTGTCGAAGGTGTAGCTGAGTCCGGCGGTCTCCTCGCTTGCCGTTTCTGGGTCGTCCTGCGCCAGGCTGCGCAGGCTGAGCGAGAGCTTGCCGATATCGCCGACCACGGCGATCACTTCGGCCTGTTTGGGCGTGACCTCGAGCGTCGCGGTCTTCGCCACCGCCACGTCCTTCTTCTGATCGTCGGCGCGCTGGTCGAGCGCCAGGACGCGCAGATTGCGGAGGACGGTCTCGCTCGCGTGGTGATCGCGCGGGCCCGGGCCGCCCTCGTTGTCATCCTGCAGCGTCAGCGTCGCGATCAGGTCGATATGGTCGCCTGGGAAAACGAGGCCGGCGAGCGCCTGAGACGGCGTCAGCGCGACGGTCACCGCGCGATAGCCCGGCCGCAGCACCGCGGCGAGGAAGCCGCGGTCGCCCGGGCGCACCACGCGTTCATCGGTGATCGGCTCGCCGTCGCCGATGCCGTTGCGCACGATGGCGCCGACGTAATCCTCGAGCTGGTGACTGCCGGCGACGATGTAGCTGGGCGCGATCCCGTTGTCCGGCCAGTTCTGCCAGCGCAGATTGTCGGGCCGCACGAACTGCCCGGCATGCAGGTCGCCGCGGGCGACCAGCACCAATTTCGAAGGCTTGGCCTTCGGCGCCTGCACCTGCGCCACGACATGCGCGTTGCGTTGCGCGGCAATCCAGGCGCGGCCGAGAAAGATGGTCGCAAACGCGGCCACCAGCGCGATGACGACGAAGACGATGCGGCGGGGCGACATGCGGGTCTCCTGCGATCAGGACGCGAAGCGGGCGAGCGCGACGGCGACGCCGCCGATGGCGATGGCGACGCCGAAGGGGAGCGGTTGCTGAAGTCTGCTGCGCAGATCCACCGCCGGCACCGTCCCCGGGCGTACCGGCATCAGTCGGCCGAGCGGCGAGAGATGGGCGAGCGCCAGCAAGCCGCCGGAGATGGCGGTCACCATCAGCATGAGAGAGAGCTGGTCGAAGCCGGCCCAGAGCGCCGTCGCGGAGAGCAGCTTGGCGTCACCACCGCCAAAGATGCCACGCTCGAAGAGCAGCGCGCCCGCGGCCAGCATGAGCGCCGCCGCGGCGATGCCGTAGAGCCATACCGGCGCTGGCTTTCCCACCGCATAGAGCGCGAAGGAGAGTGCGACCGCGCCAGGGTAGCGATTCGGAATGAGGAAGGTCGCCGCGTCCGTCAGCGCCGCCGCGACCAGCGCGACGGTTACCGCGAGGATGGCGATCTCGTCGATGAGAGGGAGCGTGTGGTGCATCAGCATGGCGAGTGGATCCTGCGTCCCTGGAGCGGCGCCGAGAGCGGCGGCGCTTTGCGGGCGATGACCGCGCTGCGCGCTTTGCTCAGGCGGCTCGGCGCGGCTTTTGGGCCCGCCGGCTTGTGGTGAAACGGCACATCACAGTCATCCCTCCTCGGACAAAGCACGACGCAGGGAAGTCTGGTCTTCAGCCCTTAATGCGGCATTAATGGCCGAGAAATAATGCATCGAACTTCCAGTGAATACAGTGATCTATACGCTTCGTTATTGGCGATATGACAGGCGAATTCTGAAATTAATTTCTGAAGAATTTTATGAAGCGGGGAGTGTGTCGGGAACCTTGTGGTTCGCAATGGGTTTGCCCGGGCGAACTCACCGCAGACATGGGAGAATGATGCCGATGAGAGGCATGCGCCGCCGGCGCGCCCTGGCCTGCCGCGTTCTGTTCTTGTCGATGCTGGCCGCGGGCGGGGTAGAGCGGGCGGCGTGCGCTGCCGGGACGGATCCCTCCCAGACCTCTGGCCCGCCTCAGCCGCTGCGGGAATACACCGACTCGTCGGGACGCCTCTGCCGGGTCTATCTCCGCAAGATCGTCATCGACGGGAAGGCTGAGACCGCCTATGCGACGGTGTGCCGCGACGCGGATGGTCGCTGGGTGCTGTCGCGCTGAGCCTGTCGAAGCGGGCCGATTTATGCGTCACAGTGACGCATATTTCTGCCGTGATGTTGCGCATTAACCGATTATTTCTGTGTTTATCAGCGCCGGCGAAGTATGTGCGAGAAGCGGTGAAGGCTATCGCTCGGTTCTGCCTGAAAAATGCCCCCGGCTTTCCTGCGCAGAACTTCCCCCTCTTCGCAAAACATGGTAATGTCCAAACTGTCGGTTGCCGTGCGGGTTCGCTCGCGGCACGCGACGGCCACCCCTAAACCGGTGCAAGCAACAAATCCTCCCAGATCTAGGAGCATGTTATGAAGGCGCTTATTTCCGCGTTTGCCCTGCTCTCGTTCATTGCCGCATCGACCGTCCCGGTGCTGGCTCAGGCGCAGACCCAGAATCAGACTCAGACCCAGCCCCAGCCTCAGACTCACACGCAGAAGCCGACGGTGAAGAAGGCTACTCACAAGACCGCCAAGAAGGCGACCCCCAAGAAGAAGGTGGCGAAGAAGTCGACGCACAAGAAGGTCGTCAAGAAGGCCACCACCAAGAAGAAGGCGGCCAAGAAGGCCCCGATGAAGAAGCCGAATCAAGCCTGATCGGCATTGCCGGCGAAAAGGCCCCCGGGGAGGTACGCTCCCGGGGGCCTTTTGATTCAGGGCGCCGGACGGAATCCCGGCGCAGTCCCAGCTCAGAACTCGCTGCCGATGGCGCGGTCCACCGATAGCCGGTCGCCGCCGCGGAAGACGATCGCCAACGCCAGCAAGCCCCACAGCAGCGGGTACTCGTAGCCTTTCACGGTCCAGAAGAAGCCGTTGGGCAGATGCACGGCAAGCACCGCGACCGCCATCTCGACGGCGATGAGAAAGGCAACCGGTCGCGTCAGGAAGCCGATCGCCAACAGGGCTCCGCCGACGAATTCGAGCACGGCGATCCAATGCGCCCAGGCAAGCGGCGCTGGAAAACCCCATCTGGCGAAATCCGCTTTGGCGAGCGCAGCCGCTCCGCCGTGGATGAGTTTCGCATAGCCATGCGGCACCAGCATCGCGCCGACGCAGAAGCGCATGAACGCATAGCTGTAAGGCGCGAGCGACCGGTAGACCCCGGCAAGGCTTGGGACGATGAGGCGCGGCGCCAGCGTCTCGGGAATGCTCATGACGGTTCCTCCTGGGCAACTTGTTTTCTTGGCTGGATCGTCTGCCGAGCCTAACAGCGGGGCCGGTGACGGTCATCGATGCCGCGATCACAATGTCGTCAGGATTTGACGCAAGCGAAGGTCGCGCGCTCCGGCAGAAGCAGGGGGCAATTGCTGAGCAGCATATCGCGGCCCGTCGCGTGCGGCACCATGCCCTCGCCGCAGCTCGCCTGGGCCATGGCACGCACGCGTTCCGCGGTGGTGGTGAAGGCGTTATAGCAGATCGCGACACGCGCCTCGGTCCCGTCCGATTTGGCGACCTGCTGTTGCGCCGGAGTGAGCTGAGGGGGCACCGTCTCGAATGGCGGCAGCGAACACTCTGCGAGGAGCGGCAGCAGCAAGAGCATCGCGGCGATCCGGTGGAGGCGCATCGCCCTGAAGCTGCCGCATCGCGCGCCTTCTTGCAACGCTCCGCTCACGATCGTGCAGGCGCCCCCGGCCGCAGCGCCAGGGACAGCGCCGCCACCACCAGGGCGAGCGCCACGAGCTCCGGCGGCCCGAGCCTCTCGCCGAGCAGCAGCGTCGAGGACAAGACGCCGATGATCGGAATGGCAAGCGTGCCGATGGACGCGCGCGCCACGGGAAGCCGCGCCAGGACGGCGAACCAGCCCCATTGTCCGATCACCATGCCGCAGAAAATGACATAGCCGAGTGCGGCAAGCGTCTCGGCATCGGCACGGGCGAGACCGGGAAAGGGCCCGATGATCAGTGCCGCCGCGACGATCGGGGCGCCGCCCAGGCAAATCTGCCAGCCGGTCAGCGCCGCGACCGACCCCGTCCAGTGGTAGCGCTTCGTCACCACCGTTCCGGCGGCCCAGGAAAGGGCGGCGAGGATCATTGAAGCGGCGCCCAGCGGCGCCGCACGGATGGCATGCAATTCCGGCAGCAGCAGGGCTGCGACACCGCCCATGCCGAGAACCAGCGCCGCCACGCGCGACCAGGTGAGTTTTTCGCCGAGGAACAGCGCGCCGAAGAGGCTCGCCCAGGCCGGCATGGTGTAGGCGATGATGCTCGCCCGTCCGGCGGGCATCTTCGATACGCCATAGGCGGTCGAGAGATGCCAGAGCGTCACATTGAAGAACGCCGCGAGCGTGAGGCGCAGCGCCTCGCCCCGGGAAAGCCTCAGGCTGTCGCCGCGCAGCCGGGCGATTGTCAGCATGGTGGGGCCGGCGACGAGCAGGCAGATTGCGCGAAAGGGCAGCACCGGTATGCCGGTGAGCGCCAGCTTCATGACCGGCCAGTTCAGCCCCCAGAACAGGCTCGTCATCGCCAGCAGCAACAACGCCGCCTGCGCCGGTCGGCGCTCCGCGGCGAGCGGCGCGGTGCTCACGCGCCGGCGCCGAACGCCGCTTCGGCGAAGAGCGCGATCGCGAGCAGCTGCGCATCCGCCCCTGGTCGGGCAACAAGCTGTACGCCCACCGGGAGCCCGTTCGGCCCGCGATGACCGGGCAGCGCGATGCAGGGCAGATGCAGCAGCGTCCAGGGACGGTTGAAGACCGGGTCGCCGGTGGTGGCGAGAGGAGGCGCCTCGCCCGGCGCCGCGGGCACCAGCACCGCATCGAGCCCGTCGAAGAAAGCGTCGAGCTGCGCGCGCGCGCCGGCCGCGGTGGCGCGCGCCGCGTCGTAGGCGTTGGTCGGGATGGCGAGCCCTTCGGCCAGCAGCGCCGCGGTGCGAGGCATGATCTCGTTGGCCCGGTTGAGCCGTTCCCAGGCAAGGTTGCGCACTGCCTCGTAATTCATGATCACCATCTGCGCCGCGGCAAGGTCGTCAAAGGCCGGGAAGGGTGCCCGCTCGCTGATGCGGGCGCCGGCCCGGCCGAGCTTCTCGCGCGCCTCATCGATCGCGGCGAGCGTCGCGGGCTGTGCCTCTTTCCACGGAGCAGGTCGGTAGATGCCGATGCGCGGCCGAGCGGCCGGCTCTTTGGGCCGCAGCTCCGGCCGATCGGTGAGCGCCGCGAGGAAGAGCGCCATATCGGCGACGCTGCGCGCAAAGCCGCCGATCGTATCGAGACTCGGCGCCAGCACCTTGGTCCCGGCGGTGGCGATGAGGCCGAAGCTCGGCTTCATGCCGACGACGCCACAAAACGAGGCCGGGCGCAGGACCGAACCGGCGGTCTGCGTGCCGAAGGCGAGAGGCATCATCGAGTCGGCGACGCCTGCGGCCGAGCCGCTCGACGATCCGCCGGGCGTGTGCGCCGGGTTGTGCGGATTGCGCGTCTTGCCCGGGCTGAGGGCAGCGAACTCGGTGGTCACCGTCTTGCCGAGAATGACCGCGCCTGCAGCGCGCGCGAGCGCAACGCACGCGGCGTCGCCGGCAGGCCGCCAGTCGTGATAGGCGCGCGAGCCGTAGCCCGTCGGCATGTCCGCGGTGTCCATGATGTCCTTGACGCCGAGCGGGATGCCGTGCAGCAACCCGCGCGGGCCCGCCTGGTCTCGCGCCCGCGCTTCGGCCAACGCCTTATCGGGATCGATATGCGCCCAGGCGCCGATGGCGCCTTCGCGCTCTTCGATGCGCTCGAGGCAGGATTGGGCGAGCGCGACGGCGCTGAGCGTGCCCGCCGCGATACGCTGGGCGGCTTCGCTGGCGGACAGGCGGAAAAACTCGGACATGGCGACATCTCCCAGGCGTTTGCCGCGCATTCCAGCAGCGATGGCGCTCCGCGTCGACTCCCTTCTATGCTGGGCCGTCAGCCGATTTGCGCAGGGGAGGTCTCTCGCCATGGCAGAGGGCATGATCGACGCCGCCAGCATCGAGGGCTATCACGCGCATATCTACTATGCGCCGGCGACGCGGGCGGTGGCGGAGCGGTTGCGCACCGAGCTCGGCGCGCGCTTTCAGGTACGCCTCGGCAATTGGCATGACGAGCCGGTCGGACCGCATCCGACGGCAATGTATCAGGTGGCGTTCGCGCCGGCCGAGCTGCCGCTTGTTCTGCCTTGGCTCATGCTCAACCGCGGCGAGCTCACCGTGCTCGTCCATCCGCTGACCGGCAATGATTACGACGACCACGCCCGCTTCGCCCTCTGGCTGGGCCCGCCGCTGCCCCTGCGATTGGACGTCCTGCGGCGTAGCGCCGGTACAGCGACCGCTTGACGCAGCCCCGTCGGCATCGGAATACTAGGACGATTCCAAGGGGAGCCCCGTTAAGGGGCTGAGACACCACTCCTGCCGTTGGCGACGTGGGAACCCTTTGAACCTGATCCGGATCGTACCGGCGTAGGGACAGGAACGGCGCGGCTCGAGCACTATCGCCGAAGAGCGCCCCTCAACTCCGCAGGCACCGGATCTCCTGTTACACCGCTCCGTCGGGAGAAGGAGATCACCATGCCCGAAGGCACCATCAAGCAGAATTTCGGCGTCTCGACCGGCCCGCTGCCGGCGTCGCGCAAGATCCACGTTGCCGGCAAGCGGCATCCGGAGCTGCGCGTGGCGATGCGCGAGATCGACCTCTCGCCGGCGGCCAAGGAGCCGTCCGTGCGCGTCTATGATCCCTCCGGGCCCTATACCGACCCGGCGGTGGCGATCGATATCCGGCTCGGCCTGGCGCCGCTGCGCGAGCCTTGGATCCGCGCCCGCGGCGATGTCGAGGAAACGGCCGCGCGGACGGTGCGGCCGGAGGATAACGGCTTGCGGCCGGACGAGACGAGCGAGGTGCCGGTCTTCGAACGCGGCGTGCGGCGTCCGCTCAAGGCCAGGTCGGGCCGGGCGGTGACGCAGCTCGCCTATGCGCGTGCCGGCATCGTTACGCCGGAGATGGAGTACATCGCCATCCGCGAGAATCTCGGCCGCGAGCAGGCGGCGGCCGGAGCCCGGGACGGTCAGTCTTTCGGCGCGGCCATCCCCGATCACGTCACCCCGGAATTCGTCCGTGACGAGGTGGCGCGCGGGCGCGCCATCATCCCCGCCAACATCAATCATCCGGAGAGCGAGCCGATGATCATCGGCCGCAATTTCCTGGTGAAGATCAATGCCAATATCGGCAATTCCATTGTCACCTCATCGGTTGCCGAGGAGGTGGACAAGCTGGTCTGGGCGATCCGCTGGGGTGGCGACACGGTGATGGACCTCTCGACCGGCAAGAACATCCACACCATTCGCGAATGGATCGTGCGCAACGCGCCGGTGCCGATCGGCACGGTGCCGATCTATCAGGCGCTGGAAAAAGTGGGCGGAAAGGCCGAGGAGCTCACCTGGGAAATCTTCCGCGACACGCTGATCGAGCAGGCCGAGCAGGGCGTCGATTATTTCACCATCCATGCCGGCGTGCGGCTGCCGTTCATTCCGCTCACCGCCAGGCGCGTCACCGGCATCGTCTCGCGGGGCGGCTCGATCATGGCCAAATGGTGCCTCGCCCATCATCAGGAGAGCTTCCTCTACACCCGCTTCGAGGAGATCTGCGAGATCATGCGGGCCTATGATGTGAGCTTCTCGCTGGGCGACGGGCTCAGGCCAGGGTCGATCGCCGATGCCAATGACGAGGCGCAATTCGCCGAGCTCAAGACGCTCGGCGAGCTCACCGAGATCGCCTGGAAGCACGATGTGCAGGTGATGATCGAGGGGCCGGGCCACGTGCCGATGCACAAGATCAAGGAGAACATGGATCTTCAGCTCGAGCACTGTCACGAGGCACCGTTCTACACGCTGGGTCCGCTCGCCACCGATATCGCGCCGGGCTACGACCACATCACCAGCGGCATCGGAGCGGCGATGATCGGCTGGTTCGGCACGGCGATGCTGTGCTACGTGACGCCGAAGGAGCATCTGGGCCTGCCCGACCGCGACGACGTCAAGGTCGGCGTCGTCACCTACAAGATCGCGGCGCACGCTGCCGATCTTGCCAAGGGCCATCCGGCAGCGCGGCTGCGCGACGACGCGCTGTCGCGGGCGCGCTTCGAGTTCCGCTGGCGCGACCAGTTCAACCTCTCGCTCGATCCCGAGACGGCGGAGAAGTTCCACGACCAGACGCTGCCGGCCGAGGGGGCCAAGCTCGCGCATTTCTGCTCGATGTGCGGACCGAAATTCTGCTCGATGAAGATTTCGCAGGAGGTGCGCGAGTATGCCCGCTCCGGCATGGAAGAGAAGTCGCAGGAGTTCCGCGAGCAGGGCAGCGAGATCTACAAGGTGCTCGAAGGCCGCGCAGCGTCCGTCGAGCCGTGAGCAAGAGCGGGGACCGGCTCTATCCCGCGCGGCCGGTCCTCGGCTGCCTTGCCGTGGTACGCCGCGGCGAGCGCATCCTGCTGGCGCAGCGCTCGGTGCCGCCGGGCATCGGGCGCTGGGGCTTCCCCGGCGGTATGCAGGAGCTCGGCGAGACGGTTCAGGCCTGTGCCGCGCGCGAGCTGCTCGAAGAGACGGGCATCATCGCCAAGCCGGTGCGGACGCTCACCGTCTTCGACACCATGCGCCGCGACGAGGCCGGCCGCATCAAGGTGCATTTCACACTGGTGGTGGTGCTTCTCGAATGGCGGGAGGGCGAGGGCGAGCCGATCGAGGATGCGACCGCTCTCGCCTGGCTCACGCCCGAGGAGATGAAGGCCCAAGCTCTGCCGCTCTTCGATCGCGTCGAGGAGGTGATGGCGCTCGCCCTCGGATCCTGACCAATCCCAGGGTTGACGCTCGCGGGACGGGCGGATGAGCGGCGGCATCGCCTATGCCCTGGCGGCGCTGGTCTGTTACGGCATCGGCGATCTCATCTACAAGCGCGCCGCCGCCGCCGGTCTGAAGCCCGAATATTTCCTGATGGTGCAGGCCTGGTGCTTCTGCCCGGCGATCCTCTTTTATGCCTGGGGAACCGGCAATCTGCACCTCGAGCCCGCCGCGCTTTGGGGTTGCCTCGCCGGCCTCTTCGTCCTCGTCGGCTTCTACAACTACGTTCGCAGCCTGCGGGTGGGCGCCGTCAGCATCGTCGCGCCGGTCTTCCGCCTCAACTTCATCATCACCGCGGCGCTCGCCATTCTCTGGCTCAGCGAGCCGCTGACCGCAAGTAAGGCCGCAGGGTTTCTGCTGGCGCTTCTCGCCGCCTGGCTGCTGCTCGGCGGCGCAGCACCCCTCGGCAGCGCGGATCCGCTTCTCGCGCGTCGCCCGCTCCTCCAGGTGACGCTGGCGACGCTCGCCGTGGGCGTGGCCAATTTCTGCTACAAGCTCGGGCTCATCGCCGGGGCGACGCCGGAAACCATGCTGGCGGCGCAAGCCGTTGTCTTCAGCTCGCTGCTGACCGCCACGACCTTTGCGGTGAACGGGACGATCCGGCCGGCCCGCGGCCTCTTCCGGCATTCGCTCCCGGCCGCCATCGTGCTCGTCGCCGCCTCGCTCTTCCTCCTGCACGGACTGCAGCGCGGCGATGCGAGCGTCGTCGTGCCGATCGCCCAGATGGGCTTCGTCATTGCCGCCGTGCTCGGCATAGCCTTCTTCGGCGAGACGCTGAGCCTGCGCAAGATCGCCGGTCTGTGCGTCGCGACGGCCGCGCTTGCAGCCCTGACGCTGGGATGACGGCACCCGGCCGAGCGCTGGAGGCCCCCGTCACCTTGGCGGAGAGAGCGTGATATGATGCCGCCCCAAGGCGGCACTGGGCTCGTCGGCGTCAGATGAGAACGATCTTCCGCTATCGCGAGGAGCGGCGCTTTCCCCATGCGCCGGACGTGGTCTGGCCGTTCGTGGCCGACAGCGCGCGCGTCAACGAGCTGGCCGGCCTTCCGCCCTATCAGCTTCAGGAGGCGCTCGAGCCGGATGGCCGTGTGCGCCGCATCGCCACTGGTAAGCTCGGCCCGTTGACGCTGAGCTGGGAGGAAGGCTGGGGCGAATGGGAGGAGAACCGCTACCTGGTCGAGCGGCGGCGGTTTCTTTCGGGGCCGATGCGGCAGTTCGAGGCGCGCTGCGAGCTCTTTGCGGAGCCGGGTGGCTGCCGCGTTCTCTTCAGCGGCGAGATCGAATGCGCGGGCTTGGCCGGATTGGCGGCGAAGGCGAGCGGCATCTTGAAGCGCGAAGCCGACAAGCGCGTCGCCCTTATCGAGCGGATGATCGGCGATGCGGCCGCAAACGGCGGCTTGCCGGGCCCGGCAACGCGCGACCTGCTCGAGCCGCCGGCACGGCGCCGGCTCGATGCTCTGCTCGCATCGCTCTCCGGCGATGCCGCCAGCCAGAGGCTTGCAGTAAAACTCGTCGATCTCCTGGCGCGCGCGCCCGGCGTCGTGCTGCGCAGCCTGCGGCCGCTGACGCTCGCGACACAGTGGGGAGCGGTGCCGTCGGCCGCGGTCGAACTCTTTCTTGCCGCGCACAAGCGCGGCGTCCTGGCCATGAGCTGGGACCTCCTTTGTCCTCGCTGCCGCGGCGCCAAGTTGCGCGTCCGGCATTTGCACGAGCTGCCGGACGGCGCGCATTGCCCGTCCTGCAACATCGACTATCAGCGGGATTTCACGCGGAATGTCGAGCTCACTTTCCGCCCCGAGCCGTGGGTGCGACGCTTGCCTGAGGGCGAACTCTGCGCGCTCGGTCCCGGGACGACGCCGCATGTGAAGTTCCAGGCTGAGGTCCGGGCGCAATCGAGTGTACGCTTCGCGCTCGCCTTGCCGCCGGGTCCTTACCGGTTCCGCACCGTCGAAGCCGGCGATTCGGCCGATTTCGAGCTCGGTGCCGATGGCCGGATGCCCGAGTTGCGTGCGACGTCTTCGGGCATCGCGCCGCTTGCCCCCGGTACCGTCGGCGAGCTGCTCATCCGCAACGACACCGATCGCTCGCTCTTCTTTGTGGTCGAGGATCGCCGCTGGGCGCGCGATGCGCTCACCGGCGAGCGCGTGATCGCCATGCCCGCCTTCCGCCGACTCTGCCCGGAGCAGTTGCTGCGCCCCGGCGACAATATCGAGATTGGCCGGGTGACCATCATGTTCACCGATCTGCAGGGCTCGACCAGGCTCTATGAAGAGCTGGGCGACGCCCGCGCCTTTCGGCTGGTGCGCGACCATTTCGCCTTTCTGTCGGAGCGCGTGCAGCAGCATGGCGGCGCTGTGGTCAAGACGGCCGGCGATGCGGTGATGGCTGCGTTCCACGATCCCGCGGATGCCGTGCGCGCGGCGCTGGCGATCCAGGACGGCATCGCAGCCTTCAATGCCGGCCGCGCCGATGGCGGGATCCTATTGAAGATCGGGCTGCATGCCGGCTCCTGCATCGCGGTGACGACGGCGGATGTGCTCGACTATTTCGGCGCGGCGGTCAACACGGCCTCGCGGCTCGAGCATCAATGCGCCGGGGGCGAGGTGTTGATCTCGGAGGCGGTGTTGGAAGACGCCGATGCCGCGGCGACGCTCGCCGGGCGCGATGCGCTCGCCGATGCGGTGAGCCTGCGCGGCATCAGCGAGCCGCTGCGCTTCCGCCGCCTCGGCCCTCGAGCTTAGCCTCTCACCCGCCGGTCAGCATCGCCGCGATGCCGCCTGCCGCGAGCACCCAGAGCGGGTTGAGCTTCGGCCGCCACAGCAGGATAGCGGTGGAAGCGGCGGCGATGGCCCAGAGCGTGTAATCCGTCCCGCTTGCGCGCAGGATCACCAGCGAGCCGGCCAGGATCAGCGCGGCCGCGATCGGCGCGAGGCCGCGCTCGAGCGCGCTGTGCCAGAGCTTGCCGCGATGGGCGCTCCAGTGCCGGGCGACGGCATAGTAGAGGAGCGAGGAGGGGAGGAAGAGCGCAAGCGAAGCGACGGCCGCGCCGGGGATGCCGGCGACCTTCCAGCCGACCAGGGTCGCCAGCAGCACGCCCGGCCCGGGCGCCGCGCGGGCGATGGCGAAGAGGTCGATGAAATCTCGCTGGCTCATCCAGCCGCGCGCCGAGACGGCATGATCGATGCCGGCGAGGATGCTGGGGCCGCCACCTACCGAGAGCAGCGATAGCGGCACGAAGACGAGGATGAGCGAGAGAAGCGAATCACGCATGGCGTTGCTTGAGGGCGAGATAGGCGAACGCCAGGCTTACGGGCGTGAGGCAGAGCACCACGGGCACCATCGGCCAGCGCAACACGCCCACCGCGATGAAAATCACGAGGAGCACGGCCAACGGCGCTCGCCGCCGCTCGACGCGGCGCGTGGCGCGGATGCCGACCATTGCGGTGAGCCCGATGGCCGAAGCGGCGACGCCGCCGACCAGCCGATGCAGCCAGACGACATCGCCCAGCCGCAGATAAAGCGCGGCCAGCACCACCACGAGCACCATCGGCGGGAGCAGCATCCCGCCCAGCGCTGCGATCGCGCCGCTGCCGCCGCGCAGCCGCTGTCCGATGAAGAGCGACAAGTTCGCCACATTGGCGCCCGGCATGATCTGGCCGAGCGCCAGCCCGCTCAGGAACTCGTCTTCCGCGAGCCAGTGCCGGCGCTGCACGATCTCGCGATACATCCATCCCGAGAGTGCGCCGCCGAAGCTCATAAGGCCGATCTTGGCGAAGACGGCGATCAGCGTGGGCAGAGAAACCTGTGCCTTACCGGCGCCCGACGGGTCGGCGGCCGCGGATATCGGGCCGTCGCTCGACATCGCCGTTCTTCAGCCCTCCACCCAGGCAATGCGAAGCACGTTCGTGGCGCCGGGTGTGCCGAAGGGCACGCCGGCCGTGATGACGATTCGCTGCCCTCGTTCGGCGAAGCCCTCGCTATGGGCGATCTGCGATGCCTTCGCCACCATGTCGCTGAAATTGGTGACGTCGCTGGTGTGGACGCAATGGAGGCCCCAGGCCAGTGACAGCCGGCGCGCGGTCTGCAAATTGGAGGTCAGCACCAGGATGGGCGCGTCCGGCCGCTCGCGTGCGGCACGCAAGGCGGTGGCGCCGGAGGTCGTGTAGGAGCAGATAGCCGCGGCGCCGACCGTGTGGGCGACTTGACGCGCGGCGGCGCTGATCGCATCGGAGGAGGTGTGCTCCAGCTCGGAATCCTGGCCCGAATGCAGGCTCGCATTGTAGAGCGGGTCGGCCTGCACTCGGCGCACGATGCGGTCCATGATGGTCACCGCCTCGACCGGGTATTCGCCGGCCGCGGACTCGGCCGAGAGCATCACCGCGTCGGCCCCCTCGTAGACCGCCGTCGCGACGTCGGAGGCCTCGGCGCGCGTCGGCACCGGGGCATGCACCATCGATTCCAGCATCTGCGTCGCCACGATCACCGGCTTGCCGGCGCGGCGGCAGGCGTGAATGATCTGCTTCTGGATGGGCGGGACATCCTCGGGCGGCATTTCGACGCCGAGATCGCCGCGCGCCACCATGAGCGCGTCGGAGAGTTCGATGATCTCGTCGAGCCGGCGCACCCCCGCCGGCTTCTCCAGCTTCACCATGATGCCGGCGCGGTTCGCTACCAGCTTGCGCGCCTCGGCGACGTCCTCGGGCCGCTGCACGAAGGAGAGCGCGACCCAGTCGGCGCCGGCATCGAGGGCGAAGACGAGATCGCCGCGATCCTTCTCGGTCAGCGCCGCGAGCGGCAGTATCGCGTTCGGCACGTTGACGCCTTTGCGGTTGGAGAGCTCGCCGCCATCGACCACCAGCGTCTC
Source organism: Allostellaceae bacterium (assembly GCA_035553515.1). Lineage (GTDB taxonomy): Bacteria > Pseudomonadota > Alphaproteobacteria > ATCC43930 > CGMCC-115725 > DAHUYF01. The sequence goes on along the minus strand of DATNDG010000006.1, from coordinate 8,359 downwards.
GGCAAAATGATCGCCGCAGGACTCGACCTTGAGCCGGACGTTGCCGTCGTTGAGCAGCAGCTCGGTGCCGGCCTCGAGCGCGGCGAAGATCTCCGGATGCGGCAGCGGCGCCCGCTTCATGTCTCCGGGCTTGCGGTCGAGGTCGAGACGGAAGTGCTCACCCGCTTTGAGCCGCACTTTGCCGTCGGTAAAAGTGCCGAGCCGCAGCTTCGGCCCCTGCAGATCGGCGAGAATGCCGATCGGCCGGCCGCTCTCCCGCTCGAGCGCGCGGATGGTGGCGATGCGCGACTGGTGGTCGCTCCGCTCGCCATGGCTGAAATTGAGCCGGAAGACGTCGACGCCCGCATGGAAGAGGGCGGCGATGGTATCCGGTGCCGAGCTGGCGGGGCCGAGCGTGGCAACGATTTTGGCGCTGCGTTGACGTCGCATGACTTCTTTCCTCAATCGGATCGGCGATCGTGCACAAGCACCAAGATCGCGCGAAAATCGTTAACATTTGTCAGTGTCGGTCCGGTGACAACGAGGTCGCCAAGCGCTTGGAACGCGCTATAGCCGTCGTTGTCGGCAAGACGCGCGCGGAGGTCGATGCCGGCGCCGGCCGCGCGCGCTTTGGTATCCGGGCCGCAGAGCGCGCCCGCATTGTCCTCGGTCCCGTCGATCCCGTCGGTGTCGGCGGCCAGCGCGTGGATGGCCGGATGTCCGTCGAGCGCGACCGCGAGCGCCAGCAGAAATTCGGCATTGCGGCCGCCGCGCCCGCCGCCGCGCACGGTCACCGTTGTCTCGCCGCCGGACAGCAGCAGCGCCGGTAGCGGCAGCACGCGCTCGCCGACGACAAGCTGCTGCGCCGCTGCCTGCCGCGCGATGCCGGCATGCACGACGGCCACCTCGCGCGCTTCGCCCTCGATCGCGTCGGCGAGCACCAGCGGCGTAACGCCGGCGCGCCTCGCTGCGTCGGCCGCGGCGAGCAGCGCTTGTTGGGGTGTGGCGACAAGCACGAAGGTGCTGGCGGCAAGCCTGGGATCGCCCGGCTTCGGACTCTCTTCACGCGCGGCGGCGAGGTGGGCTGCGACGGAAGGTGGCAGTGCAATCGCGTATTTAGCCAGGATGGCGCGCGCCTCGGCGAACGTGCTGGGATCGGCGACGGTGGCGCCGGAGGCGATCACCGCCGGATCGTCGCCGGGCACGTCCGAGATGGCGAGGGTGACGACCGGCGCCGGCCAGGCCGCGGCGGCGAGCCGTCCGCCTTTGATCGCCGACAGATGCTTCCGCACGCAGTTGATTTCGCCGATGGTAGCGCCGCAGCGGAGCAGGGCCCGCGTCACCGCGCGCTTGTCGTCAAGCGTGATCCCCGGCGCCGGCAGCGCCATCAGCGCCGAGCCGCCGCCCGAGGCGAGAAAGAGCACGAGATCGTCGGCGCCCAGTCCGCGCACGCTGTCGAGGATGCGCTGCGCCGCCTCGGTGCCGGCGGCGTCCGGCACAGGGTGGCTCGCCTCGACGACCTCGATGCGCCGGCACGGCACGGCATGGCCGTAGCGGGTGATCACCAGCCCCGAGAGCGGCGCGGGCCAATGATCGTCGACCGCCTTGGCCATCGCCGCCGCCGCTTTTCCGGCTCCGACCACCACCGTGCGCCCGCGCGGCGGCCGGGGCAGGCGAGGCGGTACGACCAGCGCCGGGTCGGCAGCCCGCAGCGCCGCATCGAAAATCGCGCGCAGCAAGGTGCGAGGGTCATCGTCGCCGGGAGAATTCACGGGAAGCTCAACCTTGTCGCAGTTTCACACCGAGCCTCGCCGACCCGGGCGGGAAAAGATAGGATGGCGCGCCGCCCAACCACAACCCCGCCGGATCGCTTCATGCCACCGTCTGAATCGCCGCCGCTTGCGCCCGACGATCCCGCGCCGGTGGAGCTCGTCGAGATCGTCGACGAGACGCCGGCGCTGCTCACCTGCGATCACGCGAGTCGAGCGGTGCCGCGCCGCCTCGCGGGGCTCGGGCTCGAGCCGGGTCTCATCGAACGGCATATCGGCTGGGACATCGGCGCCGCGGAGGTGACGCGACGTCTGGCGCGGGCGCTTGCCCTGCCGGCCATTCTTTCAGGTTATTCGCGCCTCGTCATCGACTGCAACCGCGATCCCGCGGACCGGAACTCGATTCCGGAATCCAGCGACGGCATCGCGGTGCCGGCCAACCGCGCCCTTTCGGCGGCGGAGCGGGAAGCGCGTCGTGCTTGCTGCTTCACCCCCTATCACCGGGCGATCGCCGCGCGGCTCGAGCGCTTTCTCACCGCGGGCGTCGCGCCGGCTTTGCTCTCCATCCACAGCTTTACGCCGGTGATGAACGGCTTCGCGCGCCCCTGGCATGTCGGCATCCTCTGGGATGCCGATCCGCGCATTCCCGTGCCGCTGCTGGCGGCGCTTAGGGCAGATCCCTCGCTGGTGGTCGGCGACAACCAGCCCTACTCGGCACGCGAACCCGCCGGCTATACCGTCCGCCATCACGCCGCGGCACAGGGCTTGCCGCATGTTGCGGTCGAGCTGCGCCAGGATCTCATCGGCACCGCCGAGGGCGCGAGCCTCTGGGCGGACCGGCTGGCCGCCGCGCTCTCGCCCATTCTCGCGCGGCGCGAGATTTACCGGATCGCGCCGCGCTGACCGGGTCTGGCAATCGCCGCGGCGCATCGCCACAATAAGGCCATAGCCGCGAGGGAGAGAGAAATGGACGATGCCACCCGAACCGATCTCGAGGCTGCCGCCTTCCGGCGCCTGGTGCAGCATCTGCGCGAGCGAACCGATGTGCAGAATCTCGACCTCATGAATCTGGCGGGGTTCTGCCGCAATTGCCTGTCGCGCTGGTATCGGGAGGCGGCGGAGGCGCGCGGCTTGACGCTGCCGGATCCGGAGGCGCGCAAGATCGTCTACGGCATGCCTTACGAGGAGTGGAAGGCGAAGTACCAGGCTGGCGAGAAGAAGCCCGCCCAGGGCGAGAGCCATAAGCACTGAGCGTCGCAGGCGGCGTGAGCGTGCTTGCGCCGGGGCGGCCGCTTCGATAGGGTCCATCGATACCAAGAACGTGGGGGTTCCATGCCGGATGTCGGTGGCATCGCCGGCGAGCGCCTGAAATCCTTCATCGAGCGCATCGAGCGGCTCGAGGAAGAGAAGCGGGCGTTGGCCGAGGACATCAAGGAAGTCTTTGCCGAGGCCAAAGGCGTCGGCTTCGACATCAAGATCATGCGACAGATCATCAAGATCCGTAAGATGGATCAGGACGATCTCGACGAGCAGGAGGCACTGCTCGATACCTACAAGCGCGCGCTCGGAATGCTGCCCGATTTCGCCGAGGAGAGCGAAGAAGCCGAGAACGCGCCCAAGCGCCGGAGCGGCGCGCGCGGCTAGCTTATGGAGCGCGGCGCCGCGCGGCTAATTCATAGATAGGAGCGGATGCGCTCGGCGAGCTCGGCGATGCGTGCCGGGTCGCCGGGCTTCGGTGCCCAGCTCGCGGCGAGCCCGTCATTCATCCGGCGCGGCAGGATGTGCAGATGGAAATGCGGCACCGACTGTCCCGCGCCCGGGCCATTGGCCTGTACCAGATTGAGCCCGTCCGGCCGCACCGCTGCGTCGACGGCCTTCGCCAGCCGGATCGCCACGCGCCCGACCGCCGCGAAGGCCGCGGGCGGCAGCACGAACACCGTCGGAAAATGCGCCTTCGGGATCACCAGGCAATGCCCGTCATGGACGGGATTGATATCCATGAAAGCGAGCGTCTCGTCATCCTCGCAGAGTTTGATCGACGGAATCGTCCCCGCAACGATCCTGCAGAAGATGCAGTTCTGATCCATACGCAACCCTCTCCTCGCGTCCGGATCTCCGCCGGCACGCCTGTTGTCGCCATTGCCCGGTGCGCCGGTCACAATACCCGCACAGTTTAGCACTTCTCCATGCGCTAATCGCCGGCGGCTGCGTGTGACATCATTGGATCAATGCGCGTTCAAGTGGAACGCGCCGCGGCAGGCTCCGTTGAGTGGGCGGTCAACGAGCGGAGTTCAATGATGGTCGTGAAAACTGCGCTCTGCGCAGCGCTTCTGCTGTCGTTCACAGTCCCGGCCCATGCGCTCTGCCGGGACGATCTGCAGGATATGAAGCCGCGCATAGACCATCTGAAATCGGCGGACCCGCCGCGCTATTTCCTGGCTCTCAAATGGTGGGGGCGGGCCTTGGAGGCCGAGCCTGGCAGCGAGACGGAATGCGACAATTATCTCGCCCGCGCGCGCAAGGCGCTTACCGATGAGCTGCCGGCGGTGGCCGACTGCGCGGGCGCCAACGCCTACATGCCGGCTTGCCAAGGCGGGGGCGTGCCACGGGGCGGCGGAGCGATGCCGGCATTCGGCGCTATGGACCTCGGTGACGGCGGCGGTGGCGGCGGAGTAGCGCCCGTGGCGCCGGTCGCTCCCGTCACCGCCGCGGGCGGCACCCCGTTCACGCCTCCGGGATCGATCGGCTCACCTACGTCCTCACACTGAGTACCGCTTTGTCGGGCCGGCGGCCGCTGCGCGCGGCCGCTGCTCACTCCGCGGCGATTGCGTGCGGCGCCGGTGGCTCACGGAAGGCCGCGAGCAGCTTTTCCTGCTGGCTCCGCGCTGTGCCGAGGTTCGCCAGCTTGACATGGCCGAAGCCGCGCACCTGCTCCGGGATGCGGGCAAGCTCGATAGCGAGCGCATGATTGTCGGAGCGCATTCCGGCGATGATCTCGTCGATGAGCGCCTCGTACTCGCCGATGAGCGCGCGCTCGAGACGACGTTCCTCGCTGCGCCCGAACAGGTCGAGGGGCGTCCCGCGCAGGAATTTGAGCTTTGCCAGCACGGCAAAGACCCGCAGCATCCAGGGCCCGTAGCGGCGCTTCTTGAGATGGCCGGTTCGCGCATCGCGCTCGGCGAGGAGCGGCGGCGCCAGATGGAACTCGAGAGTAAAGTCGCCTTCGAACTGGCGGCGGAGCGCGCGCAGGAAACTGCCCTCCGTATAGAGCCGCGCCACTTCGTACTCGTCCTTGTAGGCCATCAGCTTGAAGAGATTCCGCGCCACTGCCTGCGCAAAGCCCTCCGCACCCGCTGCTTGCCGGTGCTCGGCCGTCTCCGCACGACGCGCCAGCCGCTCATAGCGCTGGGCATAGGCGCGGTCCTGATAGCGCGTCAGGAATTCGACCCGGCGCGCGATCGTCTCGTCGAGGGTGCGGGAGAGAGGCTCTGCGGCCGGCGCCGTCGGGCGTGCGATGCGCTCCACGGCGGCGCGATCGAGCGCCGCCCAGCGGCCCCAGCGAAAGGCATGGCGATTGGCATCGACGGCGACGCCGTTGAGTTCGATCGCGCGTTCGATCGCCGCGGCCGTCACCGGCAACAGCCCCTTCTGATAGGCATAGCCCGTCAGGAAGAGATTGGTCGCGATGGCATCGCACAGCAGGGCCGTAGCGAGACCCGTCGCGTCGATGAACTCCGCCCGGCCTTGGCCCGAGGCTGTCTCGATGCTCCGTTCCAGCGACCGCCACGGGAAGGCGAGATCGGGCTTGCGGGTGAAGTCGCCTGTCGCCGTCTCGTGCCGGTTGACGATGGCGCGGCTCACGCCGCTCGCAAGCTTCGCGAGCCCGTCGGGCGATGCGGCTACGACGATATCGCAGCCGAGCAGCAGCCGGGCTCCGCCGGCGGGGATGCGGGACGCGTGAATCGCCTCCGGCGCGGCCGCAATGCGGATATGGCTCAGCACCGCGCCGCCCTTCTGGGCGAGGCCGGTCATGTCCAGCACCGAGCAGCCCTTTTGCTCGAGATGCGCCGCCATGCCGAGAAGCGCGCCGATGGTGACGACCCCGGTGCCGCCGATCCCCGCCACGAGGATGTCGTAGGGCTGTGCAAGATCGGGCAGCGCCGGCTCCGGCAGCGGCGGAATCTCCTCGTGACCGCCCGGCGCCTGGTGCTTGCGCAAACTGCCGCCATGCACCGTCACGAAGCTCGGGCAGAATCCCTCGACGCAGGAGAAATCCTTGTTGCAGCTCGACTGGTCGATGGCCCGTTTGCGCCCGAACTCGGTCTCGACCGGCACGACCGAAAGGCAGTTTGAAGCGCGCGAGCAATCGCCGCAGCCCTCGCAGACGAGCTCGTTGATGAAGGCGCGCTTCGGCGGGTCCGGGAAGCGCCCGCGCTTGCGGCGGCGGCGCTTCTCGGCGGCGCAGGTCTGGTCATAGACCAGCACGCTGATGCCCTCGGTCTCGCGCAGGTTCCGCTGCACCTCGTCGAGCTTCTCTCGGTGGAAAACCGTGACGCCGGCGGCGAAGCCGGCATCGTTCGGGTATTTGTCGGGCTCGTCGGTGACGACGACGATGCGCTTCACGCCCTCGGCCGCGAGCTGCTGAGTGATCTGCGGCACGGTGAGCTGCCCGTCGATCGGCTGGCCGCCGGTCATCGCCACCGCGTCGTTGTAAAGGAGCTTGTAGGTGATGCTGACGCCGGCTGCGATCGCAGCGCGGATGGCGAGAATGCCGGAATGGTAATAAGTGCCGTCACCGAGATTGGCGAAGATATGCGGCGTCTCGGTGAACGGCGCCTGACCGATCCACGGCACGCCTTCGCCGCCCATTTGCGTTACCGTCGCCGTGTCGCGATCCATCCAGATCGCCATGTAGTGGCAGCCGATGCCCGCGGTCGCGCGACTGCCTTCCGGGACACGCGTCGAGGTGTTGTGCGGACAGCCGGAGCAGAAATAGGGCACGCGTTCGATCGGCGCCTTGGCATTCTTGAATTGCCGCTCGAGCGCGGCGAGATAGGCGAGGCGATCGGTGATGCGCGGCGAGCTGTGGAAGCGGCCGATGCGGGCGGCTAGCGCGCGCGCCACCTGCGTCGCGTCGAGCTCGCCCACGGCAGCCAGCAGCGGCGCGCCGCTCTCGTCGGATTTGCCGACGACGCGCGGCCGCGCGTTCATGTCGTAGAGGATATCCTTGACCTGCTGCTCGACCAGCGGCCGCTTCTCCTCGATGACCAAAATCTCCTCCAGCCCGCTGGCGAAGCGGCGGATGCCGTCGGGCTCAAGCGGCCAGGAGAGCGCCACCTTGTAGAGGCGAAGCCCGATCGCCGCGGCGGTGGCATCGTCGATGCCGAGGTCTTCGAGCGCCTGGCGCAGATCTAGATAGGATTTGCCGACGGCGACGATGCCGAGCCGCGGGCGCGGGCTGTCGAGCATGATGCGGTCGAGGCGATTGGCACGGGCAAAAGCAGCGACCGCCGGCAGCTTCCATAGCCGCAGCCGACGCTCGAGCTCGAGTGCGTTGTGGTCGGGCCAGCGGATATTGAGGCCGGCGGGCGGCAGCGCGAATTCTTCCGGCAGGACGATGCGCACCCGGTCGGGGTCGACATGCACCGAAGCCGAATTGTCCATGGTCTCGGCGATCGCCTTCAGCCCGACCCAGACGCCGGCATAGCGCGACATCGCCCAGCCATAGAGGCCGAGATCGAGCAGGTCCTGAACGCCTGCCGGGTTCAGCACCGGTATCGACGCATCGATGAAGGCATATTCCGATTGGTGCGGCAGGGTCGAGGACTTGGCGGCGTGATCGTCGCCGGCTACCGCGAGAACACCGCCCTGCCGTGCCGTGCCGGTGGCATTGGCGTGCTTGAAAACGTCTCCGGTGCGGTCGACGCCGGGGCCCTTGCCGTACCACATGGCGAAGACACCATCATACTTGGCGCCGGGAAACAGCCCGACCTGCTGGGTTCCCCAGACGGCGGTAGCGGCGAGATCCTCATTGACCCCGGGCTGGAAGCGGATGTGGTGCTCGATCAGGAGGCGCTTCGCCTGCCAGAGATTCTGGTCGAGCCCGCCGAGCGGCGAGCCGCGATATCCGGAGATGAATCCGGCAGTGGCGAGTCCGGCAGCCGCGTCGCGCTGACGCTGCATCAGCGCCAGCCGCACCAGCGCCTGAATTCCGGTGAGATAAACACGCCCCGCCTCGAGCGTGTACTTGTCGTCGAGAGCGACAGAAGCGAGCGCCATGGCGTTTCCAGCCCGTCTAGTCGACGTTTCCTCGATACAAACACTTAATACCGCCGAAGAAGCCCCTCAATGCTTCGGAATAAGCCGCCACGACTTCGCAAGGAACAATCCGTCGTCCAGGGACCCGAGTGCAATTCTGTCGCCGCATCGCCGCCCGGCGCATGAATCGCTCGGGCGCTTTTGGTGCCCGAAGGCCGGCAGCCGAACTGCGCGGCGGAATCGCGGTTGGACCCGGGCGCGGCTTGTGGCTAGTTTCGGCCTCGGACCCGTTCAATCTGCGAAGGGTAAGCCCGATGACCGCGCCAGTGCTGCGCCGCAACCATCCCAGCCAG
>DATNDG010000005.1:0-8030 GCA_035553515.1 Allostellaceae bacterium | reverse complement strand
GCGCGCATGAGCGGCACCAGCTACGGCGCCTGCGTGCTGCATGTCTCGCCGGAATCCTATATCGGCGGTCCGCTCGCCCTGGTGCGCAGCGGCGACATGATCGAGCTCGATGTGCCCGGGCGGAAGCTCGACGTGGCGTTGAGCGCCGAGGAGCTGGGGCGACGGCGCGCCGCCTGGACGCCGCCGCAGCCGCGCTTCCAGCGCAGCTACGGCGCGCTTTTCGACCAGCATGTCGGCCAGGCCGAGACCGGCTGCGACTTCGACTTCCTGGCGGGCGATGCCCCCGTTCCCGAACCGGAGATTCATTGATGGCCATCGACATGCCGCAGAACCGTTTCAAGCGCGCGCTTGCCGCGGGCAAGTCCCAGATCGGCCTGTGGATGAGCCTCGCCAGCCCGGCGGCGACCGAGGTCGCTGCCGGCGCCGGGTTCGACTGGCTGTTGCTCGATATGGAGCACGCGCCCAACGAGCTGCCCGATATCGCGCATCACCTGCGCGCTGCCGAAGGCGGCACGGCGGAGCCGGTGGTCCGCGTGCCCTGGAACGACGCGGTGATGGTAAAGCGGCTGCTCGATATCGGCGCGCGCAGCCTGCTCTTTCCCTTCGTGCAGTCCGCCGAGGAGGCGCGGCGCGCGGTGGCGGCGACGCGCTACCCGCCGCATGGCATCCGCGGCTTTGCCGGCACGACGCGGGCCAATCGCTACGGCCGCATCCCCGATTATGCCAAGCGCGCTGCGGAAGAGATCTGCGTCCTGGTGCAGTGCGAGACGCGCAAGGCGGTGGCGGACATTCCGGCGATCGCCGCCATCGACGGCATTGACGGCATCTTCATCGGCCCGGCAGACCTCGCCGCCGACATGGGGCACCTCGGCAACACGCAGCATCCCGATGTGCAGGGAGCGATCCTGGCCGCGGGCAAGACGATCGCCGCGGCGGGCAAGGCGCCGGGCTTCCTCAGCCTGCGCGAGGACGAGACGCGGCGCGTGCTGGGCGGCGGCTTCCTCTTCGTCGCGGTCCATACCGACGTGGCGCTGCTCGCGCGGCAGACCGAGGCGCTGGTAAGGCTCTATAAGGGCGGGTGAAGCAGCTCAGCCGAGCGATCCCGTCCGGTCCCAGACGAGACGCAGCGCCGGCTTGCCGTTCTCGGCGCGCTTCGGCGGCGCGAAGAGGCGGCTGCCGACGCTGACCGGCAGGAGGCGCCGCCGGGCGATCGCCTCGGTGAGCGCCGGTTGGTCGGGGAAGCGGTCGAGGAGGGCGTGCAACGTCTGCTCGGAGATCGCCGCCCCGTCATTCATCAGCAGCCGCAGCAGGACCGGCCGCTCACCATGATGAGCGAGCGCTGCGGCAATTCGTCCGGAGATGAGCCGCCGTCCGGCAATGGCGAAGCGGTGGCCGGGCGAGTGGCGCTGCACGATCGGCAGGAGATCGTCCTCGCTCAGCAGGCGCGAATGCTCGAGGATCGGAGTGGCGACCGTGGCCGCATCGCGCGCGAGCGCGAGCAGAATGTCGCGCGGCAAATCCGGCGCGAGCTTGACGGTCTCCGCCAGCACCAGGCGCACCAGCGGCTCGGCGTCGTAGAGCACGACGCGAAACGCATCGGTCGCCGCGTGCCACTCCGACTCGTCGAGCCCACCCTCGGAGAAGCGCGCGGCCAGGCGCTCGAGCGATTTGGCGCGCTCGGTCCAGGACGCCTCCTCGATGAGCTGAGCAATCACCTCGCGCGTCAACATCGCCATAAAGAACCTGCTTTGCGGAACCGGACGCGCCCTCGCGCGCTTGACGGGGGCAGAGTGCTCGACCTCCAGTTAAACCATCTTTAAGCGGTGGTGACCGGCGCGAGAAATAATTAGACAAGCGCTGCCCTCGCCGCAGCTTCGAAGCGCGAATCGGCACTAAAACCGCTGCGCGTCCTCAAACTGCGGGAATGAGCGCAGAAGTTTGGCCGTGGCGAAATTGTGGCAAAGCCGTCAAACTTCGATCGCAGCTTCCAAGGCTTCCGCGGCGGCGAGCCAAGCCGCTTCCGCCTCGGCGAGAGTGCGCGCCGCTTCCGCCTGGGCGCGCAACAGCTCCGACACAGGACGGTCGCTTGCAGCATAGGTCGCGGGGTCGGCGAGTTCGCCGTCGAGCGCGGCCTTGCGCTGAGCGGCCTCGGCGAGGCGCTGCTCCGCCGCGCGCAGCGCGCGTTTCAGCGGTGCCAAGCTCTGCCGCCGCCCTGCCGCCGCGCGCCGCGCGTCGCGCTTGCCCAATTCGGCGGAAACGGACTCCGGTTCGGGCGCGGTGCGTTGCGTCTCGAGCAGGTAGCGCCGGTAATCGTCGAGATCGCCGTCCCAGCTCCGTGCGGTGCCGTCCGCCACGAGCCAGAGACGGTCGGCGGTGAGCGACAACAGGTGCCAGTCATGGCTGACGATCACGACCGCGCCGGGGAAATCGCCCAGCGCCGCCACCAACGCCTCGCGCGCCTCGATGTCGAGATGGTTGGTGGGCTCGTCCAGAATGAGCAGGGAGGGCGTCGCATGACTGATCAGCGCGAAGTTGAGGCGCGCCTTCTCGCCGCCCGAGAGGTCGCGTGCGCGGACGAACACCTGATCCTCGCCGAAGCCGAAGCGGGCGAGGCGTGCGCGCAGCTGCTCCGAGGGCGCTTTGGGCATCATCCGGGCGAGATGGTCGTAGGCGCTCGCCTCGGGATCGAGCTCCTCGATCTGATGCTGCGCGAAATAGCCGCAGCTGAAGCGCGGCGCGCGCCAGACGCTGCCGCCCATCGCGTCGAGCCTGCCGGCGATCAGGCGCGCCAGTGTCGATTTGCCGTTGCCGTTGGCGCCGAGCAGGGCGATGCGGTCGTCCGGATCGAGCCGCAGATCGAGCCGCCGCAGCACGGGCTTGCCCGGGGCATATCCCACGGCTGCGTCGTCCAGGGTGAGGAGCGGCGGGGCGAGGTCCGGCGGCTCGGGAAATTCGAAGCGGATCGATGGCTCGGTTTCGGCGAGCGCCACCGGCTCCAGCTTTGCCAGCCGCTTCAAGCGGCTCTGCGCCTGGCTCGCCTTGCTCGCCTTGGCGCGGAAGCGGTCGACGAAGGCCTGGAGGTGCTTGCGCTCGCTTTCCTGCTTGGCGGCGAGCGCCTGCTGACGCGCCAGCGCTTCACGCCGGGTGCGCAGGAAGGTCTCGTAGCCGCCGCTGTAGAGGGTGAGCCGGCGCTCGCCCAGATGCAGGATGTGATCCACGACCTCGTCGAGGAACTGCCGGTCGTGACTCACCAGGATGAGCGTACGGCGATAGTGCCGCAGGAATTCGGCGAGCCAGAGTGCCGCCTCGAGATCGAGATGGTTGGTCGGCTCGTCGAGCAGCAGCAGGTCGGGCTCGGCGAAAAGCGCGGCGGCGAGCGCGACGCGCATGCGCCAGCCGCCGGAGAAGGAGGATATCGGCCGCTGCTGATCGCGATGATCGAAGCCGAGGCCCGCGAGGATGCCGGCGGCGCGCGCGGGCGCTGCATGCGCGTCGATCGCCCGCAGCCGCTCATGAATTTCGGCGGTGCGGGCCGCGTCCTCGACCACCGCCGCTTCGGCGAGAAGCTGCGCACGCTCCTCGGCGGCGGCGAGAACGAGCTCGAGCGGCGTCGCATCGCCACCCGGGGCCTCCTGCGCGAGAAAGCCGATGTGCAAGCCCGCCTGCAGCCGGATCTCGCCGCCATCAGGCTGGAGCGTGCCGCGAATGAGATCGAGCAGGGTCGATTTGCCGGCGCCATTGCGGCCGATGAGGCCCACTTTCCAGCCGGCGTTGATCTGCGCGGAGGCCTCCTCGAGAAGCATGCGTCCGCCAATGCGATAGGTGAGGTCGGAAAAGGTGAGCATGGGCGTCTACTATAGGAAATCGCCGGGCGCTTCACCCTCCGCCCCGCAGCGTTGCGCGGCAGGGCTCTTGTCGTCGAGTGAAGGCCCGAAAAGGAAGGCGCTGGGTCAGGCCGCCGGCAGGCTCACCTCGGCAAAACGGTCGAGATGGTGGTCGGCGTCGCCGAAAGTCTGGTCGATCATGGTCAGGCGCTTGAAATAATGGCCGGCGGCATACTCGTCCGTCATGCCGATGCCGCCATGGAGCTGAATCGATTGCTGGCCGACGAAACGGCCGGACTTGCCGATCTGGATCTTGGCCGCAGAGATGACGCGGCGGCGCTCGACGGCGTCCTCGAGATCGACCGAGAGCGCCGCCAGCACGGCCATCGATTTCGACTGCTCGTGCTCGATCACCATGTCCGCCATGCGGTGCTGGAGCGCCTGGAACGAGCCGATCGGCACGCCGAACTGCTTGCGCGTCTTGAGATAGTCGAGCGTGACGGCGTTGAGCGTCTCCATGATGCCGACCGCCTCGGCGCAAAGCGCGGCGATCGCGCGGTCAACCACCCGTTCGATGGCGGGATAGGCGTCGCCGGGGGCGCCGAGCACGGCATCGGCCGCGAGGCGGACATTGTCGAGGGCCACCTCGGCCGCGCGCATCCCATCCACGGTCGGGTATCCCCGAACGGCGACGCCTTTTGCCTTGGCGTCGACGAGGAAAAGCGCAAGCCCGGCCCGTTCCCGGCTGGTTCCGCCGATACGTGCGGAGACGACGAGCGTACCGGCACTGTCGCCGTTCAGCACGACACCCTTCTGCCCGTTGAGGACCCAGCCGCTGTCGTCCCTTCTCGCGGTGGTCTCGACGTCGCTCAAGCCGTAGCGCGACTGCCGCTCTCCGTGAGCGAAGGCCAGCAGCAGCTTGCCGGCAGCGAGCTGCGGGAGGATCGCCTGTTTCTGCGCCGCGCTGCCGGTGAGCGCGACGAGGCCACCGCCGAGCACCACGCTGGCCAGGAATGGTTCGACGACGAGGCCGCGGCCGAAGCTTTCCATCACGATCATGGTCTCGACCGCCGAGCCGCCGAAGCCCCCATCGCTCTCGGCAAAGGGCAGGCCCAGCAATCCCAGCTCGGCAAATCGCTGCCAGAGCGTGCGGCTGAAACCCTCGGGCGCGGCGATGTGGCCGCGCCGCTTCGCAATGTCATACTCGTCCTTGACCAGCCGCCGCACCGTCTCGTCGAGGAGGCGCTGCTCCTCGGTGAAATCGAAATCCATGGTCGCCTCAGAGTCCGAGCATCATCTTGGAGATGACGTTGCGCTGGATCTCGTTCGAGCCGCCATAGATCGAGACCTTGCGATAGTTGAAGTAATGCGGCGCGATCGACGCGGCGTAATCGGGGCCGATCGGCTCGCCGTTCCACCCGGCTTCCATCGCCTCGCGCTGGAACGGCATGGCATAGGGGCCGAGCGCTTCCATGGCGAGCTCGGTGAGCTTCTGCTGGATGTCGGAACCCTTGATCTTGAGGATCGAACTCTCGGCGCCGGGACCCTTGCCGCCGCGCATGGCGGCGATCATGCGCAGATTGGTGATCTCGAGCGCCATGAGCTCGACCTCGAGCGCAACGAGCTTGTCGCGAAAGCGCGGATTGGCCGCGAGCGGCCTGCCCCCATCGCGTTCGCTCAGCGCGATCTCCTTGAGCCGCTTCAGCTCGCGCTTCGAGGCGCCGACGCGGGCAATGCCCGTGCGCTCGTTGCCGAGCAGGAACTTGGCATAGGTCCAACCCTTGTTCTCCTCGCCGACGAGGTTCTTGGCCGGCACCCGGACATTGTCGAAGAAGACCTCGTTCACCTCCGCGCCGCCATCCATGGTGACGATCGGACGCACGGTGATCCCCGGCGTCTTCATGTCGATGAGCAGGAAGGAGATGCCCTCCTGCTTCTTGGCGTTGGGGTCGGTGCGCACGAGGTTGAAGATCCAATCGGCGAAATGCGCCGAGGTGGTCCAGATCTTCTGACCGTTGACCACGTAGTCGTCGCCGTCGCGTACCGCCTTGGTCCTGAGCGAGGCGAGGTCGGAACCGGAGCCCGGCTCGGAGAAGCCCTGGCACCAGACATGCTCGCCCGACAGGATCTTCGGCAGGAAGAACTGCTTCTGCCAGTCGTTGCCGAATCGGATGATCACCGGGCCGCACATGGTGACGCCGAAGGGGATGACCGGCGGCGCGCCGGCTTCGGCGATCTCGTCCTCGAAGATGTGGCGCTGCACAGGGGTCCAGCCGGTGCCGCCGCATTCGACCGGCCAGTTCGGCGCGACCCACCCCTTCTTGTGCAGCAGGCGATGCCAGCGCAGAAAATCCTCGCGCCCCATCTTCTTGCCGTTCAACATCTTGTCCTGAATGTCGGCCGGCAGGTTGTCACGGATGAAGCTCCGCACCTCGGCGCGGAAGGCCTGTTCCTCGGGCGTGAATGCAAGTTCCATGACCGCCTTCCTTTCAGCCCTTCTTCGGATTGAGATCGGCGAAACGCTTGCCTTCGCGCGCGAGCTTTTCCAGGAGCGGCGCGGGGTGCCAGAAATAGCCGTGCGTCTCGTGGAAGCGCTTGACGTCGGCATAGACCTTGTCGAGCCCGATCGTGTCGGCATAGAACATCGGTCCGCCGCGCCAGGCGGGGAAGCCGTAGCCGGAGAGATAGATCACATCGATGTCCGAGGGACGAAGCGCGATGCCTTCCTCGAGGATCTTGGCGCCTTCGTTCACCAGCGCGTAGATCGTGCGCTTGACGATCTCCTCGTCGGAGACGGGTTGGCGCGCCCGACCGGTGCGTTTCGATTCCGCCAGGATCAGCTTCTCGATCTCGGGGTCCGGCAACGGCACGCGACTGCCTTTCTCGTAGCGATACCAGCCGGCGCCGGTCTTCTGCCCGTAGCGCCCCATCTCGCAGATCTGGTCGGCGAGGTGGGAGTAGCGGCGGTCATTGGGTCGGGTCGGCGCCTGCTGCTTGCGGATGCGCCAGCCGACATCGTTGCCGGCCATGTCGCTCATGGCAAAGGGTCCCATGGCGAGCCCCCAATCCTGCAGCGCCTTGTCCACCTGCCAAGGCAGCGCACCCTCTTCGAGCAGGAATTCCGCCTCGCGCGAATACTGGAAGATCATGCGGTTGCCGACGAAGCCGTCGCAGACGCCGACCAGCACCGGCACCTTGCCCAGCGACTTGCCGAGCTTCATGGCGGTGGCCACGACATCCTTGCCGGTTTGCGCGCCACGGACCACTTCGAGCAACCGCATGACGTTGGCCGGGCTGAAGAAATGCGTGCCGATCACGTCCTGCGGCCGTGTCGTCTCGGCGGCAATCGCATTGACGTCGAGGCTCGAGGTGTTGGTGGCCAGCACGGCGCCGGGCTTCGCCAGCCGGTCGAGCTTGGCGAAGAGCTCGCGCTTGATCGACATCTCCTCGAAGACGGCTTCGACGACGACATCGGCCTCCTTCACCGCGGCGGCGAGATCGAGCGTGCCCTTGATAAGGGAGATGCGCTTGTCCATCGTCGCCTGGTCAAGCCGGCCTTTCGACACCGTTGCAGCGTAGTTGCTGCGCACGAGCGAGAGCCCTCGCTCCAGCGCCTCGGCCGAGGTCTCAACCACGTTCACGGGAATCCCGGCATTGGCGAAATTCATGGCGATACCGCCGCCCATGGTGCCGGCGCCGATCACGGCAGCGCTCTTGATCGCCCGGGTCGGCGTATCGGCCGGGATGTCCGGGATGTTCATCGCTTCGCGCTCGGCAAAGAAGGCGTGGATCAGCGCCCGCGCCTGCGTCGAGGTGACGAGCTCCTCGAAGATCTCGCGCTCGCGCTTCAGTCCCTGCTCGAAGGGAAGATTGGCGGCCGCTTCGACCGCGTCGACGCAGCGCAGCGGCGAGACCTGGCCGCGGGCGCGCTTCTTCACCGCCTCGCGGTACTCGGCGAAAAGCGCGGTATTGCCGCGCGCGGGAGCGAGCTTCTCGTCGTGCTCGCGGATGCGGCGGCCCGAAGTACCCTGCGGCGCCGCTCGCTCGGCGAAGCGAAGCGCTCCCTCCAGCAGGTCGCCTTCGACGATCTCGTCGACGATCCCGAGCTCCTTCGCCTTGCCGGCGCGGACGAAATCGCCGGTGGTGATCATGTCGAGGGCGGGCTTGGCGCCGATGAGGCGGGGAAGGCGTTGCGTGCCGCCGGCG
>DATNDG010000004.1:0-19187 GCA_035553515.1 Allostellaceae bacterium | reverse complement strand
GCTGGCCGATAGGTTGTGCGGTCGAAGAGCGGAATGCCGAACTGGGCTTCGAGCTTCTGGATTCCGTAAGTCACCGCCGACTGGGCGCGGTTCAGCTGTTTTGCAGCCTTAGAGAAGCTTCCGGTATCGGCAACCGCGAGGAACAGCCGAATTTGGTCCAGGGTCAGCGAATCCAACATGATCATATATATAGATCATCTTGATCGATATTTAATCACTATTTCGATCGACTCTCCCACCTTAGATGGTGGACCAGGCGATCGGCCGCGTAGGAGCCGGTCCACACGCGGAAAGGAGAAGTCATGGGAAAGCTCGAGAATAAGGTTGCGGTCATCACGGGCGGATCGAGCGGCATGGCGCTGGCGAGCGCCCGGCGGTTCGTCGAAGAAGGCGCCTATGTTTTCATCACGGGCCGGAGGCAGGAGGCGCTCGACGAGGCCGTCAGGCTGATTGGCCGGAACGTGACCGGCGTGCGCGGCGACGCGGCCAATCTCGACGACCTCGACCGCCTGTTCGACACAGTCAAACGGGAAAAGGGCAAGATCGACGTCCTGTACGCGAGCGCCGGCATAGGCGAAGCCGTCCCACTGGGCGAGATTACCGAGCAGCACTTCGATGCGGCCTTCGGCCTGAATACGCGCGGCACGCTGTTTACGGTTCAGAAGGCGTTGCCGCTGTTCAACGACGGCGGATCGATCTTCATGACCGGGTCGGTTGCCTCGGTGAAAGGTTTTCCTGGCTACGGTGTGTATTCGGCGAGCAAGGCGGCGTTGCGCTCATTCGCGCGCACTTGGCTCAACGAACTGAAGGGCAGGAATATCCGGGTGAACGTGCTGAGCCCGGGGCCGATCGCCACACCGATGCAGGACCAAGTTCTCACTGAGGAGGCGAAGCAGATGTTTGAATCCCTGATCCCGCGGGGAAAGATGGGTCGTCCTGATGAAATTGCGGCGGTCGCGGCGTTTCTTGCTTCTGACGATTCCAGCTTCGTGAATGGAGTGGAGCTGTCCGTCGACGGCGGCTTCTCGGCCATCTGACATCGCGCCGAAACGCGTGTGGGAGCCCTGTCAACGGGCCGTGTCCCTCAATACCCCCGCCGCGTTGGCTTGCCCAAGCTTGTGATGCTCTGGCGAGGAATACTTCACGGCCGGCAGGCGCGTCAGACGATCTGACCGTCCGGAGAGGCATTTCCAGAAGGACACCGCCCTCGACTGATGCCGATTTACCGCTGGCTCTCGAGGTAGCAGTCGACTGCCGCCTCGATCGTCGGAAAGAAGAATGGTTCACCGATCTTCTCGAAAAGTCCGAAGCGTTTGAGTTTGTCTTTAACGGGGTCCTTGAGTTCGGCGAAGCACAATTCGCTTCCAGCCCCATGCAAGGTCTGATCCAACTCGTTGAGCATATCCGCTGCGGTGACGTCCACATTGGTGACGGGCTCTGCCGCGACGACCAACCAGCGCACTCGAGCGGGTGATTTCGCCATCGCCTCCAAAACACGCGCCTTGAAAAACTCGGCATTGGCAAAAAACAAAGGCGCATCCCAGCGAAAGAGCACCAACCCGGGAATCTGGCGGGCACCGGGGTAGCGAGTGATGTCGTGGTAACCCTTGACGCCCTCAGCGCGACCTAACACAGCAGAGTGCGGACGCCAAGCACCCCACAGGAACTCGACGACGGCGACCGAGACGGCAACGCCTATGCCTGGAATAGCCCCAAGAACGGCAACGCCCACGAAACACACTATAGAGAGCCAGAACTCCCAGCGCTGAATACGAAAAATTCGGGACAAGTCATTAACTTCGACCAAACCGATGGCCGAGGCAATTACCACCGCGGCCAATGCCGAGTTAGGCAGGTGCTGGAGCAGGTTTGGCGCCACCACCAGCAGCAGGGCAACGCAGAGTGCGCCGACGACGCCGGTTAACTGCGTTCTGGCTCCCGCGGCCTCCGCCACGGGAGTACGCGACGCACTGCTGCTGATCGGAAAGCCCTGAAAGAATCCGGCAGCCAAGTTGGCCGCTCCGAGCCCCACCATCTCCTGGTTGGGGTCCACGCTCGTATTGAGCCGGGCGGCGTAGGCGCGGGAGAGGACGCTCGTGTCGGCGAAGGACAACAAAGCAACTGCGGAGCCCCCAATTAGGACTGGGACGATATCCGCGTACGTGATCATCGGGATCGTAAAACTGGGAAGTCCCTGAGGAAGGGGACCCAGAATTGAGACATTGGCGCGCGCGGCCAAATGCAACGCGCCAACGACGGTCGTCGCGCCAACGACAGCAATCAGCACACCTGGCAGGCGCTTACTGTTTTTGAGCAGCAGGATCACCGCCAATGTTCCTGCACCGACCGCGAACGCGGTCCAGTTCGCTCTTCCGATAAAAATCCCTTCCATGATGGCCCATAGCTTTCTCAATGGTCCCTCTACGTCAATCGAGAAACCGAACAGCTTGGGCAGTTGGCTGACCAGTACCGTCAACGCAATGCCGTTCATGTAGCCGTAGCGGATCGGCTTGGAGAGAAGCTCGGTTATGAAGCCTAGCCGAGCTATGCCCGCGAGAATGCACACGATGCCCGATACGATCGCAATCATACCCGCCAGGGCAATGGCGCGCACGGGGTCTCCGCCGGATAGTGGGAAGACGACGCCGAGAATGACAGCGGCCAGCGATGAGTCTGGTCCCAACACAAACACGCGACTGGGGCCGAACAGCGCATAGGCGAGCAGCGGTATGATCGTCGCGTAAAGGCCACAGACGCCCGGTACGCCCGATGCTTCTGCATACGCAATTCCAACGGGCACCAAGATTGTCGCCAGAACTATTCCGGCGGAGATGTCATGAGCCAACCAGGCTGCCCGATATTTGCGCACGGCAATTAGGCCGGGCAACCATCGTGTCCAGCCTATGCGATTTGGAAACGCGACTGAGTGCCTCTCCTCTAATGGATCGGTCATTTTATATGCTCCGAGACTCCTCTCCTCTCTGCTGCTTCCGTTTGGAGCCAAGCCATTGCCGTCGCGCACGATCTTGGAGTCGACGATCAGCCATGATCGCGCGAGCTCGGAATTTCCGCCTGCCCGGCTAGCAGGCGCGGCGGCGAAAATGCGATTTCTCGGCGCAGATTCTCCGTGCAAAGCTGCAAGGCGAAATCAGGCGAAACCCGTATAAGCGGGTGAAGACAGAGGGGGCGTCGCGGCAGGAATTACCAATTGGTGGTGTCGCGCCGCCTGCGCAGCGCCTATCATCGACGCAAACACTGAGGGAGGAGGCCCGATGGAGCGCGATCCCGGCGTCGCCGTGCTGCTGGACGGGCTCACCTTTCCCGAAGGGCCGCGCTGGCATGAGGGGCGGCTCTGGTTCTCCGATTTTTATTCGCATCGCGTTATCGCCGTCGATCAAAAGGGACGCAGCGAGACCATGGCGCATGTCCATCCGCGGCCATCCGGGCTCGGCTGGCGGCCGGACGGCACGCTGCTCGTCGTCTCGATGCTGGACCGCGCGCTGATCGAGCTCAGGAACGGCGCCTTCCGCCGCGTCGCCGATCTCTCTGAGATCGCCGGCGGGCCCTGCAACGACCTCGTCGTCGATGCCCGGGGCCGCGCCTATGTCGGCAATTTCGGCTATGACCGCCATGCCGGCGAGACGGCGCGCAGCACGGCGCTCATCCGCGTCGATCCCGATGGCAGCGCCCACCGCGCCGCCGAGGATCTGATGTTCCCGAACGGCATGGCGATCACGCCCGACGGCAAGAATCTCATCGTCGCCGAGACTTATGCCAGCCGGATCAGCGCCTTTTCGATCGGCGCCGGCGGGGCCCTCAAGGGGCGGCGGGTTTTCGCCGAGCTGCCCGGCGGCTATCCGGACGGCCTCTGCCTCGATGCCGAAGGCGCAGTCTGGGTCGCCGATGCGCGCGGCCACGACGTCGCGCGCGTGCTCGAGGGCGGCCGGATCGCGCAGCGGATCGGCGTCGGCGAGCGCAGCGTCTTCGCCTGCATGCTGGGCGGCGCCGACCGGCGCACGCTCTTTCTCTGCACCAGCACCGGCAGCGGCCCGGCCATGGCCGAGAAGACCGATGGAAGGATCGAGACCGTGCGCGTCGACGTGCCGGGCGCCGGGCTCCCCTGATCGTCACTCACGACCGAGCGAGGAAGCGTCATGCGTCTTGAAGGAAAGATCGCCGTCATTATCGGCGCCGGGCAAGGCCCGGGCGAAGGCACGGGCAATGGCCGCGCCACCGCGCTGCGCTTTGCGCGCGAAGGCGCCAGAGTGCTCGCCGTCGACCGCAGCCTCGCCTCGGCCTAGGAGACGGCAGCGATGGTGAAGAAGGAGGGCGGCGAGTGCGTCGCCTTCGAGGCGGATGTCACCAAGGAAGCGACGCTGAAGGCGGCAGTCGCCGCCGCCGAGCAGCGCTGGGGCCGCGTCGACATCCTGCACAACAATGTCGGCGTCAGCATCGCCGGCGGCGACGCGCCGCCGACGGAGATCACCGAGGACGCCTTCGACCGCATTGCCGCCATCAACCTGCGCGGCACGATCATGGCGTGCAAGCACGTGCTGCCGCTGATGCGCCGGCAGCGCGCCGGCGCCATCGTCAACATCTCCTCGGTCGCGGCCTGGGAGAATTATCCCTATGTCGCCTACAAGGCGACCAAGGCCGGGATGATCGCCTTCACCCAGCAGCTCGCCATCCAGAATGCCGGTTACGGCATCCGCGCCAACGTCATCCTGCCGGGGCTGATGGACACGCCGATGGCGGTCGATACGCGCGCTCGCGCCAGCGGCAGAAGCCGCGCCGAGGTCGCCGCGGAACGCGACGCCAGGGTGCCGCTGCGCAATCGCATGGGCACAGCCTGGGACGTCGCGAACGCGGCGCTCTTCCTCGCCTCGGACGAGGCCTCGTTCATCACCGGCGTAGCCTTGCCGGTCGATGGCGGGGCGCTGGTGCGGATCGGCTGATCCGCTACTTCTTGGCCTCGGCGTAGGGGATCATATTGCCCGTCTTGTATTGCGGCGGGTCGAGGATCGCCTCGGTGCCGGTGGTCTTGAACTGAGCGACGTCGTTGCCCTTGATGCCGTGGAACTGCACCTCGAGCACGCGCCCTTTCGACCATTCGCCATCCTTGCCGAAGCTCACATCGCCGACGATCGTCTTGAAGGTGTGGCTGCGGATGTAGTCGGCGAGCTTGTCCTGGTCGAGGCCCTTGGTGGCCTTGATCGCGTCCGCCAGCACCTGCATCTCCGCATAGGCGAAAGGCGGCAGATACCAGCCGACGGGATCGACGCCGGCCGCCGGCGCCTTGGCCTGGTACTTCTTGAGGAAGTCCAGGATGCCGGGGAATTGCATGGTCGAGGCGGGGATCCAGAAATCATAGTCGAGCAGGCCGTTGATGGCCGGACCGAGCTGCTGCTTGAGCGCGGTGAACTGCAGGCCGACCATGCCACCGCCGATATAGCGTGCCTTGAGGCCGACCTCGTTGATCGCGCGCGTCATGCCGACCGAGCCGGGCGGGTATGAGGCGACATAGACCATGTCGGGGTTGGCGGCCTGGACCGAGCGCACGATCGGCGTGAAGTCGGTCGTGCTCGGCGGATAGCTCCGGTCATAGACGATCTTGAGGCCGAGCGACTTGGCGATCTCGCGCGCACCATCGGCGGCGTTGTCCGAGAACTCCGCGTCCTCGACGACGATGGCCAGCGTCTTGGGCTTGGGATTGCCCTTCATCGCCACGTTGAAGAAGCCCTGCGAGAAGGCGCGCTTGGGATCGGGTCCGGTGGGCAGCATCGAGAAATATTTGGGGTAGTGGAACTTGCTGTTCACCGCGAGGCCGAACAGGCCCATGAAAAGCCGGTTGTGCTGGATCATGACCGGCATGGCGGGCGCGATCATATTGGTCCCGTAGCCCGATACGACGAGGTCGACCTTATCGACATCGATCAGCTTGGAGTAAATGCCAGGCACGGTCGGCGGGCTGGTCTGGTCGTCGTAGTAGATGATCTTGACCTGGCGGCCGAGCAGCCCGCCCTTGGCGTTGACGTCGTCCTGCCAGATCTGCATGGCGAGCAGCGCCGATTTGCCGCCGCCGGCGAGGCCGCCGGTGAGCGCCATGCCGAGACCGATCTTGATCGGCTCCGCCGCACGCGCAGCGCCCGGCGCCACTAGGCTCAACGCCAGCGCGGCCGCCGAAAGCAGCTTCACGCACCACGCAATTTTCGTAGTTCCCATCGCTTCTTCCTCCCTCACTGACCTTCTCGCCGCCGCTGCACCAAGGCTCGGGCGGACTTGGTCTTCCGTCCCGGGCCGGGCGGCGAGGGCGCTATCCTGTCACGGAAGCTCAGGAAAAAGAAGCGGAAGCCAACCTTCTGCGCCGCACGGGCGAGGGTCTAGCCGTCGATGCCCGCTCAGGGCGAAGCTTCATAGGCGCGGCGCAGCGCTTCGCGCATGATCGCCTCGGCTTCCTCGCCCCAGCTGCGAAAGCCGCAGGAATTGCAGGCGCTCACGCGGATGGTGGCGCCGCAGCGCATCAGCCCCTTGTCGGTCCATTGGTGGAAGTCGATGTCCTCGACGTGCTTGCCCAGATGGCCATGCCGGCAGACGGGGCAAAGGTCCGTATCTTCGAGCCTGATCATGTTCCCATCCGAAGGTTCACGGGGAGCGCTACCTTGCAGGGTATTTGCCCAATGCGCTGTGACGGGCGTCACACCCGGCGGCCACAGCTTCCGGTTGGTGGGGGAGGCGCTGCCTTCCCTGGCAGACGACCCCACCTCACCCTCCCGCCGCTTCGCGTCGGGTCCCTCCCTCTCCGCCCCGGGGGGCGGAGAGGGTAGGGTGAGGTGGGGCGGCGGGTGGCCGGGATTTCGCGCCGGCAATTGCCAGCGCCGGGACGGCCGGGCCATGCTGGCCGCCGTCACCCCTCGCCGAGCGGAGCCCTTTCCGATGGAGCCGAAGCAGCGCCTCGCCTACTCGCCGATTTCCAAGCGGCCGCCGCTCGCCTTGCCGGATGGCGCCCGCATGGTCTGCTGGGTCATCGTCAATGTCGAGGAGTGGGACATCAAGGAGGCGATGCCGCGCACCGTGCTGACGCCGCCGGCCGGCGGCGCGCCGATGCCGGACATCCCGAACTGGGCCTGGCACGAATACGGCAACCGCGTGGGCTTCTGGCGCATGCTCGAGGTGCTCGACCGGCTCGAGATCCGCGCCGTGCTGGCACTGAACGGTTCCTGCATCGGCAGCTACGCGCCCATCGCCGAGGCGGCGCGCGAGCGGCGCTGGGAGTTCCTCGGCCATGGCTTCATCCAGAAGAACATGCAGAAGGTCGAGAACGAGCGCGAGACCATCCGCCGCACCGCCGAAGCCATCGCGAACTTCACCGGCAAGCGGCCGCGCGGCTGGCTCGGCCCCGGCCTCACCGAGACCTGGGAGACGCCGGACCTCCTCGCCGAGGAAGGCTATGAGTATGTCGCAGACTGGGTGCTCGACGATCAGCCGGTCGTGCTGA
Source organism: Allostellaceae bacterium (assembly GCA_035553515.1). Lineage (GTDB taxonomy): Bacteria > Pseudomonadota > Alphaproteobacteria > ATCC43930 > CGMCC-115725 > DAHUYF01. The sequence goes on along the minus strand of DATNDG010000004.1, from coordinate 11,692 downwards.
AGACGCGCAGCACGCCGATCGTCAACATCCCCTACACGCAGGAATGCAACGACGTCGCCATGATGCTGATCCAGCATCATCCGGCGGAAGAGTACCGGCGCCGTGCACTCGATCAGTTCGAGCAGCTCTATCAGGACTCGGCCAAGGCGACGCGGGTGATGGCACTGGTCGTCCATCCCTACATCATGGGCGCACCGCATCGGCTGCGCTATTTCCGCGAGACGCTCGAGGCGATCCGCGCGCGCGGCGACGTGCTGTTCTGGACCGGCGAGCAGATCCTCGACTGGTACCTGGCGGCGCGGAAGGGCTGAGCCGCGATTGAATCGCCCCACCTCACCCTACCCTCTGCGCCCCTGGGGCGGAGAGGGAGGGACCCGACGCGCAGCGTCGGGAGGGTGAGGTGGGGGTGGTCTGAGCGTGGCGGCGCCGCTGGGCTACTCCGCACCGTGCGGGCTCTCGCGGTTGCAAGCGCAACCGCTGCCGCCGCCAGCGACCACGCTTCGCGTGGCGCTCTACCCGTGCATCGTGAGCCCGCCGGAGACGCTGATAACTTCGCCGGTGATGAAGCCTGAATCGGCGCTGGCGAGGAAGGCGACGGCGCCGGGGAGATCCTCGGGCTCGCCCAGCCGCTTGAGCGGGATCGCCCGCTTCAGCCCCTCATAGAGCTTCTGCCCGTACTCGCCCTCGCTCAAGAAGGAGCGCAGCAGCGGCGTGTCGGTGGGGCCGGGGCAGACGGCGTTGAGGCGGATGCCGTAGCGCGCGCATTCGCGCGCGAGCGTCTTGGTGAAGGCGATGATGCCGCCCTTGCAGGCAGCATAGACCGCCTCGCCGGAGGAGCCGACGCGGCCGGCATCGGAGGCGATGTTGACCACCGCGCCGCCCTGGCCGCGCACCATCTGCGGCAGCACCGCATGATGGAGGTTGAGCGGGCCGGTCAGGTTGATGGCGATCACCTTCTCCCAGAATTCGGGCGTCGTCTCGAGGAACTGCTTCGGCGCGTCCCAGCCGGCATTGTTGACGAGGATGTCGATGCGGCCGAACCGCGATGCGATGCCCTCCACCGCCTCGACCACCGCGCCGCGCCGGGTGATGTCGCAGCTGACCGGCACGAGCTTCTCCGCGCCGAGCTCGCTCTGCAGCCGCTCGAGCCCGGCGGCGTCGACATCGAGCGCCGCGACGGCGACGCCTTCCTCGACGAAGCGTCGACAGAGCGCGCGCCCGATGCCGCCCGCGGCACCGGTGATGAGAGCGGTCTTCCCGGCCAATCCGCGCATGGCGTCCTCCCTCAGACGAAACGCGGCACGAATCCGCCGCCGCGCGCCTCGATGTGGCAGACGAAGGGCGCGCCGAAATGCACCGGCATCAGCAGCGCGCCGGTGCCGCTGCAATGCTCGAGCACGCCGCGGCGGCTCTTGCGCGCGAGATCCTGGTCGGCGCAGACGAAGCTGTTCCATTCGGGATGATGCACCTGGATCGCGTGGTGCAGCACGTCGCCGCAGAAGAGCGCGCGCTCGCCGTTCGAGGCGAGCTTGACGACGACCGAACCGGGCGTGTGGCCCGGCGCCGGCTCCAAGGTCAGGTGCTCGTCGATCTCGGCGGCGCCGGTCACCATCTGCGCCAGCCCCGCCTCGACCACCGGCAGCACGCTGTCGCGGAAGGCGCCGTGATTGACCGGCGCTTTCGCCTCGCGGTCGAGCGCCAGGTAATGGTCGTAATCGGTCTTGCTGAAGACGTAGCGCGCCTTCGGAAAGGTCGGGACCCAGCGCCCATTGTCGAGCCGCGTGTTCCAGCCGACGTGATCGGCGTGGAGATGCGTGCACATCACCATGTCGATCTCTTCGGGGCGGATGCCGGCCTCAGCAAGCCGCGCCAGGTAGCGGCTCTCCATCAGGTGCCATTTCGGCCGGGTGAGCCGCGTCTTGTGATTGCCGACGCAGGTATCGACCAGGATGCTGCGCCCGCCGACGCGGATGAGCCAGCTATGGATGCTGAGCTTCAATGAGTTCTTCGCGGGATCGAAATGGTCGGGCACCATCCAGCCGAGATGGGGCGCCACGAGCTCCTTGCGCCAGTCGGGAAAGAAAGCGGGCGCATCCCAATCCGCCGTGTACATCTCCTCGATGCGCGTCGCCTGCGCGGCGCCGATGGTGACATTGGTCATGATCCTGCCTCCCTCGCCCGGTTTTGCCGCCACTGTACCATTCCCGCGCGGCGCGGTACTGATGGATGGGGAGGACGATCATGGCTGGACCGCTGCTCTTTTCGCCCCTGGCGCTGCGCGACATTGCACTCAAGAACCGGGTCGTGGTGGCGCCGATGCACCAATATTCGGGCGTGCGCGGCTTTCCCACCCCCTGGCACCTGATGAATGCCGGACGCTTCGCCGCCGGCGGCGCGGGACTGGTCTTCCTCGAATCGACCAAGGTGGAGCGGCGCGGCTGCGGCACCATCGGCGATCTCGGCCTCTGGCATGACGGCTTCATCGAGCACTTCCGCCCGATCGCCGAGTTCATCCGCCGCCAAGGGGCGGTGCCCGGCATCCAGCTCGGCCATTCCGGCCGCAGGTCACGGCTCGAGCGGCCCTGGGAGGGCGGCAGGCCGCTCAAGCCCTCGCCCGAGATCGAGGATTGGGAGGACTGGGAGGTGGTGGGCCCGAGCCCGCTCTCGGCCGGTGAGGGCGAGCCGCCGCCGCGCGAGCTCAGCACCGCCGAGGTGCGCGACGTCGTGACCGCCTGGGGCGCGGCGGCGCGGCGCGCCCGCGAGGCCGGCTTCGACGTGCTCGAAATCCATGGCGCGCATGGCTACCTCATCCACCAGTTCCTCTCGCCGATGGCGAACCAGCGGACCGACGCCTATGGCGGCTCGGAGGTGAACCGCATGCGCTTTGCCATCGAGGTGGCCGAGGCGGTGCGTGCCGAGTGGCCGCAAGGAAAGCCGCTCTTTCTCAGGCTCTCGGTCGAGGACGATGCCGGCTGGGGACCGGCCGAGAGCGTGAAGCTCGCGCGCCTCGTCAAGCCCAAGGGGGTCGATGTCATCGACTGCAGCTCCGGCGGCATGCTGGGCCGCCCGGTGGTGAGCGCCGGCCCCGTCGGCTACGGCTATCAGGTGCCCTATGCCGAGCGGCTGCGCAAAGAGGCCGACATCCTCAGCATGGCGGTGGGGCTCATCGTCCATGCCGATCAGGCCGAGCGCATCCTCGCGGAAGGCCGCGCCGACCTCATCGCGCTGGCGCGCGAGATCCTCTACAACCCGAACTGGCCGATGGATGCGGCGCAGAAGCTCGGCATCGACACGCGCTTCGAGCTGGTGCCGCCGCCTTACAGCTATTGGCTGTCGAAGCGCGCCGGCAGCGTCAAGGACATGACGCCGTCGACCTATACCCGCGGCCTCGACGCCACCTCGAAATAGCTCACTCGCGCCAGGAGGGATCCTGGCGGTCGAGCTTGCGCAGCAGCCCCGGCCATTCGATGAGCCCGTAGCGGCGGATGACGCCGGGCTCGTACATGCCGACCGACTTCTTCACCACCGCCTCCGGCATCTCGTTGAGCGGCGTGTTGCAGGCCATCGCCGCGACCTGCGCCTGGCAGGAGCGCTCGATGCCGTACATCGCGGTGAAGGCCTCGGCCACGGTCGGCCCGACGGTGAGCAGGCCGTGATTGCGCAGGATCATGTAATTCATCTGTCCCAGGTCGCGGGCGAGCGCGTCGCGCTCGCCCGGATCGCGCTCCGGCCCGTTGAAATCGTGATAGGCCATGCGCGAGCAGAAGCGCGTCGCCGTCTGGGTGAGCGGCAGCAGCCCGCATTTCAGCGCCGAGACCGCCATGCCGGCAATCGTGTGGGTGTGCATCGCCGCGCCGATATCCGGCCGCGCGCGATAGAGCGCGCTGTGGATGACGAAACCCGCCTGGTGCAGACCGTATCCGCCTTCGGGCTGCTCGATCACCTTGCCGTCGAGATCCACTTTCAGCAGCGAGGAGGCCGTCATCTCCTCGAAGAGCACGCCATGCGGATTGAGCAGGAACTGGTCCGGCGCATCCGGCACCCGCGCCGAGATATGGGTATAGATCATGTCCGACATGCCGTAGAGATCGCAGAGCCGGTAGGCCGCGGCGAGGTCGAGCCGCGCCTGCCACTCCGCCTCGCTGACGCGCGAGCGCAGCGGTTTCAAGCGCAGGACCTGAGGAGAGGCGGTGCTCGGCGACATGGCATGCTCCTAGGCGAGGAGGGCGGTCGCCTCATCTTAGCCATTCGTGGGGGCGATGCCAGGCTGGGCGGTTCGGGTTATGCTGCCGCGGGGCCGTCGCCGGCCTGCCAGGAAACGGGAGGACCGCATGGGGAAGCATCTTGCCGCTCTCATCGCCTTGCTGATCGCCGCTGCGGCGAGCTTTCCCACGCGCGCCGCCGAGGACCCGGCGCTGAAGGCGGCCGAAGCCAGCAACATGAAGATCATCGGCCACAGCGATCTGAACGGCGTCGGCAAGGGCGGCGAGGGTTTGGCGCTGCAGCAATATCCGGACAAGCGCCGCGTGCTGTTCCTCGCGCATGAATCGGCGCCGATGTGCTTCAGCGTCATCGACGTGACCAAGCCCGAGCACCCGACCATCATCACCCAGGTCCCGGTCGAGGCGGATTTCGTGCGCTGCAACTCGCTCGGCATCAGCGGCACCACGCTGGTGGTGGCGCACCAGACCGAGAAGGTCGGACAGCAATATGCCGGGATCGACATCTATGACGTGAGCGACCCCGCGCATCCCAAGAAGCTCTCGCATTTCGACACCTCGGGCCCGCATTCGCGCGGCGTCCATTACGTCTGGTTCACCGACGGGCATTACGCCTATCTCTCGACCGGCGCGCGCGACTTCACCCCGCGCGATCCCAAGGACGACCAGTTCCTGATGATCGTCGATGTCTCCGACCCGACGCACCCGCACGAGGTCGGGCGCTGGTGGCTGCCGGGGACGCGCGTCGGCGATGCCGCCGCCGCGCCGCCGCGCGTCGAATGGCCGGATTCCGGCATCCGCATGCATTCGCTCACCATCCCGGCGAGCCAGCCCAATCGCGCCTATGTCGGCTGGATCGACGGCGGCTGGGTGATCCTCGACATCTCCGACAAGGCGCATCCCAAGGCGATCGCGCGCCGCTCCTGGCAGTCGATGGACCAGGGCTTCGCGCATACCGTGCTGGCGATCCCGTCGCGCGGCATCGCCATCCAGAGCGAGGAGGCGGTCGAGAACAATTGCCGCGACTGGCCGAAGCGCAACTGGGTCTGGGACATCTCGAACGAGCAGCACCCCTACCCGCTCGCCCCCTTCCCGCCGGTGCGCGACCAGAAAGCGCTCTGCGAGGCCGGCGGCCGCTTCGGCGCGCACAATATCGACATGAACCGCGAGATCGCCACCTCGCGCAAGCTCGAGCGCACCGTGGTCGGCAGCTATTTCAACGGCGGCGTCCGCGCCTATTCGATCGTCGACCCGTCGCGGCCGGTGGAGATCGGCTATGTGATCCCCAAGGCGCCGCCCGGCAATCCGACGCATACAATCCAGATCAACGACGTCTATGTCGACGAGCACGGGCTCATCTACGCCAATGACCGGCTGACCGGCGGGCTCTACATCATCCGCTACACCGGCACCGTGCCGCTGGACTGAAGGCAGCTCCGAGAAGCGCTCCCTCCCCCTTGAGGGGGAGGGTTGGGGGGTAATCTCGCCCCAAATTTTTTAGCAGGGCGGCCGGTGCAGCGCCTCGATGTGGGTGAGCCTGGCGCGGACGGCGTAATCGCCGTAATCGAACAGCATCTCGGCGATCACGCCATTGTCGAGGAGTCGTACGCTCTCTTCGTAATCGGGCAGCTCGGAATTGCGGTCGGGCGGAAAGAAGGCAAGCCTGACGCGCCAGGACGGACGGTTGAGAAGCGGGCTCTTCGGCAGCCGCGACCTGGCCTTCAGCGCACCGGGCCTGAGCTTCGGGCCGATCACCGCGGTGATCTGCGTCGCACCGGCGACCTCGGAGCCGTCGAACACCTGGCGCGTCACCAGCTGGTCGCCGGCCTCGGCGCTGGCGATGAGGAATCGCGTATGCGCCGCCGGGAAGACCGTGCCGGCGGGCAGCGGCAGCACGCTTTCGCCGGGCCGCGAGAACTGAGCGGTGCCGCCCTTGCCGGGACCGTCGAGGCTCGCCTCGCCCTTGATCTCCTCATAGGGCGTATCGGTCTCGGCCTGCCGCAGGTCGAACTGAAAGTGCCGCGCATCCAGCGATTCCCAGCTCACGAAGCTCGAATAGGTGTCGAGCGTGTCGCGGTCGTGCCCGCGGTCCTCGCCGCCGTAATCGAGGTGCAGGTAGTAGTGCTCCTCCTCGGTCCAGCCGGTGCAGGTCGCGTTCCACTGGTCGACGATCACGCCGCCCGCGCCGACGACGCCGCTGCTGGTCTGGCTCGAATCGAGCGACAGCGCGTAGCGTGCGCGGTAGGACACCATGTCGGCGGCTTCGGCGCGGCCGAGCGGCAGCATGAAGAGCGCGGCGGCAAGGACGCACAGGCGACGAACGCTCATGCGGGCGGCCGGAGGGCGGATTGGCCGAGGGCGATGGCGGGCGGCGGGACAACCGGGAAGATCATGGCGAGGCGATATACCGGCCGGCCGGTCCGCTGTCGACCGGGCCGTTCGCTCTCTGCAACGCTCAACGGCTCAAGGCCAGGACATCCACCCGATCGGCGCCGGCAGGCCCGTTGCCCAGCGGACGCAGGATGACGCGCCGCATCTTGACGCCGCGCGCCATCAGATAGCCGCGCAACGCCTGCGCCCGCGCCAGCGACAGCCGGTGCGCCCGCGCGTCGCGATCGCTGCCACTGGCATAGGCGAGGAGCTCGACCCGCATCGCCGTGTCGGTACCGAGATGCACGGCGAGCCGGTCGAGTGCGCGCTGCCCCACCGCGGAGATCGCGACGCTCCCTGGCGCGAAATCGATCGAGCCCAGCGGCCGCTCGAGCGCCGCTGCGGTTGGCGCTCCGGCTCCGAGGACGAGGCAGAGGCCGAGTGCCGCGATGAGGTGTCGCATTTCGCCCGATGAACACGGGACCCGGCGATTGGTTGCTCGCGCTCAGCGCTCGGGCTTCTGGCAGCGCGGGCAGTAATAGGCGGTGCGGCCGCCGAGCTTGAGCGTGGCGACCGCGCCGCCGCAGGCGGGGCAGCGCCCGCCGCGTCGGCGCTCGGGCAGGAGGAAGCCTTTGGGCAGGCGCTCAAGCATCTGCTCGGAGCCGGCGCCGCAGCGCACCGCGGTGCGCAGCACGCTCCGCGTCTTGGCAAAGAGCCGCTTCACTTCCGCCTTTTCGAGCCGGTCGGCCCGGCGGCGCGGATGGAGCCGCGCCTGAAACAGGATTTCGTCGGAATAAAGATTGCCGATGCCGGCGATGACCGACTGATCCATCAGCGCCGATTTGATGTCGCGCCGATGCGCGGCGATCGCGCGGGCGAAATCGCCCGCCCGGAGTCGCCTATCGAGCGCGTCGGGCCCGAGCCCCTCCTCCGCGATGAAGGCATCGGCATCCTCCACCAGCGCCACCCGGCCGATGCGCCGCGGATTGACATAGGCGAGGTGATGACCGGCGCCGAGATCGAGGCGCAGCCGGTCATAGGCGGGATCGTCGCCGGGCTTGCCGAAATGCCGGAGCGCGCCGTTCATGCCGAAATGCAGGGCGAGCCACCCGGCCTTGCCGAGGTCGATGAGCAAGTATTTGCCATGCCGGCGCGAAGCGGCTAGCCGCGCCCGCTTGAGCCGCGCCGCGAACCGCGCCGGCGAGAGCTTGCCGATCATCTTGCGGTCGCGCACCGCGACGCCGCTCACCCGGCGGCCGCGGCTCGTCGCATCGAAATGGCGCTTGAAGATCTCGACTTCCGGCAGCTCGGGCATCGGTTCTCTCCACCGGCTCGATCCCCAAACGCAAGGCGGCGCCGCTCCGCTCCTTCGCGGCATCCGAGGCTCGCTGATCCGCCGGTCGCGGCGCGAGCATCCTATGTAACCGTCCCGCATGGCGCGCAACCGCGCGATGCCGTCGGCGTTCGCAAGCACCGGGATGGGAGGATCACCATGGCATTGCGCGCGGCGGCATGGAGTGACACGGCGCAACGGCGTTCGGCAACGGAGAGCGGGCGCGGCATGGCTCAGGGGCTTGGCTGGTTCAGCATCGCGCTCGGCGTTGCCGCGCTCGCCGCTCCGCGACCGCTCGGCGAAGCGATCGGCGTCGGCGATCGGAGCCTGTTGATCCGCGCCATCGGCTTGCGCGAGCTGCTGGGCGGGATGGGCTTGCTTGCGCAGCGGCAGAAGGCGCCCTGGCTTTGGGCGCGCGTCGCCGGCGACGGGATGGATCTGGCGCTGCTCGGCCTGGCGCTCGCCTCGGACCATCATCGGCGCGACCGCGTCGGCGCGACCTTCGCCGCGGTGCTCGGCGTCGCGGCACTCGATGCGGCGGCGGGGCGGCAGGCGAGCGGCCATTCCGGCATGCGTCGGGCGCGGCTGAGCGGCCCCTACCGCGCCGCCAAGACGGTGACCATCAACCGCCCGGCGAGCGAGCTCTATCGCTTCTGGCGCGATGTCGAGAATTTGCCGCGCTTCATGCCGCATCTCGAGTGGGTGAAGGCGGTCGACGAGCGTCGCTCGCAGTGGCGGATCAAGGCCCCGGCCGGGCGCACGATCGAGTGGGAATCGGAAATCACCGAGGACCGCCCGAACGAGCAGCTCGCCTGGCGCTCGCTGCCGGGGGCAGCGGTGGAGAATTCGGGATCGGTGACGTTCCGCAACGCCCCCGGCGGGCGCGGCACCGAGGTGCGCGTCGAGTTCGAGTACCGGCCGGCAGGCGGCGCCATGGGCGCGGTGATCGCCACACTCTTCGGCCGGGAGCCGCGCCAGCAGGTGCAGGCGGATCTGCGCGCCTTCAAGCAACTGATGGAGACCGGCGAGATCGCGCGCGCGGAGAGCAGCTTCGGCGCGCTTAAACATGCAGCGCAGCCACCGAGCGAGGAGGAGGAGGTGCGATGAAGGCGAATTGCTGGTACGGCAAGGAGAGGCTGCGCGTCGAGGACGTGCCGGATCCCCGCATCCTCAATCCGCGCGATGCGATCGTGAAGATCACCGCGACCGCCATCTGCGGCTCCGACCTCCACATCTATGACGGCTATATCCCGACAATGGAAAAGGGCGACGTGCTCGGCCACGAATTCATGGGCGAAGTGGTCGAGCTCGGGCCCGGCGTCAAGAATCTGAAGGTGGGCGACCGCGTCGTGGTGCCCTTCCCGATCGCCTGCGGCGGCTGCTGGTCCTGCCAGCAGCAGCTCTATTCGCTGTGCGAGAACTCCAATCCCAACGCCTGGATGGCCGAGGAGATGTGGGGCCATTCGCCGGCCGGGCTCTTCGGCTATTCGCACATGCTGGGCGGATATGCCGGCGGGCAGGCGCAATATGCCCGCGTGCCCTATGCCGATGTCGGGCCGATCAAGGTGCCGGCCGACATCGCCGATGAGCGGGTGCTGTTCCTCTCCGACATCCTGCCGACCGCCTATATGGCGGCGGAGCAATGCGGCATCAGGCCGGGCGACATCGTCGCCATCTGGGGCTGCGGGCCGGTGGGGCTGCTCGCCATCCGCTGCGCCTTCCTGCTCGGCGCCGAGCGCGTCATCGCCATCGACAGCGTCCCCTATCGGCTCGCCATGGCGCGCGACAAGGCCGGCGCCGAGACCATCAACCGCGACGAGACCGACACGTATGACGCGCTGATGGAGATGACCGGCGGGCGCGGGCCCGATGCCTGCATCGATGCCGTCGGCATGGAGGCGCATGGCCTCGCCGGGCTCTATGACCGCGCGAAGCAGATGGCGATGCTCGAAACCGACCGGCCATTGGTGCTGCGCGAGGCGGTCATGGCCTGCCGCAACGGCGGCACGGTCTCGGTGCCGGGCGTCTATGGCGGCTTCTTCGACAAGATGCCGATGGGCTCGGTGATGAACCGCTCGCTCACCATCAAGACCGGGCAGACGCATGTGCAGCGCTATCTGCGGCCGCTGCTCCAGCGCATCGAGCGCGAGGAGCTCGATCCGAGCTTCATCATCACCCACAAGCTGCCGCTGGAGCGCGCGCCCGAGGCCTATCGCATGTTCCGCGACAAGTTGGACGATTGCGTCAAGGTCGTGCTGACGCCGCAGGCCGCGTGAGGGTCGGGCGGCGAGACAGGTGCTCTGCGGTTATTCGACCTGCTTGGGCGAGGACGCGATCGTCTTCACCCCGACGCCGGTGCAGTTGCTTTCGAGATTGGCGTTGCCCTTGAAATCGACTTCGCCCGCCACGATCTGCGTGCAGCCCGAGCCGGTCTGGGTGCCGCCGGCGAACTCGACCGTCTGGCTCGGGAAATAGATCGCGCCCTTGATGTTCTGCGTCGTCCCGCCGGTGAAGATGTCGGAGGCGCTCGGCGCGTTGCGATCCTGGAAGAAGGTGAGCCCGGCCAGCGGTCCCGTTGTCGGCGCCGTCGCGTTCAGCGTCGAGCCGCCGAGAACCGACACGGTTCCGTAGTTGCTGCCGTTGCTGCTGGTGAGGATGATCGTCGCATTGATCAGGTTGAGCGTCGAGTTGTTCAGCGACACCGAGCCGCCATCGAAGATGAAGGTGCCGTTCTCGAGCGTGACCGTCTGGTGCCCCGCCAGCGACAGGCTGGCGCAGAAGCGGACGATCCCGCCGGAGACGGTGCTGGCGTCGATGGTCTGCCCATCGATCGGCAGCGGGGTGCAGGGCAGCGGCTGGTAATCCGGGATGGTCACGTTCTGATAGGGGTCGGGCACGGCGCTTGCGCCGGTGAAGGTGCCGTTCACCGTGGTGAGCGTGCCGTTGCCCGAGATGCCGCCGACGATCGAGGCGCTGTCCGCCGCGATTTGGGCGGTGCCGACGATATCGAGCGCGCTGGCGCTGTTCGAATTCACCGCCAACCCGCACTTGATCAGATCGACGTTGGTGGAGCCGTTGGCAAAGGCGTCCGCGCTGGCCTGTCCGTTGAGCGCCAGCACGCAATCCGGGCCGAGGCCGCGCAGCACCACCGCGCGAGCGCCGATCGTCGGATCGCTTGCCAGATAAAGACTCGAGAAGAGCCGCTGCTGCGGCCGTGTTATGACGACCTCGATAGCGGAGCTGTTGCTGGTGTAATTGCCGGAAAGCGGCGGATCGTTGACCACGACCGTGGTTCCGGCGGTCTGATCGACGAAACCGTAGCTGCCGGCCACCGCTTTCGCTTCGGTGGTGTAGATCTGACTGTCGGACCCGGCGAGCGCCGCAGCATAGGCGGAGGCGTCGGCAGCGCCCTGCATCGTGCGCTTGGCGACGTACCATTGCGCGCCTTCGGTTCCGAGCCCGACCGCACCGAGCAGGCCGGCGATGGCGAGCGCGACGATGACGGCGGTCGCCCCGCGGCGGTCGATGGCCAAGCGGCGCCAGGAGGTGCTGGGTGCGGAGGCGAAACCGTCACGGAGTGGGGCGGAGTGCATGCCGGCCTCGAAGCGGTTCAGGGAAAGCAGGAATAGGCGGTGAGCGTCACCGCCGCTCCGACGAAGGGAATGTGAAGCGTCAGCGGGTAGCTGGCGTCGACGACATGGCCGCAGGCGGACGTGGAGACCGCGAAGGTGGTCGCGCCGAGCTGGGCGCCGGCCACCGTCGCGGCAAA
>DATNDG010000003.1:0-38127 GCA_035553515.1 Allostellaceae bacterium | reverse complement strand
CCGCACCAGCGCCGGACGCGCGCCGCGCTTCCCTATTTCGAAGCGAGCCAGGAGACGACCTCGGCCGCATGCCCCTCGCTCGCGCTGAATTCCTGTGCCAGCCGCGCGACCGTCGTGACATCGCTGACCGGCGTCAGCACCTGTGGGGCATGGGCCGTCATCGCGACCGACCGAACCGAGCGACCGTTGAGGGTCGCAAGTCGCCTGCGACCCTCGCGATCGCGGAGGTCCGGTCATGGCACATCTGCGAAGTAGACTGGCACGTCCGCAAAGGGCCGAGAACAGGACGCGCATGGGCTAATCGTTTTGCCCCCCGTGATCAGTAACACGGGGGGCTCAAAATACATGAGGCGGAATTCGCGGCATTAGGTAGCACGCTCACCTAGTGAACCGTTTCCCCGGCGCCACCTTTGTCCTCTGTGTGAATGCAGCGGCTTTGGTGCCATAGCTCCCAGGCCAGGGCGTGGGGGCGCTGGGGTGCCATGGTGCGGGCTGTGGCGAGCGCTTCCGCATCGGACTCGGCTTCGATCTGGTCGAAGGCGAATATCCGTCTTTCGGAATTCAAATAATAGAGCCGGTATCCCGCCATCGCGCCCTCCCTGGTGCGGATCGCGGTAACAGTCCAATTTGGGACGAAACCTATGGTAGTTCAAGCAGAATCAGCGGCAGCTTTTGGCAGACTGCCGGAACTGCTACGCGGGACAATAGTTGCCAAAGGTATGCAAAGCGCCCACTACTACCGAGGCGAGGCCGCGCGAGCCCGGCGTCTCTCGCGGCATATCGCTGATCCTGACATGCTCGATATCCTCGCCAAGATGGCGAAGGACTATGACGACATCGCGACTGATCTTGAACAAGGCCTGATCGAGATCAACCGCCCAGAACTCCTGCCGCAACGCCACTAACCGCCTTGTGGCGGCTGGCACAGAAGACCGGGAATTCGTTACCCCAGCTCGGTCGCATCAACCGTCTGGCGGGTTCGGAGGGGAGTCAAGGTCCTTCATAGGGACCCGCGCGCACAAGCGCAGCGCGGAGCGTGGGTGGAAGGGCCTTGACTCTCCGGAGAGCCCCCACGCTTCCGGGAGGGGTGCAGGGACCGGGAGCGCAGCGAAGCGAGCACCCGCAGCCGTGCACCCCTGCCCGCCGGCGAGGCCGGGGGTGCCGGGGGCGGCGCCCCCGGCCCGGCGCGGAGCGCGCGACTGTCCGGCCAATTGCCCGAGTCGCTACAGATTGGCTCCGCCGCCGGTACGTGTCGCTGAAAAAGGCGGAGGCAGTTCAGGAGCTTAAGCCATGTGCTGGACATAAGGACAAGAGTTGTCCTATCTGGATCGTATGTCCGAGCCCGCGTACACGCTCAAGCAAGTCGTTTCGCTGTTGGCACCCGCTAATGATCCTGGGGCGCCCGCACGCATCGCGAGACAGGTGCGCCACTGGACGGCACGGGACCTGCTCGCACCCCTCGGTGGGAAGCGCACTGGCACTGGCGTGAGCCGGCGATACACGGCGGACGAGATCAGGAAGGCCGCCATCCTTCTTGAGCTGTCCCAATATCGCATACCGGCGCCTGTTCTTGAGGATAGCTTCGATGTGGCCTCTCACGATTGGCCTAATCGATCCGATTGGGACGACGCGGTCGCCGGCCGGAAGTCGATCTTCCTCTACATGACCTACAGCAGGCACATCACGGCCTACCAACTGGCACCCGCTGATGCCGTGATCACGATGCTGGAACCTGCGCCCGAGAAGAAGCGAGAGCCAATGTTCGAGATTTTCAGCGCGATCGTCATCAACCTCACGAGGCTGTTCGCGACGCTGAAACTGTGAGCCCTTTTTTTGCCGGCGGAAGGACAACTGTTGTCTTCCCATTTTTGGAGACGAGCGATGGGGCCGAATGGATCGAGGAAAGCGGATACCCCGGCGGGTACACGGAGGCCGCCCCTGCTGCTGTGCGGGTTGGACAGCCTCTACGTGTCCTATTACCTCGATCTGACGCGGAGTACGCTCGATTTTGACGAGCTGGCCTACAGGAAGGAGCGGCTGAAGGAAGCTCGCGGGGAGAACTTCGCCGAAGTCGAGCTTGGCACGGAGCGATTTGCGCTCATGCCGTATGGAAGGCACCCGTACACCTACGTCCTCGCAAACGAGGCCTTCGAAGTCCGGCTTGGCGAGAAGATGAGCCCGAGCTGCCATGTGCAGTTTACCAGCCAGTTCTTGTGGCAGTGTGGGCTCGCCGACCTGCTGAACCGCTTCGACAGCTGGCGGGCTTCGCTGAAGCTGTCGAACAAGCTACCGGAGGTCGTCGCCCGCGCGGACTGGGCCTTTGACTATCACCTGCCGGCAATCGATTTCGGGGCAGACGACTTCGTCACCCGCTTCCGAAAGGACTCGATCCATCGCCAAAACGGAGCGGTACAAACGTTTACGCTTGGTCGCGGCGACTTCGTGCTGCGCGTGTACGACAAGATCGCCGAGATTCAAGAACAGAGTCAGAAGTTCTGGTTTTACGATCTGTGGGGCCGTCGAGATGCCGTATGGCGGATTGAATTCCAGGTACGTCGCGGGCGATTGCAGCAAGCCGGCATCGACACCCTAGACGACCTGCGTTTGCTTCAGAACGATATCCTGCGCGAACTGGCCGGCAATCACACGAGCTTGCGACAACCGACCGGTGACGGAAATCGAGCCCGATGGCCCCTGCACGTACTATGGGACGCTCTGCTAGAGGACATCGGTCGATTGCCGCAAACCGGGCTCGTGCGCGAGATCGATCCGAAGGGCACGCTCGGTATGCGCATCGACTGTCAGGGCCGCGCCCTTTATGGAAACCTGAAAGGCTTCGCCGCCCTGCTTAGCGAGAGGGACGAACGAGGCGAACCGTTGTCGTTCCAACAGCTACTAAAATCGCTGGGCTCGGCGCTGCTTCGTCACCATAACGACGTTATCTGGCACGCAGACGTAAACAAGCGGCTGCGCGCGCTGAGGCTCGGGCAATGGTAGGCGCCAACGACAATCGCCGCCGCAAAAAACGCCGTGCGTCACGTGTTGCGGCTGGGATAGGGAGTGGCGTTGACGAGACGCGCGACTTTAGCGGAAAAGTCGGGCACAAGGCCCACGGCACAGACGCGGCAACCTCCCTAGAGGACCGCTCAGCGGATGACGTGGGCGGTCCGACCGTAGGCTCCCCGCCTTCCTCGGGGCGCCGGGGGTGCCTAGGGCTCCCGCCGGACGGAGCCCTAGGGAGCGGGACCCTAGGGGACGGGAGCATATGCTCCCCCGAAGCGGACGCGTACGCTACCCCTACCTACCTAGGGGATGTCGAGCAGAGCGCCACCCAAGGAGCCGGGGGCATATGGAAGGGACGCAGCAAGGAGCCTATGGCTCCGCGCAAAGCGCCGGAGGCGCTTACTGCCTTCCGCGTGACGGACGACCTAGGGGAATATATCGAGATCAGGCAGGGGGAATCCCTGATCCTCGGCCGTCTCATTGACAGCGTGATTGACGACTTTAAGACAAAGGCAGCCAACGAGGGATAACCGGCATGATCACCCGGGCAGCACTTTACCTCCGCGTCTCAACCGCTCGACAGGCCGAAAAGGAACTGTCCATTCCCGACCAGCGGCGGCAAGCGGAGGCCTACTGCAAGAACAAGGGCTGGATCGTCGCGCAAGCGTTCGAAGAACGCGGCGCCAGCGCGACGGACGATAAGCGGCCTGCGTTCCAGGACATGATCGAGACCGCCGCGCGAAGCGACCGGCCGTTCGACCTGATCGTCGTTCATAGCTATTCGAGGTTTTTCCGAGACGCCTTCCAGTTGGAATTTTATCTGCGGCGCTTGCAGAAATATGGGGTGAAGGTGGTCTCCATTACGCAGGAGACCGGCGACGATCCCATGAGCGACATGCTGCGCCAGGTTATGGCGCTGTTCGATGAGTACCAGAGCAAGGAGAACGGAAAGCACACGCTGCGCGCGATGAAAGAGAACGCGCGCCAGGGGTTTTGGAACGGATCACAGCCGCCGTATGGATATCGGACAGTCGAGGTCGAGCGCCGCGGCGACAAGATCAAGCGACGGCTCGACATTGAACCGACTGAAGCTAACGTTGTGCGCCTGCTGTTTCGACTCCACTTGGAAGGTGATGGAGCCGGTCCCCTCGGGATCAAGGCCATAGCCGATCACCTCAATCGGCGGGGGATCAGCTACCGCGGCGAACGGCGCTTCAGCAATGGCCTAGTACACCGGCTGCTGACGCGAGAGACTTATGTCGGGCGCCATTGGTTCAATCAAAGCGACTCGAAGACGGGAAAGGAAAAGCCGCGGGACGAGTGGATCGCCCTGCCCGTTCCGCCGATCATCGATGAGGCGACGTTCCTACGAACACAGCAGTCCCTATCCAGCCGCAGCCCGAAGGTGGTCGCGCCCCGGATCGTCAACAGTCCCGTCCTGCTCACCGGTTTGGCCCGCTGCGCCACTTGCGATGGCGCCATGACGCTCCGGACGGGCAAGAGCGGCAGGTATCGCTACTACGCCTGTTCCACGTGCATGCGGCTTGGCAAGACCGCCTGCAAGGGGCGCGCGCTTCCGATGGCCTTTCTCGATGACCTAGTCCTTGCTCAACTCGCACACGAGGTTTTCACGCCCGAGCGAATGACGCTCCTGCTCGAACAAAATCATCAGCAATCGCAGAGCGGTGCTAGCGATTGGGCCGCGAGGACCAAGGAAGCCGAGAAGGAACTGCGCGCGACCGACAAGGCGATCGAGCGGCTGTATGAGATGGTCGAGCGAGGCATTGCTCCGCTCGATGACACGCTCCGCAACCGCCTTGCGGAGCTGCGGCAACGTCGGGACGAGCTGCTACGGCTCAAGGCTGCGGCGGAGCGGCAACGACGGATGCCTATACACACGCTCGACCCGAAGCAGATCGAAGCATTCTGTGCCGCGATGCGCGAACGCCTGCTCACGGCAGACGCGGCGACCCGCAAGGCCTATCTGCGCCTCTTCGTCCAGCGCATCGAAGTGGACGACTCGGAGATTCGGATGTTTGGAAGCAAGGACGCGCTCGACAGCGGGCTCCAGCCGGAACCCGGGGATCAACCGGTGCCCGGTTTTGTACGAGAGTGGCGTCCCCGGGGTGACTCGAACACCCGACCCACAGTTTAGGAAACTGTTGCTCTATCCGGCTGAGCTACGGGGACCTGAGGGTCTTATAGCAAAAGCGCGCGGCGGGCGCACACTCGCCATACACTCCTGCGCGGCCAAGCGGCGCCCGCTCGGTATCGACCTGCGCTTATGGTTGTATAATGTCGCGAAGGCGCTGCAAAATGTGGCGTTGCGTCGAATTGCAGCTTCGACCGGAATTTTTCGCACGCCCTGAGGCTCGGCGAAGCACGCAACACCGAGGCCGCATTGGGGGAAAGCACATGAAGCTTGGCCTATGGCTCGCTGCCGGCTGCTGCTGGGTCGCGCTGTGCGGTGCGGCGGCGGCGCAAGCGCGGCGCTGCGCGGTCGAGATCGGCAACGGCACCTCGGACATCCTGATCAGCGTCACGGTGCGCGCCGAGTTCGCGCCGCCGGGCTCGGAGTCCGACCGCAACCTGCCGGTCGCGCTCGGCCGCAAGCTCTTCAAGCACCAGACCGCGCGCGTCGAGTGGCGCTGCGACAGTCCCAATATCAGCTACATCGCCACCGGACTCTTCGCCAACGGCATCAAGCGGACCAGCCCACCCTTCACGCCGCGGCCGAGCCTCGAGGGAAAGCTCGACACGGCGTGGATCGAGTGACGCGCGGCGACGCCGTGGGATTCCGGCGTCACCGCTGCGACCGATCGTGCCGATTGCAACCGCCGATCTTCGTCCTCGCTCTCTCAAGGGGTGTCTGATAGCTTCCGCTTCGGCCATGCGACGCGGGGGCCGCGGAGTACGCACATGACTGCGGGTCGGACGATCCAGGGCTTTTTCTCGGGCGGACGGCCGATGCCGGTCGTCGGCCAGCGCAAAGCATCACCAGCACAACACCCACACGGCACGACATCGATTCCGGTGGACCCGGGGCGGTTGATGTTGCAGGGGATGCCGGGGAGGTCGCTGCCCGAGCCGGTGCGTCGGCATATGGAGACCGCCCTTGGTGCCGATTTTTCCGCGGTGCGCGTGCACGAGGGGCAGCAGGCGTTGCGCATCGGGGCGCTCGCCTTCACCCTCGGCGAGAACCTGTTCTTCGCGCCCGGGCAGTTCCGGCCGGACCATCCGCACGGCCGGCAATTACTCGGTCACGAATTGGCGCATGTGCTGCAGCAAAGGTCGGGGCGCGTGCGCGCGCCGGCCGGCGCTAGTCTGGCGATCGTGTTCGATCCCGCGTTGGAGGCCGAAGCGGATCGGCTGGGGCGGATCGCGGCCAATCTTGGCACCGCGCAGGCGCGCCTGGCGGCACCGGCCCCGCGCGCGGCGGCAGCCGTGCAGCCGGCGCGGGTCCTCCGGCCGCAGGCGGTGGCGCAGCCGCTGCGCTACGCGCGGTTCGAGGGGTGGTCGCGTCTCGTCAACTGGTTCAGTAGCACGGAAGAGACTGAACTCGACACGCTCGAGCGGCGCGTCGAAGAACTGATCGAGGGGTGCCGACGCTTCGTGGCCGAGAAGGTGCATCGCCAGCCGGCGCTGGGTGCCGAGGTAAACGAGCTGGCGACCGCTCTGCAGGCACTGCAGCGGGAAGCGCTGAGAGACAGCGACCTGGTGCGAGCGAAAAGGACCTTGACGCAGCTGCTGGAGCGCGGCGATCGGCTGTCGACGCGGCTAGCGCAGATGCTGGTCGTGGAAGAAGACGTGGGCGGGCGCCAGCGTCCCGTGCCGGGGCAACCGGAGGAGGCGAAGCCCGGCAATCCCGCCGAGCTGGTCAGGCGTCTCGGCGAGGTGGCGCGGCTGGCCCGGGTCACCGACGCGGGCGAGCTGCGCGAGTTGCTGGATTTCGCCAGCCAATGGGTTAGCGACTCCCTGCTGAAGCTCAACGCGCGCGAAGAGGCGCGAACCGTCGCTGCCGTGACGCTGGCAAAGCAGCTGGTCAGCCAGGCGAGCCAGCGGGCTCACATGGCGTATTACCTAGCGGTGCTGCACTTCGACGAGCCGGGCGCCAAACGTGCCTATGCCGAGGCGTGCGCGACCACGCTGCGGATAGACTTCGCTGCGCTGCTGGGCCGGACGGATGCCCTGCCGAAGCCGCGCGAGGACCGGACGACGAATTTCGATCCCGGTGCGATCGCGGTCGCCGCGGCGCTGGTGGAGAATGACTTCATCCCGGACCTGGTTGTGGGGCTGCCGACCGGCGGCACCCATGCCGCAAACCGGCTGGCGGCGGCGCTCCAGATCCGCGGCCATCATGCCGCGCTGTGGTACACGCGCCCGCAGGGCGTGAAGGCGGAATCGAAAGCCTTCATGGAAGGCGTCAGCGCGGAATCGCTGTTGCGGCCGGATGAGGTCGAGCGGCTCAGGGGACTGCTTGGCACGGCGATCCGGCGCGGCGAGATCTGCGTGGTGGTGGTGGACGACGGCGCAGTTTCGGGAAAGACGCTGGAAATCGCGCGCGAGATCTACGGCGACGAGCTCGGCCGAGCGTTCGCATGCCGGGTTAGGGTCGTGACCGCGACGGTGAAGGGCGGATCAGCCGTCGAGCGGGACACGCTGCCCCAGGGCGCGCCCAACCTTGTCGACTTCGTCTACAACTTCACCGCCGACCGAGCGGGGCCGCGGCGGGTCCTCGCGAGCCGGCCCGCAGCCGACGAGGACCAGATGGCGGCGACGGCAACCGGCAACCGCTTCACCGCGAGCGTGCCGGTCACGGTCGTTTCCGGGCATGGCTCGCGCACCGTACTCAACCGCGTGCTGTTGGCGAAGCGGAAGGCCTGACCGGTCGGGCCGCATTCTTGCTGCAGAACGCGCGTGCGTGCTTCGACAAGCTCAGCATGAGGAAAATTCTGCGCGGCCCCTGGCAGGGATCGCGTCTCATGCCGAGCCCGTCGAAGGGCGAAAATCTGCTCAGAGCGCGCCGGCTTCCTTCAGCGCCTCGCGGGCGGTGCGGAAGCTGTCGACGGCGGCGGGAACGCCGCAATAAATGCCGACCTGCAGCAGCACCTCGGCGATCTCGTCGCGGGTAACGCCGTTCTTGAGCGCGCCGCGGACATGCAGCTTCAGCTCATGCGGCCGGTTGAGCGCCGCCAGCATCGCGAGGTTCAGCATGCTGCGCGTCTTCTTCGGCAGGCCCGGCCGGCCCCACACGGCGCCCCAGCAATATTCGGTGACGAGCTCCTGCAGCGGCTTGTTGAAGGCGTCGGCGTTCTTGATCGAGTTGTCGACATAGTCTGCGCCCAGCACTTCGCGGCGGATGGCGAGACCCTTCTCGTAGACTTCCTTGCTCATGCGATCCTCCCGGCGGCCGCACCCGAATGCGCGGCGGCTCGCCTGCATACTAGCCGGCAGGGGCGCTATTTGAAGCGCGGCGTGTAGCGCTCGAGCGCGGCGTACTGATCGGGCCAGGTGAGCTTATAGCCCTGCTCATAGGCGGCGTGGCGCGTCCAGTAGGGATCCCAGAGATGAGCGCGCGCCAGCACGCAAAGATCGGCGCGGCCGGCGACGAGGATGCTGTTGACGTCGGCATAGGAGGAGATGTTGCCGACGGTCATGGTGGGAATGCCCGCCTCGTGCCGCACGCGGTCGGAGAACGGCGTCTGGAAGAGCCGGCCATAAACCGGCCGCTGCTCCGGCACGGTCTGGCCGGCGGAGACATCGACGATGTCGCAGCCAAGATCCTTCAACGCGCGCGCGGTCTCGACCGCATCCTCGGGCGAGAATCCGCCCGGCATCCAGTCGGTCGCCGAGATGCGCACGCTCATCGGCTTTGCCGCGGGCCAGGCGGCGCGCACCGCAGCGAAGACCTCGAGCGGATAGCGCAGGCGATTTATCAGGCTGCCGCCATAGGCGTCGTGGCGATGATTGGTGAGCGGCGACAGGAAGCTCGCCAGGAGATAGCCATGCGCGCAATGGAGCTCGATCAGGTCGAAGCCCGCCTCGTCGGCGAGACGCGCGGCGCGGACGAAATCCTCGCGCACGCGGTCCATATCGGTGCGGTCGAGCGCGCGCGGCATCTGGCTGTGCGGGAAATAGGGAATGGGCGAGGGCGCGATGATCGGCCAGTTGCCGTGCGGCAGCGGCTCGCTATCGCCTTCCCAGGAGCGGCGCGTCGAGGCCTTGCGCCCGGCATGGGCGAGCTGAATGCCGATCTTGGCGTAGCCCGCGCGGTGGACGAAATCGACGATGCGCTTCCAGGCACCGACATGTTCGGGCTTGTAGAGCCCGGCACAGCCGGGGCTGATGCGGCCCTCGCGCGAGATGTCGGTCATCTCGGTCATGACGAGGCCGGCGCCGCCCATGGCGCGGCTGCCGAGATGTACGAGATGCCAATCGTCGGGCATGCCGTCCTCGGCCGAGTATTGGCACATCGGCGAGACGACGACGCGGTTGGCGAGCAGCATGTCGCGCAGACGGAAGGGCGTGAACATCGGCGGCGGCACCGGCTCGGCCGGCAGGTTGACGCCGCTCTGATGCGACGCCTGGGCGGCAAACGCGCGATCGATGCGGGCAACGAACTCGGGATCCCTGAGCTGCAGATTCTCATGCGTGATGCGCAGCGAGCGCGTGAGCAGGCTCACGGCGAATTCGAGCGGCTCCAGCCGGCCGAAATAGCGCTCGGTCTCCTCGAACCAGGCGAGGCTCGCCTGCGCCGCGCGCTGCAGCGCCTCGACCTCGCCGCGGCGGGCCGATTCGTAGCGCCGGAGCGCCGCCGGCACGTCGCTTGCGCCGTCGAGCGCCGCCGCCAGCGCGATCGCATCCTCGAGCGCGAGCTTGGTGCCGGAGCCCACCGAGAAATGCGCGGTATGCGCCGCATCGCCGATGAGCGCGAGAGTGCCGGCGGACCAGCGGGCATTGCGCACGGTCGGGAAGCTGCGCCAGATGGCGCGGTTCCTGAGGAGCGCATGGCCGTGAAGCTCCTCGGCGAAAAGCCGCTCGCAGAAAGCGATCGTGTCGTCCTCGCCGGCGCCGTCGAGCCCTGCGCGCTGCCAGGTCGCTTCGGTGGTCTCGACGATGAAGGTGGCGCGGCCGGGCTCGAAGGGATAGGCGTGGACGCGCCAGAGCCCGTGCGCATCCTCCTTGAAGAAAAAGGTGAAGGCGTCGAAGACGCGCGTCGTGCCGAGCCAGACGAATTTGTTGGGCCGCCAGTCGAGGCGCGGCTCGAAGGCCTCGGCGTGGCGCGCGCGGATGAGGCTGTTGGCGCCGTCGGCGGCGAGCACGAGATCGGCGCCGAGAGCCTCGGGCTCGGTCACCTCCTGCTCGAAGAAGAGCTCGACCCCCAGGCGGCGCGCGCGGCGCTGCAGGATGTCGAGCAGGCGCTGGCGCGCGAGACCGGAGAAGCCGTGCCCGCGCGAGGTCAGCACCTCGCCCCGATAATGGATGTCGATCGCCTGCCAATGCACGAAGCTGCCGGCGATCTCGGCATAGCTTTCGGGATCGGCGGCGGCGATGTTGGCGAGGGTCTCGTCGGAGAAGACGACGCCCCAGCCGAAGGTGTCGTCCGCGCGGTTGCGCTCGAAGAGCCGGATGCGATGCGCCGCGTCCCGGCGCTTCATCAGCAGGCTGAAGAAGAGCCCGGCCGGGCCGCCGCCGATGACCGCGATGTCCATGGGAGCGAGCCTAGCCCGGAATTCCGGCCGGAGCACCACCCGAACGCGCCGCGATCAAGCCTGCCCTTGCCGGGAACGGGACGGGTTTGCGGCGGCTGGCTCAGCCGGGTTCGAGGAAGAGGTCGGCCGGCCGCTCGGCGCGATGGGCAAGCGCCCGGCGCAGCTTCTGCAGCGCGCGATGCTCGAGCTGACGCACGCGCTCCTTGGAGACGCCGAGTACCCGGCCGAGCTCGTCGAGCGTGGCGCCCTCCTCGCTCAACCGCCGCGCGCCGATGATGCGGCGCTCGCGCGGCGTGAGCTCGGCCAGCGCCTCATCGAGCCAGCGCGCACGCGTGGCCCCGTCGGAGAGTGCGATCACCGCCTGTTCCGGGCTCGGCCGCGTATCGGCGAGGAAGTCCTGCCAGTCATCGTCGCCATCGCCGAGCGGGCCGTTCAGCGACTGGTCGGCGCCGCTCAACCGCTGATCCATACGCTCGACCTCGGCGAGATCGACGTCCAAGGCCGCGGCGATGCGGCGGCGCCCGGCATCGCCCAGGGGACCGCCCGACGCTTCCTCGAGCCGCGCGCGCAGCCGGCGCAAATTGAAGAAGAGCGACTTCTGCGCCGCGGTGCTGCCGGTGCGCACGATCGACCAGTTGCGCAGCACGTAATCCTGCATGGCCGAGCGGATCCACCAGGCGGCATAGGTCGAGAAGCGCACATCGCGCTCGGGCTCGAAGCGCGCCGCGGCCTGCAAAAGCCCGACATTGCCTTCCTGCATGAGATCGCCCATCGGCAGGCCGTAGCTGCGGAACCGCGCCGCCACGGCGATCACCAGCCTGGTATAGGCGCGCACCAGCTCATGCAGCGCCGCCGTATCGCCGGCCTCGCGCCAGCGTCGGGCGAGGTCGAACTCGCGCTCGCGCGACAGCAGCGGCGTCTGCATCGAGGTCCGGATGAACCCGAGATTGGCGCGTTGCGTGGCGGTGTCGTCGATGTGGACCATAGGGCTCCCCCGTCGAGCCAACAGCAGGGGAGCGGGATGGTTGCGGCGCCGCCGCGCCGCCGGTCAGGCCTCGATGTGGTCGAGGAGCGCGCCGTCCGGGGCGAAGCAGGCGGCGAGGAGCGGCCCGCCGAAGCCGCTGCCGCCATCGAGCGAGACGCCATAAGGACCTTCGACCAATCCGGCATGGCGCCGATCGAAGCCGCGGATCACGCGGCGGAAGCCGCCAAACGGCGCTTCCAGCTCGAGGATGTTGAAGCCGCCCCACCAGAGCGCGTCGCGCTGCAGGTCAAGCGGCTTGCCGGGATCGACGCCGGCATGGACGAAGAGCAGCGCGCCATCCTCGGTCAGCGCATAACGCTTCAGGCTGGTCAGCAGCTGGCGATGGCCGGGATGGGCGTCGAGTCCGGCCCGGAGCGAGGCGGTCCATCGCGTCAGCCCCAGGACGCCGTCGCGCGCCGCGGCGACGCCCTGGCGCGTCTCGCCGCCATAGGCGGCGAGCGTCTCGGCGACGCCGTGATCGAGCATCCATTGCAGCACCTCGCGCGGGTTGGGCGCGAATTGCAGCTGCTGCAGCTTCTGCCACATCTCCTCCTGACTGCCGCGCAGGAAGGCGATGTCGCCGGGAAAGGCCAGGCGGCGGGCGAGAAAGAGACGGCGGAAGCGCAGGAGTTCGTCGAGCGTCGCGGCGATCGCCGGCCCATGGCCGAGATAGCCGCCGAGATAGACCAGGCGATCGCCCTTGGCGAGACGCGGCGCAAGCGCCGCATGGAGACGCTGGAGCCGATCGGCCTCGCCGTGCATGGCGGCCACCGCCCAGAGACGCTGCGGGCGGCGGAAGCGGGCGAAGATCTCCGAATCGACAGGGGCGGCCGTGGTCACGACCGCCCCCTTATCACAATCCCTGCGGCTGCGCTATGCGCGTGATGTGAAGAGCCGCCGGCTCAGGCGGCGCTCAGCATCTGCTCGAGGCGGCGCACCGCGGTATCCTCGTCGATCTTCTCGACCGCGGCGAATTCGCGCACGAGTCGGTCGAGCGCTGCCTGATAGATCTGCCGCTCGCTATAGGACTGCTCGGGCTGGCCGGCATTGCGATAGAGATCGCGCACCACCTCGGCGATCGAGGCGGGGTCGCCGGAGTTGATCTTCTGCTCGTATTCCTGGGCGCGCCGGCTCCACATCGTGCGCTTGGCGCGCGACCGGCCCTTCAGCTTGGTGAGCGCCGCATCCATCTCCTTGCGGGTCGAGAGCCGCCTCAGCCCCGACACCTTCGCCTTGGCCAGCGGGACGCGCAGGGTCATGCGGTCCTTGTCGAAATGGACGACGAAGACGTTCAGCGTGTAACCGGCAATCTCCTGCTCTTCGATCCCCAGGATCTTGCCGACGCCATGCGTCGGATAGACCACGAGGTCGCCCGTAGCAAAACCGATCTTTTCCGACATCCTGTTCTCTCAAAGAATAGGCGTCCGAGGACCCGAGGCAGGAACGGGCAAGGCACACGCCGGTCGTGCCGGCCCGGCCTCCCCTGGGAGGCCCGCCAGCTCCACTGCCCGGACCCTCTTTAACCGGGAGCGACGCGACTTCTCACGTCTTTGTCTTTTCTATCACAATTCACGCTGAAAAACCAGCGTAACAGCCATGCAAAAGGCGCAAGTTGCCGGCGGTCCCGACGGGCTCGGGATCAGCGTTTTCCAGGGTTCGGACTGAAGAACTTCTCGAACTTATCGGGAACGTCCTTGAATTGATCGGCATCCGCGGGGGCGTCGCCTTTGCGTGTAATGTTGGGCCAGCCCCCTGAATACTGACGGTTGACCTCGATCCACTTTTCCGCGACCGCCTCGCTGTCGGGAACAATCGCCTCGGCCGGGCATTCCGGCTCGCAGACGCCGCAATCGATACACTCGTCGGGGTGGATGACCAGCATATTCTCGCCCTCGTAGAAACAGTCTACGGGGCACACCTCGACGCAATCCATGTACTTGCACTTGATGCAGGCTTCGGTAACGACGTAGGTCATGGTTCAGCACTCTTCTCGCAATCATTCCCGGGCCCAGCCGCCCGATCCCGACGATCAGCCCTGCTCCGGCAGGCCGAGCCGGCGCAGCACCCGGAGCTTGGCCTCGCCGCGCTCGTGGTCCGAGACATCGACAAGACCGGCGACGCGGCGCAGCATGGCGTCCTCGAGCGGGTCGAGTTTGCCATCGGCATAAGCGACCTCCCACAGCATCTCGATGACCTCGATCCGCCGGTCGCGGGAGAACCGCTCGCTCAGGAGCCGCGTCATGCCGAAGAGCTGGGTGGAGCGCTCCGCCTGCCGCTCTGCGGCGGCCGTGAGCTCACGCACCGCGCCTTCGTCGAGCGAAAAGCGCTGCTCGAGGATGCGCCGCACCGCTGCGCGTTCCGGTTCGTCGAGATGGCCATCGACATGGGCCGCTTCCATGAGCAGCGCCGCGACTGCCAGCTCCGGCTCCGCTTCGCCCTGTGCCTCTCTGCCGCCCTCCGCAAGCCACGCTTTGAGCCGATCAAACATCGCCCTGCCTAGCATGCGTTTTGCCGAGGTTCAACCCCAGCCGGTTTGGGGTTTCGGGCCCTTCGCCCGACGCGGGATCGTGCGACGCCGGCGGGCCGACATAGCGTGCCCGCGGCCGGATCAGCCGGTCGGCGGCGTATTGCTCCTGCGCCTGCGCCAGCCAGCCGATGCTGCGGCCGATGGCGAAGAGCGCCAGCGCCGCGCCCTGAGGTAACGCCAGAGAATGGCGCAGCAGTGCCAGGGCGAAATCGATATTGGGCGCGCGGCCGATCAGCGCCGTTGCCGCCGCGGCGATGCGGCGCCCGGGTCCTATCAAGGGCGCCCGGTGCTCGTCCATGAGATCGAGCAGCAGTTCCGCTCGCGGATCCGTCCGGGGATAAAGGTGATGGCCGAAGCCAGGCAGCCGCTCGCCGCGGCGCAGATAGGCGGCGGCGAGCGCGGCCGGATCGGCAGATGCCAGCGCCTCGGCAAGAAATGCATCGGCGCGCTCGCTGGCGCCGCCATGCCGCGAACCCTGCAGCGCCGAGAGACCGGCGATGACTGCGTTGTAGGGGCTCGCCAATGCCGAGGCGACGCAGCGCGCGGCGAAAGCGGAGACGTTGAGCTCGTGTTCGGCGCAGAGGATGAGCGCCGCGCGGATCAGCGGCCGCATCGCCGGGCGCACCGTCCAGGCCGCGGCCAGCACCGCGTCAATGGGCCGCGGCGAGGCCGCCACCCCGGCGGTGATGGCGGTGAGCAGCCGCAAGATGCGCGCGCCGGTGCGCGCCACTGCGCCGGGCGCGAGATCGAGACTGCGCAGATCGGCAGCGGCCGCGACCGGCAGCAGCGCGAGACAGCGCTCGATCGGCGCGAGCCCGGCCAGGGCACGGCCGGCTATCGCCTGCGCCGCCCCCTCCGGCGGCAGATTATCGACAGCGAACAGCGTCGTCGCGTCGGCCTGCCAGAGCAGCGCCGCGACGGCGCGGATCGAGGCGTGGCGCGCCAGGAAGGTCGCATCCTGGCCACGGTAATAGAGCCTTCCGTCATGGATGAGCGTGATCGCGCTTTCGAGCACTGGCGCGCCGAAGCTCAGCGCCGTCTCGGCCACCGCCCCGGCGTCGCGCTTGCGCAGCAGCACCGCGACATCCTCGGCATGGTAGCGCCGCAGCCGCCCCGATGCCGTCTCCGAGCGGATGAGGCCGCGGCTGACATAGGCATAGAGGGTCTGCGGCCGGACGCCGAGCCGGGCCGCGGCTTCGCGCGCCGTGAGGTAAGTCGGTTCGGTCATCGCGGTCTCATCATATTGATTATATAATCAATATTGACAACTAACGCTCGTCAAGCCGGAATCGCGCAGTCGGACAGGAGGCCTGCCATGAGTTCGGGGCTCGACGGCGTGATCGCGGCGGAGACGGTGCTCACCCTGGTCGACGGGGCGCGCGGGATCTGGTGGCTGCGGGGACATGGGCTCCAGGAGGTGATCGCCGAGCGCGGCTATGAGGGGGCGGCGGCGCTTCTCTGGGAAGGCTTCGCCGGCACCGATCTCGACCGCCCCAGCCTGCGCGACGCGCCGGGCGCGCCGCAGCTTTTCCCCGCGTCGCCCAGTGGCTGGCCGCGGCCGAGCGGCAGCCGCTTGCCGAAGCGGTGCGGATCGCGCTTGCGGCGATTCCCGACGTGAGCGCGCCGGCGGACGTGGCAGGCACACTGCCGGTCGCCCTCGCCGCTTTGCTGCGCGCCCGGGCAGGAAAGCCGCCGGTTGCCCCCGATCCCTGCCTCGGCACCGCCGCGGACTTCCTGCGGATGCTCGCCGGCGAACCGGCCGCGCCGGCGCTCGCCAGCGCGCTCGACGCCTATCTCACCACGGTGATCGACAATGGCCTCGCCGCCTCGACCTTCACCGCGCGGGTGATCGCCTCGACGCGGGCCTCGCTCGCCAGCGCGGTGCTCGGCGGCTATTGCGCGCTGACCGGGCCGCTCCATGGCGGCGCGCCGGGCCCGGTGCTCGACATGCTCGATGAGATCGGCACGGAGGCCAACATCGACCCCTGGCTCGAGCGGCGCCTTGCCGCGGGCGGGCGGCTGATGGGGTTCGGCCATCGCGTCTGGCGCGGGCGGGATCCGCGCGCCGATGCGCTGAAAGCGGCGCTGCTGCGCCTCGGTCCGGCGCAGGGGCGCATCGGCTTTGCCGAGGCGGTCGAGCGCCGCGCGCTCGCGGCGCTCCGGCGCCGCAAGCCGGACCGGCCGATCGAAACCAATGTCGAATTCTATACCGCGCTGCTGCTCGAGGCGGTGGGGCTGCCGCGCGACGCCTTCACGCCGGTCTTCGCGCTGGCGCGCAGCGTCGGCTGGCTCGCCCATGCGCTGGAGCAGCAGAAGACCGGCCGGCTGATCCGCCCCGCCGCCGAATATATCGGCCCGCGCCCGGCCGCGGCCTGAGCCGCGGCGCGGGCGTCCCCGGTGTCGGCATGCGCCCCAAGAATCCTTTCCCTTCGGAAGAATTCTTCACCTTCGGAGGGAGTCGGTATAATAGGCGTGGGCTATGCCAAGGAGTGCGCGCGTGACCCCTGCAAGGCTCCTGCTGATCATCGCGACGACGCTCGCGCTTTCCGCCGGCGCCGCTCATGCCTATACCTACAAATCGGCGCGCAAGCTCTATGACGATTGCGCGGCGCCGGCAACGCTGAAGAACGGCGCGCCGACGGCGCGCCGGGAGCAGTGCCTCGGCTATTTGAAGCAGGCGCTCAACGCCTGGAATCTGACGCAGGACAACGGCACCTGCTCGGCGCATGTCGGCGAGGGGCTGGCGGACGCCTATGTGAAGTATTGGCAAAAGCGCGGGCTCGGCGTGCTCAAGGGTGAGTTCCGCTCCGCCGAGGCTTCGGCCAACGACTTCCTCGACAGCCAGAAGCAGCCGTGCAAGCCGCGGCAGCCATAGGCTGCGGCGCCAGGCATCATGGAATCACCATGCGCCCGCCGCTAATCTTCGCCGGATTTTCCAGTCCGGAGCACGCTTGAGCTTGGCTTCGCGCGGCCGCATCGTCGTTCTGCATTTCGCTGGCCAGATGCCGCTCGCCGGCATCGCCTGGCAGGCGATGCACTACATCCTCGGCCTCGAACGCCTCGGGTACGAGGCGTGGTATGTCGAGGATCACGGCGCCAATCCCTACGATCCCCGCGCCAACAGCGTCGTCATGGAGAGCGACTACAACGTCGCCACCGTGCGGCGCATGATGGAGCGCTACGGCCTCGGCGAGCGCTGGGCCTATTGGGATGCGATCAACGACGTCTATCACGGCCTCTCGCGCGAGGCCGTCTTCCGCCTCTATCGCGAGAGCGACGCGCTGATCAATCTCTGCGGCGCGGTCAGGCTACGCGACGAGCACATGGCCTGCCCCCGCCGGCTGATGATCGACACGGACCCGGTATTCGAGCAGATCAAATATGCCAAGGCCGATCCCGCCGCGCGCGCCTATCTCGACGCGCATACCGATTTCTTCACCTATGGCGAGAATGTCGGCGGCGCCGGCTGGATCGTGCCGCTCTCCGGCATTCCCTGGAAGCCGACGCGGCCGCCGGTCGTGCTCGAGGAATGGCCGGTCGACGAGGAGCAGCCGGACTGCTTCTCGACGATCGCGACCTGGGAGAACAAGGGCAAGAACATCGATTTCGACGGCGAGAGCTACGTCTGGTCGAAGCACGTCAATTTCCAGCGTTTCCTCGACCTGCCGCAGCGCCGGAAGCAGTGCTTCACGATGGCGATGCTGCCGCCCTCGCCCGAGATCGAATCCGAGGTCGCCGGCCGCGGCTGGCGGCTCGTCGATCCCCGCCCGGTCTCCGCCAGCATGGAGAGCTATGCGCGGTTCATCTGTGGCTCGCGCGGCGAGTTCACCGTCGCCAAGGACATCTATGTCCGCCCCAACAGCGGCTGGTTCAGCGACCGCAGCGTCTGCTACCTCGCCGCCGGCCGGCCGGTCATCACCATGAAGACCGGCTTCAGCCGCTTCTATCCCGTAGGCGACGGTCTTTTCGAGTTCGGCGACATGGAGGAAGCGCTGGCGGCGGTCGACGCGGTCAATGCCGATTACCGGCGCCACAGCCGGGCCGCGCGAATGCTCGCCGCGGAATATTTCGGCAGCGATGTCGTTATCTCGGGGTTGATGGCCGAAGCGGGCCTGGGATGATCGAGGCGAAGGACGGCGTCGGGGCTCGGGCGGAAGGCGCGTCCGGCAAATCGGGCGACGGGCTGATCTGGGATCGGCTCGCCTGGGCGCTGTTCATCCTTGCCGCCCTGCTGGTGATCCTCACCTTCCGCGATTACGGCGTCACCTGGGACGAGGACGTTCACCAGTGGTACGGCGTCTTCGTCCTCGATTACTATCTCTCCTTCTTCCGGGATCTGCGCGCGCTCCATTGGGGTGATCTCTATAACTACGGCGCCGCTTTCGACATGACGGCGGCGGCGCTCGACAAGATCTCGCCCTTCGGCATCTACGCGACGCGCCATCTGCTCAACGGGCTTGTCGGCGTGCTCGGCATCATCGGCACCTGGAAGCTCGGCCGCGCCCTCGCCGGGCCGCGCGCCGGGTTCATTGCCGCGCTCTTCCTGCTGCTGACACCCAATTACTACGGGCAGATGTTCAACAACCCGAAGGACGTGCCCTTCGCGGTGGGCATGGCCTGGGCGCTTTACTACCTCGTCCGCATCATTCCCGAGCTGCCCCGGCCGCCCGCGCGCGAGGTGCTGAAGCTCGGCCTCGCCGCCGGGATGGCGCTCGGCATCCGCGTCGGCGGGCTCCTGCTCTTCGGCTATACCGGGCTGGTGCTGCTGCTCTTCGTCATCTGGCGCAGCATCGAAGCGCGGCGGGCGACGACGTTCCTCACAGAGAGCTGGACGGGCTTCTGGCGCGTGCTGCTGCCCCTGACGGCGGTGGCATACCCGGTCATGCTCGCCTTCTGGCCCTGGGCGCAGCGCGCACCCTTCACCCGCCCGCTGCAGACGCTTGCCTACTTCTCGCACGAGATCTTTCCCTATCGTACGCTGTTCGACGGGAACTACGTCTGGGCGGCGCGGCTGCCCTGGAGCTATCTGCCGACCTATATCGTGCTGGCCTTGCCGGAGCTGGTTCTGCTGCTGCTGGCCGCCGCACCGGTCGTCGCCGTTGCCGTCCTCGCCCGGGAGGGCCGGTCGTTGCCGCGCAGCCAAACGCTGCAGCGCTTCATCGTCGGCTTCGCCATTCTCTTCCCGGTCGCTTATGCGGTGGCGATCAGGGCGGTGCTGTTCGACGGCATGCGGCATTTCATCTTCGTGCTGCCGCCGATCGCCGCGCTCGCCGCCCTGATCGCCGATCGCGGCCTAACCTGGCTCGAAGGCTTCCGCTTGCGCCGCCTCGCCTACGCGGCGCTCGCCGCCTATGGCCTCTTCCATATCAGCATCATGGCGCGGCTCCATCCCGACGAGTACGTCTACTACAACGCCCTGACCGGCGGCGTGCCGGGTGCGGCCGGGCTCTTCAAGCTCGATTACTGGGCCAATTCCTATGCCGAGGACGTCCGCGGCCTCGAGCATTACCTGCGCGCGGAGTACGGCGCCGCTTTCTCGAAGCAGGTTTTCACCGTCGCAGTCTGCGGGCCGGCAGCTTCCGCCGCCGCTTACTTCCCGAAGAATTTCATCTATACCAAAGACCGGCAACAGGCGGAGTTCTTCATCGCCTTCACCAAGGATGATTGCAACAAGGCGGTGCCGGGCCAGGTGGTCTACCGCGTCGAACGGCTCGACACGCTGCTCTCCGAGGTGATCGACCGGCGCGCCATCCTGGCGCGGGAGAGCCGGTCGCCGCTCGTCGCCGGCACCCGGTAGCGGCCTTGGAGCGGAGCGAATATGAGCGGCTGGCGGCAGTGGAGGAACGGATGTGGTGGTTCGCGGGCCTCCACGCCAACCTCGTTGCCGCGCTCGCCGGGACGGGCGCGCCGCGCCGCGTTCTCGATGCCGGCTGCGGCACAGGTGGGCTCCTGGCGCGGCTCGCGGCGGCTTTTCCGGAAGCGCGGCTCGCCGGCCTCGATCTCGATGCGGGCGCGCTGCGCCTGGCGCGCGACAAGGCCTGCGCCGCGCTCTGCCGCGGCTCGATCGACCGGCTGCCTTTTGCCGACGACGTCTTCGACGCCGCGGTCAGCGCCGACGTGCTGTGCCATCGCGGTGTCGACGAACTCAACGCGCTCAGCGAGCTCGGCCGGTGTCTGCGGCAAGGCGGGCTCCTGGTGCTCAACCTGCCGGCCCATCCCTGGCTCTACGGCGCGCATGACCGCGCCGTCGACAATGCCCGGCGCTATCGTCGCGGCGAAATCCGCCGGCTGCTCGCGCAAGCGGGATTTACCCGCGTTCGCACGCGTCACTGGAACAGCCTGCTCTTCCCGCTCATGGTCCTGCGGCGCGTGCTGTGGCGGCGCGGCGCCGCGGCAAGCGAGGTGGCACTCGGCCCGGCACCGCTCGAGCGCGCCTTCGGCGCCATCCTGGCGCTGGAGCGCCGGCTGCTCGCCGCCGGACTGTCGCTGCCCTTCGGCGGCTCGATCCTGGCAACCGCGATGAAGCCATGAGCGATCCGGCCTTTGCGCTCAGCATCGTCATTCCCGTCTATAACGGCGCGCGCAGCATCGGCGAGCTGGTGGCGGCGCTCGAATCGCTGGAAGTCGCCGGCGGCCACGAGATCGTGCTGGTCAACGACTGCAGTCCCGACGACAGCCTCGCTGTCTGCCGCGCGCTCGTCGCCCGCACCCGGGTGCCGATCACGCTGGTCGATCTCGCGCGCAATTTCGGCGAGCACAACGCGGTCATGACCGGGCTGCGCCATGCCCGGGGCGCGCATGTCATCACCATGGACGACGATCTGCAGAACCCGCCCTCCGAGGTGCTGCGCCTCCTCGCCCACGCCCAGAGCACCGGCAAGGACGTCATCTACACCGACTATGCGCTGAAGGAGCATGCGTCCTGGCGCAACGCCGGCAGCCGCTTCACCAACCGCGTCGCCGACTGGCTGCTCGACAAGCCCAAGGGGCTCTACCTTTCGAGCTTCCGCTGCATGAGCGCCTTTCTCGTGCACGAGATCGCCCGCTACGATGGGCCCTTCCCCTATATCGACGGCCTGATCCTGCAGGCAACGCAGTCGATCGACCGCATCGAGGTGCAGCATCTGCCGCGCGCGCATGGCGGGAGCAACTACAATCTGCGCCGGCTGGTGCGGCTCTGGCTCAACATGTTCGTGAACTTCTCGGTGATGCCGCTGCGCCTCGCCACCTTCACCGGGTTCCTGCTGGGGTTCTGTGGCCTCGTCGGTACGCTCTGGGTGGTGCTCGAGGCGCTCATCGACCGGACGCCGACCGGCTGGGCCTCGCTCTCGGTGGCGGTGCTGCTGCTCTCGGGCGTGCAGCTCACCATGCTGGGCCTCATCGGCGAATATCTTGGCCGGCTCTATCTCACCGCCAACCGCAAGCCGCAAGCGATCGTCCGCGAGGTGCTGCGCAGCGAGCCGCCGGAGGCACAGCGCCGGCCCGACGACCGCCTCGGCAGCGTGGCGTTCAGGCGCTGATGCCGGCGCTTCTTCCCTATTACGCCGCGCTCTTTGCCGCCATCACCGTCGGCATCGCCGGCCAGGTGCTGCTCAAGACCGGCTCGGCGCGCACCGCAAGCCTGGCGACGCAGTATGTCGACCCCTTCACTCTGCTGGGTCTCGGCGCCTATGCGCTTGCCGCCATCCTCTATATCGCGGCGATCAAGAAGATCCCGATCAGCCTCGCCTATCCGACGGTGTCGCTGAGTTATCTGGCGGTGGCGCTCATCGCCCATTTCGCCTGGGGCGAGACGCTGGGTTTGCCGCAGCTCGCCGGCATCGTCTTCATCATTCTCGGCATCCTGCTGCTGCACCAGGTCTGAGCGCCGGCGCTGGCTTGGCGAAAATCCCGCCTGGCCTATCATCTCCGCTGGAAGAACGGAGACGCTCGCGGAGCGGTTGCTGGCTTCGCCGGCCAGTTCGCCTGCTTGCAAAACCGGCGCGGGGGAGCGCCTCGACAGGGAGGAGTGCCATGGAGCGCATCGTCGTCGACGTGCCGGTGATCTCCGACGCCATCCGCAAAGCGGGCGTGCCGCTCTCGCCAGTGATCAAGGCGAACGGCTTCGTCTTCGTCTCGGGCCTGCCGCCCATCGACCTCGCCACGGGCGCCTTCGCCAAGGGCGACATCGCCACGCAGACGAGGCTCTCGCTTGCCGCGCTGCAGCACGCGCTGGAAGCCGCCGGCTCCTCGATCGACAAGGTCTGCAAGGTGACGGTCTACGCTTCTAACGCCGCGCATTTCCGCACCATCAACGAGGTCTATGCCCGGACCTTCGCCACCGCGCCGCCGGCGCGCACCTTCGTTGCGGTCGGCTCCTGGCCGCTCGACTTCGATATCGAGATCGAATGCGTCGCGCTGGCCTAGCCGAGCCGCAGGACGCAACGCTTGGCCGCCGCCGGTCGTTGGGAAAGGTGAACGGAGGACACCATGCCCGACACTATCGCGATCGGTATTTTCCGCACCTTCGGCCGCGCCGAGGACGTCCGTACCCGGCTCATTCATGAGGGCGTGCCGGAGCACGACATCGAGCTGCGCCGCCTCGCCAAGGACACGACCATCCCGCCCCAGGCGACGCCGCAGACCATGGTCTCGTTCCTCGACTGGTGCTTCGGCAACGACCTGCCGGAGCGCTATGGCGTGCACGTCACCAATGGCGAGACACTGGTCGGCGTGCGCGGCGGCAGCGAGGCCGAGGTCGAGAAGGCGCTCGCCGTCATGGATATCTTCGCGCCGCTCCATGTCGAGCGCGTGACGCCCAGGGAATCGGCTTTGCCGCGCCCGCCGGCGGCAGGATGAGCCGCCTCACCAGGTGAACTCGGCAACGCTCACCTCGTCCTCCTTGATCGGCCAGGTGCGCGCCACGATGTGCTCGCGGTTCAGCACCGCCTCGACCTCGCGCTGCGGCTCTGCCGGGAAGGCAAGCTTGGCGAGAGCGACGCTGGGCACGCCCGGGGTGACGCCGGGCGGCGGCTTGCCGTCGAGCAGAGTGCGGTCGCGGCCGAGATCGAAATAGCCGCGCGGGCGGCTCATATAGACGACCGCGCCGGCCTTGCGGTCGTCGGCGGCAAGCAGCTGCGGGCGGAGATCGACGACGCGGCTCGAGCGGGGAAAGGGCGACCGGTAGATATGCGTGACCGGGAAACCCGGCACGGCGAGGATGAATTCGTAATGCGCCTTGCGCTCGACTTTGACCGGCCCCCATTCGCCATCGGCGCCGGTCACCTTGCGCAGCACGGCGTTGCCGATGCGTTCGCCCGTCTCGGGCGAGACCTTGTAGGCCTCGACGACGGCATTGGCGACGCCGATATTGGTCGGTGCCCCGTCCTGGTAGCCAGTGACCTTTCCGTCGAGCAGCACATTCGCTTCATGCACGACATCGCGGAAGCGCGGGTCGCGGCCGGTGATGAATTTGTACATGGCGGCAAACGCCGCGGAGCCGTAAGCGGTCTCGCGGTGATCGATGCCGGGGATCACCAGGTTGCTGGCGCCCTTGAGCGCCGGCCCGTCATGGCCGATGCCGGTCGCGAGGCCGGGATGGCCGATGTATTTTCCGTCGGGCTGGGCGTATTTGTCGTCCCTGTCGCTGCGGATCGTCATGAACCGGACGCCGGCCACCACTTCGCCCGGCGTCGAATTGAGGTCGCGCAGCAAGGGCGCGGCACCGTTGAATTCGCTGCCCACCAGGACCTTGCTGGAAACGACCACGCCGTGATCGGGGGCGCCGCAGAGAATAGCGATGGCGGTATCGGCCGCGCCGCCCTCGTTCTTCAGGTAATCGCGGATGATGATGCCGCCGCGCTGCTGTCCGATCAGAATCACCTTCGCCGCGTGAGTGCGCTTGCGCAGCGCCGCTACTGCCTGGGCGAGCTGCCGCGCCTCCTCGGCGATGGTGGAGCGCCCGGGCTCCGGCCGGTCGTAGATCCGGGTCGCCAGCGGATAGTGGAGATCGACGGCATCAAGCAGCGCCGCCGGATAGCCGTTCGACTCGAACCGCCAGATCGTCGTCATCCACTGCGCCGCCGAATCGCCGTTGCCGTGGACGAAGACGATCGGCAGCGGCTTCTCCGGCAGGCGTGCGGCGGCCGCCGGCGCCAAGGCGGCGAGAAGCAAGGCGGCAAGATAGAGTCGCCGGAACTTCATGCAAGCTCGCGCAGCGCCGCGACGATCTTCGCCACCGCCGCGTCGCCGAGCTCCGGATAGAGCGGCAGGCTCAGCACTTCGCCCGCGGCCCGTTCGCTCTCGATGAGACCGGACGGACCGAGCGCGACCCGGTCGCAATAGGCAGGCTGCAGATGCACCGGCACGGGATAATGGATGTTCGTGCTGATGCCGGCCCGGGTGAGGGCTTCGCGCAGCGCATCGCGGCGCGCGGAGCGCACGACATATTGGTGGAAGGCGTGCGCCGCGCGCGGGCGGCGGGCCGGCAGCGCCAAGGGCAGACGGGCGAGGCCGCGATCATAGGCCGCGGCGATCGCGGCGCGGCGCGCATTGCCGGCATCGAGCGCCGCGAGCTTCACATTGAGGATTGCCGCTTGCAGCTCGTCGAGCCGCGAATTCATGCCGGCGATATCGCTGACATAGCGCTCGCGCCAGCCATATTCGCGCAGCGCCCGAAGCCGCGCCGCCAGCGCATCGTCCGAGGTCACCACCATGCCGCCATCGCCGAGCGCGCCCAGATTCTTCGTCGGATAGAAGCTGAAGGCGCCGAGATCGCCGATCGAGCCGGTGCGCGCCTCGCTAAGCCGCGCGCCGCAGCTTTGCGCACAATCCTCCACGAGCCGCACCCCGTGACGCCGCGCCAGCGGCAGGATCGCATCGAGATCGGCCGGGTGGCCGTAGAGATGCACCGCGATGATCGCGGCGATGCGGCCAGGCGGCGCCGCCAGAACACGCGCCAGCTCGGCCGGGTCCAAGGTGGCTGTGGCGGGATCGATATCGACAAGCAGTGGCCTGGCGCCGGCAAGCTCGATCGCGGCGACGGTGGCGACGGCGGTGTGCGACACGGTAACGACGTAATCCCCGGGCCCTACCGCCAACGCCTTCAGCGCCAGGACCAGCGCGTCGGTGCCGCTGGCGACGCCGATGCCGTGTCGTGCGCCGATATAACTGGCAAAGCCGTGCTCGAAGGCCGCTACCTCTTCGCCGAGGACATAGCGGCCATTGCGCAGGACACGCGCGATCGCCGCGTCGATTTCCGGCTGCTGCGCCAGATACCCGGCCTTGGGATCGGTCTGCGGGATCATAGATACTCGGCGAGCGCGCCGCGGAAATAGTCGAGCGAGCTGCGCAAACCGGTCGACACCGCAATGCGCGGCTGCCAGCCGGTGAGAGTGCGGAAGGCAGTGTCGTCGGCATAGTAGTCGCCGATGTCGATGCGCTTGCGCTCCGCCGGAAACTCGCGGCGCTCGAAGCGGCCGCCGCCATTGGCGGCGATCAGCGCCTCGGCCAGCGCATCGAGCCGCAGCCGGTCGCCGCCGATATTGAAGACGCGGCCCTTGGCAGACGGCACGAGCGCCGCACGCAGGAACGCCTCGGCCGCGTCGTCGACATAGGTCACGTCGCGAAGTTGCTCGCCGCCCCAGACCTCGAACGGGCGGCCTTCGATCGCCGCACGCAGCCAGACGCCGATGAAGGTCTGGCGGGCATCCTTGATGCGCATGCGGGGCCCGTAGGTGTTGGTGAGGCGCAGCGCCACGGTGTGCATGTCATGGACGTCGTGAAACAGGATGTGGTAGGCCTCGCCCGCCATCTTGTTCACGCCGTTGACGTCGGTTGGATGGAGCGGATGCTGCTCGTCCACCGGCAGGTAGCGCGGCTTGCCATAGATCTGCCGAGTGCTGGCATAGACGATGCGTGCCTCGGGGCAGGCTTCGCGGCAGGCTTCGAGCAGCGTCAGCTGGGCGCGACAATTGATCGCGAGATCGGTCTCGGGATCAGCCATCGAATCCATGTGGCTGGTCTGCGCCGCGAGATTGAACAGAAAGTCGCAGCCTTTGAGCAGGCCGCGCATGGCGCGGACGTCGCGGATGTCGGCGATCTCCACCGAAACGCGCTCGCGGATCGGCACAATGTTGAAGAGATTTCCGCCATATTCGGGGAAAAGATTGTCGATCAGGAGCAGGTCGGCGCCGAGCCCGGCTAGACGCAGCGCCAGGGTCGAGCCGATGAAGCCGAGCCCGCCGGTGACCACCACCCGCGCGCCGGAAAATGCATCCTTGGAGTCTGCGGCGTCGGGCAAGGCTGCCCGGTCTATGCGCTGCATGATGCGATGATTCTGGCCGACCATCGCAGCGGGCGCAAGCGTCGCAAACAAGACCCGTTGCGATTGCGTATCGAGCCGCGCAGACCCAGGACCGGCAGAGCGCTCAGACGGGCGTCGCGGCGGGCAGCCCCAGCAGCGCGCGGCGGCGCAGCCAGAGGCTCGGCCGATAGCGATCCGAGCCGGTGCTTTCGAAGAGGCGGCACATGATCTCGTAGGTGCGCTTGACGCCGAGCTTTTCGGCGAAGGCGAGTGGTCCCGCAGGGTGGTTGAGGCCGAGCTGCATCGCCTTGTCGATATCGGCCGGGCTCGCAAGTCCCATCTGCGCCATCTCGGCGCCGAGATTGGCGATCATGGCAACGATGCGCTGGGCGATGAAGCCGGGGCTGTCCTTGATGCGCGTCACGGCGCGACCGGTGGTGCCGATGAGCGTCGCTACTGCATCCGCCTGAGCCGGATCGGCGCCGGGTGCGGTCATGAGCGTCAGGCGGCGCGCTGTATCGAAGGACAGATCGACGGCCACCGTGCGCCGGATGTCGAGGCCGAGCCGCACGGCGATCGCCGTGCAATCTTCGCCCCACGGCGCCACCAGGATCGGGCTTGCGCCATCATCGGGCGCCTGCGTCTCGACGCCAGCGGCGACCGCGAGCGCCACGAGCCCTTCCGCGGGCTCGGGCAGGATGACGCGCGTCGGCTTCATTGCCGCAAGGTTGGCAGGCGTCGGTTCGGCGGTCTTCCGTCCATCGGCGTCGTAGCGGTGAAAGCCTTGGCCACTCTTCCGTCCGAAACGCCCCGCGAGATACATGCTCTCGTGCAACGGCGTGGTCTTGAGGCGCGGATCGTACCAATAGCCTTTGTGCACGATCTCGCTGACCGGGTAATTCACATCCATGCCGGTAAGATCGAGCAGCTCGAACGGTCCCATGCGAAAGCCGCAGCATTCGCGCATCACGCGGTCGACATCTTCGGCGCTGCAGACACTCTCCTGGAGGATGTGCAGCGCCTCCTGGTAATAGGCGCGGCCGCCAAGATTGACGAGGAAGCCCGGCGCGTCTTTGACGGTGACCGGGGTTCGGCCCATGCGCCTGCCGAGCTCGGCGAGCGTCGCCGCGACGCCGGGGTCGGTATCGGCCGAGGCGATGATCTCGACCAGCCGCATCAACGGCACCGGGTTGAAGAAGTGCATGCCGGCGACACGGCGGCGATGCCAGCATGTCCGCGCCAGTGCGGCGATCGGAATCGAGGAGGTGTTGGAGGCGAGAATGGCGTCCGCGGCGACCACCGCTTCGAGCTCGCCGAAGAGCGCGCGCTTCGCCTCGAGATTTTCGACGATCGCCTCGATCACCACGCCGCAGGAACCAAGATCGCGCACGCCGCGCACCGGCTCCAGCCTTGCCTTCGCCGCCGCAATCTGATCGGGCTTCGCCTCACCTTTCTCCACCAGGCGGTCGAGCCGCTGGAACAACGTGGCGCGCGCCTTGTCCAGCTGCGCCTCATTGGTGTCGGTGAGCCGTACGGCGAGGCCACCGGTCAGCGCCACCTGCGCGATGCCCGAGCCCATGGCGCCGGCGCCTACGACGCCCAGCACGAAATCGCGCGCGCCGATATCGACCATGCTCCTCTCCTTCGCTCGCGGGGCGCGACCGTGGCATGCCAGCCAGGGCTTGGCAAGCAGGAGGCACCCGCGAACAGGAGGGAAACAATGCCGGACGCGACCATGGTTCTGTGCAACAACTTGCAACAGCAAACCAAGTTTGGTGGCTCGGCGGGAGGGCGCACCCCAGGAAGCGGGCAGTTGTTACAAACAGCCAAACAAATGTTGCCATGCCTTACGGAAGCATCGTTCGCAGCTTCGTGTTGTCCAACTGCCGAGACGACGCGAAGAAGGGCAAGAAACGATGGCAGACCTCTGGGACGAAATTCGCTATTTGAGACGCAAGGCTAGGCAATTTCGTGAGCTGGCCACCAGCTATCAGACTGAGATTTCCCCGAAGCTTCTCGAAATTGCGATCGAACTCGAGCAGCGCGCCGACGAGTTGGAGCAGCAGCGCCGGCACTAACCGGCACGAGGAGGCAGGCCCTGTCTCGCTTCGCCTGCCAAGCCCGCTATGATGGCGGCGCCAGCGGGGAGGCGAGCATGGCGCGGCCGAGATCCAGCAGCACAGCGAGGCAGCGCGGCGGCGCGATGACGGTCGCCGCAGTCGCCTCGACCGATGACGTCGTGCCGGTGCTGCCGCAGCACCGTTTCGACGAGGCCGGGCTGGCGCGGTTCATGGCCGATCATATCGAAGGCTTCAGGCCGCCGCTCACCGTCAGCCAGTTCCACGGCGGTATGTCGAACCCGACATTTATGCTGCGCGACGGCGCGGGAAGGCGGCTGGTGCTGCGCAAGAAGCCGCCCGGCAAGTTGCTGCCTTCCGCCCATGCCGTCGATCGCGAGTTCAAGGTGATCGCCGCTCTCGCCGCCACCGACGTGCCGGTCGCCCGCGCCTATGCGCTGTGCGAGGACCCGGCGGTGATCGGCCAGATCTTTTACATCATGGAGCATGTCGAAGGCCGGGTGTTCCGCAATTACACCCTGACCTCCTGCCGGCCGGAGGAGCGCGCCGCGATCTATGATGCGATGAACGAGGTGCTGGCGCGGCTTCATCGCGTCGATTATCGCGCGATCGGCCTTGCTGATTACGGCCGCACCGGCGGCTATGCGGCACGACAGATCGCGCGTTGGACGACGCAGTACGAAGCGAGCAAGACCGAGGAGCTGCCGGCGATGGACCGGCTGTCGCGCTGGCTGCCAGCGCATATCCCGGCAGCGGACGAGACCAAGATCGTGCACGGCGATTTCCGGCTCGAGAACATGATCTGGCATCCGCGCGAGCCGCGCGTCCTCGCCGTGGTCGATTGGGAGCTGGGCACGCTCGGCCACCCGCTCGCCGACCTTGCCTATAACTGCCTGCCCTGGCGCGTGCCCGACCCGACGCGCGGCGATCTCACCGCCCTGCCGCCCGGCTACGGCATTCCAAGCGAACAGGGCTATGTCGCCGCCTATGCGCGACGCACCGGGCGCGCGTCGGTCGGCGACTGGACCTTCTATCTCGTGCTTTCGCTCTTCCGCCTCGCCGCCATCTCGCAAGGCGTCTACAAGCGCGGCCTCGACGGCAATGTCAGCTCGCCCGGCGCACTCGATCGCGGCGCCAAGGCGCGCGCGCTCGCCGAAGCCGCCTGGGCGCTTGCCGAAAGCGGGGCCTAGGAGCCTGCCGACAAGGCCCGAGCAGCCACTTTGGCAGCGGGCGAATCTTGGAGCTTTGTTCCGGTCGGCGCCTGCAGCAAGATCGCGGAAGGCAGGCAGAAGAGGCTATATGGCATCGGTCGGCGGAGTACGGTCCGAGACGTTCGGCATCGGCTTGCGCGCGCCGCATGTTGCCGAGCTGCTCGCAGCCCGCCCGGTGGTCGGCTGGCTCGAAGTCCATGCCGAGAATTACATGGGCGGCGGCACCGCCGCAGCCGAGCTCGATGCGATCCGCCGCCAGTACCCGGTGAGCCTGCATGGGGTCGGGCTGTCGCTCGGCAGCGCCGAGGGTATCGATGACGCCCATCTGGCCCGGCTCGAGCGACTCGTCGAGCGTATCGAGCCGGCGCGCGTTTCCGAGCATCTCTCCTGGAGCGTCAGCGGCGGGAGCTACCTCAACGACCTGCTGCCGCTGCCTTACACCGAAGAAGCGCTGGCGCAGGTCGCGGCCAATATCGACCGCGCACAGACGGCGCTCGGGCGCGAAGTGCTGATCGAGAATCCGTCGCGCTATCTGCGCTTCCGCCATTCGCCGATCCCGGAAGCTGAATTCCTGGCGGCACTCGTCCGCCGCA
The DNA here is from genome assembly GCA_035553515.1 of Allostellaceae bacterium. Classification (GTDB taxonomy): domain Bacteria; phylum Pseudomonadota; class Alphaproteobacteria; order ATCC43930; family CGMCC-115725; genus DAHUYF01. The sequence continues at coordinate 7,696 of DATNDG010000003.1, read as the reverse complement.
CCGGCTGCGGGCTGTTGTGCGACGTCAATAACATCTTTGTCAGCGCGCAGAACCTGAACCTCGATCCCATAGCCTATCTGGATGCGCTCCCTGCAGCCTCGGTCGGCGAGATCCATCTCGCTGGCCATGCCGCGGTGCGCCGCGACGGCGAGCCGCTGCTCATCGACGACCACGGCTCTGCCGTCGCGCCGGCGGTGTGGACGGTCTATTGCGCCGCGCTTCGGCGTTTCGGGCCGGTGGCGAGCCTCGTCGAATGGGACAAGAATTTGCCGGATCTCGCGACCTTGCTCGGCGAGGCAGTGAAGGCCGAGCGCAACGCTGCCGCCACGCTCCATGCCGATGCCGACGCTCGCTGAAATCCAGGCGGCGTTCCGCCGCGCGCTGCTCGATGAAGCCGAGGAAAGCGCGCTCGCCACCTTCGTCGAGGAGGGCCCGGCGCGGATCGCCGTTTATCGCAATACTGTCTTCGCCTCGCTGAACGACGTGCTGCGCGACACCTTCCCTGCCGTCTGCCGGCTGGTCGACGAGCGCTTCTTTGCCTATGTCGCGCACGAGTTCATCCGCCGCCATCCGCCGCGCTCCGCGGTCCTGGCGGAATATGGCGACGCCTTCGCCGAATTCCTCGCCGAGTTTCCGCCCTGTCGCGACCTCGCCTATCTCGCCGATGTGGCGCGGCTCGAATGGCTGATGCGCCGTGCCGCAACCGCCGGCGACGCGACGGCGCTCACCGCTACCTCGCTCGCCGGGATCGCACCCGACGAGACGCCGCGGCTCAGGCTCGGCCTTCACCCGTCGCTGGGCTTCCTCGCCTCGCCCTGGCCGGTCGACCGCATCTGGCGGGCCAACCGCCGCGGCGCCACGGCAGAGGAGACGATAAGCCTTGCTGAAGGCGGCGTCCTCATCGAGGTGAGCCGCCGGGACGGTGAGGTAGTGATGCGCATCCTGGACGACGCGGCCTTCGCCTTCCGCCGCCGGCTCGCCCAAGGCGTCACGCTCGAAGAAGCGGCGGCAGCCGCACTCGGCGCAGATCCGCGCTTCGACCTCGCCGCGGCACTTTCGGCACTCTTCGCCGAAGGCGCGGTCACTGAAGTCTCGCTCGCCGCGTCCGAATGAGCGGAGGTCACCGCCCCACTCAGCCCTCGTCGATAAGTGGGATCCACTCGGCGTGCTCAACCGCGCTGAGGCGCAGCGGCGGCGCCGTCTCCTCGTAAAGCAGGTGCGCCTCGGCCGGCGGCCCTCGCCTTGTGCCGAGTGCGCGCACCGTCACCTGCCGCAGCATCGCCCCTTGCCGCACGCCGACCGCATCGCCGACGCGCAGCGCGTGGGCGGGCTTCAGCACGACGATACCGGCGACGGTGACCGCCCCCTCCGCGCAGAGCTTCGCCGCAGCCGACCGCGTCTTGGCGAAACGCGCGAACCAGAGCCACTTGTCGAGCCGCGCCCCAGTCATCGCGCGAGGCGCAGCTCCTTGAGCTTGGCGAAGGGGCCATCGGCGGCGGGCGCCGCCTCCTCGCGCCGGCGTTTGCGGCGGCGCGAGGAACGGCGTTCGCCCGCGCGATGCGGCCGCGCACGGAAGCTGACGCCGCTCTCGCCCAGCACCGCACGATATCCGAGCGCCGGCAGCATCGCCGCCAGATCCTCGATCCGCGATCCCGCGAGCTGCGCCAGCGCCGGCGTCGGGCCGAACGGTCCTTGCCGCGCCAGCCGCCGCAGCGCGGCGGCGAGGCGCTCGACGCGATCGACGCGCAGCACGCGCGGTCCGAGGACGCGCCAGCCCATCGCCGCATAGGCAGGCTCCGAAAGCGCGGGATCGCGCGGCGCCGCCGACTCAGGGACGTCCGGCGTCTCGACACCGCGCCATACCGCCCAGAGCATTGCGCGCAACGCCGCCGGGCGCGGCTTCAGCAGCGCTTCGAGATAGACCGTTTCCGTGCCGAAGCGCAGGCCGAGCCGCGCCAGCGCCTTGCGATCGCCGGCAGCGAGCGCCGCGCGCTGGCCTGCGACCTCGGCGGCCGGCAAGCTGCCCAGCGCCTCGCTCAGCTGGAAGACGATGCCGCGCGCCGCGCCGCCGAGTTCCGCCTCGAGCGCACGGAACAGCGGCGCGAGGCCGCGGTGGATCGCGTCGCGCAGAAAATCGGCGAGCCGGCGCCGCACGCCTTCGCGCAGATCGCCCTCCAGGAAATCGCCCGGCAGCACCTCGACGCGCGGCGCAAGCGCATTCTCGCCCGGCAGCAACCGCCCGACCGCACCGCCGCGCCAGGTGACGCCGCCATCGGCCGCGAGCGCGAACTCGGCGTCGGCGGCCTGCGCCAAAAACTGCGCGCGCCCCGCGATCTCGCCGCGCAACACGCGATTGGCGGCGGCGAGCAGCGTCTTCGCCTCGGCGCCGGCGCCCGCATCCGGAGCGAAGCGGAAGCCGTCGAGCCGGCCGACATAGTGGCCCTCGACCTTGACCTCGCCGGCATGGCTTACCGATGCGAGGAGGTCCTTGTCGGAGGCAAGCTGCTTCACCAGGAAGGCCGAGCGGCGATCGACGAAGCGCTGGGTGATGCGGTCGTGCAGCGCGTCGGAGAGCCGATCCTCGATGGCGCGGGCGCGCTCCTGCCACTGCGCCGCATCGGCGAGCCACTCGGGCCGATGCGCGATATAGGTCCAGGTGCGGATATGCGCGATGCGCATCATCAGGCTGTCGATGTCACCATCGAGCCGGTCGAGGCGCTGCACCTGCCGCGCCACCCAGTCGGTCGGCAGGCGCTGATGCGGCCCGGCGAGGTGGCGATAGATCTGCCCCAGCAGGCGGGCATGGGTGTCGCTCATCACCTTGCGGAAATCCGGGATCTGGCAGACCTCCCAGAGCAGCCGCACCGCGGCCGGATGGCGGGCGAGATCGGCGATCTCGGGCTGTTTTGCGAGGCTGCGCAGCGCGAGGTGATCGTCGGCCTCGCGCGCCGGAATGAGGCCGGGTGCCGGCGGCCGCTGCTCGAGGCTTTTGAGCAACGCGGCGGGCGAGGCGTAGTCGAGCCGCGCATTCCGCCAATAGATCCGGGTCAGCGGGTCGAAGCGATGGTTCTCCACCGCTTCCACCAGCTCCGGCTCCATCGGCCCGAGCTCGGCGGTGGTGCCGAAAGTGCCGTCGCTCATATGGCGCCCGGCGCGACCGGCGATCTGGGCGATCTCGGCGGGGCTCAGCCGGCGCGGCACCTGTCCGTCGAACTTGCCGAGCCGGGCGAAGGCCACATGGTCGAGATCCATGTTGAGGCCCATGCCGATGGCGTCGGTGGCGACGAGATAGTCGACCTCGCCGGACTGGAACATCGCCACCTGCGCGTTGCGCGCGCGCGGGCTGAGCGCGCCCAGCACCACCGCCGTCCCGCCGCGCTGGCGGCGCATCACCTCGGCCAGCGCGAAGACATCGGCGATGGCGAAGGCGACGACGGCGCTGCGCGGCGGTAGCCGCGTCACCTTCTTCGGCCCGACATAGCGCAAGGTCGAGAAGCGCGGCCGGTTGACGAACTCGGCCTCGGGCACGAGGCGGCGGATCAGCGGCTTGATCGTATCGGCGCCGAGGAACATCGTCTCGGCCAGGCCGCGCGCCGCCAGCAGGCGCTGGGTGAAGACGTGGCCGCGCTCGGCATCGCCGCAGAGCTGGATCTCGTCGACGGCAAGGAACTCGACGGCGCGGTCGTGCGGCATCGATTCGACCGTGCAGACGAAATAGGCGGGATTGGGCGGGACGATCTTCTCCTCGCCGGTGATGAGGGCCACCGCGCGCGCGCCCTTGAGGCGCACCACCCGGTCGTAGTTCTCGCGCGCCAGCAGACGCAGGGGGAAGCCGATCATGCCGCTGGCGTGGCCGAGCATGCGCTCGATGGCGAGGTGGGTCTTGCCCGTATTGGTAGGGCCGAGAACGGCCAGAATGCGCGGGGCAGAAGCCAACGGGCCCATAACTCCAGAATTGGGGCCGGCAACGGCAAAGGCAAGCCCCTTCGCACATCCCGGCAACCGAGGGTTGCGTCATCGCCCGATTGTGGCGGCGGCGGTTTCCCCTTATCCCTGGACGCCGTGACCTGGCTCTGGATCCCGCTCACGCTCGCGGCGGCCTTCCTGCAGAATCTGCGCACTGCGCTGCAGAAGCATCTGCGCGGCCGGCTCAGCACCAATGCGTCGAGCTTCACCCGCTTCGCCTTCGGCGCGCCGCTGGCGATCCTCTACGTGCTGGCGCTGCACGCCTTCGCCCATCTCGCCTGGCCGCTGCCCAATTCCCGCTTCGTCTTCTGGGTAGTGATCGGCGGGGTATCGCAGATCGTCGCGACCTCCTGTCTCATCCATCTCTTCAGCTTCCGCAATTTCGCCGTGGGGGTCGCCTATTCCAAGACCGAGGTGATCCAGTCGGCGATCTTCGGCCTGGTCTTCCTCGGCGACCGGGTATCGAGCTGGGGGGCGATCGGCATCGCCCTGGGCACGCTCGGCGTGATGCTGATCTCGCTGCGCGAGGGGGGCGGCGTCTGGCGCGCCTTCATCCTCGGCTGGCTCGAGTGGCCGGCACTGATCGGCCTCGCCTCGGGCGCGCTCTTCGGCATCGCCGCCGTCTCCTTCCGTGCCGGCGCGCTGTCGCTGCAGGAGCCGGGCTTCGTTATGCCGGCCGCCTATACGCTGCTCTGGTCCATCATGATCCAGAGCGGGCTGATGGCGGCTTATCTCTATGCCCGCGAGCGCGAGCAATTCGCCAGGCTCCGCGCCTCCTGGCCGCTCGCGGCAGCGTCCGGCGCGGCCGGCGTGGTGGGATCGGCCCTGTGGTTCACGGCGATGACGATCCAGCTCGTCGCCTATGTCCGCACCTTGAGCCTGGTCGAGCTGGTCTTCACCCTGCTCTTCTCGTGGTATGTGTTCCGCGAGCGGCCACGCAAGCCCGAGCTCCTCGGCGTGGTGCTGATCGTCGGCGGCGTCGGCATGATGCTCACCCTGCGCTAGCAATCCCCATGCGCCCCTTCCGCATCGCCCCGGCGCGCAGCCCGGCCGATATCGAAGCGGCGGCCGCCCTCTTTCGCGCCTACGCCGCCGGGCTCGAGATCGACCTCGCCTATCAGGGTTTCGCCGAGGAGCTGGCGGGCTTGCCCGGCCTCTATGCGCCGCCCGCGGGCGAGCTGCTGCTGGCCTCTGGCGAGACCGCCGGGCGGCTCGGCTGCGTCGCGCTGCGGCCGTTCGAGGGCGAGCGGATTTGCGAGATGAAGCGGCTTTATGTCGAGCCGGCGGCCCGCGGGCTGGGGGTCGGCCAGGCACTTGCCGCCGCGATCATCGGCGCCGCCCGCGATCTCGGCTATGCCGAAATGAGGCTCGACTCCCTGCCCTCGATGGCGCCGGCGATCGCGCTCTACCGGCAGCTCGGCTTCGCCGAGATCCCCGCCTATTACCCGAGCCCGATCGCCGGCACGCGCTATTTCAGCCTGGGACTGTCGCCGCTCCGTTGAGAGGCTCAGCGCGCCGCGCCTCCGCGGTCCTGGCCGGGGCGCGGCATCGGATCGGCGGTGATGTGACTGCGAAAGGCGAGAGGTGAGCCGATCATCGCCATCGGCTCCAGCGACCCGCCGGTGCCGCGCAGCTGGACGGTGCCATAGCCGAGGATGCGGCCGAGCAGCGATTGGTCGACATCGACGCTCTCGACCTTCGAGCGGTTCATCTCGATGGTATGGCGGGCGATGAGCCCGCGCTTGAACACCACGCGCTGATCGGTGACCGCAAGCTCGGTGCTCGCCCGGCGGAGCGCCGCCGCCAGCAACAGGACCAGGCCAACCGCTGCCACCGCCCCGGCGGTCATCAGCAGGATCGGCCCCTCGCCGCCCGAGACGAAGAGCGCGCCGATGGCGAGGCCCAAGGCCGCGAGCAGGACGAGGATGGCCCAGCCGAAGACCAGCCAGTGAAGCCCGGTCTCGTAGATCACCTGCTCGCCCGGCAGCAGCACCTTCCGCAGATAGCTCATGGGACCTCGAGCGAGCCTCCTGGTTGCACGATCCGCTAACGCCGACCGCCCCTGCCGCGTTGCGCCGGGCGACGTGGCCTCCTACCCCGGCCTTGCATCGGGCCGCCCGCTTGCATATCTCTGCGCCATCCCGCTCAACCGAACCGGCAGGACCATGTCGCCCGAGAAAAGAAGCTTTCAGGCGGAAGTCAGCCGCCTCCTCGACATCGTCGCCCACTCGCTCTACAGCGAGAAGGAAATCTTCCTGCGCGAGCTCATCTCCAACGCGTCGGATGCCTGCGACCGGCTGCGCTACCTCGCGCTGACCGAGCCCAAGCTCATCGCCGACGACCCGGAGCTGCGCGTCCTGCTGACCCCCGACAAGGCAAAGCGCACGCTGACGCTCGCCGACAACGGCATCGGCATGAGCCATGACGAGCTGGTCGAGAATCTCGGCACCATCGCCCGCTCGGGCACGGCGCAGTTCATGCAGCAGCTCTCCGGCGATCAGCGCAAGGACATGACGCTCATCGGCCAGTTCGGCGTGGGCTTCTATTCCGCCTTCATGGTGGCCGACCGGGTCGAGGTGCTGTCGCGCAAAGCGGGCGAGGACAAGGCCTGGCTCTGGGTCTCGGACGGCAAGGGCGAGTTCACCGTCGAGGCGGCGGAGAAGCCCGGCCGCGGCACCGTGATCACGCTGCATCTCAACAAGGAGGCGGACGAGTATCTCGAGGCGCCGCGGCTCCGGCAGATCGTCAAGACCTATTCCGATCACGTAGCCTTGCCGATCCGGCTCGTCGAGGACGGCAAGGAGGAGACGATCAACACCGCCGCGGCGCTGTGGACGCGGCCCAAATCGGAAATCACCGCCGAGCAGTATCGCGAATTCTACCATCATGCGGCGCACAGCTTCGACGAGCCCTGGCTGACGCTCCACACCAAGGCCGAGGGCACTTTCGAATACACCACCCTGCTCTTCGTGCCGGGAACGAAGCCCTTCGACCTCTTCGATCCCCAGCGCAAGCCGCACGTCAAGCTCTATGTCCGGCGCGTCTTCATCACCGACGACTGCCCGGAGCTGCTGCCCGCCTATCTGCGCTTCCTGCGCGGCATCGTCGACAGCGAGGATCTGCCGCTCAATGTCAGTCGCGAGATGCTGCAGAACAACCCGATGCTCACCAAGATGCGCGGCCAGATCACCAAGCGGGTGCTGTCCGAGCTCGGCCGCAAGGCCAAGGATGGCGCCGAGGAGTATGCGAAGTTCTGGGACAATTTCGGCGCGGTGCTCAAGGAGGGGCTCTACGAGGACCCCGAGCATCGCGAGCAGCTCCTGCCGCTGCTGCGCTTCCGCTCGACCGCCGGCGACGGCCTGGTGTCATTCGACGATTATGTCGCGCGCCTGCGGCCGGGCCAGGAGGCGATCTACACCATTACCGGCGACAATCTCGACCTGCTGCGCAAGAGCCCGCAGCTCGAGGGCTTCCGCGCGCGCGGCGTCGAGGTCTTGCTGCTCACCGATCCGATCGACGAGTTCTGGATGCCGGCGCTCGGCGTCTATCAGAAGCATCCGCTGAAATCGGCGACGCGCGGCGGCGCGGATCTCGGCAAGATCACGCCGCCCGAGGACAAGAAGGGGAAGCCGCCGGAAGCACCGCCCGACGGCACGATAGCCAGCCTGATCGCCCTCTTCAAGCTGTCGCTCGGCGACGCCGTCAAGGATGTGCGCGTCTCCGACCGCCT
>DATNDG010000002.1:0-68233 GCA_035553515.1 Allostellaceae bacterium | reverse complement strand
GGAAGATGATCCCGATGCACCAGACGCGAAAGCCAACGGACAAGAGCCCAAAACAGGCCCACGACCACGAGCGCCGGCACGGCCAGGATTGGTGTCAGCGCAGCGATCAAGAAGGCGTTCACGTAAATGTTTGCGTACTCGACGCCTTGAGCTGCCGGGAGATGATTGACCAGCCAGAAGCATGTGATGCCGAGCGCTATGGCAAGCACGGCGAGTGCGGCCCAAATGCTCAGCAGGCATCTAACGATGCTCACAGGATGGCGCGTCCTTCGCATTGCCTCCTCCCTCGAGATGAAGCTGCGTCGGGCATCATCCGCAGTACCATCTCGGGCAATCCGCAGGTATCGGGCACGCTCCCTGGTCTGACTTCGAAATTTGCCTGAAGCACAGGGACAAGGAAGACCGATGGTCTTCGCCTCATGGTCGTGGCTATCGACGAGCTGCTTCCAGGCAGCCCCACAAAGACCAAGTCGCTAAGCTAACGGCCCTCTCCCGACGGGGAGAGAGGATTGACGCAAAGCGTCGGGAGCAGGAGCGGGGGCACCGCACGCAAAAGTCGGGAAACGGGAGGAAAAGCCGATGCGCTATGAGCTCTATTACTGGCCGGAGATCCAGGGGCGCGGCGAGTTCGTGCGGCTGGCGCTCGAAGAGGCGGGCGCCGACTATGTCGACGTGGCGCGGCAGAAGGGCGGCAGCGAGCGGATGTTCCGGCTGATGGAAAGCGGCCGGGTGAAGCGGCCGCCCTTCGCGCCGCCCTTCCTCAAGGCCGGCACGCTGATCATCGGCCAGACGGCGAACATCCTGCTCTATCTCGGCGCGCGCCATCGCCTGGCGCCGGCCGGCGAAGCCGGACGCCTCTGGGCGCACCAGCTTCAGCTCACCATCGCCGACCTCGTGGTCGAGGCACATGATACCCATCATCCGATCGGCAGTGGCCTCTATTACGAGGATCAGCGGTCCGAGGCGAAGCGCCGCGCCGGCGATTTCCTCAGGAACCGCGCGCCTAAATTCCTCGACTATTTCGAGCGCGTGCTCGAGCGCAATCCGGCCGGCGACAAGCACCTCATCGGCGCGCGGCTCAGCTATCCCGATCTGTCGCTGTTCCAGATCGTTCAGGGGCTGCGCTATGCCTTTCCCAAGGCCCTGGCGCGGCTCGAGAAGACGCACCGGCGCGTGGCGGCGCTCGCGGCGCGCGTCGCCGAGCGGCCGCGCATCAAGGCCTATCTCGCCTCCGAGCGGCGGATCCCGCTCAACGAGCAGGGCATCTTCCGGCACTACCCAGAGCTCGAGGGGGGCTAGGCACGGCAGGCAATGCCGGCAGCCCGGCAGAAGCTGCCGGGCGCTGGGGACCGTTTCTCCGGCCGGCCGCCGCTTTCCCCGGCGCATGACCGGCATGAAAGTTGCTGCGCCGGCAGCGCAGGCCGCAGAGCCTGCGCGTCAACAGGAGAAAGATAGGTCATGAGCATCAGCGGCGTTTCATCGAGCTCTGCCGCATCCCAGTACCTGCAACTGCTGCAGCAACAGCAGTCGTTGCAGAGCGCCGGGGCAATGCCGCACCACCGCCATCACCATGGCGGCGGGACGGTCGACCAGAGCCAGCAGGCCGCAAGCCAGCCGGGCAGCACCGGCTCCGCCGCCTCGCTCGTCTCCGCCGCCCTCCCCGGCGGCGCCGACAGCGATGGCGACAGCGACGGCAGCAGCCTGCTCAACATCCTCGCCTAAGAAAACAAAGACTGCGCGAGCGCCGCCGCCGAAGCGCGGCGGATCAAGCTCGTCCGGCATCGTCAGAAGGACGGCGCCGGATGCCCTCTACTCGCCGATCTGGCGGCCGGTCTGCAGGAAGGACCAGTCGTTGCCCTCGAGCACCAGCGCGGTGAGCGTGCCGCTGGCGAATGCGCCGGTGTCGATGCCGATGCGGTTGCGCTGCACGTCCGGCCGCGGGCTGATGGTGTGGCCGTGAACGATGACCTTGCCGAACTCCGCATCGGACAGCAGGAACTCGTCGCGGATCCAGAGGAGGTCGTCGGCGCGCTGCTGATCGAGCGGCACTCCCGGCCGGACCCCGGCATGGGCGAAGAGGTAGTCCCCCTCCTCATGGGTGAGGCGCAGCTCCGCCATGAAACGGCGATGCCGGTCCGGCAGCTTCGCGCGCAGCTCGGCCTGCGCCCGCTCCAGCTCGAATTCGGGAGAGGTGGCGCGCGGCGGACGGATCCCATAGGCGAACAGCGTCTCGGCGCCGCCATAAAGGAGCCAGGAGGGGCCCACCTGGATATCCTCGAGGAAGCGCAAAAGGCTCTCCTCGTGATTGCCCTTGAGGTGGATCGACTGGAAGCCGGGCAGCGCCTCGTTCAACAGCAGGTCGATCACCGCGGGCGAGGCGTCGCCGCGATCGATGTAATCGCCGAGGTAGACCACGACGTTGCGCGGCGCCTGTCGCTCATAGGCGTCGGCATGAATGAGCTGATGCAGCTCGCGCAGGAGGTCGACCCGGCCGTGGATGTCGCCCACGGCGTAAAGGCGGGTGCCAGCCGGCACCTCAGGCGCCACGGCCTGCTGCGATTGTTGCCTGGACCGGCCCAGGATACGGGTAATCATGCCGCGAATATGGAGCAGACCCGGCCGCGATGCCACAGCGACGGAAGCCCGCACCCCGGGCCCGCCCTTAAGGTCCGTTAACCGTTCCGTAGGGGTTGTGCGGCCATGATCGCCCGGAAGACGGCCATGGCCCAGATGCAGCGACCCGACCCCCTGGCGAAGCAGATCGCGGACGAGAAGACCGCGACGGTCGAAGCGCAGCTGCTCGACTATACGAAGCGCCTGGGCCGGCACCCGCTCGGCCGGCGGGCCATCGTCATCCATCTGTCGCGGCTGCGCCCCGACAACCGCCGCGCCCACCACATCCGCATCGCCGCCAATACCTTCGAGGCGCTGGTCAAGCAGTTCAACGGCCGCATCTTCCTGCTGCAGAGCGCCGATATCGTCTTCGTGTGCAAGGACGCCAGCATCGCCGTGATCGACGACGCGATCATGCGGCTGCGCTATCTCTTCGGCGACGACCCGCTCGCCGCCGAGTTCGAGGACAGCACACCGGACCGCTTCGCCACCTGGTACGACATCGAGCGCGACTATCAGGATTTCCTCGCCTGGGCCGAGGAGGTCTATGAGCGCGAGGTGAAGCGCCAGAAGCGGCTCGCGGTGATCGCCGGCACTCTGGCGCGCGACGAGCGCCAGCCGATGGACCCGCAGGGCCTCGCCGAACTGGTCGCCGCGATCGGCAAGGCCGACCTCTCCAACGTGCTCCGCCGCCAGTCGATCTGCGCCATCATGGGCGACGAGCGGCCGCGGCCGGTGTTCCGCGAGGTCTATGTCTCGATCGCCGATTTGCGCGACCTCCTCATGCCCCGGCGCGAGATCGCATCGGACCGCTGGCTGTTCCAGCACTTGACGCAGCACCTCGACCGCCGCGTGCTGGCGCTGCTGCGCCGCAACGACGACCAGGCGCTGGCGCATTCCTTCAGCATCAACCTCAACATCTCGACGCTGCTGTCGCAGGAATTCCTGCAATTCGATCAGAACCTGCGTATGGGGGCGCGCGGCACCATCGTCGTCGAGCTGCAGAAGGTCGACATCTTCGCCGATCCCGGCGCCTATCTCTTCGCTCGCGACTATCTGAAGGAGCGCGGCTACCGCGTCTGTCTCGACGGCGTTTCGTCGGTGACGCTCTCCTACATCGACCGCGAGCGGCTCGGCCTCGACCTCGTCAAGATGTTCTGGACGCCGGATATGGCCGACAGCATGGCGACGCCGCGCATCGCCGACTTCCGCGACGCCGTCGAGCGCACCGGCCGCTCGCGTATCATCCTGGCGCGCTGCGACAGCGAGGAGGCGGTCGAATTCGGCCAGTCGATCGGCATCCGCCTCTTCCAGGGGCGACATATCGACCGGCTGCTCAGCCTCGGCGCCGGCAACGGCCCGCGTTTGCGCCCGGCCTGACCGGCATCGATGCCGCTCGCCTCGCGCAACGCCGCGGCGCGGCGCATCCTCTTTCATAGCGAGAATTTTGCGCCGGGCAGCGTCGCCGAGGAGCTGGCGCTCTGGCTCGCCGGCCGCGGCCACGCGGTCGAGGCGGTGGCGGCCGCGGGCACCCGCGCCGGCGAGCCGCAAGGCTGGTGGCGGACCGAGGAGCATCGCGGCATCCGCGTCACCCGCTGTCCGCGCCGCCGCGCCCACCTGCCGCGCGGGTTCGGCCGCGAGCTGCAGGACCTCTCCTTCGCGCTGTCGAGCGCGCCGGTGCTGCTGGGCCGCGCGCGGCGCTTCCGCCCCCACCTCGTCGCCGCCGTCGATCCGGCCGGCGCCGCATTGCCAGGGCTGCTCATGGCGGCGCGGCGCGCCGCGGCGGCAAGCTGGGCGCATGTCAGCGAGGCAGGCTTCCTGGGATCGCCGCTGCTGCGGCGAATGGGCCGCGTATCGCTCGCCGCGTTCGGCGCCACGGCATCGCTCGCTGCCGCCGGCATCGCCGAGCGCCGGCGCCTGGCGCTGCCGGTCTGGGCCGATACGCGCCTTCTCCATCCGCTGGCGGCAAGCCCGCTGCGCGAGAGCCTCGGCCTCGAACCCGATGCGCTGGTTGCGCTTTACGCCGGCAGCCTCGACGAGAGCCAGGGTGTCGAGCGGCTCGTCGAGGCGGCGCGGCTGCTGCCGGCGAGCGGCGCGCTCACCTTCGTTCTCGCCGGACGCGGCGGCGCCTGGGCGAGGCTTGCCGCGGCGACGCATAGCCTGCCGCTCAAGCTGCTGCCCTGGCCGCGCCTTGCCAATCTCAACGCGCTGCTCGGGCTGGCCGACATCCATCTGCTGCCGGCCGGGCTCGACGCGCCGGATCCGCTGTTCCCCGCCAAGGGAGCCGCGCTACTGGCCAGCGGCAGGCCGATCCTCGCCGCCGGCGAGATCCCGCCGGCGCTGGCCGGCCCGGTGCTGCCGCTCGCCACCGGTCCCGAAGGCCTTGCCGGCGCGATCATCGCGCTCGCGGCAAGCCCGGCCGAGCGCCGCCGCCGCGGCGAGGCGGCGCGCCAGGCGGCGCAGGACTATCACGACAAGGAGCGCGTCTTCCGCCAACTCGAGCGCGCGCTGGGCCTCACCGACACCGCCCGCGCTGCGGCTGCGTCTTAAGCGCGGCTCGCGCCGCCGCTTTTGCTTGCCAAGCCCCGCCGCCGCCCTTTAAGACCTCGCCCATGTCCGAGGCCGACCTCATCCCCCTTGTCGAGGCGCTCGCCCGCTCGCGGGTGCTGTGCATCGGCGACGTCATGCTCGACCATTTCGTCTATGGCAAGGTCGAGCGCGTCTCGCCCGAAGCGCCGATCCCGGTGCTGCGCATCGAGCGCGAGCTGCGCAAGCTCGGCGGCGCGGGAAACGTGCTGAGCAACCTGCATGCGCTCGGCGCGCAGGCCTGCTTCATCTCGGTCACCGGCAATGATTCCGCCGGGCGCGAGGTCGGCAAGCTGGTGGCGGGGCTCGCCGGCGTCGAGGCGCATGTGCTGGCCGATCGCGGCCGCACCACGACGATCAAGACGCGCTATGTCGCCGAGACGCAGCAGATGCTGCGCGCCGACCGAGAGCAGCGGGCGCCGCTTGGCGAGGGGTTGCGCACGGAGCTGCGGCGCATGGTCGATCAGGTGCTGCCGCACTACCAGGTGACGGTGCTTTCCGATTATGCCAAGGGGATGCTCGCCGACGGCGTCGCCGGCGACATCATCGCCGCCGCGACGCGCGCCGGCCATCCGGTGGTGGTCGATCCCAAAGGGACGGATTACGCGGCCTATCGCGGCGCCAGCGTCATCAAGCCCAACCGCCGCGAGCTCGGGGAGGCGACGAAGCGCCCGGTCGACAGCGAAGCCGAGGCGATCGCCGCGGCGCGGGCGCTCATCGACACGCATGGCTTCGGCGCAGTGCTGGTCTCGCTGAGCCAGGACGGCATGCTGGTCGTCGATGCCGCGGGCGCCGCCAAGCTCGCCGCGGCGGCGCGCGAGGTGTTCGACGTGTCGGGCGCCGGCGACACGGTCATCGCGGTGGTGGCGGCGACCATTGCCGCGGGAGCTCCGGTGGCGGAAGCGGCCCGGCTCGCCAACATCGCCGCCGGCATCGTCGTCGGCAAGGTCGGGACGGCCGTGGTGCACGCGACCGAGCTGATCGAGACCCTGGTCGACCGCGACGCGCTCGCCACGCGCAAGGTGCTGCCGGTGGCGCTCGCCGCCGACCAGGTCGAGCGCTGGCGGCGCAACGGGCTCAAGGTCGGCTTCACCAATGGCTGCTTCGACCTATTGCATCCCGGGCATATCTCGCTGCTGTCCCAGGCGCGCGCGCATTGCGACCGGCTGGTCGTCGGGCTCAACAGCGACGCCTCGGTGGTGCGGCTCAAGGGTCCGACGCGACCGGTGCAGAACGAACAGGCCCGCGCCGCGGTGCTGGCATCGCTCGCATCGGTCGATCTCGTGGTGGTGTTCGAGGAGGACACGCCGCTCGATCTGCTGGGCGCGCTCAGGCCGGATCTGCTGGTGAAAGGCGCCGACTATCGCCGCGACCAGGTGGTAGGAGCCGAGCTGGTCGAGAGCTATGGCGGCGCGATCATGCTGGCGGAACTGGTGCCCGGCTTCAGCACGACGGCGACGATCGCGAAGCTGGCGCGGTAGCGGTCGTCGGTTATCACTTTTCAGTGAACTGAGGGCCGAAGACTGACAACTGACGGCTCACCAAGCCGTCTCCGTGTCGCTGATGCCGGGATCGGTGAGCCGGCGCAGACGGAAGGCGGCCAGGGTGGCAAACCGCAACAGCACCGCGCGCCGGCGGGCCGCGACCAGCGGCACCGCAAGCGCGTCGCGCAGCACCTCGGCACCGAAGCCGTCCGCCACGATGAGGCCGCAATCCTCGGGGATAAGCTCGCGCGGAAACTCGCCGGGCACGGCGAAATAGAGGCGATCGCAGAACTCACGGTATTCCGGCCATTTGCGGTCACTGCGGAAATCGGCTACCGAGGATTTGATCTCGACGATGACGAGCTCTCCGTCCCGCCCCAGCGCCAGCACATCCGCCCGCCGTCCATTGGCGAGCGCAACCTCGGCGAGCGTGGCGAAACCGCGATGGGCCAGCGCGCGGCAAACGCCGCGGCACAACTCCTTGGGAAAGTCGCGAGCATCCGACATGGCCGATTGGATCGAGTTTAGGGAGTTCCGAGTATGAGCGACAAGCAGCGGCGCAACAATGGGCAGGAGCGGCACCGCCATGCGCGCTAGAGAAATGCGACAGTCGTTGAGCGACGCCTGGCGCATCGCCAAGCCCTATTGGTCTTCGCACGAGCGCTGGATCGCTTGGGCGCTGCTCTCCGTGGTGGTGGCGCTGAACCTCGCTATTGTGGGGCTGAACGTTGCGTTCAATTATTGGTACAACTGGTTCTTCGATGCGCTGCAGAACTACGACGAGCCCGCCTTCATCAAGAATATCCTGATCTTCGCCGGTCTGGCGGTGCTGTGGGTGTGCGTCAATGTCTACGCGACGTATCTTCAGCAGATGCTGCAGATTCGCTGGCGTCGCTGGCTCACCGACCGCTATCTCGGGCGCTGGCTCGACCATCGCGCCTATTACAAGATGCAGCTCACCGGCAGCCCCACCGACAACCCGGACCAGCGCATCGCCGACGACCTCAACTACTTCACCGACTCGTCGCTCACCCTGTCGCTCGGCCTGCTCAGCAGCCTGGTGACGCTGTTCTCCTTCGTCTTCATCCTATGGTCGCTCTCGGGACCGGTCACCATTCCTTATATCGATCTCACCATCCCGCGCTTCATGGTTTGGCTCGCCGTCATCTATCCCGTGGTGGGCACCCTCATCGCCGTGATGATCGGCCGGCCGCTGGTCAGTCTCAATTTCCAGCAGCAGCGCTTCGAAGCCGATTTCCGCTACAGCCTGGTGCGATTTCGCGAGAATACCGAGAGCGTTGCCTTCTATCGCGGCGAGCCGCGCGAGCTCGGCATCTTCCAGGGCCGGTTCGGCCATGTCTTCGACAATTTCTGGGCGATTATGAAGCGCCGGAAGCTCCTGGGCTGGTTCGTCTTCGGCTACGGCCAAGCCTCGGTCATCTTCACCTATATCGTCCAGGCGCCGCTCTATTTCACTAAACAGATCGCGCTAGGCGCGTTGCGGCAGACGGCGGACGCCTTCCAACAGGTGCAGGGCGCTCTGTCCTTCATCATGAATTCCTATAACGACATCGCCAATTGGCAGTCGGTGGTGCAGCGCCTGGCGAGTTTCGAGCATCCGCTGACCGAGATCGCGCAGCGTGCGACGGAGGCGGGCGACCTCGCCATCGCGCAGCAGGGCGCCGGCATGGCAGTCGATCACCTCGGCGTCGATCTGCCCGACGGCAAGCCGCTCATCCCCGCTCTCGCCTTCGAGGCGAAGCCCGGGCGCGGCCTGCTGCTGACCGGCCCCACCGGCGCCGGCAAGAGCACGGTGCTGCGCGCCATAGCCGGGCTCTGGCCCTTCGGCCGCGGCAAGGTGCGTCTCGGCGCGGGAAGGGTCTTCTTCGTCCCGCAAAAGCCCTATATCCCGCTCGGCACGCTGCGCCAGGCGCTGGCCTATCCCGACGACGGCGCCGAGATTCCCCGCGAGAAGCTCGAAGCGGTGCTGCGCAAGGTGGGCTTGGGCGCGCTCGCGCCGGAGCTCGATTCGACCGATCAATGGTCGCTCAGGCTCTCCGGCGGCGAGCAGCAGCGCCTCGCCTTCGCCCGCGTCTTCCTCGCCGAGCCGGCCGTGGTCTTCCTCGACGAGGCAACCTCGGCACTGGATGAGGCGATGGAAGCGCATCTCTACCGCCTGCTGCGCGAGGCGCCGTGGCACCCGACCGTGGTCAGCGTCGGCCATCGCAGCACGCTGCGCGCCTTCCACGA
Organism: Allostellaceae bacterium; assembly: GCA_035553515.1. Classification (GTDB taxonomy): domain Bacteria; phylum Pseudomonadota; class Alphaproteobacteria; order ATCC43930; family CGMCC-115725; genus DAHUYF01. The sequence continues at coordinate 59,300 of DATNDG010000002.1, read as the reverse complement.
GGACCTGCTCGATCTCGGCCCGGTTTCGACAGCCGCCGAGGTGGCGCAGGCCTCGGGATAGCGCGCCGCGACGAGACGAAGGAGACTCACAAAAGAAAAGCCCCGCCGGATTTTGATCCGGCGGGGCTTTTGCGGGCGTTTAGACGGCTCGAAGCGTCAGCGCAAAGGAGTGGCCCGCATGCTCTCGAGCTAGGCGACGCCGAGTTCAGCCGGCGGCGGTACCCAGCGCACCCTGAACCTTCTGGAAGACCGCAGAGAGCTGTGTCCCCACCAGGGTCAGCGCGCCGATGATGACCACCGAAATCAGCGCCGCGATGAGGCCGTATTCGATCGCCGTCGCGCCGTTCTCGTCGCGGTACAGTTTCGACAAGGTCCTAAGCATTGTTCGAACTCCTAAACAGGGCCGTGCTCCTTTGGCTCGGCTGGGCACTTGGTCTATCATCACTTGCATCGGAGGCGAAGAAGGATCGGTTCGAACACTTCCTATATTCGCTCCGATTATTTGATTAGTTCGGAATTCTTAGGCGGCTGCGGTGGTCAGCGCACCCTGAACCGCCTGGAAGACCGCAGAGAGCTGCGTGCCCACCAGGGTCAGCGCGCCGATGATGACCACCGAAATCAGCGCCGCGATAAGGCCGTATTCGATCGCCGTCGCGCCGCTCTCGTCACGGTACAGTTTCGCCAAGGTTCTAAGCATTGTTCGAACTCCTAAACAGCGCCGCGCTCCTCCGGCTCGGCTGGACAATGGTCTATCATCACTTGCCGCGGCAGCTAAGAAGGATCGCTTCCAACATCGCCTATATTCGCTTCGATTATATGATTAGTTGGGAATTCTGGCCGTTCTCGATGCGGGCGCTTTGACGACACCGCCGCAGTCGCACGGTTTGTGCTTGGAGCAGCCCCGATGCCGATTACCAGACGCCGGGAATGAGGCGTGCGCTGGACTCCATGTAGCGGGCATAGTCGGGGAACGCGGCGCAAAGCAGCGTCTCTTCGTTATAAATCCGACGAATCTGAAATAAAATCTGCACGATGAGGAGAAGCGCTGCGGCGGTCGAGGCAACCTCGATGAATGCCCCGAAAACCGCCATCTCCTCCACCAGGTAGAGCGGGTGGCGAATGATGCGGTAGGGCCCGCTGGTGACGAGCGATCGAGCCTCCGGCACGAGGCTGAAGGAACGTCCGAGGCGCGGCAGGACGACGAAGGCTGCCAGACCGGTGCCGAAGAGCGAGAGAAGCGCCGACAGAAAATGCCAGCCGAGAGGCAGATCCGAGCGCAAGGGCAGGAATCCGAAACCGAGGCAGAGAAATGTGCCGATCATCGCCGAAAGCCGCGGCTGCCAGCCCTTGGCGCGTTTGACGGGCGTTCCGCGGATGAGCGTGAACCAGACGAATCCCAGATAAAACGCGGTTTGGCAAAATGTCGCGAAAAGTCTCGCCGCCGCCAGCTCGTCGATGCCGTGCCCGGCATCGGCGAGGATCTTGTTGCCTCTCGAGACGCTTGCGAGCGCGAGCAACAAAAAGGCGGCGGCGCCGCTGGAACGCGTCACGCAGTCTCGAAGGGGACCTTCGACGATCCATAGCCACCATTCCCGCGCCACGCCGCCGCCGCGCGAAATTTCCGATTCTGAATGGGTCGTCACGAATGTCTCCTTTTTTCCGGAATCTCAGCGGGGGCCTATGCAAATCCCGCACAGCTCCTCCCCGTCACCTGCCCGCGAACAAGGACTGCTCTGCCACAGAGGGCGACCATTGGAAGCGCGTCAGCAGAATGGCGCCGAGAGCGACCAGGCCGCCGGCCAGCACGTCAACGAAGTAATGGCTGCCTTCGCTTGGGACGGCCAAGATCATCAGCCCGTTGGTCAATGCCGCGGCGATCAGCACCGGGCGCTTGAAGCGGGCGGCGTAGGTCAGCAAGACCCCGAGCGTGGTGTGGAATGACGGGCAAACGACGATCCCGGTCATGGTGGTGAGCGTCAGCGTGAAGGCGTGCGCGCGCATGGCCAGGACCTGGTCAAGCCACGGCGTCGGCCGCGGAATGTGATAGACCACCCACGGCCCGACAGCAGGAAAGATCCCGGAAAACGGGATGATGACGAAGATCGAGAAGATCACCGTCCACTGGAATTCGCGAACGACGTCGATCCGCCCGAATAAGGGGAGAAGAATAAGCCCGAGAAAGATCTCCATCCCGGCGCTCTGGTAGGCCGCCGAGAACAGCCAGCTCAGGAGCGGCTGCGCGTTCACCAGCGCGTACCAGTGCTGCCAGTCGAGGCCGAGCGCGTGGTCGATGGCGGCGTAGTCGGCATCGGCGAAGGGGAATTTCCAGGTCACCACCAGGTAGCTGGATATTCCGCCGACGACCGAATAAGCGATTGTCGTCGCACCAGCCGATGCAAGGTCGGCAAGGCGCGGCGCACGCAGGCGATAGCCCCAAGCGGCGGCGGACAGGACGGCAACGGCAGCGACAGCGAGGAGCAGCGATCGGATATCCATCTCGATCTTCGCCGCACGCACCCACATGGCATCGAGGGCGCCAATCCCGGCAATGACGTACCACATGGTCGCGATGTCCCAGCCGGCGACGGCTGACGTACCAAGGAAGCGCCGATCTCGTCTGATTCTTGTCACGATGCTGCGCCGTTCGCTGTCGGGCCATTGGGTTTCGCCCAGCAGCGATAGAGGCTCTGCGCTTAAGAGCGGCTTAATGCGATCAGTACTGCAAAGAACCGCGAAAATGCCGCGCACATTGCCGGCAAATCAGGGCCTTGCATGCGGGCGTGAGGATGTCCGCGATTTCGGCCAAACGCTCATCAATTGGACGAGCGTTGCCGAGGCTGATCGCATAGTCTGCCGCGCAGGCGAATTCGGAGGGCCTGATGTCGTTCCTGCTCGAAGCCTGGCGAGACGAGGAGGATGGAGCCACGGCGATCGAATACGCGCTCATCGCGGCGCTGATCTCGATCATCATCGTGGGCGCCTGCCTGGCCATGGGCCAGACCATCGCGGCGAACTTCTTCGGACCGATCTCCGCCGCGCTCTGAGGCGCGAGCGTCTCCACTAGATCGCGAATTCGGGCTCGGCGTCGCCGCCTTTGACGGCGAGGTCGAGGTCCTCGAGGATGCGCTCCTTCCAATGCTGCAGCCGCGCCTCGGTGCGGCGCCGTGGCCGCGGCAGGTCGATCCGGTATTGCGCGTGGATGCGGCCGGGCTTGGCGCGCATGACGACGACCCGGTCGCTCAGCACCAGCGCCTCCTCGATGTCGTGCGTCACGAACAGCATGGTCGGCTGCTCGGCTCGCCAGATATCGAGCAGATGATCCTGCAGACTGAAGCGGGTGAAGGCGTCGAGCGCGCTGAACGGCTCGTCGAGCAGCAGCACCTGCGGCCGCGCCACCAGCGCGCGGGCGATCGAGGCGCGCTGCGCCATGCCGCCGGAGAGCTGCTGCGGCAGCGCCTCGGCGAAGGCGCCGAGCCCGACGCGGGCCAGCGCCGCATCGGCGAGCGGCCGCCGCTGCTCGCGCGGGCGCTTCGCCAGCGCGAACTCGACATTCTCGCGCACGGTGAGCCAGGGCATGAGGCGCGGCTCCTGGAAGACCAGGCCGACTTCCGGCCGCGGCCCCGAGACTGCGACGCCATCGAGCACGACACTGCCCGAGGAGGCCTGTTCCAGCCCGCCGACGATGCGCAGCAGCGTGCTCTTGCCGCAGCCGCTGGTGCCGACGATGCCGACGATCTCGCCGCGATCGACGGGGAGATCGATCTCGGCAAGCGCCGCGAAGCCGTCAAACCTCTTGGAGACGTGCCTGATCTGCAGCATGGGCTTTCTTCTCTGCGGCGTTCTGGAAGCTGTCCTGCCAGGCGACGAAGCGCCGGCCGAGCGCAACGAGCGCCAGGTCGCTCGCCTTGCCGAAGATGGCGAAGAGCAGGATGGCGGCAAGGATGTTGGCGGGACGGCCGGTCTGCTGCCCGTCGAGCAGCAGGAAGCCCAGCCCCTCGCTCGCGCCCATGAGCTCGGCGGCGACGACGAACATCCAGGCGAGGCCGAGCCCGGCGCGCAAGCCGATGAAATAGGCCGGCAGCGTCGCCGGCAGCAGCACCCGCCGCACCAGAGCCGCGCCGCCATAGCCGTGGATGCGCGCCACCTCCACCAGTTTGCGGTCGACCTGCTGGATCCCGGCCATGGTCTGGAGATAGACCGGGAAGAAGGCGCCGACCGCGATGAGCGTGATCTTCGACGCCTCGAAGATGCCGAGCCAGAGCACGAAGATCGGAACCCAGGCAATCGACGGGATGCTGCGCAGCGCCTGCAGGGTCGGATCGAGGATCCGGCGCCAGAGCGGCGAATATCCGGTGAGCGCACCGAGCACGGTGGCCACCGCCGTGCCGAGCAGGAAGCCCAGCAGCACGCGCAGTAGCGTGATCTCGATATGCCCCCACAACTCGCCCGCCAGCCAGAGATCGCGCAGCGAGCGCAGCACCGCCGTCGGCGCCGGCAGCAGGTTGGGCGGCGCGATGCCGAGACGGCACAGCGCCTCCCAGAGCGCCAGCAGCAGCGCCGGCAGCACCAGGCCGACCGCGCCGCCGCCCAAGGCGGCGCGGCCGGCACGGGTGAAGCGCTTGGTCACTGCTTCGCCTCGAGCCGCTTGGTGACGCGCACGATGTATTGCGGATCGATCAGCGCGTCGGCGGTCTTCTCGATGTCGGTGTCGGCGGGGATGATGCCGCTCTCCTTCAGCACGCCGCCGGCGGCGACAATGCAATCGCGCTGCGTCTTGCCGATGAGGCCGCTCGAGAGATCGTTGCGCTCGAGATCCCGGGCGGCGACCGCGTCGTCGAGCCGCGCCGCCTTGGCGACGATCGCGCGCAGCTCGGCCGGATGGGCGAGCGACCATTTGCGCGCCTTCTCATAGACGGTGAGGACGCGCTCGACGATGTCGGGGTGCGCGGCGGCAAAGGCCTCGCGCGTGCTGAGGAAGCCATAGGTGTTGAGGTCGGGATTGCGGAAGAAGAGCCGCGAGCCCTTCTCGAGCTCCGTTTCGGCCATGTAGGGATCGAGCCCCGCCCAGGCATCGACGTCGCCGCGCTCGAGCGCGACGCGGCCATCGGGATGCTGCAGCAGCACCATCTTCACATCGGACGACTTCATGTGATGGAGCGCCAGTGCCCGCAGCAGGAAGATGTGCGGATCGGTGCCGCGGGTGACGGCGATGCGCTTGCCGCGGAGATCCTCGACGGTGTGGATGGGCGAGTTCTTGAGCGTGACCAGCGCCGTCCATTCCGGCTTGTCGAAGACGTAGACGGATTTGATCGGCACGCCATTCGCCTTGGCCATCAGCGCCGCGGCGCCGGCGGAGGAGCCGAAATCGACGCTGCTGCCGTTGAGGAACTCGAGCGCCTTGTTGCTGCCGAGGCTCAGCACCCATTGCACCTTGATGCCGTCCTTGGCGAATTCCTGATCCATCCACCCCTTGTCGCGCAGCACGAGGCTCACCGGGCTGTAATAGGCCCAGTCGATGCGTACGGTGGTGAGCTTGTCGGCGGCGAGCGACGGCGTTGCCGCCAGCGCCAGCAGCGCCATTCCGAGCAGCACGCGCGCTAGGCGCGAAACGAGATTAGGCATGGTCCCGAACTCCTGAGCCGTTCATCGCCCGGGCGGGATCAGGCCGAAAAAAAACCCGCCGCAGCCGTCGCTGGGCGGATCACGCCCTCGCTTTAGCCGCATTTCTAAAGCGCCCGCAAGCTGAAGCTCAAATCGGCGCTGAAGCGAAACCTATACTACCTATCTTCTGCCGTCAATAGGACGCTATCAACAAATAAATATGGTTATTAACGCAGAGGACGCCGAGGTCGCACAGAGGGCGCAGCGGGAACGACGCCTGCGTCCTCAGCGGAACCTTTGCGTCCTCCGCGTTAAACGGGCCGCGGTTGCGCTTTGTGGGCAAAGCACTACAACAGGCGCGTCTCGGCGACGGAGCGGGTATGTCAGAAGAGGAAAACGAATTCCGCAGCGCGCGGCTGAAGAAGCTCGCGCAGCTCAAGGCGCTGGGCATCGATCCCTATCCCTATGAATGGCCGCGCAGCGCCGAGGCGAAGGCGCTGGAGCAGCGCTATGCCGCACTGCCGCCCGATACCGTCACCGAGGACCGCATCAGCATCGCCGGGCGCATCCGCGCCATCCGCAACAGCGGCATGTTCATCGACCTCCACGACGCCTCGGGCAAGATCCAGGTGTTCAGCGACCGCAAGGCGCTCGGCGAGAGCGCCAGCGCGCTGCTCGACCAGCTCGATCTCGGCGACTTCATCGGCGTCGACGGCATCGTGCGGCGGACGCGGCGCGGCGAGCTCACGGTGAATGCGACGCGCCTCGCCGTGCTGGCGAAAGCGCTGCTGCCGCTGCCCGAGAAGTATCACGGCCTCGCCGATCTCGAGACCCGCTACCGCCAGCGCTACCTCGACCTGATCGTGAACGAGGAAAGCCGCGAGGTGCTGCGCCGGCGCTCGCGCATCATCGCCACGATGCGGCGGCTCCTCATCGACCAGGGATTCCTCGAGGTCGAGACGCCGATGCTGCACGTCATTCCCGGCGGCGCCACGGCCAAACCCTTCGTCACGCACCACAACACGCTCGACATGGAGCTCTATCTGCGCATCGCGCCGGAGCTCCATCTGAAGCGCCTGCTGGTCGGCGGGCTCTCGGACAAGCTTTTCGAGATCAACCGCAATTTCCGCAACGAGGGGATCTCGCCGCGGCACAACCCGGAATTCACCTCGCTCGAGCTCTATCAGGCCTATGTCGACTACAAGGCGATGATGTCGCTCACCGAGACGCTGGTCGCTGAGATCGCGCGCGAGGTGCTGGGCGGCACGCGCATCCACTACGGCACGCACGAGATCGAGCTCGGCGGAGCCTGGCCGCACGAGAGCATGGCGGCGCTGGTGAAGCGCGAGACCGGCATCGACTTCCTGACGATCAGCGCCGACGAGGATGCACGCGCCGCGGCGCGGCGCGAGCATGCCGATATCCCCGACAGCGCCGGCTGGGGCCGCGCGCTCGAGGCGGTGTTCGCGGCGCGCGTCGAGGACAAGCTCATCCAGCCGATCCACGTCACCGGCTTCCCGCGCGAGATCTCGCCGCTCGCCAAGGCGGATCGGAACGATCCGCGGCTTACCGAGCGCTTCGAGACCTATATCAATGGCTGGGAGGTGGCGAACGCCTTCTCCGAGATCAACGATCCCCTCGATCAGCAGCAGCGCTTCGAGGCGCAGATGGCCGAGCGCGAAAAGGGCGACGAGGAGGCGCAGCGCCTCGATGCCGATTACGTCACCGCTCTCGAATACGGCATGCCGCCGGCCGGCGGGCTCGGCATCGGCATCGACCGTCTGGTGATGCTGCTGACCGACAGCCCCTCGATCCGCGACGTCATCGCCTTCCCGACGATGCGCCCCAAGAGCTGACGGCGCTCACGGCGGCAGGGCGTAAGCGACCACGGCGTCGCCCAGCGGCGTGTCCATGCGGAATTGGCCGCCGGCGGCAATGACGACGAACTGGCGGCCGCCGGCGACATAGGTCATCGGCGTCGCCTGGCCACCGTACGGCAGCTTCGCCTGCCACAGCTCCTTGCCGGTATCGATGTCGAAGGCGTGCAGCCGGTGATCCATGGTCGCGCCGATGAAGACGAGGCCGCCCGCGGTGACGATCGGGCCGCCGATGCCGGGCACGCCGTGGATAAAGCCCAGCGCCATCGAGCCCAGCGGCACCTGCCACCGGATCTTGCCCGCATTGAGATCGACCGCGGAGAGCACGCTCCACGGCGGCGCATTGCACGGGATGCCGAGCGGCGAGGTCAGCAGCTCCCGCTTTGCTGCGTAAGGCGTGCCGAGCGCCGCACCAATTTCGACCTTCGGCGAGGCGGCGCGCGCAGCCGCCTCGTCCGCGCGCGGCACCAGGCGCACCGCATGCGCAAGGCGCATCATGTTGATGACGAAGAGACCGCGTGCCGGATCGACCGCGCCGCCGCCCCAATTGGCGCCGCCGCCGCTGAAGGGGAAGAGCACGGTGCCCTTGAGGCTCGGCGGTGTGTAGAGGCCGCGCGTGTCGAGCGCCTCGAGCCGGTGGCGGCAGGCGAGCTTGTCGAAATAGAAGAGGCCCCAGGCATCGTCCGGGGTGAGGCGCTGCGGAATGAGCGGCGGCGGCGCCAAAGGCACCGGCTGGGTCGGTGATGTCACCTCGCCGGGAACATCGCTCGCCGGGAATTTCCGCTCCTCCACCGGGAAGAGCGGCTTGCCGGTGTCGCGGTCGAGCACGAAGACGAAGCCTGTCTTGGTGGCGACCACCACCGCGTCGATGGCGCGACCGTCGCGATGGATCGTGACCAGGCTCGGCTGCGCCGCCACATCCTCATCCCAGATGTCGTGATGCGTCGTCTGAAAATGCCACACCACGGCGCCGGTCGCGCCGCGCAAGGCGACGACCGAGGAGGTATAGAGATCGTTGCCCGGGCGCCCGCCGCCATAGAAGGAGGCCGTCGGTCCCGCCGTCGGCAGGAACACCAGGTCGCGCGCCGCATCGACCGAGATCGGCGCCCAGGCGCCGCCGCCGGCATTGCGCAGATAGCTCGCATCCGACCAGGACGCGGCGGCAGGATCGCCAGCGCGGCGCGGCACCGGATCGAAGCTCCAGCGCGGCGCGCCGCTGCGCGCGTCGAAGGCGTGCACCGTGCCGCTCGGCGCGCGCTCGCGCGACATGTCGTCGACGGCCGAGCCGACGATCAGCGTGTCGTTGACCAGCACCGGCGCGGAGTCGATCTGCAGCTCGCCGGGATAGCGGGGCGCGATGTCGGGCGGCAGCGCGACCTCGCCATCTTTGCCGAAGCCCGTGCAGCGCCGGCCGGTGGCCAGGTCGAGGGCGATGAGACGCGAATCATTGGTGCCGAGGAAGACCCGCGTGGCACAGGCGGAATTAGCCGCGGCGACCGGATCGCGCCAGATCGCGATGCCGCGGCAGACGAAGCCGTTCCCCGGCCTGAAGTCGGCGGGGAGCGCGGGATCGAATACCCAGATCTCGCGCCCGGTTGCAGGATCGAGCGCGACCACGCGGTCGAAAGGGGTGCAGAGGACGAGCTTGCCGTCGGCAAGCACCGGCGTTCCCTCGAAAGAGCTGTGCTGGAACGCAGCACCCCGCCGCGCCGCTTCGCCGGTGTGATAGGTCCAGGCGAGGGTGAGCTTGCCGACATTGTCGCGGGTGATCTGCCGGGCGGCGGAATAGCGCATTCCGCCGGGGTCGCCGCCATAATCGGGCCAGCCCTGGGCCGCTGCCGCGCCGGAAAGGCCGAAGATGATCGCGAGCACCATCAGGACAAGCCGCATGGATCCCCCCTCGCGCTCCCGTGCCAAATCTATTCTGCCGGCAAGGCGGCGCGGCGCACATCCTCCGTCGTCCAGCCCTGCCCGTCCGGCCGCCAGCCCGGCGGACCAAAGAGGTAGAGGACGCGCTCGCGCCAGCTCCGCGCCTGCCCGAGGTCGCGCGCCAGCGCACGCCACTCGAAAAAATTAAACAGCACGGGGTTGTTGGAGAGCAACGGCTTTACCAGCCCATAACGGCAGGGCATGTCGTCGCGCTCGGGGATGAAGGTGCCGAACAGCCGGTCGAAGACGATGAGCACGCCACCGTAATTGGCGTCGAGATAGAGCGGGTTCGATGCGTGATGCACGCGATGATGCGACGGCGTGTTGAGCACGTATTCGAGCCAGCCCAGCTTCGGGATCCAGGTGGCGTGCAGCATGAACTGGTAGAGCAGGTTGAGCGACAGCACCGCAAAGACCGCGACCGGCGGAAATCCCAGCCACACCAGCGGCGCATAGAAGATGCCGCTGCCGCTGATCCGGTCGAACCAGCCGAAGCGGAAGGCGGCGGAGAGGTTGAGCTGGTTGCTCGAATGATGGATGGCATGTGTCGCCCAGAACCAGCGGACCCGGTGCGAGGCACGGTGGAACCAGTAGTAGCAGAACTCCTGGCCGAGAAAGAGCGCGGCGAGCACGGCAGCGCCGTTGAGCGGCACGGTGGCGATGCGGTGCGTCCAGGTCCAGCCGATCACCGGCGCGGCGAGGCTCACCGGGAGGAAGCGATGGACGATGTATTCGCGGCCAAGCGCGTCCGACAGCGAGGCGAGCGCGGCGCGCCCGTTGTAGCCGCCCCGGACCGACAGGACGGCGGCCTCGACCCCGGCGGCCAGGAAGACCAGCGGCACGAAGACGAGCGGCATTAGGAACTGGATCTCAGAGAATATCTGGTTCACGGGACCCCTCCAGCGGGTGCATCTACTGGAGGCAGCCTGCCGGAGGGGGCCGCTCGCGGCTCGCCGAAGCCGCAGTCAGGCGGGGATCGGCTTGCCGATTTCGGAATTCGGCGAGGGTGAGCCGGATTTTCCAACTCGTTCCAGCTCGCGGCGGCGGTAGTCGGTCGGCGTCAGGCCGGTCTCGGCCTTGAAGGCGCGGTTGAAGGGGCCCAGCGACTGAAACCCGGCATCGAGGGCGATGGTGACGACCGGCACCTGGGCCTGCGCCGGATCGGCCAGCGCCGCGCGCGCATCGGCGAGGCGGTAGCCGTTGACGAAGCTGCTGAAGTTGCGATGACCGAGCCGCTGGTTGATGAGCCGGCGCAGCCGGTATTCGGGAATGGCGAGACGCTGCGCGAGCGAGGCGATGGCCAAGCCCTCTTCGCGATAGACCTTCTCCTGCTCCATGAGGCGGCGCAGCTTTTCGAGCAAGGCGGCATCCTGCGCGCCTCCGTCCGCCGGCTCGGGCGGCACCGTGCGACGCGGCGCCGGCAGCGGCACGAAGCCACCGCGCGGGGCCAATGACAGCTCGGCCAAGGCCAGCGTGAAGGCGAAGGCGAGCATGCCCGCCGCATTGCCGGCGCTCACCGGCGATACGAAGGCCGGCCCGCGCAAGGTCATCTCGAGCACGATGATCAGCAGCGAGTAGCCGGCGGCGGCGCTTACCAGCACCAGGCGAAAGCGGCGGCGGCCCTCGATCAAATCGCTTGAGCGGCCGCGCAACGCCTGATGGATGATGAGCGCGACGAAGGCGAGCTGCGCTGCCTGGAAGCCGTAGCAGATCAGCGGCCGGCCGGAGCAGGCGCACCAGAATCCGAGCCCGACCAGGCCCAGCCAGGGCAGCCCGTCGCGCCAGGATGCCCTGAACTCGTCATCGAAGCAGGCCCTGGCGAAGAGGAAGAGCAGCGCCTGCGTTCCCATGCTGATCAGCATGACCGGCAGCAGCCAGAACGGGCGGCGATCGAAGATCGCCGGCCAGGAATTGATCAGATAGGCGATGGTGCTGAGCAGCGACAGCCCGCCATAGAGCGCGGCCGGGGAGCGCCGTGCCTGGCGCAGCAACAGCGCCCCCAGCAGCAGCAGGAGCGCTGCCGCGCCGCCGCGAAAGGCGGCGTCCAGCATCGGCGCAAGGCTTCCGCTCGGCATGACCCGCCTTGCCTATCACAGCCGCGCCGCGACGGCAAAGCCGGCAGATGGCCCTTAGCGGAAGAAGAACGGGATCATCAGCGTGATCCCCGCCGGCGGAGGCGGTGGCGCATAGACCACCGGCGGTGGCGCATAGACCGCTGCCGGCGGCGGCGGCGCATAATAGTAGTCGCGATCGACCCGGCGATGCTCGTCATGGTCGTGCCGGTCGCGGTCGCGGTCAGGCGGTCGGACCTGCTCCTCGTGCCGCCGTTCGTCCTGGGCACGTGCCGCCACCGCGGCGACGCCGGCAAGCATGACGCCAAGCATCGCGCCGGCAAGCGCCGAGCGCATTCCCCTCGCAGTGAACATGGATCCTCCTTGCTGCGTGCCGCGTGCCGCGCTTACTGCGGCTTCGCCGCCTTCGGCTTGGCCGCGTGGTGCGCGTGATGCCCGGCGTGGCTGAAGACGGTATCGGCGTTCTTCTTCTGCTCGGGCGACATCGACTCGTAGAGCGGCTCGAAAGCGGCGACGAGCTTCTGCACTCCCTGAGCGTGCGTCTCGGCGATGGCCTGGTACGCCTTGAGATCATCGACCGCGGTCATCGACTTCGCCTGCCGGCGCTGCTCGATCGCCTCCTCCATCGACTTGGCGTCGTCGCGCATCGCCTGCGCCACCGCGTCCCACTGCTGCTGCTGCGCCGGCGTGATCTTGAGCTCGGTGTGCAGGCGCTTGATATGCTCCTCCACGCGCTCCGACATGGTCATGCGATGCGGCTTTGCCGGCGTGGCTTGCGGCGCGGGCGCGGTCTGGGTTTGCGCCTGAGCCAGCAGCAGCGGCGCCGGAGACGAGGCGAGGGTCGCAGCGCTCGCCGGGCTCGCCAGCAGCGCGGCGCCGCCGAGGATGGTTGCCGCAGCAAGGCTGCGCGCGGCCGGGTTGATGAGCTGAAGCATGATGCGTTCCGCCTCCAATCGCTTGAGAAGAAGCCGGGCGCGGCTCCCGGCGGGAAGGTTGTGGGAGCTCGGCTCTCCGGTCAACCCCGCGCGCCGTCTTACAGGGTCGCGGCGCCGCCGACACGGGAAATTCTGGGCAATACCGAATAATAGGACAGCAGGGCGGCCAATCCCATTGCAGCGATGGTGGCGGCCATCGGCACCGGCGTGCCGTCGAAGAGCGCGTTCACCGCCAAGCCGGCGAGGCTGCCGCCCAACATCTGCATCGCGCCCAGGAACGAGGCGCCCATGCCGGCCATGCCGGCGAGCGGCTCCATCGCCGCAGCAACGGCGTTGGGCATCGACAATCCCTGAGCAAAGACATAGGCGAGCATGGCGAGCGTCAAGGCGAGCGGGCCGCCGCGCCCGGAGAGCGCGACCAGCACCATGGCACCGCCCGCGGCAGCGAGCAGCGTCAGCCCCAGGCGCAGCACCCGCTCGGGCGCGCGGCGGCGCACCAGCCGGCCATTAGCGAGCGCGCCCAGCACGATGCCGAACGCGCTCAGCGCGAAGTAGAAGCCGAAGCGGCCGGGCGGGACGCCGTAGACCTCGATGAACACGAAGGGCGAGCCCGAAATGAAGCCGAAGAGCCCGGCGAAGATGAAGCTGTTGATCAGCATGTAGCCGACGCAATGGCGGCTGGTGAAGAACCGGCGGCCATTCGCCAGCAGTCGCGCCAGCTCCAGCGCGTGGACGTCGGGCACGCTGAGCGATTCCGCAAATCCCAGCCAGGTCACCAGCATCAGCACCAGGCCGAAGACGCCGAAGGCGAAGAAGATGGATGGCCAGCCGAAGAGGCTCAGCAGCACGCCGCCGAGCAGCGGCGCCACCATCGGCGCCAGCGCGAAGACCAGCATCACATAGGAGAGCATCTGCGCCGCACGCACGCCGCTGTAATGGTCGCGCACCACGGCGCGGCCGAGGATCGGGCCGACGCAGCCGCCCAGCCCCTGGATGAAGCGCGCCGTCACCAGCACCTCGATGCTCGGCGCCAGCGCGCAGGCAAAGCCGGACAGAGCGTAGATGGCGAGGCCGGCGAGCAGCATCGGCCGGCGGCCGAAGCGGTCGGAGAGCGGGCCGTAGAAGAGCTGACCGCCGCCATAGCCGAGAATGAACAGGCTCAGCGTGAGCTGGACGCGCTCGGGCGAAGCGGCAAACGAGCGCGACAGCGTCGGCAGCGCCGGCAGGCTCATATCGGTGGCGAAGGCCGTCATCGCGGTGAGCGCGCCCAGGAGGGCGGTGAAGGGCAGCGAGCCCGGCCTCAGCATCGCGCCGCGCTCAGGTCGGATTTTCGAGGCTCAGCACGCCGCGATCGTAATCATAAGCGAAGAGCTCGGCGTAGCGGCCCCAATTGATCATCGTCTCGAGCACTTCGGCCGCCTCCTCCTCGGAGAGGTGATCCTCGAGCTCGGCGAGGAAGCGTCCTTCGGGCGCGCTGTGGCCGGGCCGCTCGTCCAGCACCTTGCGGATATGGGCCGCAAGCGGAATGTTGCGGCGGAGCTGATCGGCGAAGATCTGCTTGCGCGTCTGTAGATCGGCTTCGGCGAAATTGCGCCCGACCGGCGTCGCCCAGATGTCGCCGCCGGCGACCTGGGCGAATCCCAGGAGCTGCAGCGCCTCGATGAGCACGAAGAGCGCCTCGTCCTCGATATGCTCGCTCTCCACCAGATGCGGCAGGTCGGCGCGGCCGGAATAGGGCGGCGCGCTGATCGCGTCGAGCAAGCCCACCAGCTGCTGAATCGAGGCGGCCGGAATGCGGTAGCCGATGCCCACTTGCTCGACGCCGCGCGCGCCGCGCCGCCCGGCCTCGCGTCCCGGGACCGTGGTGAGGATGGCGTAGACCTCGTCGACGATCTGCTGGAAGCGCGGGCTGGCGGGGTCGCGCGGCCGCGGCAGCGTCACCGGGATCTCGGCGCGGATGTGACCGGGATCGCTGCCGAAGATGATGATGCGGTCGGCGATCTCCACCGCCTCTTCGATGTTGTGCGAAACCAGGATGATGCCCTTGGTCGGCACCCGCCGCTCGATCCAGAGATCCATCAGGTCGCCGCGCAGCGTCTCGGCGGTCAGCACGTCGAGCGCCGAGAACGGTTCGTCGAGCAGCAGCACATCGGGATTGACCACCAGCGCGCGCGCGAATCCGACGCGCTGACGCATGCCGCCCGACAGCTCCTTGGGATAGGCGGATTCGAAGCCGTCGAGGCCGATGACGTCGATCGCCTTCAGCGCACGCTGCCGGCGCTCGGCGCGCGGCACGCCCTGCGCCTCGAGGCCGAGCTCGACATTGCCGAGCACGGTAAGCCAGGGGAAGAGCGCGAAGGTCTGGAACACCATGGCGATGCCCTGCGCCGGCCCGTCGACGGCGCGCCCGCGATAGGCGACGCGGCCCTCGGTCGGCGGGGTGAGGCCGGCGAGGACGCGCAGGAAGGTCGATTTGCCCGAGCCAGACTTGCCGAGGATGGCGACGATCTCGCCCTCGAAGAGCGAGAAATCGACGTGATCGAGCACCAGCCGGCCCGACGTCTCGGCCGTCTGGTAGGTCTTGCAGACCTTCTCGGCGCAGATGAGACGGCCGTCGTCAGGCATGGCGCATCCCCCGGTCAGTCCAGACGCAGCCGCTCTTCGGCCAAGACGTAGAGCCGGCGCCAGAGCAGGCGGTTGAGCAGCAGAACATAAAGGCAGAGCACGCAGATGCCCAGCGCGATGCGCGGGAAATCGCCCTTGTCCGTCGCCTGCGCGATATAGGCGCCGATGCCGGTGGCGACCAGCGTATCGTTGCCCCAGCGCACGATCTCCGAGACGATGCTCGCGTTCCACGAGCCGCCCGAGGCGGTCACCGCGCCGGTGACGAAGGCGGGAAAGATGCCGGGCAGCACCAGGCGGCGCCACCACAGCCAGCGCGACACGCCGAGATTGCTGGCGACGAATTGATAGTCGGTGGGCAATGCCAGCGTCCCGGCGATGACGTTGAACAGGATGTACCACTGCGTGCCGAGGATCATCAGCGGGCTCACCCACACCTCGACATTGAGATGGAAGCGCAAGATGGCGGCGACCGCCACCGGGAAGAAGAGATTAGCCGGGAACGCCGCCAGGAACTGCACGATCGGCTGGACGCGGCGCGCAAGCCGCGGGCGCAGCCCGATCCAGACGCCGATGGGAACCCAGATCACCGCCGCAAGCGCGATCAGCACCACCACGCGAATGAGCGTGATGAATCCCAGCAGCAACACGTAGAGCACCTCGTGCAACCCCACCTCGGTCTGCACGAAGAGCGCGATCTCGTAGAGCGTGTAGAGCGTGCCGACGAGCAGCGCGGCGCTCCAGACGTAGTCGATCCAACGCGCCTCGGCGAAGCGCGTGCGCGGCAGGCGCTGGACGGCGCCCGCCGGAAGCGCTCGGCGCGAGGCGAGGCTCGCCAGCGACGCCGCGGCATCGAACAGCGAGCGCAGCAGATCGAACAGCCGCGCGCGCTGCAGCATGGTGAGGAACCAGGGCGGCTCGATCTCGTCCTGCCCGATCGCTTCGACCTTGAAGCGCTGCGCCCAGGCGAGCAGCGGGCGGAACAGCAGCTGATCATAGATCAGGATCAGCACCAGCATGGCGAGGATCGCGTAGCCGACCCCGGCGAGGTCGCGCTGCTCGATGGCGAGCGCGATATAGGAGCCGATGCCGGGCAGCTTCACATCCTGGCCGTTGACGCTGATCGCCTCCGAAGCGACGACGAAGAACCAGCCGCCGGAGACCGACATCATCATGTTCCAGATGAGGTTGGGCATGGCGAAGGGCACGTCGAGCTGCCAGAAGCTCTGCCAGGGCGAGAGATGATACATGCGCGACGCCTCGTGCAGATCCTTCGGCACGGCGCTGAAGGATTGGTAGAGGCTGAAGGTCATATTCCAGGCTTGCGAGGTGAAGATCGCGAAGATCGCCGCGCATTCGTAGCCCATGAGGCTGCCGGGAAAGAGCGCGATGAAGCCGGTGACGGTGATCGAGAGGAAGCCCAGGATCGGCACCGACTGCAGAATGTCGAGCAGCGGGATGAGCAGTTTCTCGGCACGGCGGCTCCTGGCGGCGAGCGCGGCATAGGCAAGGCTGAAGACCAGCGAGGCGACCAGCGCCAGCACCATGCGCAGCACGGTGCGCAGGCCGTATTCCGGCAGGTAGCGTGGATCGAGCGAGATCGCCAAGGTCTGGCCCAGCCGATAGGGCATGCTCATCTGCCGGCTCGCCCAGGCGAGCAGCACGATGCTGCCGAGCACCAGCGGCAGAGCGATGCCGTCCCAGTAATTGGGCCTGAGCCGCGACGGCCAGGCCACGATGGGCAGACCCCAGCGCTGTTGCATCGCTCCTCGGTTCCGGCTCCTGGCTTCGGGCGCGCCACATGTAGCGCAAACCCCATGACGGAAGAAAGCGGCAGAGTCATTGCAACTTTGTTGCAGCCGCCGCGGCTTCGCTATGATGCGCGGCGTTCACGACGGAGGCGTAGCATGCCGATCCCGACCCGGCTCACCGAACTCCTCGACATCAAGCACCCGGTGCTGCTGGCGCCGATGGGCAGCATCTCCGGCGGCGCCTTGGCCGGCGCGGTGAGTGCGGCGGGCGGGCTTGGCCTGATCGGCGGCGGCTACGGCGATGGCGAATGGCTCGAGCGGCAATTCGCCGCCGCCGGCAATCACCGCATCGGCTGCGGCTTCATCACCTGGTCGCTTCAGAAGCGGCCCGAGCTCCTCGACCTCGCGCTGGCAAGCAGGCCGGCGGCGCTGATGCTGTCCTTCGGCGATCCACGGCCTTTCGCCGGAGCGATCAAGCGGGCGGGCGCCAGGCTCATCTGCCAGGTCCAGGGCTTGCGTCATCTCGAGGATGCGCTCGAGGCCGGCGCCGACGTCATCATTGCCCAGGGCAGCGAGGCGGGCGGTCATGGCGCCCGGCGCGCAACCCTGCCGCTGGTGCCCGAGATCGCCGACATCCTCGCCCGCCGGCGCAGCGATGCCGTTCTGGTCGCCGCCGGCGGCATCGCCGACGGGCGCGGCCTCGCCGCGGCGCTGCTGCTCGGCGCCGAGGGCGTTCTGGTGGGAACGCGCTTCTATGCCAGCACGGAATCGCTGGCCCACCCCAAGGCGAAGGCGCACATGACCGTGGCGCAAGGCGACGACACCCTCCGCACCACCACCATCGACGTGGTGCGCGACATTCCCTGGCCCACGGATTTCACCGTGCGCGTCCTGCGCAACGAGTTCGTCGATCGCTGGCACGGCGCCGAGACGGAGCTGCGCGCGGCGCAGGCGCAGGAGATGTCGCGCTATCAGGCGGCGGTGGCGCTCGGCGATTTCACCACCGCCGGAGTGCTCGGCGGCGAAGCGATGGGGCTCTTCGACACGGTGCTGCCCGCCGGCGAGATCCTCGACCGCATGGTCGAGGAGGCGGAGCGCGCGCTCGCTGCCGGCGCGCGGCGCATCGTCGCCGCGGAATGAACGCCGCCCGCGCTTATCGGCTGAGCTGCGCGGGATCCTCGAGGATCATCTCCGGCCGGCCGCGATAGAGCTTGATCGCACCGCTGGCGCAGACGCGGCGATGGAGGAGCGTCTGCTCGGGCGCACCGAACTTGGCGCGGTCCCGGTTGAAGATGACGATGGTGAAGATTTGGTTCGGATAGGGCCGGTCTAGATCGAGCAGCGTCGGCTGAGCGGCGGAACGACGCGAGAAATGCGCCGAGGCCACGCTGCCGCAGACAGTCGCCGTCTCGCCGATATGGCTTCCCGCCTGCGCCGCGTCGAGCGTCGCCCCGGCGGCAGGGAACGCCTCCAGCAGCAGCGATGCGGCGAGCCAAGCCCCGAAAAACCGAGGAGGGCGCCGGCCCCGATTCATGCCGACCGCAGGGTCGGCAGAACCGCGACCGGCGCCCTCCAACGGCGCGGTCACCTGATCGTGCGATGCGCTACTGGAAAAGCTTCATCGCGTTGATCAGCGTCTGAATGACTCCCCAGGCGAAGGGAATGCCGACGAAGCCCCAGGCGAGGATGAGCTTCACTACGTTCCCGGCGTCCTGATGCGATGCTTGTTGCATGATTTCCTCCCCTGTCCTCAGGCCGACGCTTCGGCTTCGCGCAGCTTCATGTGGTAGCGCTCATGCACCGCCTTGACGAAGTAGTTGCAGATGAAGCCGATCACCAGCAGCACGGCCATGACGTACATGGTGGTGTTGTAGGCCTGCGCCTTGGCGACACCATGCGCGACGTTGTAGGCGCGGATGTAGTTCACCAGCACCGGGCCGAATATGCCGGCCATCGACCAGGCGGTCAGCAGCAGACCGTGGATGGCGCCGACATAGCGCGTGCCGAACATGTCCTTGAGATAGGCCGGCACGGTGGAGAAGCCGCCACCATACATGCTGATGATGATCAGGAAGCAGACGACGAACAGCTCGACGCTGCCGAGGCTGCCCGCCGTCGGCACGATGGAGTAGAGGATCGTGCCGAGGACGAAGAACACGAAATATGTGTTCTTGCGGCCGAGATAGTCGGAGATCGTCGCCCAGCAGAACCGCCCGCCCATGTTGAAGAGGCTCATCAGCCCGACGAAACCGGCGGCGGCCACGGGAGTGATGTGGCCCGGGAACATCTCCTGGCTCATCGCCGAGGCCTGGCCGAGCACGCCGATGCCGGCGGTGACGTTGAGGCAGAGCACCCACCAGATCAGCCAGAATTGCGGGGTCTTGAGGGCGTCATAGACGTAGACGTCCTTGGTGGTGACGAGCTTCTTCGGCTGCACCGGCGCGACATAGCCCTCGGGCTTCCAGCCGGGCGCGGGAATGCGCACGAGCGCGGCGCCCACCATCATGAAGCAGAAATAGACCACGCCCAGCACGATGAAGGTCTCGGCGACGCCGACATGGGTCGGTGTCGAGAACCTGTGCATCAGCCAGACCGAGAGCGGCGAAGCGATGAAGGCGCCGCCGCCGAAGCCCATGATCGCCATGCCGGTGGCCATGCCGGGCCGGTCTGGGAACCACTTGATCAGGGTCGAGACCGGCGAGATGTAGCCGATGCCGAGGCCGAAACCGCCCAAAATGCCGTAACCGAAGTAGATGACCCAGATGTTGTGGATGTAGACGCCGAATGCGGAAATGATGAAGCCGCCGGCCCAGCACAGCGCTGCCGTGAACATGGCCTTGCGCGGACCGCCTTCTTCCACCCAGCGACCGAGCAAGGCCGCCGAAACGCCAAGGAAGAAAATAGCCAGGCTGAAGATCCAGCCGAGTTCGGTGAGCGCCCAATCGCCCGGCACCGATTTGCTGATGCCGAGAAGCTTGGTCATTGGCAGGTTGAACACGCTGAAGGCGTAGGCTTGCCCGATGCACAAATGCACGCACAGCGCCGCCGGCGGGATCAGCCAGCGGCTGTAGCCCGGCGGGGCAATGGTTCGCTCTCTGCTTAGAATGGACATTTCGTTCCCTCCACGACTAACCCCTGTTCTTGGCCCGGTCGCCGCGCTTGCGGCCTCCATTTGCGCCTGGCCAGTTCTTGTTGCTATCGACTATGCGGGGAAGACTCGTATTGCGGCAATATGTAAATTACGCAATAATTCGCAGCTAAATGCAGGACGCCCTCGCCGCCGAATACCTTAATACCCAGGAAGTCGCCGCTTATCTGCGCTTGAAGGAGCGCACGATTTACGAGCTCGTGCGCAACCGGCAAATCCCCTGCTCGCGCGTCACGGGCAAGCTGCTATTCCCGCGTCGGTTGATCGATCTTTGGGTGACGAGCCAGCTGGATTTCGAAGGCGCGGAGCTGCGGCGCGCGCCCGCGGTCGTCGCCGGCAGCCATGATCCGCTGCTCGAATGGGCGCTGCGGGCGTCGGGCTCCGAGCTGGCGCTGCTCACCGGCGGCAGCGAGGACGGTCTCGCCCGCCTCGCCGCCGACAAGGCGATGGTCGCGGGCCTGCACATCCTCGATGCCCGGACCGGGATCCATAATGTGCCGGCGGTGCAGGCGACGGGGGGACTCGCCGACATCGTGCTCATCGAATGGGCTAAGCGCGAGCAAGGTCTCGTGGTCGCCCGGGGCAACCCGCAGCGTCTTGCCGGTATCGCCGATCTCGCCCGGCCGGGAATTCGGCTGGTGCCGCGGCAGGAAGGCGCCGGGGCGCAGATCCTGCTGCGGCAGCTGCTGGATCAGGCGAAACAGCGTTTTGAAGGCCTGTTGGTGGTCGATCCGCCGGCGCTCACCGAAAGCGAGGTCGCCGCCGCCATCCTCGACGGCAAAGCGGATGCCGGAATGGCCGTGCGCGGCGTCGCGCATCATTTCCGCCTCGATTTCCTGCCGCTGCGCTGGGAGCGCTTCGATCTGGCGCTGCGGCGGCGCAGCTATTTCGAGCCGCCGGTCCAGCGCCTGCTGGGCTTTACCCGCAGCGAGGCCTTCGCGCGCCACGCTGCCGAGCTCGGCGGCTACGACATCGCGGCGACCGGCGCGGTGACCTACAACGCCTGAGGCGGCCAGGGGCAGCCTTCGCTCGCGATCTGCCGTTGACGGAACGCATGATCCGCATCGGCATCTCCGGCTGGGTCTATCCCTCCTGGCGCGGGAGCTTCTATCCGCCGGGCCTGCCTCAGCGGCTCTGGCTCGCTCATGCCAGCCGGAGCTTCGGCACCATCGAGGTCAACGGTACCTTCTATTCGCTGAAGACGCCGGCGAGCTTCCGGCGCTGGGTCGCCGAGACGCCCGAGGATTTCGTCTTTGCCGTCAAGGGCGCCCGCTTTATCACGCATATGAAAAAGCTCAAGGACGTCGAGCAGCCGCTGGCGACCTTCTTCGCCCAGGGCCTGCTGGGGCTGGGGGCGAAGCTGGGCCCCATTCTCTGGCAGCTTCCTGCGGCCATGCCCTTCGACGCCGGGCGGCTCGAAAGCTTCCTGGCGCTGCTGCCGCGGGACACCGCCGGCGCGGCGCGGCTGGCGCGGCGCCGCAACCGCCGGATCCTGGGTGGCAGGACCCTGCTCGAGCCAGCGGCGCTTTGCCCGCTGCGCTATGCTCTCGAGGTCCGGCATGAGAGCTTTCGCGCCCCGGAGGTGGCGAAGCTGCTGCGCCGCTGGGGCGTGGCGCTAGTGATCGCCGATGCGCCGGAATGGCCGCGCTTCGACATGGCGACCGCCGACTTTGTCTACCTCCGCTTGCATGGCGCGACCGAGCTCTATGCCAGCGGTTACGATCCGCCGGCGCTCGCCAGCTGGGCCCGGCGGGTGCGGCGCTGGGCCGCGCAGGGGCTCGATGTCTTCGTCTATTTCGATAACGACGCCAAAATCCGGGCGCCGGCGGACGCCCGCGCGCTGGCAGAAAGACTGGGGCTTACCCCTGGGGAGGGCGGGGCGGCGCCCGCCAGGGGGGAAAGTGGGCCACGAAAGCATCGTTAACCCACATTTCAGGCTTCCCAAGACCGGCAGAACCGACCATATTCCTGCCGTCACACTTGACCCGTCGGGCCCCAGATAGGGTTCCCGGCGGACACACCGGAAAAGCGCGAGAGACTTAAATATGCGGGCCAATTTCGCTGGCGCCGAGGCGCTCGACCAGCAGCCGGCTGCGGAGAGCATGTCCCGGTCAGACCACCCTGAGGTTCACGAGGAGCCGCAGAGCCGGCCTGCCCGCGAGGCCGCGGGCGAGCCGGTTTCGGTGCGCGGCAACCTGGCCGAGATCGATCTCGGCCGGTCCGCCGATCCGCTGCGCCGGTATCTCCAGGAAATCTCCGAAGCCGACCTGCTGTCGCGCGAGGGGGAAGTGGCGCTGGCGCAGCGCATCGAGGCCGGCCAGGCCGCGGTGCTGGGCGCGCTCCACCGCAGCCCGCTGCTGCGCAAGTCGATCACCCAATGGGCCAAGGCGCTGCGCGAGCAGACCATGGCATTGCGCGACGTCATCGATCTCGCCGCCACGCAGGCGCGGCGCGCCGCCGGAGCCAATGGCTCCAGCTCGACCGCCCCGGCGGCGGCTGGCAGCCTCGACGAAGAGGGCGCGGCCCCACTGGCCGAGCTCGAGGCGGCGCTGATGCGCCCGGTGCTGCGCGCCTTCGATCGCGCGCGCAAGAGCCGCAGCGCGCCGGCGCTCGCCGCAGCGCTCTCGACCGTCGTTCTTCATCCCGAGCGCATTGATGAGCTGGCGCTTCGCCTCAAGGAGCTCAGCCGCCGGCTGATGGAGCGCGAAGGTCGCCTCGCCCGGCTCGTCGATCAGGCCAAGGTTGATCGCAAGCTCTTCCTCGAGGGCTACCTCAAGGCCGCCGGCGCACGCGCCTGGTACGCATCGATGACGCGGCGCCAGACCGCGCCCTGGCCGAACTTCCGTCGCCGTCACGGCGAGACGGCGCGCCTGCTCGTCGACGAGATCGAGACGGTGAGCCGCGAGACGGGCCAGAGCCTGTCGGCATTCCGCGCCCTGGTGACCGAGCTGCAGCGCGGCGCTCGCGAGGCCGAGCGCGCCAAGCAGGAGATGATCCAGGCCAATCTGCGCCTGGTCGCCTGGATCGCGCGCCGCCACGTCAATCGCGGCCTGCCGCTCATGGATCTCATCCAGGAAGGCAATATCGGGCTGATGCGCGCGGTCGAGAAATTCGACTGGCGCCGCGGCTACAAATTCTCGACCTATGCGACGTGGTGGATCCGCCAGGCCTGCACGCGCGCCCTCGTCGATCAGGGCCATCTGATCCGCATCCCGTCGCACATGACCGACGAGGCGCGGCGGGTGATGCGCGCGCAGCATCAGCTCCTGGCCGAGCTCGGCCGCGAGCCGAATGAGGCCGAGCTGGCGGCCCGGCTGGGCGTGCCGGTCGCCAAGGTCCGCGCGGTGATCGAGCTGGTGCGCGACCCCGTCAGTCTCGATGCGCCGCTCAGCGAGGATGGCGATGCCACCATCGGCGACCTCATCGCCGATGACGGCGCAGTGATGCCGCATGAGGCCGCGGCGCAGGCCGAGCTGCGCGCCGCGACCGACGATGCACTGTCGCGGCTGTCGCCGCGCGAAGCCGACATCCTGCGCCTGCGTTTCGGCGTCGGCCAGGGCGGCGAGCACACGCTGGAAGAGGTCGGCCGCAAATATCAGGTCACGCGCGAGCGCATTCGCCAGATCGAGGCGAAGGCGCTCAAGAAGCTGGCCCAGCGCACGCATGGCCGGACCTTGGCGAGCTTCGTCGAGCGCTGATCTGGCGGCTCCCGGGGAAGGCGCGCTATAGTGGCGCGCCTTTTTTCGAGGAGGAACTTTCTTATGCGTAAATCCGTATCTTTGCTGGCCGCTCTCGCGGCGGCAGCATTGCTGGCTACCCCGGCGCTCGCGGCCCCGCACAAGTTCAGCTGCTACGACTTCGCCTGGCAATCCCAGAACATGAAGGACTGCCTCGCCAACCCCGGCAAGTTCCAGCACAAGCCGATGGCCAAGGCGACGCACAAGCCCATGCACAAGGCGGAGAAGAAGGCGAAAGCCAAGAGCGCCAAGGCCATGAATGGCATGAAGGACATGAAGGCGATGCCCGAGAAGAAGGCTGCGCCGGCCACTCCGGCTCCGGCCCCGACCCCGGCGCCGGCACCCGAGAAGAAGTCCTAAGCCGATAGGCCGCGGCGGGCGGCCGGGAGCAGGATCAGGTCATGTCTCCTCCCGTCCGCCGCGGCCTTATCATCTTCCTGGTCGGCCTCGCCTTCATTCTCGGGGCCTTCTCCTTCGATTACTTGTGGAACCAGACCGGCAGCGCAGGCGGCGTCGTCGGCGTATCGATCGGCGGTCCGTTCACGCTCACCGACCAGAACGGCGTCCTCCGCCACGACAACGATTTTCGCGGCAAGCTGATGCTGGTGTATTTCGGCTACACCTACTGCCCGGATGCCTGCCCCGCCGCGCTCAACACCATGACCGCAGCGCTCGACAAACTCGGCGCGACGGCCGATGCGGTGCAACCGATCTTCATCACCGTTGACCCGGCACGCGATACGCCGGCGCAGATGAAGGCCTATGCCGCGAACTTCACGCCGCGGCTGGTGGCGCTCACCGGCACGCCTACCGAGATCGCCGCTGCGGCCAAAGCCTATCGCGTCTATTTTCAGAAGGTGAAGGGCAGCGGTCCGGACGACTATTCGATGGACCACTCCGCCTTCATCTATCTCATGGGCCGCGACGGCAAATACCTGGCGCATTTTGGGCCGGAGGTCAGCGCCGACCAGATGGCCGCCGCGATCAAGAAATATCTGTGAGCGGCGGGCTTATCCTCGCCGCCCCCGCCTCGGCCAGCGGCAAGACGACGCTGACGCTCGCGCTGCTGCGCCATTTCCGCCGCACCGGCAAGCGCATCGCCTCGGCTAAGGCCGGCCCCGACTACATCGACCCCGCTTTCCACGCCGCAGCCTCCGGCACGCCCTGCCACAATCTCGATGCCTGGGCGATGCGGCGCGAGACCATCGCCGCGCTGGTCGCCGCGCTCGAGCGCGGCGCGGAGCTGGTGCTGTGCGAAGGCGCGATGGGCCTCTTCGACGGGGCGGGTGAGAAGGGCCGCGGCTCGACGGGCGATCTCGCGGCGCTGACCGGCTGGCCGGTGGCGCTGGTGGTCGACGTCGCCGGCCAGGCCGGCTCGGCGGCGGCGCTCTTGCGCGGCTTCATCAGCCACCGCCCCGACGTGCCCGTCGCTGGCGTCATCTTCAATCGCGTGGGCGGGCCGCGCCATGCGGCGATGTTGGAAAATTCGGTGCGCACCGCGCTGCCGGGGCTGCCGATCCTCGGCCATGTGCCGCGCCACGCCGAGCTGGCGCTGCCGGAGCGGCATCTGGGCCTGGTGCAGGCATCCGAACATCCCGACCTCGATGGCTTTCTCGACCGCGCCGCGACGCTCGTCGGCGCCGCCGTCGACGTCGCGCGGCTCGCGGCGCTGGCGCGCAGCAGCACGCTTGCCGCACTGCCCCCGGCGCAGCCGCTGCCGCCGCTCGGCCAGCGCCTCGCCATCGCCAGCGACGTCGCCTTCGCCTTTGCCTATCCGGCGATGCTCGAAGGCTGGCGCAGCGCCGGTGCCGAGCTCAGCCTCTTCTCGCCGCTTGCCGACGAGGCACCGGCCGCCGACGCGACGGCGGTCTTTCTGCCGGGCGGGTATCCGGAGCTGCATGCCGGCAAGCTCGCCGGCAATCACCGCTTTCTCACCGGGCTTGCCAAGGCGGCAGACCGCGGCGCTCTCCTCTATGGCGAGTGCGGCGGCTACATGGCGCTCGGGCGCGGCCTCATCGACGCGGCCGGCGCGCGCCATGCGATGGCCGGTCTGCTGCCGCTCGAAACCAGCTTCGCCGAGCGGCGGCGGCAGCTCGGCTACCGCCAGGCCCGGCTCGCCGCTTCCGGCCCCTTAGGCGCGGCAGGTGCCGGATTTCGCGGCCACGAATACCATTACGCGACGATCCTGGGCGAAGGCGAGGGCGCGCCGCTTTTCGCCGCGAGCGATGCCGATGGCGGCGCGCTGGGTCCGGCCGGCCGCATCGCGGGCCGCGTAATGGGCTCGTTCCTGCATCTGGTCGATCGCGCCTGAGAGAGCGCGCCGGGACGCCCGCCCCCGCTTGGAGGAGATCCGGATATTGCCGTCCCAACTCGGATAGAATGCGGCCGAGGGGCTCCGATATGACAGGGCATCATCTCCGCCACGGGAAGAATGCCATGGTCGAACAGCAATACTGGAACGCCGTCGCGAGCCGCACCCGCGCCGCGGATGGCGCCTTCGTCTACGCCGTCACCACCACCGGCGTCTATTGCCGCCCCTCCTGCCCGAGCCGCCGGCCGCTGCGCGAGAATGTCCGTTTCTTCCCGCTGCCCGAAGCGGCGGAGCGGGCGGGCTATCGGCCGTGCCGCCGCTGCCGTCCGCATGAGCAGCAGGCGAGCGATCCCGGCGCCGAGCGCGTACGCCAGGCCTGCCGGCTGATCGACGAGGCGCTCGCCGAGGGCGAGGGCGGTGCGCCGAGCGTTGGCCGGCTTGCCGCCGAGCTCGGCACCAGCGCGCATCAGCTTCAGCGTCTCTTCAAGCGCCAGCTCGGCATCAGCCCGCGCGCCTTCGCCGACGCGCGGAGACTGGCGCGCGTCAAGGCGGGGCTCCACCGCGGCGAGGGCGTCGCCGGCGCGCTCTACGAGGCGGGATACGGCTCCTCCTCGCGGCTCTATGAGCGCTCCGACGCACAGCTCGGCATGACGCCCGCCACCTATCGCAAGCGCGGCCAAGGCATGACCATCGCCTTCGCCATCGCCCGCTGCGCGCTGGGACGCGTGCTGGTGGCGGCGACCGAGCGCGGCATCGCTGCGGTGAGCCTCGGCGACAATGATGAGGGGCTCGAACACGCGCTGCGCGAGGAATACGCCGCGGCCACGATAGAGCGCGACGAGGACGCGCTCGGCCGCTGGCTCCGGCCGATCCTGGCACATCTCGATGGCAGCGCTTCCGATCTCGACCTGCCGCTCGATCTTCAGGCGACCGCCTTCCAATGGCGCGTCTGGCGCGCCTTGCAGAAGATCCCCTATGGCAAGACCGCGTCTTACGCAGAGGTCGCCAAGCGGATCGGGAAACCCAAGGCGGTGCGCGCGGTCGCCAATGCCTGCGCACATAACCACGCGGCACTCGTCATCCCGTGCCACCGTGTGGTCCGCGAGGATGGCGCGCTCGGCGGCTATCGCTGGGGCGCCGAGCGCAAGGCGAAGCTGCTGGCGGCGGAAAAGCCGCGCGCCGCGAAACAGCGCTAGCTCCCGTCGACCGGCCCCCGGCGGCAGGAAGCGGCGGGAGCCGATCGCATCGGGCTAGGAGCGGGCCAGCAGCACCTCCAGCATCCAGGCGGCTTTTTCGTGGCTGCGGATGCGCTGGGTGGCGAGGTCGGCGGTACCGACGTCCTCGTTCGCTTCCGCCGCTTCGACGACGGCGCGGGCGGTGCGGGCCGCGCTGCGGTTGTCGGCAAGAAGCTGGCGCAGCATCTCCTCTGCCGCGGGCGCGCCGCTCTCCTCGGCGATCGAGGCGAGGGTCTTGAACTCGCTGTAGCTTGCCGGCGCCTTCACGCCGAGCGCGCGAATCCGCTCGGCGATCTCGTCATTGGCTGCGGCGAGCTCGCCATACTGTTCCTCGAAGAGCTTGTGCAGATCGCAGAAGCGCGGCCCCGCGACGTTCCAGTGAAAGCCCTGGGTCTTCAGATAGAGGCTGTAGGTATCGGCGAGCAGCCGTCCCAGTACGGCGGCGCTCTCCTGACGGGCTTTCTGGTGGTTGTGATAGGCGGACATGGTTTCCCTCCTTGCTCAGAGTCTGGTCGCGATGTGCTTCAATCAGGCGGCGAGGCTCGCCTCGCCGTCGAGCGTGGCGGCGACGGCATGGATCACCGAGGCGATGCGCACCGCTTGCTGGATCGCCTCGCGCGAGACGCCCGCCTTGCGCAGCACCTGATCGTGGGCGTCGATGCACCTGCCGCAGCCATTGATCGCCGAGACGGCAAGCGACCACAGCTCGAAATCCGCTTTGTCGACGCCGGGATTGGCGATGACGTTCATCCGGAGCCGTGCCGGCATCGTCGCATAATCCGGGTCGGAGGCGAGATGGGTGAAGCGGTAGTAGATGTTGTTCATCGCCATGATCGACGCTGCCGCCTTCGCGGCGGCAATCGCCGGCGGCGCCAAGTGCTGCGCGGCCTCGGCGGAGATCGCGGCGATGAGCGCGAGATTGCGCGCGGCCAGTGCGGTCGCAAGCAGCGTCCCCCAGCGCTGCTGCTCGGTCAGCACGCCGTCGCTTAGCAGCGACGAGAGGTTGAGACGCAGATCCTTGGCGTAATCGGGCAGCGCTTCCTTGATGGCATCGATGGTCATCGAACTGTCTCCTTGGGTGCGGGGGCGGTCGGGCGAGGCGGGGCGAGCGACCCCGCCTCTTTCCGCCGGATCAGGCAGCCTTGAGGGTTTCCTCGCCCTTCTGCCAGTTGCAGGGGCAGAGCTCGTCGGTCTGCAGCGCGTCGAGCACGCGCAGCACTTCCTGCGGATTGCGGCCGACGCTGAGATCGTTCGCCGAGACGAAGCGGATCACGCCCTGCGGATCGACGATGAAGGTGGCGCGCAGCGCAACCCCCTCCTGCCTGTCGAGAATGCCGAGGGCGTCGCTGAGCTCGCGCCTGATGTCGGCAAGCCACGGGAAGCTCACCTTGCCGAGATCGGAGCGACTCTGCCGCCAGGCGAGGTGAACGAACTCACTGTCGATCGAGAGCCCGAGGAGCTGCGCATCGCGGTCGCGGAACTCGCCCGCGATCTCGTCGAAGCCCACGATCTCGGTCGGGCAAACGAAGGTGAAGTCCTTGGGCCAGGCGAACAGCACCAGCCACTTGCCGGCATAGCTTTCATTGCTTACCGGCGCGAAGGCCGATTTCGGATCGGTGCCATTGACGGCAGTCAGGGCGAAGGCGGGGAATTTGTCGCCGACGGTCAGCATGTGAAAACCTCCACGGAAAAAGGGTTGCCGTGGGGGATAGATGCGCCTACATCACTGATCGATCCAATGAATAATATTCCCACTTACCATCGTATATCTCGATGACGCCGCTGCCCAGCCTGCAACAGCTCCGCTTCCTCGCCGCGCTCGCCGAGGAGCGGCATTTCGGGCGCGCGGCCGAGGCCTGCGCCGTCACCCAGTCGACGCTCAGCGCCGGCATCAAGGAGCTGGAGGAGCGCCTCGGGGTGAGCCTGGTCGAGCGCACGCGCCGGCATGTGATGCTGACCCCGCTCGGCGAGGAGATCGTCGAGCGCGGCCGACGCTTGCTGCGCGACGCCGAGGAGCTTGCCGAGCTGGCGAAAGCCGGCCGGGAACCGCTTGTGGGGCCGCTCCGGCTCGGCGTCATTCCCACCATCGGCGCCTATCTCGTGCCGGCGGCGATGCCGGGGCTCACCAAGCGCTTCCCCAAGCTCAGGCTCTATCTGCGCGAGGAGCAGACGGCGCTTTTGCTGGCGAAGCTCGAGCAGGGCCAGCTCGACCTCGCGCTGATCGCACTGCCTTACGCCCTGGGCGGGCTCGAAACCATGGTGCTCGGCCAGGATCGCATTCTGCTCGCCCTGCCGAAGGAGCATCGCCTGGCGCGGCGCAAACGCGTCGATACCGCCGAGCTCGCCGGCGAGGAGCTGCTGCTGATGGAAGACGGCCACTGCCTCAGGAGCCATGCGCTCGAGGCCTGCCGGCTGGCCGGGCCCGATCGCAACGAGGTCTTCCAGGGCACCAGTCTCGGTACTCTGCTGCATATGGCGGCGGGCGGCGTCGGCATCACCCTGGTGCCGGAGATGGCGGTGGCGAGCGAGATCATCGGGGGCTCCGGACTGGTGGTGCGGCCGCTTACCGGCGATCCCTCGCGCAGCATCGCGCTCGCATGGCGGCCGAGCTCGGCGCGCAAGGCCGAGTTCCGCCGGCTCGGCGACTATCTCAAAGAGGTGCTGGCGAAGCGCGGAGCCTAGGCTTCTAGGACTTGCGCGCCTGCGCCGCCGCCCGCTCGCGGATTTCGTCGAAGCTCAGATCTTCCTTGTGCGTGGCGACGAACCAGCGATGGCCGAACGGGTCCTCGACGCCGCCGGTGCGGTCACCGTAGAACTGATCGGCGACCGGGCGGATGAGCTTCGCCCCCGCGGCTACCGCACGCTCGACGGTCGCGTCGGAATTCTCGACATAGACGTGCAGCGTGATCGGCGAGCCGCCGATCGTCTTCGGGCTCAACGCCTGCAGCTCCGGATGCTCGTCCGCGAGCATGATGCGGGAATCGCCGATCTGCAGCTCGGCATGGCCGACGCGGCCGCCGGGCATTTCGAGGCGCATGACCTCCTTGGCGCCGAACGCCTCCTGGTAGAAGGCGATGGCCGCGCTGCCGCCTTTGACGATGAGATAGGGGGTGACGGTGTGATAGCCCTCGGGCATCGGTTTCGCCGCTTGCGCCATCGCACGCTCCTTTCAGATCCGCTTGCCGCTTTCCCTGTCAAAGACATGGAGCTGGCGCGGATCGACGGCAAGCCGCATGCGCTCGCCCGGCTGGGCGCGCTCAGCGCCGGGCAGTCGCGCCTGAAGCAGCGAGCCGTCGCCGAGGCGCCCATGGAGGATGGTGTCGGCGCCGAGCATCTCGGCGAGCTCCACCCTGACCTCGATCGTGGCGGGGCCGTCGCCGGCCACCAGATGCTCCGGACGGATGCCGAGCGTCACCGGCCTATCGGCGGCAAGGCCGGCGCGGTCGGCGGGCAGCGGCAGCCTTGCGCCGCCGGCAAGCACGACCGCGTCCTCCGACGCGACCGCGGGCAGCAGGTTCATCGCCGGCGAGCCGATGAAAGCGGCAACGAAGACGGTTGCCGGCCGCTCGTAGAGCAGCAACGGCGGCCCGATCTGCTCGGCCACCCCGCCGCGCATGACGATGAGCCGATCGGCCAAGGTCATCGCCTCGACCTGGTCATGCGTCACATAGATCGAGGTGGTGCCGAGCGATTGCTGCAGCCGCCTGATCTCGACCCGCATCTGCACGCGGAGCTGCGCATCGAGATTGGAGAGCGGCTCGTCGAACAGGAAGACCTGGGGATCGCGGACGATGGCACGGCCCATCGCCACGCGCTGACGCTGGCCGCCGGAGAGCTGGCGCGGCTTGCGGTCGAGCAGCGCCTCGATCTGCAGGATGCCCGCGGCGCGCCTGACGCGCGCCTCGACCTCGGCGCGCGCCAGGCGCCGGATCTTGAGCCCATAGGCCATGTTGTCGCGCACCGTCATGTGCGGGTAGAGCGCGTAGTTCTGGAAGACCATGGCGATGTCGCGGTCCTTGGGCTCGACCGCATTCACGACCTTGCCGCCGATCAGGATCTCCCCCGCGGTGATCTCCTCGAGCCCGGCGACCATGCGCAGCAGGGTCGACTTGCCGCAGCCCGAGGGGCCGACGATGACGACGAGCTCGCCGTCGGCGATGTCGCAGGAGACGCCATGGACGACCTCGGTCGCGCCATAGGATTTTCGCACCGCGCGCAGCGTCACCTCGCCCATTACTTCTCGCTCTCCACCAGCCCTTTGACGAACCAGCGCTGCATCAGCAGCACGATCAGCGCCGGCGGCAGCATGGCGAGCAGCGTCGTCGCCATGACGATGTCCCAGTCGGTGCGGCCTTCGCCGAGGCCGATCATCTGTGTCAAGCCGATGACGATCGTCGTCATTTTCGGACTGTTGGTGATCAGCAGCGGCCAGAGGAACTGGTTCCAGCCGTAAATGAAGAGAATAACGAAGAGCGCCGCGAGATTGGTGCGCGACAGCGGCACGACCGTGTCGACGAGAAAGCGCAGCGGGCCCGCGCCGTCGATCTTCGCCGCCTCGACGAGTTCGTCGGGGATGGTAAGGAAGAACTGCCGGAACAGCAGGGTCGCTGTCGCCGAGGCAATCAGCGGGATGGTGAGACCGGCCATGCTGTCGATCATGCCGAGCTCGGCCACCACCTGGTAGGTCGGCACGATGCGCACCTCGACCGGGAGCATCAGGGTGACGAAGATCATCCAGAAGACGGTCATGCGCAGTGGAAAACGAAAGAACACCACGGCATAGGCGGAGAGCAGCGAGATGAAGATCTTGCCAACGGCGATGATGAGCGCCATGACCAGCGAGTTCCACAGCATCCGCAGGACCGAGATGCCGCTGGTCGCGACGACGCCGCGAAACAGCGCCTCGCGATAGTTGGCGACCAGATGCGGTCCTGGCAGAAGCGGCATGCCGGCGAGGATGTCCTCTTGCGTCAGGCTCGAGGCGACGAAGGTCATGTAGATCGGGAAGGCGACGATGGCGATGCCGCCCCACAGGATGAGGTGCGGCAGGAGGTCTTGCGCTGCCCGGCGCCGCTCCATCAGTAATGCACCTTGCGCTCGACATAGCGGAACTGCAGCGCGGTCAGCGCCACGACGATCGCCATCAAGATGATCGATTGCGCCGAAGAGCCGCCGAGATCGAGGGCGACGACGCCGTCGTAGTAGACCTTGTAGACAAGGATCTCGGTCGATTTTCCGGGACCGCCCAAGGTGACGCTGCGGATGATGCCGAAGGTGTCGAAGAAGGCGTAGACGAGGTCGACGATGACCAGGAAGAAGACCGTCGGCGACAGCAGCGGGAAGACGATGGTCCAGAAGCGCCGCGTGCGGCCGGCACCGTCCATTGCCGCCGCCTCGAGCAGCGATTTCGGAATCGACTGCAGCCCCGCCAGGAAGAACAGGAAGTTGTAGCTGAGCTGCTTCCAGGCGGCGATGACGATGACCAGCATCATCGCCTGGCCGCCATTCAGGAGATAGTTCCAGTCAATGCCCAGCCAGGAGAGCGCGTGGGCGATGGGGCCGACCCCGGGATAGAGCAGGAAGAGCCAGAGCACCCCCGCCACGGCCGGCGCCACCGCGTAAGGCAGGAGCAGCACGGTCTTATAGGCGGCGGCGGCGCGGATGACGCGATCTGCCATGACCGCCAGGAGCAGCGACGGCACCAGCACCAGTACGGTGACCGCGGCGCTGAACACCATCGTGCGCTGGATCGAGGCGATATAGTCGGGATTGCTCAGCACCGCCGCATAATTGGCGAGGCCCACGAACCGCGAGGAAAGCCCGAAGGGATCCTCGCGGTGCATCGACTGCCAGAAGGCCTGCGCCGCCGGCCAGAAGAAGAAGACCAGCGTCACCACGAGCTGCGGTGCGACCAGCAGATAGGGCAGCGCCTTGCCGCGGAAGACGACGCGCCGCTGCATTGCTTACCAGGCCGCCATGTGCATTCCGGCGTTACTTCGTCGCCGCCTCGAACTGGCGCAGCAGCGTGTTGCCGCGGCTTACCGCGTCGTCCAGCGCCTGCTTCGGCGTCTTCTTGTGGGCGAAGGCATTTTCCAGCTCCTCGGCGATGACATCACGGATCTGGACGAAATTGCCGAAGCGCAGGCCGCGCGAATTTTCGGTGGGCGGCTTGCCGATCATCTGGATGACCGGCAGCTCGGTTCCCGGATGCTTCGCATAGAAGCCGCTCGCTTTCGCCGCTTCATAGGCCGCCTTGGTGATCGGCAGATAGCCGGTCGCCTCGTGCCAACGCAGCTGTTGCGGCGTCTGCGACAGGAAGCTCAGGAACTCGGCGACACCCTTGTAGACCTCAGGCGATTTGCCGCCCATCACCCAGAGACTGGCGCCGCCGATGATCGAGTTCTGCGGCGCGCCCTTGACGTCGGGATAGTAGGGCAGCTCGCCGACGCCGAAGGGGAATTTCGCGCCGGCTTGGGCGAGACCGTAGAAGCCCGAGGAATTGAACGTCATTCCGCACTCGCCGCTGATGAACTTCTGGTCGGGCTCCATGGTCCGGCCGCCATAGACGAAGCTGCCGTCTTTCTCAGCCGCCACCAGATTGGCGATGTGACGGACGACCGTCGGATTATTGAAGGTGAGCACGGTGTCCGTGCCCGCCATGCCGTTCGCCTTGGTGCCGATCGGCAGGTTATGCCAGGCGCTGAACTGCTCGATCTGGATCCAAGAGAGCCAGGAGGTGGTGAAGCCGCAGGAATATCCGGCGGCACGGATCTTCTTGGCGTCGGCGAAGACCTCGGGCCAGGTCTTGGGCGGCTTCGAGGGATCGAGCCCGGCCTTGGTGAAGGCGGCCTTGTTGTAATAGAGGATCGCCGTCGAGCTGTTGAAGGGCAGCGACAGCATCTTGCCGTCCGGCGTGCTGAAATAGCTGGTGACCGCCGGCAGGTAGGCTTTCGGGTCGAATGTCTCGTGCGCGTCCGCCATCAGCTGATAGACCGGCTTTATCGCGCCTTTCGCCGCCATCATCGTTGCCGTGCCGACCTCGAAGACCTGCACGATCGCCGGCGGATCGCCGGCGCGATAGGCGGCGATCGCAGCCTGCATCGTGTCGGCATAGCTGCCCTTGAAGACGGGCACGATCTTGTATCGCGCCTGGCTGTGATCGAATTCGTCCGCAAATTTGGTGACGAGCTCGGCGTTGACGCCGGTCATCGCATGCCACCATTGAATCTCGATCGGCGCATCGGCAGCGAAGCCCGCCGGCGCCGCAAGGAGCAGCAGCGCGATCGCGAGCACGACTCGTTTCACGACGGACATTTGGATTCCTCCCCCTGCTCCGCTCCGGCGGCGAAGCCGACGTTCTAGGCAGCGAACCTTGCCGGATTGCGACAGGCTTGTGAAGCGAAGATGACTGCCGACGGTAACCGAAGTTAACCGCGCCGGCAGCGGATTTTGTTAAGCTTGTTGCCCACTTGCGGGCAAAGCTCGGGACAGGGTATTTACGAAGCCGTGAAGACCGCAGCGCCGTTTCGCATGCCTCTGCCGAGGCAGCTCGCTCACCGCGTCGGGCAGGTTCCGGTGCGGGTGAGGGTGAGCCGGCGCGCCCGGCGCCTGGCGCTCAAGATCGATGCGGTGGGCGACGCCGTCGAGCTGGTCCTGCCGCCGCGGACCCCCCTCCCGCGGGCGTTGAATTTCCTTAGGTCAAATCGCGACTGGGTTGAAAGCCGCCTGGCCGCCCTGCCGCCGCGCATCACCTTCGCCGAGGGCGAGAGCGTGCCGATCCTGGGCGTGCCTCATCGCATCCGCCGGGTCGCGCGCGCCCGCGGCAAGGGCCCGGTGTGGACCGAGGGCAGCGAGCTGCGCGTCACCGGCGAGGCGCCGCACCTTGCCCGGCGGGTGCGCGACTTCCTGAAGGAGCGGGCGCGCGAGGAGTTCGCCCGCCGCGCGCGCCGTCTCGCCGCGCGCATCGATCGCGAGGTCGGCCGCATCAGCGTGCGCGACACGACGACCCGATGGGGCAGCTGCTCGGCCAATGGCAACATGGCCTTCTCCTGGCGCCTGGTCATGGCGCCCGAAGCGGTGCTGCATTACGTCGTGGCGCACGAGGTCGCGCATCTCGTCGAGATGAATCACGGGCCGCGCTTCTGGAAGCTGGTGCAGAAGCTGGTGCCGGACGTCGAGCGGCACCGCGACTGGCTCAACGAGAACCGCGCCTGGCTGCTGCGCATCGGCTGAGCGCGCTGACGAGCGTCAGACGGCATCGGCGGGCAGCGGCGGCGCGCCGACGATGCGGCGCCTGAGCCACAACAACAGCAACAGGCTCGGTACACAGGCGGTGGTCGCCAGCAGAAAGAACGGGATCCAGTCGAGCCGGTCGACAAGCCAGCCGGCCGGCGCCGAGAGGACGCGGATCGGCACCGCCGCGATCGACGAGAACAGCGCGTATTGCGTCGCCGTGAAGGCGGGGCTGCAGAGGCCGGACAGATAGGCCACGAAGGCGGCCGACGCCATGGCGCCGGTGAAGTTCTCGCCGAAGATCGAGAGCGCCAGCATGAAATCGTTGTGCCCGGCCAGCACCAGCGCGACATAGAGCAGCGTCGAGAGCATCTGCAATACGCCGGCCAGCAGCAGCGCACCGAAGACGCCGAGGCGCGCCACCAGCACGCCGCCCAGCGCCACGCCGGAGAGCGAGGCGGCGAAGCTCACGAACTTGCCGATATTGCCGACCTCGAGCTTGGTGAATCCGAGCTGCTGGTAGAGCGGGTTCGCCATCGTCCCGGCCAGCGCCTCGCCGCATTTGTAGAGGATGATGAAGACGACGATCGTGAGCCAGCCGCGCCGACGCATGAAGTCGCTGAACGGCAGGAGGATCGCCTCGTGCGCCCAGAGCGAGAGGTGCGCGCCGAAGCCGGCGCCGCGCGCCGCGACCGGCGCTACCGGCACCGCTGGCTCGCGCGTCATCAGCACGGTGATGAGCCCCACCAGCATCAGCGCGGCCATGATGGAATAGGCGTAGTGCCAGCCGCCGAAGGCCGCGGCGTCGAAGGCGCCGGCACTCGAGGCCAGCATGCCGATGCGGTACCCCCATTGCGTCGCCGCCGCGCCCGCGCCCTGCTCCTCGGGCCGCAGCAGCTCGATGCGGTAGGCGTCGATGACGATGTCCTGGCTCGCCGAGAGAAAGGCCACGATCACCGCAAGCAGCGCCATGGCGGCGAGCTCCGTGCGCGGCTCGCTCCGCCCCAGCGCGAAGATCGCCGCCATCAGCAGAAGCTGGATCACCACCGCCCAGCTGCGCCGCCGGCCGAGGCGGCGCGTGAGAAACGGGATCGGCAGCCGGTCGATGAAGGGCGACCAGACGAATTTGTAGTTGTAGGAGAAGCCCACCAGCACGAAGAGGCCGATCTCTGTGCGCGAGACACCGGCCTCCGCCAGCCAGTAGGAAAGCGTGCCGAAGGTGAGCGGCAGCGGCAGCCCGCTGGAAAATCCCATGCACAGGATCGCCAGCATGCGCCGGTCGCGATAGACCGCGAGCGTCGCCAGCCAGGACTTCAGCACCGCCGCGCTCCGCGCGACAGGCTACTTGGCGTCGGCAGCCACCTGGAGGCGGATAATGCTGTCGGGATCGTCGACCGCGCCGTTGTCGTCGTCGTCCCCCTTCTTGATCGCGTCGATGTGCTCCATGCCCGAGACCACCTGGCCCCAGACCGTGTACTTGCCGTCGAGGAAGGGGGCCGGCGCGAAGCAGATGAAGAACTGGCTGTCGGCGCTGTCGGGGCTCTGCGCGCGCGCCATCGAGCAGGTGCCGCGCGCATGCTTGCCGGAATTGAACTCGGCCTTGAGCTTGCGGCCGGAGCCGCCGGTGCCGTCGCCGCGCGGATCGCCGGTCTGCGCCATGAAGCCGTCGATGACGCGGTGAAAGACGATGCCGTCATAGAAACCTTCGCGCGCCAGCTCCTTGATGCGCGCGACATGGTTGGGCGCGAGATCGGCCTTGAGCTCGATGACGACGCGGCCGGCGGGCACGTCGAGATAAAGCGTGTTCTCCAGATCCGCCGTGCTCATTCCGCACCTCCAGTAAGCGATGGGCGCGTTATCCCACACCGCCCGTGCAGCGGCAAGCGCCGGTCAGCCCTTTTTCGCCTTGTCGGCATCGGCGGCGATCTGCATGCGCAGGATGCGATCGGGATCGGTCACGGCGCCGTTGCGGTTGGGGTCGCCCTTCTTGATCGCGTCGACCGCCTCCATGCCCAAGACCACCTGGCCGAAGATGGTGTATTTGCCATCGAGGAACGGGGCCGGCGCGAAGCAGATGAAGAACTGGCTGTCGCCGCTGTCGGGATCCTGCGCGCGGGCGAGGCCCAGCGTCCCGCGGACGAAATGCCCCTGACTGAACTCCGCCGGCACGGTCTGGCCGGAGCCGCCGGTGCCGTCACCCCTGGGATCGCCGGTCTGCGCCATGAAACCGGCGATGACGCGATGGAAGGTGAGCCCGTCATAGAAGCCGCGCCGCACCAGATCCTTGAAATGCGCCACCGTCTTCGGCGCGAGGTCGGGGCGCAGTGCGATCACCACGCGCCCCTTCGGCACGTCCATATAGACCGTGTTCTGGGGGTCGGCGGCCCGCGCCGGCGCCAGCGCCAGCAGGAAGAGGCCGAGGGCGACGGCAAGGGCTTTGAAACGCATCGAGTGAACCGCTCCGGGCTGAGGAAGCGGCGACGATAGCGGGAAAGGACCAAGCTGTCAGCTATCCGCCGTCAGCCGTCGGTCGCGCGAACCCAAATGCTCACAATTGCGGCCAAGGCCGATGGCTGAGAGCCGACGGCTGAAAGCTTTTCACCCCGCTTGCGCGGCGCGCGCCTGGCGCTTGCGCTCGTTGGGGTCGAGGAAACGCTTCCTGAGGCGGATCGATTTCGGCGTCACCTCGACCAGCTCGTCATCGGCGATATAGGCGATCGCCTGCTCGAGCGTCATCAGGATCGGCGGGGTCAGCCGCACCGCCTCGTCCTTGGAGGTGGTGCGGATGTTGGTGAGCTGCTTGCCCTTGATCGGGTTGACGTCGAGATCGTTGTCGCGCGTGTGCGCGCCGATGATCATGCCCTGATAGACCTGGGTCCCGGGCACGATGAACATCGGCCCGCGATCCTCGAGGTTCCAGAGGGCATAGGCGACCGCCGAGCCGTCGCCGGTGGAGATCAGCACGCCGTTGCGGCGGCCCTCGATCGGCCCCTTCCAGGGCGCGTAGCCGTGAAAGAGCCGGCTCATGATGCCGGTGCCGCGCGTGTCGGTGAGGAATTCGCCCTGATAGCCGATGAGGCCGCGCGTCGGCGCGTGGAAGGAGATGCGCTGCTTGCCCCCGCCCGAGGGACGCATGTCGACGAGCTCGGCCTTCCTCATCGCCATCTTCTCGACGACGACGCCGGAGAACTCCTCATCGACATCCACCTGCACCTCCTCGATCGGCTCGAGGCGCTGGCCGGTGGCGGGATCGGTCCTGAACAGCACGCGCGGGCGCGAGATGGCAAGCTCGTAGCCCTCGCGCCGCATGGTCTCAATGAGCACGCCGAGCTGCAGCTCGCCGCGACCGGCGACCTCGACCGCGTCCTTGTCCTCGGTCTCGCGCACGCGGATCGCGACATTGCCCTCGGCCTCGCGCCGCAGCCGCTCGACGATCATCCGCGAGGTGACTTTGCTGCCCTCGCGGCCGGCGAGCGGGCTGTCATTGACCGAGAAGGTCATGGCGAGCGTCGGTGGATCGACCGGCGTCGCCGGCAGCGCCTCGGCTACCTCCGGCGCGCAGATGGTATCGGCGACGGTGGTCTCGGCAAGCCCGGCGATGGCGATGATGTCGCCTGCCTCGGCCTCGTCGATCGGCTTGCGCTCAAGCCCGCGGAACGCCAGCAGCTTGGTGAGGCGCGCCTGCTCGATCACCCGCCCGTCGCGCGCCAGCGCCTTAACCGGCATGTTGACGCGCGCCGTGCCGCTGTGGATGAGCCCGGTCAGCACGCGCCCCAGATAGGGATCGCTCTCCAGCGTGGTGACCAGCATGGCGAAGGGCCGGCCGGGATCGGCGACCGGCGACGGCACGTGGCTCAGGATGAGGTCGAAGAGCGTGCTCAGATCCTGGCGCGGCGCCTCCAGATCGGCGACCGCCCATCCGGCGCGGCCGGAAGCGTAGAGCGTCGGAAAATCGAGCTGCTCGTCGGTGGCATCGAGCGCGGCAAAGAGATCGAAGATCTCGTCATGCACCTGATGGACGCGCGCATCCGGCCGGTCGACCTTGTTGATGACGACGATCGGCCGGAGGCCCTGGCGCAGCGCCTTGCCGACCACGAACTTGGTCTGCGGCATCGGCCCTTCCGCCGCATCGACCAGCACGACGACGCCATCGACCATGCTGAGGATGCGCTCGACCTCGCCGCCGAAATCGGCATGGCCCGGCGTGTCGACGATGTTGATGCGCACGTCGCGCCAGAGCACCGAGGTGCATTTGGCAAGGATGGTGATGCCGCGCTCGCGCTCGAGATCGTTGCTGTCGAGCGCCCGCTCCATCACCTGCTGGTTGGCGCGGAATGCGCCGCTCTGGCGCAGCAAGGCGTCCACCAGCGTGGTCTTGCCGTGGTCGACATGCGCGATGATGGCGATGTTACGGATGTCCATGGGCGCCGCAGAATGCCGAAGAATGGTTAAGAGGAAATGACGGATGACGCTGTTAAGTGGGCATCCGCGCCGGAAAGCGCAATGGCGGCGCCGGTATAGCCGAGTTCGCCGCGCCGGTCGACGGGAATGTCAGAGCAGACCGGCTTTCGCTGCGAGCGCCTTGAGCGAGGCTTCCGGCCGGGCGCCGTAATGAGAGATCACCTCGGCTGCGGCGAGGCTGCCGAGCCGGCCGGACGTGGCCAGGTCGCGGCCATGGGTGAGCCCGAAGAGGAAGCCCGCGGCGTAGAGATCGCCGGCGCCGGTGGTATCGACGAGGCGCTCGACCGGCGCCGCCGGGATCGCCTTCGCCTCGTTCCTGGTGACGATGACCGAGCCTTTCTCACTGCGCGTCAGCGCCGCGATCTCGCAATGGCCGCGCACCGATGCCAACGCCGCATCGAAGCTCTTGGTCTCGTAGAGCGCGGTGATCTCCGCCTCGTTGGCGAAAAGGATGTCGACATGGCCGGCGATGAGCGCCAGGAACTCGGCACGATAGCGGCCGACGCAGAAGGCATCCGACAGGGTGAGGCTCACCTTGCGGCCGGCGGCATGGGCGAGCTCGGCCGCTTTCTGAAACGCGGCCTTGGCCTGCGGCGGATCGAAGAGATAGCCCTCGAGATAGGTCACCTGTGCCGCCTCGATGAGCTCGCGCGGGATGTCCTCGGACCCAAGCTCGACGCAGGCGCCGAGAAACGTGTTCATCGTGCGCTGCGCGTCGGGGGTGACCAGGATGAGCGAGCGCGCGGTCGGCGCGCCCCGGCGCAGCGGCTCAGTCTCGAAGCGCACGCCGATCGAGCGGATGTCATGGGCGAAGACTTCGCCCAGCTCGTCCGCCGCGACCTTGCCGATATAGGCGCCCTTGCCGCCGAGCGAGGCGATTCCGGCCATGGTGTTGCCGGCCGAGCCCCCGGACATCTCCATCGCCGGGCCCATCGCCGCGTAGAGCGCTTCGGCGCGGGCCGCGTCGATCAGCTGCATCGATCCCTTGGCCAGCCCCTCGCGCGCGAGGAAGGCGTCATCGGCGCGGGCGATGACGTCGACGATCGCGTTGCCGATGCCGACGACATCGAGAGTTGCCATTGCCATAAACCCCTTCCGCGCCTGCCAGAAAAATCGGCGCGGAGTATAGGAGGGCCGGTCAAGCCGGCAAGCATTTGCGGCAAAGCCGACGCGACGCCGCTTGCCTCGGGCGAAGCGCGGCGCGAGGCTGGCGCGCCGCAGGACTGGGATGCCGCACCCCGGGAGGGGCGATGCTGAGCGAATTGCGCCTGGCCGTCGAGGATACCTTCGCGCCCGAGCAGCGCCGCACCATCGGCATCAGCCTCGTGCTCGCAACGCTGCTGCTGGTGCTGCTGTGGCTCGCCGCCGGCGCGCTGCTCGGCCATGCCCGAGTCGCCGGGATTTCCTGGCTCGACACGCTCATCGCGGTGGCCGGCGATCTCGCCGCGCTGTTCCTCGCCTGGCTGCTGTTTCCGGCGGTGACGATGCTGATCCTGGGATTCTTCCTCGACGACATCGTGCAATCGGTGGAAAGCCGCAGATATCCTGGCATGGGGCGCGCACGGAGCAGCGGCGTGCTCGCCGGGCTCGGTGGCGCGCTCCGGCTGCTGCTGCTCGCGCTGGTGCTCAATCTGCTGGCTCTGCCGTTCTATCTGATCCCGGCGATAAATTTCTTTATCTACTATGGATTGAACGGATATCTTGTCGGGCGTGAATATTTTGAGCTTATCGCGCTCCGTCGGGTGGACCGGGGTGCGGCGCGGGCGATGTGGCGGCGGCATCGCGGTCGGCTGGTTCTGGCCGGGGTTGTCATCGTCACTCTGCTGTCGTTGCCCCTGATCAATCTGGTGGCGCCGGTGATGGCGGCGGCTTTCATGCTGCATGTCTTCGAAGGGCTAAGACGGGACGACTCGCTCGAAACTTTCGCGGGCCTGCGACGCACAGGGTTAATGAAAGATTAATCTGTCGGCGCGAGGCTCGACCCCGTACATCAAACCCCATCCAGGTGTCCCGCCATGTTCGGCCGCAAGAAGAACTCCGACGACGATAAGCTCCTGCCGGAGCTCGGTGATGAGCTCGGCATCCCGGCAAAGCCGGGCCCGCGCCCATCGGGCGCCGCGCCCACCCCCGCGCCCGCCCGCCCGCCCATGCCGGCAGGCTCGCGGCCACTGAATGTCGAGCCGGTGAAGCCGCTCGAGGCGCTGAAGCCGATCGAGACGCTGAAGCCGGCCATCGCCAGCGAGACCCCGCGCACGCCGACCGTGCCGACGCCGGTCAAGCGCGACGCCGAGATCCGCAAGCTCATCGTCGGACGCGAGATCTCGCTCTCCGGCGAGATCACCGCCTGCGACCGGCTGGTGGTCGAGGGCAGCGTAGAGGCCAATCTCGCCAATTGCCGCGACATCGACATCGCCGAGAGCGGCCTCTTCAAGGGCTCGGCCTCGATCGACGACGCAGAGATTCGCGGCCGGTTTGAAGGGACCCTTAACGTTCGCCGCCGTCTACTGATCCGTGCCAGCGGCCGGGTCATCGGCACCGTGCGCTACGGTCAGATCGAGATCGAGTGCGGCGGGCAGATCTCGGGCGACATCCAGGCGCAGCCGATTGCGGAAGGCGACATGCCGACGCCGGTGACGCGCCCGACCATCCTGTCGCTGGCGGACGAGGCGAAGGCCAGCTAGCGCGTCGGGGCGACAGTCTCGCCCCGGGGAACAGGTCGGAATGGTCGGGTCGCTCGACGCGGCCGGTACAGGAAACGGCGAAGCAGCCGCCATCGCGGGCGGTCGCTTCCGCCGTTTTCTTTTTGCCGGGTTGGGGCTGACGCTCCTCGCCGCCTGCAGCACGGCACCGGCGACGCCGCCCGGCCTCGCCGGCGGCGCCGCGCCGATCGGCGCTTCGCCCCTCGCCAACCGCCTGCCGGCACCGCGCAGGCTCACCGGCCTCAGCGCGGCACAGGTGGTAGCGCTGCTCGGCGAGCCGGATTTCCGCCGCGACGAGCCGCCGGCCGAGCTGTGGCAATATCGGGGCGTCGATTGCGTGCTCGACCTCTTCCTCTATCGAGGAACCGGCGGCATTCGCGTGCTCTACAGCGAGACGCGCGAGCGCAGCCTGCTCCGGACCGGCGGCGGGGACTGCGCCGGCGGCGGCGATGCCGTCATACGACACAGCCCCCAGACCCGCCTCTGACCCCCTTCAGACGCGCGCACCCGAGGCGGCGCCCCAGGAGGAGCGCCAGCGCTTGCGCACCAGGCTCAGCCCCGCGAGGCAGGCAAGCGCCAGCAGGCTGAACAGCATGAAGCCGTCGGTGAACCCGCCGCTATAGACCTTCGACAGGCCGAGCACGCGCGCCAGCAGGAAACCGCCGATGCCGCCGGCGCAGCCGACCAACCCGGTCATGACGCCGATCTCGCGACGAAAGCGCTGCGGAACGAGCTGAAAGACCGCGCCATTGCCCATGCCGAGCGCGAGCACGCCGATCGAAAAGAGCAGCATGGCAATCCAGGCGATGCCCGGCATCGCCGCCACGCCCCAACCCGGCCCGACGGCCGCAGCAGGTCCGGCGGGCAAAAAGGCGATGGCGAAGTAGGCGAGGCTCACCACCGCAAACAACGCGAGCAGCGTGCGGATGCCGCCAAGCCGATCGGCAATATGGCCGCCAAGCGGGCGGAAGGCCGAGCCGAAGAACACGATGACTGCAACGATCAGCCCGGCGGCAATGCCCGAGACATGGAACTGCAGGGTGAAATAGAGCGGCAGCGCATTGGCAAGCCCGACGAAGCCGCCGAAAGTGATGAAATAGAAGAACATGAAGCGCCAGCTGTCGCCGTCGGCGAGGAGCGCGCGGTAGCTGCGCCAGCTCGCGCGCTGCCGGTGCTCGGGCGCATCCTTTGCGGCGCAGAGGTAGAACACCAGGGTCGGCACCAGGAAAAGCAGCAGGGTGCCGAAGGCGGTCTGCCAACCGAAATGCTCGGCGAGCCAGGGCGCGCTCAGCGTCTCCAGCACCACGCCCATATTGCCGGCACCGGCGATGCCCATGACCAGGCCCTGATAGCGCGGTGGATACCAGCGGCTTGCCTGCGGCAGCGCTACGGCGAAGGACGCGCCGGCGAACCCGAGCGCGAGCGCGAGCAGCTCGAGCTCGAGCTTGCTGTGCAGCCCGGCAAGCCACGGATAGGCGATCGCGATGATGACCAGGAGCTGCGCCCCGGCGCCGGTCGCCTTGGCGCCGATGTGATCGGCGAGCGCTCCCAAGGGCACGCGCAGCACGGCACCGGCGAGAATCGGTATGGCGACGATATCGAAGCGGTCGCCAACCGAAAGCCCGAGCGGTCGCGCTACATAGAGAATGAGTGGGCCGAGCGCGACCCAGACCATGAAGCTGAAATCGAAATAGAGGAAGGCGGCCAGCAGAGTTGGCCAGTGGCCGGTTTTCCTGAAGTCGCTGAAGCTCGGCGCCATGACGCCCCCATGCGCGAAGCGCGCCTGGATTGCGCGCCCGCAAAGCGTCGCAAGACATGTGCCAGGGTGCCGAGGTCGCGGCGCATCGACGCCCGGC
The DNA here is from genome assembly GCA_035553515.1 of Allostellaceae bacterium. Classification (GTDB taxonomy): domain Bacteria; phylum Pseudomonadota; class Alphaproteobacteria; order ATCC43930; family CGMCC-115725; genus DAHUYF01. Next base: position 14,834 of record DATNDG010000002.1, on the reverse strand, counting down.
GCGCCAATCCGGCGATTTCCCGCCAGTGCCGCGTTTTTGAGCAGCGAGCGCGCTTGCTCATTCCATCGGCAAGATTGGCTTTTTTGCGCAGCCGGCTGCGCCGATCGCGATCAGCGCGCCCGCCGCCGCCCTTCTCTCCGGCGGTCCGGGTCCGACGCCGGTTCTGGCACGAGGTTTGCGAGATTCCCGGCGATGACAAGAATATCGCAAGCGATGCGCCGCAAACTGGTTGTCATCGGCAACGGCATGGCCGGGATGCGCGTCGTCGAGGAAGTGCTGCGCCTCGCGCCCGAGCTCTACGACATCACCATCTTCGGCGCCGAGCCCCACGGCAACTACAACCGCATCCTGCTATCGCCGCTGCTCGCCGGCGAAATGCGCGTCGACGACATCGTGCTGCATGACGATGAATGGTACCGCGCGCATGACATCACCTTGCACAAAGGCAAGGCGGTCTCCCTAATCGACCGTACGCGGCGCGAGGTGAGCACCACCGACGGCACGGTGGCGCGCTATGACCGGCTGCTCATCGCCACCGGCTCGCTTCCCTACGTCCCGCCGATCCCGGGTGCGGGCTTGCCGGGCGTCGTCGGCTTTCGCGACATCGCCGACGTCAACCGCATGCTCGCCGCGTCGCGCCAGCATGAATACGCGGTGGTCATCGGCGGCGGCCTGCTCGGTCTCGAGGCGGCCAGCGGGCTGATGAAGCGCGGCATGAAAGTGACGGTGGTGCATCTCATGCCGACGCTGATGGAGCAGCAGCTCGATGCCGATGCCGGACAGCTGCTGCGCCACTCTCTCGAGCTGCGCGGACTCAATTTCGTCATGCCGGCCGAAACGGTGGAGATCGCCGGCGGCGAGGCCGTGAGCGATGTGCGACTGAAGGACGGACGCGAGATCCCGGCCGACCTCGTCATCATGGCGGTCGGCATCCGCCCCAATGTGGCGCTGGCGCGCGCGGCCGGGCTCCATTGCCGCCGCGGCATCGTCGTCGACAGCACGATGCTGAGCTATGACCCCGCGATCTATGCCGTGGGCGAATGCGCCGAGAGCCATGGCCGCACCTACGGCCTGCTCGCGCCGCTCTACGAGCAGGCCAAGGTCTGCGCCAACCATCTCGTCGATTGGGGCTGCGCGCGCTATCCGGGCTCGCTTGCCGCGGCCAGACTCAAAGTCACCGGCGTCGAGCTGTTCTCGGCAGGCAATGTCGCCGGCGGCCCCGACACTGAGACCATCGTCCTGCACGACCCGTCGTCGGGCGTCTACAAGAAGCTGATCCTGCGCGACAACCGCATCGACGGCGCGGTGCTCTACGGCGATACCGCCGACGGTCCCTGGTATCAGCGGCTGATGCGCGAGCGCGCCGACATCTCGGCGATCCGCCACTCGGTGATGTTCGGCCAGCCGCGGCTCGCGGAGCGCGCAGGCCGCGCAGCCGCGTGATGCAGCGCACGGTATCGACGACCTGCCCCTATTGCGGCGTCGGCTGCGGCATTCGTGCCGGCCGCTCCTGGGACGGCGCGGTCGAGATCGCCGGCGATGCCGGACATCCCGCCAATCGCGGTCGGCTCTGCTCCAAAGGAACCGCGCTGGCCGAGACGCTGGGGCCGGCCGGAAGGCTGCTCCATCCGCTCTGGCGGGGCGAGCGCGTCTCCTGGGACCGCGCGCTCACGATTGCCGCCGAAGGTCTTGCGCACACCATCGACGAGCACGGCCCCGACGCCGTCGCCTTCTACGTCTCGGGCCAGCTGCTCACCGAGGACTATTACGTCGCCAACAAGCTCTGCAAAGGCTTTCTCGGCACGGCCAACATCGACACGAACTCGCGGCTCTGCATGGCCTCGAGCGTTGCCGGGCATCGCCGTGCCTTTGGCGCCGATGTCGTGCCGGCGAGCTATGCCGATCTCGATGCCGCGGAGCTGGTGGTGCTGGCCGGATCGAACGCGGCCTGGTGCCATCCGATCCTGTTCGACCGCATCGCGCGCGCCCGTGCCGCGCATCCCGAGCGCCGGCTGGTCGTCATTGATCCGCGGCGCACGCGCAGCAGCGACGCGGCCGATCTGCATCTGGCGCTGCGCCCGGGCAGCGACGCGGTGTTGTTCGCCGGTCTTCTCGTCCATCTTGCCGAGACCGGCCGGATCGATCGCGAGTTCCTCGAGCGTCACACCGCGGGCGCGGACGCGACGCTCGGCGCCGCGCGCGCCGCCGCCCCGTCGCTCGCGAGCATCGCCGAGCGCTGCGGCGTGCCGGTGGCCGATCTTCACCGCTTCTATGGCTGGTTCGCCGAAAGCCAGCGAGCGATGACGCTTTATTCGCAAGGGATCAACCAGTCGAGCAGCGGTACCGACAAGGTGACCGCCATTCTCAATTGCCACCTGCTCACCGGGCGCATCGGCAAGCCCGGCGCGGGGCCGCTCTCGCTCACCGGGCAGCCCAATGCGATGGGCGGGCGCGAGGTGGGCGGCCTCGCCAACCAGCTCGCAGCGCATCTCGAGATCGATAATCCAGTGGATCGCGACATCGCCCGGCGCTTCTGGCACGCGCCGGCCCTGGCCGAGCGCGCCGGCCTCAAGGCGGTCGAGATGTTCGACGCGCTGGCCGAGGGCCGGATCCGCGCCCTCTGGATCATGTCCACCAACCCGGTGGTGACCATGCCGGAAGCCGAGCGCGTGCGCGCGGCGCTCAAACGCTGCCCGCTGGTCATCGTCTCCGACTGCATGCGCGACACCGACACCACGCGCTGCGCCGATCTGCTGCTGCCGGCGCTAGCCTGGGGCGAGAAGGACGGAACGGTGACGAATTCCGAGCGGCGCATCTCGCGCCAGCGCGCTTTTCTCGAGCCGCCGGGGGAGGCGCGTGCCGACTGGCGGATCATCGCCGAAGTGGCGCAGCGGCTGGGATTCGCCCGGTCCTTCGCCTATCGCTCCGCGGCCGACATCTTCCGCGAGCATGCGCGGCTTTCCGAATTCGAGAATGACGGCAGCCGCGCCTTCGATATCGGCGGCCTCGCCGAGATCGACGATGCCGGCTACGAGGCGCTGACGCCGGTGCAATGGCCGGTGCCGCGCGCACGGCCGCAGGGCACCGAACGGCTTTTCGCCGAGGGCGGCTTCTTCACCGCCGATCGCCGCGCGCGGCTCGTGCCGGTGACGCCGCGCCCGCCGCGCCATCCACTCTCGGCGATGTTCCCCTTGCTGCTGAATACCGGCAGGCTGCGCGACCAATGGCACACCATGACGCGCTCCGGCCGCTCGCCCAGCCTCGCCGCGCATGAGCCCGAGCCCTTCCTCGCCGTCCATCCGGCGGACACCGCGATCGCCGATGGCGAGCTCGTCCGGGTGATCTCGGCGCATGGCGAAGCCGTGCTCCGGCTTCGCCACAGCGCGGAGCAGCCGCGCGGCAGCGTCTTCGCGCCGATCCATTGGGGCACGACCCATGCGAGCGATGCGCGCATCGGCGCCGTGGTCAACGCCGCGACCGATCCGATCTCGGGTCAGCCGGAGCTGAAGCACACGCCGGTGCGCGTCGAGCGGCGGCATCCCAGATGGCAGGCCTTCCTCGCGACGCGGCGCCGGCTCCCCGCCGGCGCGCTCGAGGGGATCGGTTGGACACAAGCGGTGACACATGATGGCTGGCGCTACGAGCTCGCCGGCGACGAGCCGCCGGCCGATTGGGAAGCCTGGGCAAGACGCATCTTCCCCGAAGCGCGCCGGGCGGTGCAGTGGCTCACCTATGAGGACCCCGCGGCCGGCAGCTTCCGCTATGCGCGGCTGGTCGGCGACCGGCTCGATGCCTGCCTCTTCGTCGCGCCGCAGCGTCCGGCGATCGCGCGCGACTGGCTGGTGGGGCTCTTCGCCGAACCCAGCGTGCACGCGCTCCGCCTGCGCCTCCTTTCGGGCGAGCCGCCGCCCGGCACGCCCGACGCCGGCAAGCTCGTCTGCGTCTGCTGCGGCATCGGCGAGCGGGTCATCGAGCAGGCGATCCGCGAGCGCCGGCTCGACAGCGTCGAAGCGATCGGAGAAGCGACAACGGCGGGGACGAATTGCGGTTCCTGCAAGCCGGAGCTGAGGCTCCTGCTGCGCCGTGTCGAAGAGCCGGCGCCCTCGAGCTGAACGGCGGCGGGCAACAACGGTCGCGCCCGCTTCGCTATTCCATCATTAAATTCGCGAAAGAGCCGCCGCGTTTCGCCGGTCTTCACGCATAGAAACCGACGAGGCGCATCTCGCGCCGGCGGAGATCACCGGATGAATCGCTTACGATGGCTCGCGCTCCTCGGCCTGATGCTCGCCGTATCCTCGCTCGGCGGCTGCATCATTTACACGGGCGGCGGCTATTACCACCATCCCTATTATTGGCATGGCGACCGGTGGTGAAGCGCGCCCTAGAATTGCCACAGCGGCACTGTCATCGATCCGCGATGCTCCGCCGCGGAGGAGCCTGCTCATGCACCGCAAATTGCTGACCCGCACATCGCTTGCCGTGTTCCTGGTGCTCGCCGCCGGCACGGCCTGGGCGCAGGGCGATCCGCCGGGCCGCGTCGGCCGCATCAGTCATATCGACGGGACGGTATCGTTCCATGCTGCCGGTCAAAGCCAGTGGGTCCCGGCGCCGCTCAACTATCCCGTGGTTGCCGGCGAGTCGTTCTGGACCGAGCCGAGAGCCCGGCTGGAGCTCGAAGTGGGTGCGGCCGAGATCCGCCTCGATGAGAGGACGGCGCTCGACATCGTCGCGCTCGATGACCGCTCGACGCGGCTGTCGCTGTCGGAGGGCGTGATCAATCTGCATCTCGCGGCGATGCCGCGCGGCGGCGTCGTGGTGATGACGCCGCGCGGGCCGGTGACACTGCTCGCGCCCGGCAGCTACGACATCGACGCCGGCGACGGTAACGGCCCGGCCGGCGCGCCGCCCGACCGGCTGCGGGTGACGGTTCTGCAAGGCCGCGCGGCGGTGAGCGGGCCGCGCTCGCGCGTCGACGTGCTCGAGGGCGAGACGGCAGCGGTGGCCGGCGAGCCCGCCAGCGTGACGCTCAGCGAAGGCAGCGCCACACCCTTCGACGATTGGGCGCTCCAGCGCGACCAACAGCAGCAGGCGGAGGCGAGCCTCACCTATCTCTCGCCCGAGACCACGGGCTATGAGGATCTCGACCAGTATGGACGCTGGACGCGCGACCCCGATTACGGCGCCGTCTGGTATCCGACGGCGGTGGCGACGGGTTGGGCGCCCTATCGCTACGGTCATTGGGCCTGGGTCCCGCCCTGGGGATGGACCTGGATCGACGATGCGCCCTGGGGCTTCGCGCCGTTCCATTACGGGCGCTGGGTCGAGGTCGGCGGACGCTGGGGCTGGTGTCCCGGCGAGCGCGTGCTGCGGCCGGTCTACGCGCCGGCGCTGGTCGCCTTCATCGGCGGCGCCGGGTTCGGCGTCGCCATCGCCGCCGGACCCGCGATGCCGGCGGTCGGATGGGTGCCGCTCGCGCCGCATGAGATTTACCGGCCGGCCTATGTCGCGAGCGTGACCTATATCCGCGAGGTGAACATCACCACGGTGAACCGCGTCGAGATCAACCGGATCACCAAGGCGACGATCGCGCAGCCGGAGGCGGTCACGCATTTCCACAATGCGCGCGCGGCGACGGTGGTGTCGGCATCCGCCTTCGTCCGCGCCGCACCGGTGCAGCGCGCGGTGGTGGCCGTACCGCACGAGGCGCTGGCGCGGCAGAAGGCCTCGCCGCGCTTGGCGCATCTGGAGCCTGGCGCAGCGGCGCGCGCCGGCATCGCCATGCCCGAAGCGGCGCGCCCGGTGCCGCATCCGAACGCGCCGCCACGGCTGGAGCGGCCGCCAGCGACGGCCGGCCGACCGACCGCCGCCGCCGCGGCTCTCCCCAAAGCACCCGGCCCGAGCCGACGCTCCGCCGAACATCGCGAGCCGCAAGAGGCCTCACACGCGCATCCGCCCGCAGCCGCGGCGCGGCCGCAGGAACGCGCTCAAGCGGCGCAGCCGCATCGGCCGCCCCCCGGCCAGCACGCGGCGCAGCGCACGGCAGCGAAGCCCGTCCACCCGCCGCAGCAGATGCGGCTCGTCGCCACGCCGCATGGCTGGGTGCGCGCGCCGCAGCCGCATGCGGCGCCGCCGCAGCACCGACCCTCGGCGACGCCGCAGCGGCATCCCGCGTCCAGGGACAACAACGAGCCGAAGAAGGAGGAGCCGAGGAAGGAGCAGCCGCGCGGCGGCTGATCCGGCTATTTGCGGCGGCGCGGCGCGGCCTTCTTGCGCGAGCGTGCCTTGGGCTTCGGCGTGGCGGCGACGCCGGTCTTGGCGGGATAGGCGCAGAGATCGGCGACCACGCAGACCTCGCAGCGCGGCTTGCGGGCGATGCAGGTGTAGCGCCCGTGCAGGATGAGCCAGTGATGCGCGTTGCGCTTCCACTTGTCGGGCACGACGCGCTCGAGCTCCTGCTCGACCAGCAGCGGTGTCTTGCCTGGCGCCATGCCGGTGCGGTTGCCGACGCGGAAGATATGCGTGTCGACGGCGATGGTGGGCTGGCCGAAGGCGACGTTCATGACGACGTTGGCGGTCTTGCGCCCGACGCCGGGAAGCTGCTCCAGCGCCTCGCGCGTCCGCGGCACCTCGCCGCCATGCTCAGCCACCAGCTTCTCGCTCAGCGCGATGACGTTCTTGGCCTTGGTGTTGAAGAGCCCAATCGTCTTGATGTAGTCGCGCAATTGGGCCTCGCCGAGCACCAGCATCTGCTGCGGGGTCGAGACGCGCTTGAAGAGCGCCGCCGTCGCCTTGTTGACGCCGGCATCGGTCGCCTGCGCCGAGAGCACGACGGCGACAAGCAGCGTATAGGGATTGATGTAGTCGAGCTCGCTGCGCGGATCGGGGCGCTCGCGGGCGAGCCGGCGGAAGAACTCGTCAACGTCCTTCGGGTCCATGGCGCCGAGCTTAGCACGCTCGGGGCACGATCGCTGCCATTGCGGCGTTTACCTCGGCAAGGAGCTGACCTATCGTTCCAAGCATGACCGACCGGGCCGAGACCGTATCGGAGGTGGAGTATAACGCTGTGCTGCGGCCGCACCGCAGCATGCCGCCGCGCGGCTTCGCGGTGATGATGATGCTCATTGCCGGGGTCAGCTTCTGCGTCAGCCTCTTCTTCGTGCTGCACGGCGCCTGGCCGGTGACCCCCTTCTTCGGCCTCGACGTGCTGCTGGTCTGGCTCGCCTTCCGCCTGAACTATCGCCAGGCGCGGCAGAGCGAGGAGCTGCGGCTGACCGAGGACAGCCTCACCGTCGACCGCATCAGCATCTATGGCGAGCGCAAGCGCTGGCAGTTCCAGCCCTTCTGGCTGCGCGTCCGCTTCGAGGAGGAGGACGAGCATACCAACCGCCTGGTGCTGACCTCGCATGGCCGGTCGGTGGTGGTGGGGAGCTTTCTGGGGCCCGAGGAGCGGCGGGGGGTCGCGCGCGGCCTCACGCAGGCGCTCGCCCGCTGGCGGGCGCGGCTCTCAGCCGTTTAATCCCAGCACGTCCTTCATGCCGTAGAGGCCGGGCTTGCGGCCCGCCACCCAGCGGGCGGCGCGCACCGCGCCGCGGGCGAAGAGGCGCCGGCTGCCGGCGCGGTGGATAAGCTCGAGCCGCTCGCCTTCGCCGGCGAAGATCACGCTGTGGTCACCGACGACATCGCCGCCGCGCAGGGTGGCGAAGCCGATATCGCCGGGCTTGCGCGGCCCGGTATGGCCGTCGCGCACGCGCTGGCTGCGGCTGGCGAGATCGATGCCGCGCCCTTCGGCGGCGGCGCGGCCCAGCGCCAGCGCCGTGCCCGAGGGCGCATCCACCTTGTGCTTGTGGTGCATCTCCAGCACCTCGATGTCGTAATCCTCGCCGAGCCGCCGCGCCGCCTCGGCGACAAGCTGCTGCAGCAAAGTCACGGCCGGGCTCATATTGGCCGCCCAGACGATGGCCGTGCGACCCGCCGCCGCCTCGACCGCCGCGCTTTCGGCGCGGCCGAGCCCGGTGGTACCGAGAACCAGCGCCGCGCCACGCTCGCCGCAGAGCCGGGCATGCTCCGCCGCCGCCGCCGGCGCGGAGAAGTCGATGATGACGTCGGCGGCGCCGATCAGCGCCGCCGCATCCGCCGTCGCCTGGAGCCCGACGGGACCGATGCCGGCCAGCTCGCCGATGTCGCGGCCGACCAACGCGCTCCCCGGCGCCTCGCTGCCGCCCGAGAGCCGCAACCCGGCGGCGCCCTGCACTTCGGCCACCAGCATCCGCCCCATGCGGCCGCCGCAGCCGGTGATGCCGATGCGAATCTTATCCATGTCGCGCCCCGCCCTCTTCGCCGCCGACGCGACCGTTAGCCGCGCTCGGCGCAAATGACAAGCGCCCTTCCGCCGCCGCGGCAATTCCTTTACACCCTTGCCCCCATGGCCTTGCTGCGCTCCGCCGCCACCGTCGGCGGCTACACCATGGTGAGCCGCCTCCTGGGCTTCGTGCGCGAGATGCTGGTGGCGGCCTTCCTCGGCGCGAGCCCGATCTCGGACGCGTTCTTCGTCGCGCTCAGGCTCCCCAACATGTTCCGCAGCCTCTTCGCCGAGGGCGCGTTCAACGCCGCCTTCGTGCCGCTTTTCGCCGGCAAGCTCGCGCGTGAGGGCCGCCCCGTGGCGCGGCGCTTCGCCGAGGACGCGCTCGCCGTGCTGCTGGCGGCGCTGCTGATCTTCCTGGTGGCGGGCGAGCTGCTGGCGCCGCGCATTCTCGACGTGATCGCCCCCGGCTTTCGCGCGGACCCGCAGAAATTCGCGCTCGCCGTCGACCTCACGCGCATCATGTTCCCCTATCTGGTCTTCATCTCGCTGACCGCGCTGCAGGGGGGCGTGCTCAATTCGCTCGAGCGCTTTGCCGCGACCGCCTTCACGCCGGTGCTGCTCAACATCTTCCTCATCGGCGTGCTGCTGCTGGTGCGGCCGCTGACCGGCGAGGCGCTGGCATGGGCGGTCGCGGCGGCGGGACTCGCGCAATTCCTCTGGCTCATGTTCTCCTGCTGGCAGGCGGGGCTGCCGCTGTCGCTGCCGCTGCCGCGGCTTACGCCGGAAGTGCGCCGGTTGCTGCGCATCATGCTGCCCGGCATCTTCGGCGCGGGTGTGCTGCAGATCAACCTGGTGGTCTCGACGGCGATGGCCTCGCTGCTGCCGACCGGCACCGTCTCCTATCTCAATTACGCCGACCGGCTGAACCAGCTGCCGCTCGCCGTGCTCGGCATCGCCGTCGGCACGGCGATCCTGCCGCCGCTGTCGCGCCAGGTGCGGCTCGGCGAGGATGCCGCCGCCAACACCACGCAGAATCGCGGGATGGAGCTGGCGCTGCTGCTCACGCTGCCGGCGGCGATCGGCCTGGCCATCGCCGCCCACCCCATCCTTGCGGTGCTGTTCCAGCACGGCAAGTTCACCGCCGCCGATACCGCCGCCACTGCGCCGGCGCTCGCCGCCTATGCCGCGGGGCTGCCCGCCTTCGTCATGGTGAAGGTGATGACGCCGGGCTATTTCGCCCGCCACGACACGAAGACGCCGGTGAAGATCGCGGCGCTCACCATGGCGGTGAATGTGGCACTGACGCTGGGGTTAGGATTACTGCTGGCACAGACCGGCATCGCGCTGGCGCTTTCGATTGCCGGCTGGATCAACGCGCTGCTGCTGAGCATCGTGCTGTCGCGCCGCGGCCATTTCGCGCTCGACCAAAGGCTGCGGCGCGCGCTGCCGCGCATCCTGGGCGCGGCGCTCGGCATGGGCGCGCTGCTGCTGCTGCTGAAGCGGCTGCTGGCGGGCGCGCTTGCCGCCAGCCTCGCGGTGAAGCTCGCGGCGCTTGCCGCGCTCATCGGCGGCGGTCTTGCGGGATATGCGCTGCTGGCGCTCGTCTTCGGCGTCGCCGACTGGCGGGAGCTGCGCGCCCGCTTGCGGCGTCAGCCGGCTTGACCCATGCCGGCCGCACGGCGATAACCCGCGCATGAACCGCATCTTCTCGGGCGTGCAGCCCACCGGCAATCTGCATCTCGGCAATTACCTGGGTGCGATCCGCAATTGGGTGGCGCTGCAGCGCGATTACGATTGCATCTTCTGCATCGTCGACCTGCACGCGCTGACCCAGCCGCAGGATCCGGCGCTGCTGCGCGCCCAGACGCGCGAGGTGACGGCCGCCTACATCGCCGCCGGCATCGACCCGGAGAGCTGCATCATCTTCAACCAGAGCATGGTATCGGGCCATGCCGAGCTCGCCTGGCTGCTCTCCTGCCTGACGCCGCTCGGCTGGCTCAACCGCATGACCCAGTTCAAGGAGAAGGCCGGCAAGCAGCGCGACAATGCCGGGCTCGGCCTCTACGCCTACCCGGTGCTGATGGCCGCCGACATCCTGCTCTACAAGGCGACGCACGTGCCGGTCGGCGAGGACCAGAAGCAGCATCTGGAGCTGGCGCGCGATCTCGCCGGCGCCTTCAACCGGCGCTACGGCGTCGAGTATTTCCCGCTCCCCGAGCCGCAGATCTTCGGCGCGGCGACGCGCGTCATGAGCCTGCGCGACGGCAGCAAGAAGATGTCGAAATCGGACAGCTCGGATTATTCGCGCATCAACATGACCGACGACGCAGCGACGGTCGCGCTCAAGATCCGCAAGGCGAAGACCGATCCCGAGCCGCTGCCCGACAGCGAGGACGGGCTGGCCGCGCGCCCCGAGGCCGGCAACCTCCTCGGTATCTACGCGGCGCTGACCGACACGACTCTGGCGGCGGCGGTCGCGCGCTTCGCCGGGCAGAATTTCTCCGCCTTCAAGGAGGAGCTCGCCGCCACCGCCGTCGCCATCCTCGGCGGGATCGGCGACGAGATGCGGCGCCTGCTCGCCGATCCCGGCTATATCGACGGCGTCCTGCGGCGCGGCGCCGCGCGCGCCGACGCCATCGCCGCGCCGCATCTGCGCGAGGTCCAGGACATCGTCGGCCTGCTGCGGCCGTGAGCGCGCCGCGCGGCAGCGGCGGCGAATTTCGCCGCATTTCCGCGGGATTTGGCTTTGCCCCCGCGAATCGCTTCTGTAAGGTGGGCGGCGGGACGAGCGGCGCCGGACGGAACGCGGTGCGCGGCGCCATCGCCCCAATCAACCGGTCAGCGCAGCACGCGCCAAGATAAAACCCTACCTGCCGGGCGCAATGGAAATCTACCTACCGATCGCCGAGGTCTCGCTGGATGTCTTCGTCCTGCTGGCTCTTGGCGGCGGCGTCGGCTTCCTCTCCGGCGTGTTCGGCGTCGGCGGCGGCTTCCTGCTCACCCCCTTCCTCATCTTCATCGGCGTGCCGCCGGCGGTCGCCGTCGCCTCGTCGGCGAACCAGCTCGTCGGCGCCTCGGTCTCGGGCGTGCTGGCGCATTGGCGGCGCGGCAACGTCGATTTCAAGATGGGCGGCGTCCTCCTGGTCGGCGGCTTCCTCGGCTCGCTGCTCGGCGTCTGGCTGTTCGGCATCCTGCGTCGCCTCGGCCAGGTCGAGCTGGTGATCAATCTCAGCTACGTGCTGCTGCTCGGCACGCTCGGCGCGCTGATGCTCGTCGAGGGCACGCGCACCCTCTTGCGCCGCCGCCGGCTCGGCGTGCCGCGCCGCAAGCTGCACCAGCATACCTGGGTGCACGGGCTGCCGCTCAAGATGCGGTTTCGCCGCTCCAAGCTCTATATCAGCGCGCTGCTGCCGCTCGGCCTCGGCTTCCTCATCGGCATCCTCTCGGCGATCATGGGCATCGGCGGCGGCTTCGTCATGGTGCCGGCGATGATCTACCTGCTCGGCATGCCGACGATGGTCGTCCCTGGCACCTCGCTGTTCCAGATCATCTTCGTCGCCGCGACGGTGACCGTGCTGCAGGCGATCAACAACCGCACGGTCGACGCCGTGCTCGCGCTCGTGCTGCTCATCGGCGGCGTGCTCGGCGCCCAGATCGGCACGCGCATGGGCTCGCGGCTGCGCGGCGATCAACTCCGCATTATGCTCGCCGTGCTCGTCCTCGCCGTCGCCATCAAGCTCGCCGTCGACATGACGGCGACGCCCGAGCAGCTCTATTCCGCCGCGGTGGTGCTGTGAGGCGCGTCGTCCTGATGCTCGCGGCGCTCGTCGCGCTGATCGCCGGCGGCGCGCGCGGCGAGCCGCTGGTCGCCGACCTGACCAGCCACCTCATCGGCATCACGGGCGCCTTCACCGGCACCAGCGTCGTGCTGTTCGGCGCCACCGACGGGCCCGGCGACGTCGTCGTCGTCGTGCGCGGCCCCGAGCACGACGTCGCGGTGCGGCGCAAGCGCCGCGTCGCCGGCGTTTGGGTCAATACCAAGGAGGAGGTCTTCGTCGGCGTGCCGAGCTTCTACAGCATCGCCAGCAGCCGGCCGCTCGACGCGATCACCACGCCGGACGTCCTCGGCTTTCACGAGCTCGGCCTCGATTACCTGCGCCTCAAGCTGGCGCGCGGCGCGCTGCGCGAAGAGGATACGCCGTTCCGCAAAGCGCTGATCGAAAGCCAGCAGCGCGAGGGCGCCTTCGGCGAAACCGTCGGCAAGGTCGATTTTCTCGGCGACCGCCTGTTCCGCTCGACCCTCGCCTTCCCGTCCAACGTTCCGATCGGAACCTATCTCGTCCAGGTCTTCCTCATCCGCAACAAGGGCGTGGTGAGCGGGCAGACGACGCCGCTCGTCATCTCCAAGATCGGCGTCGACGCCGAGATCGCCGATTTCGCCGACCACCGCGCCGCCATCTACGGCCTGGTTGCGGTGGCGACGGCGATGGTGGCAGGATGGCTGGCCAGCGTTCCCTTCCGCAACGCCTGACCGCACGATGAACCCGCCGACCGAACCAGATGCCAGGAGCGTGGGACTCGCCCCGCCGGAGCGCGTCTTCCTCGTCGTCGTCGACGAGAGCGACGAGCTCAAGGTGGCGCTGCGCTATGCGGCGCGCCGCGCCCAGCACACCGGCGGCCGCGTCGCCCTGCTCTACGTCATCGAGCCGAGCGATCTGCAGCAATGGGCCGCCGTCGAGACGCTGATGCGCGAGGAGCAGCGCGAGCAGGCCGAGGCGCTGCTGCAGAAACTCTCGGCCGAGGTCGCCGAGCTGTCGGGCTCGATGCCGGTGATCTTCATCCGCGAGGGACGGCGGCGCGACGAGCTCCTCGCCCTCATCGACGAGGAGCCGACCATCTCCGTCCTCGTGCTGGCGGCGAGCGCCGGCGCCGAGGGGCCGGGACCGCTGATCACCGCGCTGACCGGCAAGGCGCTGACCAAGCTGCGCGTGCCGATCACCATCGTCCCGGGCAGCCTCAGCGACCAGCAGCTCGACGCGCTGACATAGAATCTCCGCCACCCTTTCTATCAATACCCACAGAAACGAAAGGGTTGAAAAGCCGGTCGTTTCGCCCAACGTAGCAGCCAAGGTGCGCTCGCCCGCGGCGGCCCCAGAAATCCCCGGAGAAATGTCGATGTTCATCCAGACCGAGCTGACCCCCAACCCAGCGACGCTCAAGTTCCTGCCCGGTCGCGCGGTCATCGACAGCGGCACGGCGAATTTCACCGACGCGGCGACCGCCGCGGCGCGCTCGCCGCTGGCCGAGCGGCTGTTCGCCGTCGGCGGCGTGACCGGCGTCTTCCTCGGCGGCGATTTCGTCACCGTGACGAAGGACGAGGACAGCGACTGGTACCAGCTCAAGCCGGCGGTACTCGGCATCATCATGGAGCATTTCACCGCCGGACGGCCGGTCCTGCTGGCGACCGAGGGCGCCGTCGAGAACGGCGCGGAGGGTGGCGAGGCGGATGACGAGATCGTCACCCAGATCAAGGAGCTGCTCGAGACGCGCGTGCGCCCCGCCGTGGCGCAGGACGGCGGCGACATCATCTTCCACGATTTCACGGACGGCGTCGTCTTCCTGCACATGCAGGGTTCGTGCTCGGGCTGCCCGAGCTCGACGGCGACGCTCAAGGCCGGCATCGAGAACATGCTGAAGCATTACATTCCCGAGGTGCAGGAAGTGCGCGCCATCTAGGACGCGTTGTTCGTCGGCAAAAGGGGCGCCGCTGCTTGCGGCGCCCTTTCTTCATGGGGAGGAAGGATGAGCAGCATTCTCGACGATTCGGCGCTCGACACGCTGTTCCGCGCGGCGCGCACCCATAACGCCTGGCAGGAGAAGCCGGTCAGCGATGCGCTGCTGCAGGCGGTCTGGGAACTCGCCAAGATGCCGCCGACCAGCGCCAATTGCAGCCCGATGCGCGTGCTTTTCGTGCGCTCGCCCGAGGCCAAGGCGCGGCTGGTGCCGCTGCTTCTCGAAGGCAATCGTGCCAAGACGCTCAAGGCGCCGGTAACGGCGATCATCGGCTACGACATCGAATTCTACGAGAACCTGTCGCGTCTCTTCCCGCATACCGACGCGCGCGCATGGTTCGCCGGCAAGCCGGAATTGATCGCCGCCACCGCCTTTCGCAACGGCACCTTGCAGGGCGCCTATCTCATAATGGCGGCGCGCGCCCTCGGCCTCGATTGCGGTCCGATGTCGGGTTTCGACAATGGCCGTCGATGCCGCCTTCTTCCCCGAGGGGAGGATCAGGTCGAATTTCCTGTGCAGCCTCGGCTACGGCGATCCCGCCGGCGTGCGGCCACGCAATCCCCGCCTCGCTTTCGCCGAAGCCTGCAAAATCATCTGAGCGGCGGCCATCGACGGAGGCGGGTCACATCATCGGCAGCGGCAGCACGCTGTCGCCGAGCAACGGGTAGCGGCTGCGGGCGTCGAACAATTGGTAATGCCACCACTCCTTGCTGTAGAAATCCCACCCGGCGGCGCTCAT
>DATNDG010000001.1:0-29228 GCA_035553515.1 Allostellaceae bacterium | reverse complement strand
CTCCACATGCGCCGTCGAGATCGTGATCCCGCGAGCCCGCTCCTCGGGCGCCTTGTCGATCTGGTCGTAGGCCGTGAACGTCGCCCCGCCCGTCTCCGCCAGGACCTTCGTGATCGCCGCCGTCAGCGACGTCTTCCCGTGGTCCACGTGGCCGATCGTCCCTACGTTGCAATGCGGCTTCGTCCGCTCAAATTTCGCCTTCGCCATGATCGGCTTCCCGTCGCTAGAGTCTGCGTCAATCCAGGAAAGGCGCTGGAGCGGGTGATGGGAATCGAACCCACGTAGCCAGCTTGGAAGGCTGGAGCTCTACCATTGAGCTACACCCGCCTTGGGCCCGCCCTGCCTCGCGCCTAACCTGCCGCTGCCGCCGAAGATGCGATCCCGCCGACCAAGCGATTGGTGGAGGGGGAAGGATTCGAACCTTCGAAGACCGAAGTCGGCAGATTTACAGTCTGCTGCCTTTGACCGCTCGGCAACCCCTCCGCGATCGCTTGCCGCCGGCGCAGCGGATGGCGGGTATTAAGGTCTTCGACCGATTTTGTCAACGGTTGCGGCCACCTCGCGCGCCCGGTTCTCGCATAAAGCGAGCCGGGAACTCGGCGGCTTTCCCCCGCGGCTCAAGCGGGCTAAAGCTTGGGCATGTCGCGACGCCCGCCACCCCGCCGCCAGGACCAGCGCCGCCCCGATCCCAGGCGCGCACCCGAGCGGCCCCGCCCCGCTCCGGCCCCGGCGCGGCCGCGCGATCCCGGTCCCTGGCTTTATGGCCGGCACGCCGTGGCCGCTGCGCTCGCCAACCCGGCGCGGCGCGTCCGCCGGCTGGTGGCGTTGGCCGAAGCCGCGGGCGAGCTGCGCGCGCTCGCCCAATCCGCCGCCGCACGGGTCACCGCCGCAGAAGCGCCCGAAGTGCTCGACCGGCGCGATCTTGAGGCGCTGCTGCCGCAGGGTGCAGTGCATCAGGGCATGGCACTTGCCGCCGAGCCGCTGCCCGCGCAGGACATCGAGGATGTGCTCGACGGGATCAGCGCCGCCCCCGGCACGCAGGTCGTCGTGCTGCTCGATCAGGTGAGCGATCCGCACAATGTCGGCGCGATCCTGCGCTCGGCCGCGGCCTTTGCCGCGCGCGCCGTGGTGATGCCCGAGCATGGTGCGCCGCCGGTCACCGGCGCGCTTGCCAAGGCCGCCTCGGGCGCGCTCGAGGCCGTGCCGCTGCTGCGCGTCACCAATCTCGCACGCACGCTCGACCGGCTGAAGGAAGCGGGGTTCTGGTGCCTCGGCCTCGAGGAAGGCGCCGAGAAGACGCTGGGCGAGGTCGATCCCGGCAGCCGCGTCGCGCTGGTGCTGGGCGCCGAGGGCAGCGGCTTGCGCCGGCTCACGCGCGAGCGCTGCGACCTGCTGGCACGGCTGCCGACGCGCGGCGAGCCCGCCTCGCTCAATGTCTCGAATGCGGCGGCGATCGCGCTCTACGAACTCGCGCGGCGCGGCGGATGAGCGGCGGCCGCACCATCGCGCGCTGGTGCGCCGCGGCGGTCATGGCGACGGGAGACGGCCGCTACCTGATGCAGCTTCGCGATGCCAAGCCCGACATCCTGCTGCCCGACCATTGGGCGCTCTTCGGCGGCAGCGTCGATGCCGGCGAGAGCGCCGAAGCGGCGCTCCGGCGCGAGCTCATCGAGGAGCTCGAATACCCGCCGCGCGACATCCATTTTCTTACCGAGCTCGTCATCGATCTGCCGTTTGCCACGCCGCGCACCGACCGCATGAGCTTCTTCGTCGTGCCGATCGAAGCGGGCGACGTCGATCGGATGGTGCAGCACGAGGGCGCCGGCCGGCGCCTCTTCACGCCCGAGGAGCTCGCGGCCGAACCGCGCGTCGCCCCCTGGGATCTCGCCGCCATCCTGATGCATGCGCGCCGCCGCACGCTTTTCGCCTCGCCCTCGCCGAAGCGGCCGCAAGCGGGCTGAGAGCGACGCCGCGCTGCGTCAGCGATGTACATCATTGAGAATTGTTCGGCGCTCCCTCAATGACGCAGGCCCGGACCGCAGCGGCCATTTCGCAGGCTATCACAGCACCCCTCAGCCGCCGCTGCAGAAACGACTGTCCTCTTGCGCAACGGCAGGAGCACCCTTTACCGTTGCGACCAGGCAGCAGGAGGACGCTTCCTTGTCGGCCACGGCCAACAAATCCCCCTCCCCTCGGCTGAGCGTCGTGGCGACCGGCGGCGGCGTCGGTGCGGAAATCGGCGGGATCGATCTGCGGCGCATCGACGACGAGGATTTCGCCGCCATCCGTGGCGCCTTCACCAAGCACTCGGTGCTGCTGTTCCGCGGCCAGCAGCTGAACGACGATGATCTTGTCCGGTTCTCGCGCCGCTTCGGCGCGCTCGACTGGGCGCCGGTCCAGGAGAACGGCCGGCGCTTCGTCGAGGGGAAGCCGGAAATCTACGTCGTCTCGAATGTCGTCGAGAACGGCGTCGCCATCGGCAGCCTGGGCGCCGGCGAGGCGGTGTGGCACACCGACATGTCCTATCTCGAAGCGCCGCCGATGGCGAGCATGCTCTACGCCATCGAGGTGCCGCCCGCCGGCGGTAATACCGGGTTCTGCAATATGTACAGCGCCTATGAGGCGCTACCCGACGCGCTGCAGCGCTCGATCGCCGGCCTGATGATCAAGCATGACGGCACCTACAACAGCGGCGGCTATCTGCGCGAAGGCGTCGCCGCCGTCGACGATCCACGCGTTTCGCCCGGTGCCGCTCACCCGCTGGTCTGCGCTCATCCGGAATCCGGACGCCGCTGCCTTTATCTCGGACGACGGCGCAACGCCTATCTGGTCGGACTGGATATTGCGGAGTCGGAAGCGTTGCTCGACCGGCTCTGGAGCTTTGCCACGCGCGACGACTTCACCTGGTACAACCACTGGCGCGCGGGCGACCTCGTGCTGTGGGACAATCGCTGCACCATGCATCGGCGCGATCCCTTCGATCCCGCCGCCCGGCGCATCATGCATCGCACTCAGATCAAGAGCACGACACGCCCGGGCGCGTGAGCGGCACGAAGGAGAAGCGCATGGCAGAGACTCGGCAACGCGGCTTCGCGCGCTATCTGAAGCCGACAGCCAGCAATCGGATGCTGTGGCTGCTCTGCCTCATGTACCTCATCTACTACATGGATCGCGTCAATGTCTCGACCGCGGCGCCGCTGGTGCAGCGCGATCTGGGATTGACCCATGCCGAGCTCGGCATCGCCTTCGGCGCCTTCGCGCTCCCCTATACGATTTTCCAGGTGATCGGCGGCTGGCTCGGAGACCGCTTCGGACCGCGCCTCACGCTGGGCGTCGGCGGCATCATCGTCTGCGCCGCCACTGTTCTCACCGGCGCGGTGAGCGGCTTTCTCTCGCTTCGCCTCGTGCGGCTGCTGCTCGGCATCGGCGAAGGCGCCGCCTTTCCGACGGCGACCCGCGCGATGTCCACCTGGCTGCCGGAAGCGGATCGGGGCTATGCGCAGGGCATCACCCATTCCTTTGCGCGCATCGGCAACGCGCTGACGCCGGTCATCGTCGTCGGTCTCATCGCCCTCGTCTCGTGGCGCGGCTCCTTCGTCGTCGTCGGCGTGGCGAGCTTCGTCTGGGTGCTGCTCTGGGTGTGGTTCTTCCGCGACGATCCGCGCCGTCATCCGGGCCTCAGCGACGCCGAGCGCTCGGCACTGCCGCCGCCGCGCCGGGCGCCGGCGGCCTTGCCGCCGCGCGAGCGCCTGCGGCAATGGAGCCGGCTCGCACTCCGCATTCTGCCGGTCACCGCCGTCGATTTCTGCTATGGCTGGACGCTCTGGCTCTTTCTCAGCTGGATCCCGTCCTTCTTCTACGGCAACTTCCATGTGAAGCTGAGCCAGGCGGCCTTTCTCTCCACGGCCGTGTTTGTCGCCGGCGTCGGCGGCGACACCGCGGGCGGGCTCATCAGCGACCGCATCCTGGCGCGGACCGGCGATCTGCGCCGGGCGCGCTGCAGCGTCATCACGCTGGGGCTCTTCGGCGCCGCGGTCTGCCTCGTGCCGGTGGTGCTGGTGCATCAGCTGGCCGTCGTCACCATCGCGCTCTCGCTCTGCTTCTTCTTTGCCGAGCTGGTGGTGGCGCCGATCTGGTCGGTGCCGATGGACATCGCCCCCGCCCATGCCGGTACGGCGAGCGGCATCATGAATCTCGGCTTCGGCTTCGCCGGCATGATCTCGCCCTGGTTCTTCGGCCATATGATCGACGCGACCGGCAGCTGGGCCTATCCCTTCACCGCCTCGCTGGGCCTGCTTCTCCTGGGCTCGCTGATGGCGCTGCGGCTGCGGCCCGACCTCCCCTTCGCCGCCGAGCGACCGCTCGCGGTTGCCGCGTGACTTCCGGCGGCACCCGCGGCGGGCTCTTCGCGTCGCTCTTGCCGAAGCGGCCGCCAGCGGGTTAAGAGGACCGGGCGGACGCGGCAGGGCCGGGTTAGCTCAGCGGTAGAGCAGCGGTTTTGTAAACCTATTCTATCCGTTGAAGATCAGCGGCTTAGCGCCGATCTAGCGCGGCAGGTAGCGGCCCAGGTAACATTTTCGCGAGGGAGCCGGCTTAGCTCAGTGGTAGAGCAACCGCCTTGTAAGCGGTAGGTCGTCTGTTCAATCCAGACAGCCGGCACCACCCGATCCTTGAAACTGGCCCGGCGGCGCCACATCTCTCCTAGATGTAGTATGTTTTTGCCATCAGGAGCACAATATGCATACGCTGCATTCCGGGCGCGGCACGCTCTTCAGCGAGATTCCCGCCGGCACCGCCTTCCGCTGCACCTACGAGCAGCACCCGCTCATCGGCCTCAAGATCTCCGACCGCGACAGGGCTTTGGTGTTGGCGATCGCGCCAGGCAATCCACAGGCGCCATTGGGCAAGGTGATCTTGGGCGACGAGGTGGGCGACAAGCCCGTGGTTGCGCTGGAAAACCTGGTCATCATTCCCTCCGAGCGCGAGGGCGCGGCGAGCGCTGCAGGCACCAGTGCGACGCACTTAGAGATCGAGTTGCGCGGCAACGACCTGTTTCTCGTCATTACGCCCGGCAGAGGTGAAAGCCGTCGCGTCAATCTCCGCACAGGCGACGTGGGATCGGCACCTCCCGAACGCACCGCCGAGATATATACCCGCTGGGCTCTCGTGCAGGAGCTCGGCGGCGAGCGGCGGACAATCTTTGAGCACCGACCGGCTGTCGAGGAACTGGCGCGGGTTCAGCCGATCGTAGAGCGCGTTCCCTGAAACAGCACTCGCTGCACGACCTGGTCGCTCGAGCGCGCCAGCTTGGCGAAGCGGGCGCGCACCGGCCCGGCGCCGCGCAGCCGCATGACGGCCTGGGCATTCCGAGCCACGCTCCAATCCGCGTCGACGAATAGCGCCTCCCTGGTCGCCAACCACACGCCGGCGGTGGCCGCCTCGATCTGGCACAGGAGCACCGGCGCCCGCTTGTCGGCGATGACGCGGCGCCGATCCGGCGGCGTGCTGGTGTAGACGCGCAGCGGGTCCATATCGGCCATCGCCCGCCCGAGCTCCGTCAGCACATCGTGGTGCGCGGCGAACAGCACGATGCTGGCATAGGCGCCGGCGGCAAGTTCACGGCGCACCCGCTCAGCAACGCCGGCTACCTTCTGAAGCGCTGTCCAGATGCGCAGCACGCGAAGCGCCCCGCCGGTCGCCTCGAGCAGCTTTGCGTTCTCCGGCCCTCGGCCGAGCAAGGCCACGGCGAGATCGACAAGGCGCTGCTGCTGGCTCAGCGCCTCATAGAGCACCTTCCATCGGTTCGGGATCGCGAGGGCGTAGCTGCGGAAAACGCGCTCGAGCACGTCCTCGGCAACCGGCCGCGGCTCGACCGGCACCGGGCTAAAGGCGACCGGCGGCAGCGCCGGCAGCTCGATCGGTTCGAGATCGCCGATCAGATCCTCAGGCGTCAGAAAGATGCCCTCGAGCCGCGCCGCCAGCCGAACGCTTCGCAGCGCTGCGGTCGGAATGGCGCCGCCAGCGCCACCGGCCGCAACGGGATAGCCCCAGCGGTACAGGGCAGAGATTTCGCGCTCATGCTCCGGCCCGAGCCGCTTCAGCGCCGCATGGAGCGCCCGGACACCGCCGAACCGATCGAAGATGCGTCGCGCCTGTGCCAATCGGTATACGGCAGCACCAGGTTGTGCTACTGTCAATTAAACAATTAAGTGGTGTAAATAGCACCGCGTTGCGAAAATCGAACTGAGACTGGAGGGTCTATGCGGAAGAAGCACTTTCTCGCGGTCGCGCTCACCGTGGCTTTGGCGCTGGGAGCCTGCAGCGCCAGCTACAAGCGGGTTGAGACTGGCGGTGCCGAGCGTGCGGCAGTCCACTTGGACAAGAGCCGATCGGTGCTGGTCGCGGTGCCCGCTGACGGCGCCTACGGAAACAAGCACTATGCCGGCTCAGGGCAGTCGGTGGCGCAGCAGACAGCAGCGGCGTTTTCGCGGCATGCGCCGCGCGTCGACACCGCGCCGGCAGGAATGTTGGACCGGACCACGCTCTTGGAAGATGCGCGGAAACTCGGCGACGGCTATCTCGTGGTGCCGGTCATCTCACATTGGGAGCGCCGCACGACGGAATGGTCCGGGCGCCCAAGCCGCGCAGCGGTAGGGCTTTCCGTAATCGACGTGCCGAGCGGCCAGCAGGTCACGTCGAGCCTGCTCGAGAGCCGCAGCCGCATAATGACCTTGACGAGCACGAGCCCTGACTCGCTCCTGCGGCACATGATCGGTGACTACGTCGATAGTCTGTATTGATGACCACCTCCGATCTCGACATCTGGCGCGCAGCGCATTTGCTCATCAAGCGGCACGGCGCCGATGCTGCGGTCGTCGCCGCCCAACGCGCTGACGAGCTGCTAGCCGCCGGCGATGTCGAGGGTCTGATGGCTTAGAAGCGGATCCTCGCCGCGATCGAGGAGTGGCAGCGGAAGCATCGAGAGGGTGAAGCGAGAAACTGAGGCGGGTGTGTCAGCGGCTTGCCAGAAGGCGGCTATAATCGCGAAAGAATTCATTGCACCTTGCATTGATAAGATGAACGTTGTCGCTACTGACGGCCGGGCACTGCGGGAAAAGATCTCTGATCTGCCGATCTATCGCTCGCCTATCCGCATCGGACATGCCGTGAGTTGTCGCGTAGATACGTCTCGCTGCCGACGTGCGATCGGCAGGCTGAAGCAGACTCATGTTCATGGGGTGGTAAGCGAATCCCATAAACACGATTGTCTCGGCGCCAGCAATGGCGCTGTGTAGCGCGGATAAGCCCTCGGGGGCCGAACTTTGTTCGGAATACGTGCGAATGCGCTTGGCGTAGTCAAGCAGATCTTCCGGGCTGCGGATCAAGTCTCCGAACGGCCAGTAAGACTTGTGCTCGCGCCAAGGCGCCACGGTGCCGTACGGATGGACATGAAGCATCGCTCCTATGCACGCATCAGCCGTGGCCAGATCACAGTTGTAATAGCATCGGATTGCCTCGGTGAAAAAATGTTCTACGCAACGATCGTAGTTAAAGTTCACCATTGAGACGTTCTCAAACATCGTCTCGATTTTCGACCGCGGGCACGCTTCGCTAAGCATACCAAAAAAGTGATTGAACCACGTTTCCGAAACTCGCGAAAAATCAGGAACCTGGGACGAGCTTCTCAAGAGGCTCTTGTTCTCGGCTTCTAGAATGCAATTCGTAATCGCAAGCTTCCCGCATAACTTTACTCTAGCATCTTGCTCGTGTGCCTCTATGTAGTTGTCGATGGATTTTGTCAGCGGCATCGCATCCGCAATTCGCTGCGCCGCCTTGACGTAGTTGGGTAAAGTGTCTCGGCCCCACTCAGCGTCGTTCACTGCATGCATGAGCGCAGATTGCAAAAGAGTGTCAGAGACCGCGTGCAGTCCATTCCGCTTTTCGGTCCTTAGCTTCTTGGCGATATCCGATTTGAGCTCGTCGCCCGTGGGCAGTCGTACTTCCTTGCTGGCCCCCGCGCCCAGCACGAAAACGGTTCGTGACTTAATCATGTGCTCTGCCACCAAAAGCGGTCGTTCTCGCGTGAATCTTCGGGTTTAAAAAGGGCGGGTCAAGATGTCTTGACGACCACGCAGGTCGCGTGCTGAATCCCGCGCGTCGGGGGACATCAGCAGCCGGAGGCCGCTATGCCCGACATCGACCCTCTTGCCTTTGCCATCGCCTACGCACTGACGCACAAGACCGCCGGCGCTCTCAAGAAGGCTGTCCGCTCCGTGCCCGATGACGATCTCGATCGAGCGGCGCAGATCGTCGCTGACCATCTGAGGGCTTCCGGCTGGCGCCACGTGCCCGTGGCGATCGCGACCGGCGATCAGTTCCCAGGGGCGCAGCGCGGCGGCTCGGGCAACGGCAGGACGCCTAGTTAGGCATCACCGTGTATTCGTCGCAGTAGGTGCCGGAAACGCCCGTTGGGCATTTGGTGCCGTTGCGGGCCGATTGCTGAGCGCTGCAGGCCGCAAGGAGCGAAAGCGCGAGGATCACGAGAAAGGTTCGCATAGAGCCTCCGAAACCGGCTGCCAGGCCGGAACATTCAAAGGACTAGCGGCGGCTCGACCCAAAGAAAAGCCCCGCCGAAGCGGGGCCAGCTTTGCACTCTTAGGACGCTGCCGGGCCAACAGCCGCCGTCGCTTGCGGATCAAGGAACAGCTTCGGGATCAGAGACGGCGCCGGGGCGCTCAGGCGTAGCCGCCGCAAGATAGCTAGCTTGGCCTCGACGTCGGCAACCCGGCCATCCGGTTGAGACGCGCCTCGAGATTGTCCGCGAGCTTGTCGTAGTTCTCGGCCACCTCAAGGAGCGTCTTCCTGGATTCGCAATTGCCGAAACCATCGGCGAGTCTCCGGACCGCATCAGCCCGTGACCGCCAGCGCCGAACGTCGTCCCAAGATTCCATCGCCGGGTGCGCCTCCACGCCACCGGAAATCGCAACGGCAGACTAAAGCTAGTCTTGATCTGGGACAATCTCAATTGGGACGGTTTCGACCGCTAGCCCGCTTCGCGGTCGGTCTCGGCGGCTTCCTGGCGCTCTCTCTGCGCTGCGTCCCGGTCCATCTCGTACGCCATGACCAAAAGGCGGTTGCGCATTGCCTCAGATCGCGTAGTCAGCGCGAGACGGCGGCACTGTTCGGCATATTGGCGCAGCGTAGGCATTGGGTTGGTCCGAAGTATACCAGCCACGGCTCAACCGCCCCAAAAGTTGCATACGACTAACTCGGCCGAAGCTTGCTACCGCGTGCCATGGAGCTCCGGAGCAGCCGCCTGGCGAATGAAAACCGCCCGGCTGGGGACTCGTAAGCCGGGCGGTTCAGATCGGTGATGTTGCCGCTTGCGGTCCCTGCCTGTTCGAGAGGGACTGTCGAAAGACAACACGCGGTTTTCGGTAAGCGTTCCGATACGCCCGCGCGAAGCTAAGCCGATCGTGTTATAAGCTGCCGCGAGCGCAGAAGCTGGGAATTGCGATGCGCAACCGTATGGAGCGTTGAAGCGCGGCGGGAGTGTCAGGATAAGGCGAACGAGCAATGCGCGTTACCGTACGCTCACGGGCCTTGATCGTTGTCGGGTTCCTTGTATTTCTGGTCGCGCTCCTCGTCGTTGTGCTTATCCTCCCGGTCCACCGGACGCGGAAAACTGATACCGCAGCTCGGGGCATTCAGACTCACGAAGTGGACCCGCACCCCAGCATGGGCCCCGTTCCTCCACCAGCTGCGGTTCCGCCAGCGGCAAAATCATCGCGATAGCGCCGACAGCCTTTGGCCTGAACACGGCGAAAATGTCACATCAGAACGGATTGTGGCGGGGCGCCTTTTCCGATTCACGAGTCAACGACCACCTCATGGGAGGCTCGAAAGAAACCGATGAGGAGGTTGCGGTGTCGGCGGACCTTGGGTGGCGCATTGCTATGCTCAGTGCCGTATTCGTTACCGATCTGGTGGTATTCGTCGGGCTCTGCCGCGAGGAGCTGCGCGACTGGCATCGGGCTCGCGTCAACGCACCAACTGACGAGGCGGTGACGGCGCTGCCGGCGAGCTCACGCTAGCTGCCGCGTGTGGTCACGGCGGTTTATCAGAGCCTCACGCGCCCGCTCTCTCCGCGCGCTCCTCGGCATCGATACCATCGCGGCAAAGCGCTTCGATCTCGGCCGCGATCCGCGACCAGGCATCGGCGCCGAACGCATCATCCTGCGCGCGGCATTCCGCGAGCTTGGCCCGCGCCTGTGCCAGCGCCGCGTCGCCGTCGAGCCGGAGCCGCCGCCGCGCCTCGCGGCGGACGTAGAAATCGGAGACATGCATGGGCGCCTCTCCCGCGATCGCGCATGCCTGCAAACGCCGGGCGTGGACGCCTCGTCGAGTGGCAAATAGCGGGCGCGAGACTGCGCCGCCGCGCCGCGAAATGGGTTAGACTGAGTATGTGGGGGAGGAGATCGTCTCAGAGGGCGGCGGCGCATGGCCGAGGGCATCGAGCACAAGGGGCACACGATCATGCTGCTGAAGCGGGACTCCGGCTGGCGCGTCTATGTCCGGCCGCCGGATGCGCCCATGCAGCGCTCCGAGTTCCCCGCCTCGCTCAGCCGGGACGAGGTGATCGCCGAAGTGACGCGGCTCGTCGACGAGGCCGCCGCTGCGGCCCGCTCCCCGCGCCGGCAGCGATGAGGCTCGGAAGCGGCGAACCCTGAGGTTGTGGCAAAAAAGGAATTTCGGCGCTCGCTCGCGCGGACGTGACCCGACGTGACTCGATCTGTCACGAAGCTGGATTATGTAGAGACGACGGCAAAGCAAGCCGCTGCGGGAAAGGGGGCCTGTCCCATGGCTCGGTTTCGCGTCTATCTGCTTGATGGAAAGAGCCGCATTGTCAGC
Source organism: Allostellaceae bacterium (assembly GCA_035553515.1). GTDB lineage: Bacteria > Pseudomonadota > Alphaproteobacteria > ATCC43930 > CGMCC-115725 > DAHUYF01. The sequence continues at coordinate 18,317 of DATNDG010000001.1, read as the reverse complement.
GTCGAGGACGTCGAATTCGAATTGAGCCACGAGGCGCTCGCTTTCGCGCGGCGGCTTGTTGCCAACCGCCAGTCCCATGCCTTCGAGCTCTGGCAGGGCCGCGACCGCTTGCACAAGGAAGGGCGGACCGCGCTTTGTGGCTGAGGGGCTTCCCCTTTCAGCCTCCCGTTGTATCCGCCCTCGACAAGAAGTCTCGAACGCGGCGATAGGTTTCATCGAAGGGCGGCATAGCAGGGGGACCATCGCTCGCCTCGAGCCCCCGCTCGCCCCGCACCCATTGCCTGACGGAAGCGCTCAACCCCGGATCGGCCAGGATCTCGGCCACCACGCGGCCTTCCACACCCGGCGGCGGAGCGGCGTTCTCGGCGCGCATCGACTTGTGAACCGCCTCGACATAGGTCATGGCGTCGAGAACGAGTTCGGGGTCGTCATGATTTTCGAACATCGGACGGCAGAGACGGAACGCCGTCTTCCTGCCGTCGTTCCGCCGGCAAGCGGCGAATTCAGTCGGTGAGCGCCCAGCTGTCGAGCGGATAACCGACGGCAATCCCTGCCGCCCCGCCGACCGCACAGCCGAAAGCCGCTGCCGGCGCGGCGGCGGCAAACCCGAGCCCGCCGGTGACGAGACCCAGCAGCGCGGCGGAGCCGGCACCCACCGCCGCACCAAGGCCGCAGCCCATGCCGGCACCGGCGATGATATGGCGGTTGCGCGACACCAGGATGCCGCCGGTGACGACCGCAGGCTCGGCGTCGGCACGCAGCCGGCTCATGGCGATCGGCACGGCGCGCGCCGCGTCGGCTGCCCCGCGCACCATCGCGCGCTCGCCGATGAGCGCGAGGATCGCCAGCGCGAGCAGCACGGCGATCACGGGGGAGTAACGGGCCGCTTGGGTCTTCGCGAGGATGCGCATGCCACCGGTCCTTCGCACACCAGCCTATTTACCTAACAGCGCAGCGCGGGAAGCGTTCGCCGATCCGGTTCGGCCAAACCTGTCGTAGTCCAGATATGGTTAACCGGGGCTTAAGCCGGGTGAGGCCATGGGCTAGAGTTCGTCGCTCCCTGCCGCCAGGCGCCGAGGATATCCGAGACCATGCCCCATGCCGTCCTGTGCCGCGCCCTGGGACCGCCCGAGCGGCTCGATTTCGCGGATCTGCCGCCGGCGCCGGTCGGGCCCGGCGAGGCGCGCGTCAGGCTCGAGGCCTGCGGCATCAACTTTCCGGATACGCTGATCATTGCCGGCAAATATCAGCACCGCCCCGAGCTGCCCTTCATCCCGGGGGTCGAAAGCGCCGGAGTGATCACCGAGCTCGGGCCGGGCTGCGGCGAGTGGCGCGTCGGCGACCGGGTGATCACGCGCCAGCGCACTGGCGGCTATGCCGAAGAGATCGTCCGGCCGGCGCAAGATCTGCTCAGGCTGCCGCAGGGCTTCAGCTTCGCCGAAGGCGCGAGCTTCACGGTCGCCTCGCTCACCGCCTACCACGCGCTGGTGCAGCGCGCCTCGCTCGCCGCCGGCGAGACGCTGCTGGTGCATGGCGCGGCCGGCGGCGTCGGCCTCGCCGCAGTCGAGCTCGGCAAGCGGCTGGGCGCGCGGGTCATCGCCACCGCGTCCAACGCCGAGAAGCTTGCCGTGGCGCGCCGCCGCGGCGCCGACGAGGTGATCGATTACGCGGCGGAGGATTTTGTCGAGCGGGTGCGCCAAGTCACCGACGGCGCCGGCGCCGACGTCATCTTCGATCCCGTCGGCGGCGAGGTGCTGAAGCAATCGCTGCGCGCCATCGGCTGGGGCGGGCGCATCCTGGTCGTGGGATTTGCCGGCGGCACCATTCCCGAACTCGCCGCAAACCGCATCCTGCTCAGGAGCTGCTCGGTCATCGGCGTGCGGGCCGGCGAGGCATCGCGCGTTCAGCCAGAACTCGCGAAAGCCGCGCTGGATGCGCTGCTGGCGCTCGCCGAGGAGGGACATTTGCGCCCGCACATCGCGCGGACGCTGCCGCTCCGCAGTTATGCCGAGGGGATGCGGCTGCTGATGGAGCGCAAGGCCATCGGCCGGGTCGTTCTCCTGCCGCGCGGCTGAGAGACCGGAGCCTCGCTGCAGTTCCGCCCTCGCGTCTTTCGACTGCTCGCTTCGCTCGCGCTCAGGATGAGGACGTTTCTTTGTGCCCTCAAAGATTTACCTCATGCTGAGCTTGTCGAAGCACGCACAACCGATGTGCAGCAGTGCAGTTCCGCTGCGCAGCTCAAAGAAACTTGCCTTATCCCGATATCAGGGGAAGGCGCCGGCGCCGGCCGGGCCTGGATTGACCGGCGGGGCGTTGGGCGCCGCATAGGGATTGGTGCTGTACTGCATCACGCCCGGGCTGTTGCCGGGCCAGACCGCCTGATAGGGCAGGAAATGCGGATCGTGCTCGGGGCCAAGGCAGCCGCCGAGGCTCATCGCCGCCGCCAGCATCAGCACGGCACTCAGGAGCCTGTCGCTCATCGCCATGGATCATACGGTCGAGCGAAGGCGGCTCCCCAACAAATTGCCGTGATCAGCCGCCCGGCAGACGATGCTGCTTGAAATCCTCGCGCAGCTTCGTCTTAAGCAGCTTGCCGGTGGCGGTATGCGGCAAGGCATTGACGAAGACCACGTCGTCGGGGATCCACCACTTTGCGACCTTGTCGGCGTAGAAGGCGAGCAGCTCCTCGCGCGTCAGCGTCGCGCCGGGCTTGCGCTGCACGACGAGCAGCGGCCGCTCGTCCCATTTCGGATGATGAACGCCGATCACCGCCGCCTCGGCGACCGCGGGGTGGGCGATGGCGACGTTCTCGAGTTCGATCGAGCTGATCCATTCGCCGCCCGACTTGATCACATCCTTGGAACGGTCGGTGATCTGGATATAGCCGTCGGCGTCGATGGTGGCGACGTCGCCGGTCGGGAACCAGCCGTCGCGCAAGGGATCGCCGCCCTCGCCTTTGAAATAGCTTTTGGCGATCCAGGGTCCGCGGACCAGCAGATCGCCGAACGCCTTGCCGTCCCAGGGCAGCTCCTTGCCGGCGCTGTCGACGATCTTGAGCTCGACGCCGTAGAGCGCGCGGCCTTGCTTGCTTTTGACCGCCAGCCGGTCTTCGAGGCTCTTGTCTCGATGAGTGGCCTTGAGCTGCGAGACGGTGCCGAGCGGACTCATCTCGGTCATGCCCCAGGCATGCAGCACCTCGACCCCGTGGTCGGTTTCGAAAGTGCGGATCATCGCCGGCGGGCAGGCCGAGCCGCCGATCACCGTGCGCTTCAGCGTGGTGAAGCGATGACCGGTCTCGGCCATGTATTGCAGCAGTCCGAGCCACACGGTGGGCACGCCGCCGCTGAACGTCACCTTCTCGCCCTCGAAGAGCTCGAAGAGGCTCTTGCCGTCGAGCGCGGCGCCGGGAAACACCAGCTTGGCGCCGACCAGCGGGCAGGCATAGGCAAGGCCCCAGGCATTGGCGTGGAACATCGGCACCACCGGCAGCACGACATCCTCGGCCGAGAGCCGCATCGCGTCGGGCAGCGCCGCGCCGTAGGAATGCAGCACGGTCGAGCGGTGCGAATAGAGCACGCCCTTGGGGTTGCCCGTGGTCCCCGAGGTGTAGCAGAGCGACGAGGCGGCATTCTCGTCGAGCCCGGGCCAGTCGAAATCATCGCTCTCGGCCGCGACCAACTCCTCGAAGCAGAGCGCGCCGGGCAGGTCCTTCGGCATGTGCGCGCGATCGGTCATCGCCACCCAGCCCCTGACGCCCGGACAATGCGGCATCAGCTTCGCGATGAGCGCCGAGAAGGTGGTGTCGAAGAAGACGTAGCGATCTTCGGCGTGATTGACGATGTAGGCGATCTGTTCCGGAAAGAGCCGCGGATTGATCGTGTGGCAGACCGCACCCATTCCGGAGACGGCATAATAGACCTCGAAATGGCGGAACCCGTTCCAGGCGAGGGTGCCGATGCGGTCGGTCTCGACGACGCCGAGACGCCGGAGCGCGTTCGCGAGCTGCCGTGCCCGGCCATGCGCCGCGCGATAGGTATAACGGTGGATCGGCCCTTCGATCGTGCGCGAAACGATCTCGGTCGCGCCGTGGTAGCGATCGGCGAAGCTGATCAGCGACGAGATCAGCAACGGCTGGCCTTGCATCAATCCGTGCATTCTTGCCTCCCGGAGCCCGGTCTTCGGACCTTGTTCTGCTTCTACCACTTAGCAATTCCGGAGGCGCTCGGGCAAGGAATCCGCACGGCGCACGAAACCCATCCAATTGCCGTCGGGCGAGGCGCAATCGGCGATCTCGGGCCGGCCGGTCGCGACAAGAGTGAGACCGCGGAAGCGCCAGACCCGGCGCCAGGCGTCGAGGCTCGCCAGCGCCTGCTCCCGCACGCGGCGCTCGAGGCGCCGATGCACATAGGCCCGGCCGAGCGTAAGGTAGAGGACGATGCCCAGCAGCGCCGCCGCCAGCGCCGGCAAGACGCCGCGCCACAGCAGCAGGGCGCCGCTGACCGCGATCGCGCCATAGACCCAGAGATTGCCGTCGGCTTCCGAGGCGACCGGGCTGTCGACATGGACGAGCGGCCGAGGATCGATGCGGATCTCGAGCCGGCCCTCGCCGATGAGCCGGCGCAAGCGGGCAAGCAAAGCCTCGGCCGTCTCGGGCGGCACCCCGTCATCCTGGCTCATGAGCTCGATAGGGTAGCACCGCGCGCCGGCAGATGGCGCCGATGGAACTCAGAGCAGGAAAGGATTGGAGTGCTGGAAGTCTCAGCCGCGGGCGCGCGCCGGGACTTCGGGCTCGGCGTAGTCGCTGTGATAATAGTAATAGACCGAGTCGCCATAGCCATATCGCGCATGCCGCCGCGTATTGACGCGCGTCACGACCGCGCCGGCGAGGTTGACGCCATCCGCCTGCAACATCCGCAGGCCCTTCGTGACCGATTTGCGCGACGAGCGCTCCCAGCGGATCAGGAACAACGTGGCATCGGCGAACTGCGACAGGACGATCGGATCGGAAACCACCAGCACCGGCGGCGTATCGAGCACGACGAGATCGTAGCGCGCGCGCATCGCCTCGAGGAAAGCCTGCATGCGCTCGGAGCCGAGCACGTCCTGCGGATTTGCCGTTCCGGCCCGCGCGGTGATGACGTCGACACCGGACTCGGGATCGCGGCTGATCAGCGTCTCCGGCTCGGCGCCATCGAAGAGATCGAGGATGTTGCGCGCCGTGCTGCAGCCGCTGAGCTTGGCGATGCCTGGGCGCCGCAGATCGCAATCGACGATGAGCGCCTTGCCGCCCGAGCGCGCGACCGAACGCGCGAGCGACAGCGCCATAACCGTCTTGCCTTCATTGGGCAGCGAGGAGGTGACCACCACCAGCTTTGGCGGGCGATCGACACTGGTGTAGCGCAACGCGGTGCGCACCGAGCGCACGGCCTCGGCGTAAAGCGATTTCGGCTGCTCGACCACCAGCCTTTGCGGAACCTCGCCGCGACCCGTGCCCGGCACCAGTCCCAGCGCGCGGATATCGAACTCCTGCTCCACCTGCTCGGCGGTGCGGAAGCCGCTGTCGAGGTATTCGAGAAGATAGGCCAGGCCGAACCCGATCGCGATCGCCAGCAAGGCCGCCATATGCATCAGCCGCGGCCGGTCGGGATAGGAGGCGCCGGTCGGCGGCACCGCCGGCGCGACGAGGCGCGCGTCGGGCTGCTGGATGTCCTGCTGTGCGCTGGTCTCCTTGAACTTCGTGAGGAAGTTCTCATAGAGCATCTTGTTGGCCGCCGCCTGCCGCTCCAGCTCGCGGAGGTCGATCGCCGCCTGGTCCTGCCGCTGGGTGGATTGCTGCAATCCGGCCAGGGTCTGGCGGAGCGCGGCTTCGCGGGCCCGCACCACGGCGAGGTCCGAGGCAAGCCGGCTGATCGTCTTGCCCGTCTCCTCCTGGATCTTGCGCGCCACGTCCTGGATCTGGGCGTGCAGCTTCACCATGACGGGATGCTCGGGCTCGTAGCGTGACGCGAGCTCGGCCTGGCTTTGCAGCAGCTCCGTCTGCTGCTCCCGCAGCTTCTGCATCAGCGGCGATTCGACAATCGCGCTCGGCAGGGCCGCGCCGCTCTTGGCCTGCTGCTGCAGCTCGCGCAGGCTCGCTTCCTTCTGCGCGCGGTCGGCGGAGACCACGACCAGCTCGGAATTGATCGCGCTGAGCTGCTGCGCGGTGACCGTCTCCGACATGCCGTGCTGCTGCTTGAAGGCCTGCACGGCATCGTCCGACTGGCGCACTTTCTCGCGCAGATCGCCCAGATGCTCGTTGAGCCAGTTGCTGGTGCGGCGCACCGCTGCGTATTTCAGATCGAGCTGGCCGAGCAGGTAGGCGTCCGCATAGGCATTGGCGATCTTGGCGGCGAGAGCCGGCGATTGCGACGTGGCGTGAATGCGCAGCAGATAGGAGCGGCCGTCGCTCGAGACCGTGACATGCCCCATGAGGGCCCAGACGATCCCGCTATTCATCCCGCTGTCTTCTGTCTTCACCGGCGGCGCCGGCGGCGGCGGGCCGAAGATCAGCCGGTCCAGCCCGGACTTGAGGAAGGAGAACGGATGCTGCTCGAACCGGGCCGCCGCGCTCGGGTGGCGCAGGCTCGGATTGTATTCCGGCTCGCGCTCGAGGTGGAGCTGGGTGGCGACCTTCTGAGCGAGGGGATAGGAGCGCAGAATGTCGATTTCGCTGCGCACCACGGCGCCGTCAACCTCGAGTCCCGACATCATGTCGGTCAGTCCGAGATGGACATGTCGCGTATCCAGCATCACCCAGGACTCGGCGCTGTAGCGCGGCACGATCTGCGAGATATAAACGAGGGCCACCACCATCACCAGGGCGGCGCTGCCGAGGATGACCGGGAAGCGGCGGCGAATGACCGCGATCACCTCGTGGATGTCGAAGGCAGGCGCATCGCCTTTGGCCGCGGCAAGCCGGCGCGGATCGGGCTTGTGCCGGCTTTCCTCCGCACTTCGGAACGGCGCGCCGTCGCGACGGCGGCCGGCCGCCGACGGCATACGCCGCGGCGCGGGCTGCGCTCTGTCGCTCATGGCACTGCTCTTCCGTTCCTTCGGGTCACTTCCCTGCCTCGGTTATCGTTTCTTGTTGATCCGCGGCGATCGAGCAAGCGGGCTACCAGCTGTCCCAATTGTCCCACCAGTCCCAGCCGTGATGACATTTGCCCTTGTCGTCACCATAGCAGTGGTGGCCTCTGCCTCCGCCGGACTGCCAATCATTCGCCGAAGCCGGCGCGCTCAGCACCGCCGTCATCAAGGGCGGCGTCGCCAGCGCGAACCGGCCGAACTTCTTTAAGAATTCTCGTCTCTCTCGTTCCGCTCGGTCCAGCTTTCCGGACCCTTTGTCCTTGATCATGAGCAATACAGCCCTGTCCGAACTGCTGCGCGGTGACTAGCGCTGCCGCGCAATTCTGATGAGATCCGCGACCGGATTTGCTCGGGGCGTAACAAAACGGCAAATTGTCGAATAAGCCAAGGACTTTTGCGTAAAATATCGTAAAAAATTTATTGATCCGTCATGCATCCTTTATCTGTTCTTAAACCATTCCCGAATGTGATACTAACCGTCTTGCATGGTCCTTTGGTATCACTCGTACTCAGGGTAAATGCGCAGACTCCGCGGTGAACTCCTCTCCTCACGACCTCAATTTTACGTCCAGGAGAGCGCCGCCGCACGCGATGCGTCACCGGCGATCGCCGCCGCCTTTTGCAACGATGTCTTCCACGGCGGCAACCGCCGCATCGAGGCTGGAATAGGCGAGCGTCCAGCACGCGATCGCATCCAGCCCATCGATCAGTCGATCGATCGTCTTCCAATCGAGCGGCCGCACCCAGCTGCTTTGAAGCAGCAGCAGCCGCAGCGCCTCGACCCGCCCGATGCGCCGCGGCTCGGCCGGCGGCGCCGAGGCAACGAAACGTGGTGCCACGATCCAGCGGACCCGCGGTTCGGCCGGTCCTGGACTTGCCCGGCCCAGCACGGGGGGCAGATAGCGAACCCGATGACCGTCGGGCCGGCGATGCACGGCTTGCCGCAAGACGTCGGGAAAATACTGCGCGGCGACATCCCAGCCTCCCTCCTTGATCGTCAGGCTGTAGGACACGCCGGTGACGGCAAAATCCTGCGCATCGAGCAGCGCCGTGTCATCGGAGAGGTAGCTCCAGCCGCGCGCCATCAGCGCCGCAGCCAGAAGCGATTTGCCGCTGCCGGACGCCGCCGGCAGCAGCAGAGAGCCATCGGCGCCGGCGAGCGCTCCCGCATGGAGCGCCCCGCGATGCGGGAACCGAGCGACGGCCAGACGCGCCAGGTGCAGCTTGACCAGCGGCGCCACCTCCTCGAGCGAGCGGCAGGCATCGAGCAGCCGGCCGCCCGCGGCGAGCCGGAAGCCGCCCCGATGACGGTCGAGGGCGAGCGCCAGCGGGTCCGCGACGGGATCGGCCAGCGCCAGATGCGCCAGCGTCGGATGGACGGCATCGGCGAGCTCGGCATCGGCGAAGGCAAGCACGAAGCCGGTGCGCAGCAGACCGTAGTGTCGGCGGATCGCGTCGGGACCAGGCGGCGGCACGGCCCTGCCGGAGCGTCGTGGCGTTCTTGGCCGCGCCGGGGGCTGCGGCGCGGCTGCCGCGCCCGGCCCCGACAGCAGGCCGAGAGAGAGCCATTGCGCCATGATCTCCTGCGCCTGCGGCGCCGTCACGCCGGCTTCAGCGGCACCGGCCATGCCCTCGGCGCCGGGATCGACCGCATCGCCGTTCTCGATCCGGCACCAGAGCAGCGTCGCGGCCGTATTGAGGAAATAGACGACGCGGCTGCGGCCATCGAACAGGACGCCCTGGTCGTCGAGGACCCTGAAGCGAACGCCTCGCGCTGGCTGCCACCGCACCTGTTCGGACATGTCAGGAACGACGCCCTTGCGCGTCGCGCATCGCGGCGGCAAGACGCCAAGGGATGCGATGGCGGTACTTGCCGATCAGGCGGCGGCACTCCGCAAACCGCGCACGGAGAAGGCCCAAACGGCCATGGCAGCGATATTTGTAGGTGATGTGCGCGTAGGACAGCGGCTCGGTCATGCCGAGCGCCCCGCGCAGTGCGGCCTCGATCCAGGGATGATCGAGTTGCAGGAGGCAGCGCCGATAATGGAGCCGCGCGCCGCGGGTCGGTTGCATGGGAAGCGCGCCGGCGCCGAGACAGCGCTCCGACAGGTAGAGCCAGGCCTGCCACGCGCCGTCCAGCCCCAGCCGGTCGCAGATGCGAGAGATGTGAGGCCAATCGATCGCCGACCCATGCCGGGCAACGAGCCAGGCGAAGTGCTCCATCGCCCGCAGCGGCACCGCGCCGCCGGACTGGCCGCGATCATGGATTTGCGAATGGAAGAAGACATGCATGACCCGATGGGTCGGGGACAGCAAACGCAGACTCGCGCCATCGACCACCATCGGCACTGCCGAAGCGATGGCCTCGGACAATGGAATGAAATCGCGCTGCGGACCGATATCGCGGTGCAGATCGATGGCAGCGATCTCGCGCGCGTGCCGCAAGGTCACGGCGTGATGCCGCTCGCCGACGACCTCTGGCACGGCTTCGTAGCCGAGGCGCCGTAGCACTTCGAGCGCGTCATCGAAGCACGCCTCTTCGACCAGGAGATCGAGATCGGCCATCATGTGGCCGGCCTCGCTTCCGGTTTCGACGAGGCGGGCACCGCCCTTCAGCATCAGGGGCGCGATACCCGCGGCGTTGAGCGCGGCGAACGCGCGAAGAGCCTGGCCGCGCATCGTCTCCAGGCGCACCGCGTTTGCGCGGTGGATCGCGCCCAGATAGTCGCGGAAATCATCGGGCAGTTCCGACAGCAGACCGCTGCGATCGAAAGCGAGCCAGAGCGCCGGCCCGACGAGATGGGCGTTGGCCAGCGCCGCCAGCGCCACCCAATCGACCCCGCTCCGGAACTCCCGGCGCAGCGCGTCCGCCGACCCGGAAACGCGCGGGGCGCTCAGACCCAAGCAGAGAATGCGCAGGCATTCGGAGGCGGCGGCTCCCCCTGTCGTCCCCTGCGAATCAGCCGAGTGGCTCGGAATCACTCCGCCCCGTCACCCGCTCTGCCGCCCTGCTCCGCGCCCCGGTCGCGAGAAGCTTCTTGGCCATCGCCTTACGTACCGCCGTGCTGCGCGACTTGTCCATAGTATCGGATCGGGCGGATCGAGGGTTAACAACCCATTTAGCTGTCGCTGGCAGACTGGCCGGATCGAAACGCCTCGGAGAGGAGGCATGGCAGGGACGGCATCACCGGTTGTTCTCCCGCGCCAGCACCTGTTGGCGCTGGTCGGGCGTGAGCCGCGTCTCGTAGATCGCGAGCTGGTTCCGGCGTGCATTGGCAACGCCGAGGGAAGCCGCCTTGCCATAGAGCCAGAAGGCGCCCAGAGCGTCGGCCGGGGTGGCGATTCCGTTCAGCGTGCACCAGGCGAGCACCTCGACCGCACGCGGATCATCCGCGTCGGCGCGCGTCTTGAGGAAGCCGATCTCGGCCGGGCCGGCGGTCCGGTTGCGCACCTTGGCGATCACCTGCTCCATGGTGGGACCGGCCGGTGGCGGCGGCTTGGGCCGCGGCTGCTCGCTCAGATCCTTCTCGCAGGCGGCGCTCGGCGCCGTCAAACAGCGGTAGGCGCCGTCGAGATCGTAGAACTGCGCCAGCGCGGCCGTCGGCACCAGCGCCAGGACAGCCGAAAGGAACCACGCACCATGCTTCATCGCCGCCATCATAGCGGAATTGGCGCCGTTCTGCTGTCGCTTGCTGCGACGCTGGCGCTTGCCGCCTGCCAGGGCGCGCCCGATCTCGCCTCGCTGCGCATCGGCCCGATCCCCCAGCCCGGCCTGCTGTTCGACCACCCGCCGCCGCCGGTGACCGTGGTGCGCGGCGGCCCGGCCGGCGAACTCATTACCGGCGCGGTACCGCCGCTGGTGCCGCAGGAGACGGTGGACGATGTCGTGGCCGAAAGCCTCCGACCCTGGCTCACGGCCGTCGAACGGCGCCAGCTCGCCGAGGCGAGCCAGCGCGCCGCCGCCGAATTCACCTTGCAGCCGGTCGCCTGGGAAGCGCACGACCCGTCGGGCGCGCGCACCGCGTCGGGCGCGGTCGTCGCCGTCAACAATGTCTATCGCGCGGTTCGCGGCTATTACTGCCGGGACGTCCGGCAATTGGTCGCCAAGGGCAACGAGCAGCACCAGGATCAAGTGACGCTGTGCCGGCGCGATTACGGCGCGGGCAATTGGGTCTGGGTGATCGGCGAGGGCGACCAGTAAGCGCTCATTCGGCGCCGTAGGCGATCGTGCTCAGCAGTGCCAGGTCGGGGCTGCGGGAATCGAGACGCGAATGCTGCACGACGATCGGAACGTCGGCGGTGATCACCGAGCTGTACTCGGTGGCGCGGGGGATCGGCTCGGGATCGGTCAATTCGTTGAAGCGGAAATGACGCGTGCGACGCGCCGGCACCGTCAGCCGGTAGGGACCGGCCGGCTCGCGGTTATGAAAATAGACCGTAATCTCGACCGCCGCGTCGCGCGCTCCGGCATTCAAGATGCACGCGGTCTCGTGGCTGCTGAGTTCCGGTGCCACGCCGTGGCTTGCGGCGGGGATGTAGCCCTCGGCGATCGCCCAGCAACGCTTTCCGATAGCCTCGCTCATCTCGCATGCTCCTTGAGATCAATCAGCGCCAGACCGGAGACTGGGTCCTTGCGGCGGCGCAGATGGGCCGGCGTCTCGGTGATCACCACCTCGAGCGTCGGGCGGACATGCGCCTCGATGAGATGGCCGCCCAGCGCCGCGCCGTCGGCGCGTCCGAGGACGATATGCGCATGGATCACCGTCTCACCCGGCTTTTCGCCCTTGGTGACGTCGCCGACCAGCGAGACGACCTCGACCTGCTCGGCCACCGGGTTGCGGCGATACTGCTTGCTCTGCCAGTCGAAGAAGCCCAGCACCGCGTCGCTCAAGGCGCCGATGCCGGTGAAGTGCGCGGCATCGAGATGGTGCTCGCGCGCGAAGGCGAGAAGACCCTCCATGACCTCGTCGCCCCGGTCGAAGACGAGGGCGAAGCTGCGCGCGCCGTCCTGCTGCAGGAGTTTCGACTTCATCGGCCTACTCCGCCGATGGCGCTCGCCATCCGGCGCAGGACGGCGTCGGTCGGGTCCTTCAGCTTGGGTTCGGGCACTTCCTCGAGACGGATATCGTCGATGGCGTGGAAGACGACGGCTTTCATTGATATTTCCCCTGGCTCGCGTTGCGGGTTATTGCGCCGTCGGCGGGTGCGGCACCGCCGCAGCCTCGCGCAGGCGCTGGAGGCATTCGGCATCATTTCCCTTCCGCTCGGCGGCGCGCGCCTGCTGCAGCAGCGCCGTCATGCGCGAGCGCTGAGCGGCGGTGAGCGACGGCACAGCCGCGCCCTGCGGCGGCACGGTATCGCCCTCGCGCGGAGCGGCGTTTCGGCCCGCGGTCGCTGCGGCCGGCGGCTGCATCGGCGCGGGCGCGACGGTATCAGGCGGCGATGTGACGCCGCTCGAAGCGCCGAGCGCAGCATTGCCGCCTTGCGCGATGCTGGCCGGCGGCTCGCTCGGCGGCTGCGGCAGCTCGGCTGCGCCATGCGGCGCCGCGGCGGGCGGCAGATCGAACTGGCCGGCAAGCCGCGCGATTTCGCTGCCGCAGCTCTGCGCCGCGGCCGGTTGCGCCAAGGCGAGAGCTGCGGCGGCAAGCGACGCGATCTTCAGCGCTGCGGCCACATTTTCGAAAACGATGCCGCGGAGAGCCGGTTCCGCGAGCAGCCGCCGGCGCGAAACCGCGGAACGGCGGCTCAGCGCGTCCGCACCAGGATGACGCGCTGTTTCTCTTCAGCGCGCAGCTTGGCGCGGACGCGGAGCAGATCCTTCCAGCCGACATAGCCGGCGAGTTTCTCGTCCTCGCGCGACAGGATCGGCAGATGGGCGACATTCGCCTCCATCATGCGATCGGCGATGGCCTCGAGGAACTCGTCGGGATATCCCACGACCTTGGGCTGAGCGGCGAGCAAGTGGCCGACCGTCTCTCCGCTCTCGCGATCCAGGCGTCGCCAGCCGAGCACGGTCGGCGGATCGACCACGCCGAGCACGCGCCCTTCCGCGTCCACCACCGGGAAGCTCGGATGGCGCGTGTTCGGGTCGGCGAAGTGCGCCATCGCCTCGGCAAGCGTCATACTCTCCGGCAGGGTTTCCACCTGCTTCGCCATCACCTCTTCGACCCGCGTCAGGACGAAGAGGTCGACGCGGTACTCGCGCACAAGGTGGTGTCCGCGGCGCGCCACCTTCTCGGTCAGGATCGATCGCTTCATCAGCAGCACGGTGACGGCGTGGGCGGCCGAGCAGGCGGCGATCAGCGGTAGCAGCACATGCGAGTTGCCGGTGATCTCGGTGGCGAAGAAGATCGCGGTGAGCGGCGAGCGCATGGTGCCGCCCATCGTCGCCGCCATGGCGAGAAGCGGCCAGAAACCGGGACTTGCCGCGGGCAGCACCACCTGCGCCAAGGCACCCATCGCGCCGCCCATGATGAGCAGCGGCGCGAGCACGCCGCCCGACGTGCCCGAGCCGAGCGCGATCGCCCAGATCAAGGCCTTGACGACGAGCAGCAGGAGTGCCGCCGCGGGCAGCACATGCCCCTCCAGCATGTGGGCGATGTTGCTGTAGCCGACGCCCAGCGCCGCCGGCTCGATCAGCCCGCCGATGCCGACGGCGAGGCCGCCCAGCGCCGGCCACCACATCCAATGGATCGGCAGCTTCAGGAAAGAATCCTCGCAGCGATAGACGAGGATCGTGAGCAGCCCCGAGAGCAGCCCTGCCAGGATGCCGACGGCGAACCAGGAGCCGAGGCCGAGCAGCGAGACGTCCATGCCGCCATGGAACGGAAAGAGCGGCGACGGCATGCCGAGCCAATAGCGCTCGGTCTCGGCAATGATCGCCGCGACGGCGACGGGCAGGAAGCTGCGCGGCGTCCATTCGAAGAGCAGCAGTTCCACCGCGAGCAGCACGGCGGCGATCGGCGTGCCGAAGACCATCGTCATGCCGGCCGCCGCACCCGCCACCAGCAGCGTCTTGCGCTCGGAATCGCTCACCGGAAAGATCTGCGCGAAGAGCGAGCCGATTGCGCCGCCGGTCATGATGATCGGCCCTTCGGCACCGAAGGGACCGCCGGTGCCGATGGCGATGGCCGAGGAGAGCGGCTTCAGGATTGCGACTTTCACATCGAGCCGGCTGCGGCCGAGCAGAATCGCCTCGATCGCTTCGGGAATGCCGTGCCCGCGGATCTTCTCGGTGCCGAAGCGGGCCATCAACCCGACGATAATCGAGCCCACGACCGGCACCAGGATCGCCGCAACACCGAGCGGGCTGTGGGCGAGGTCGAGCGAGGCCACCGACCATTTGCCGAAATAGGCCAGATTGGTGACGAGCTGGATGAGCCGCAGCAGGATCCAGCCCGCCGCGACCCCGCCCGTCGCCACGGGCACCGCCATGGCGCAGACCAGCAGCACCCGCCAGTCGGTCGTGAAGTCGCCCAGCTCTTCAATGCTGGAACTGGGCCGCGCGGCCCGATCGCCCGGCGCGGTCGCGCCGGACGCGAGACGATCAGTGCTTGTCATGTCCTTCCTCGATCCCGCGGGTGCGCGTGCGCCCGGCGGCCCGCCCTATATAGTTAGCCTCAGTTAACTAATCCAGTCCCGGGAGGGTTCCGCGGCGGTCCGCCGCAAAGACTGCTGCGCAGTCGACTGCAGTTCGGGTGTGCGTCCTTCGACAAGCTCAGGATCGCCGGCTCAGCCGGCGTCGCGGAGCATGTTGCGGGCGATGACCAGCTGCTGGATCTGGCTCGTTCCCTCGTAGAGCCGGAACAGCCTGACGTCGCGATAGAATCGCTCGACGCCGAAATCGGCGATGTAGCCGGCGCCGCCATGAACCTGAACGGCCCGGTCGGCGACCCGGCCGACCATTTCGGTGGCGAAGTACTTGCAGCATGACGCCTCGGTCGAGACGTTCTCGCCGGCATCGCGCCGGCGCGCCGCGTCGAGCACCATGGCGCGCGCCGCGTAGGCCTCGGCGCGGCTGTCGGCGAGCATCGCCTGAACGAGCTGGAATTCGCCGATCGGCCGGCCGAACTGCACACGGTCGCGCGCATAGCGCAGCATGTCGCGGATGAGGCGCTCGGCAACACCGACCGCGACCGCGGCGATATGGATGCGGCCGCGGTCGAGTACCTTCATCGCCGTCTTGAATCCCTGCCCTTCCTTGCCGCCGAGCAGCGCATCCGCCGGCACGACGCAGTCCTCGAATATGACATCGCAGGTATGCGCGCCGCGCTGGCCCATCTTGCGGTCGGCGCGCCCGAGCTTCAGCCCGGGATTGGGCGCTTCGACGAGAAAGGCGGAGATGCCGCCCGCGCCCTTGTCGCCGGGATCGGTGCGCGCCATCACCGTGAAGAGCGAGGCCTCGGGCGCGTTGGTGATGAAGCGCTTGGCGCCGTTCAGCACCCAGCCATTGCCCGAGCGGCGTGCGCCGGTCTTGAGACTTGCCGCATCCGAGCCCGCGTCGGGCTCGGTCAGCGCGAAGGAGGCGATGATCTCGCCGGAAGCGAGCCGCGGCAGGTATTTGTGCCGCTGCTCCTCGGTGCCGTCGATGACGATGCCCTGGCTGCCGATGCCGTTATTGGTGCCATGGACCGAGCGGAAGGCGGGCGAGGTCCGGCAGAGCTCGAACAGAACCTGCACCTCCTCGCTCATGCCAAGGCCGAGCCCGCCATAGGCTTCGGGAATGGTCAGGCCGAAGAGCCCGAGCTGGCGCATCTCGTCGATGAGCCCGGCGGGCACGCGGTCGCTCTCGGCCACCTCGGCCTCTGCCGGCTCGAGCCGCTCGCGCACGAAGCGCTGCACCGTATCCAGGAACTGACGCAGGGTCTGGGGATCGAGCGCCACGGCGGCCTGCTCCTCATTATTCTCCGGAGGAAAATCGATAATTCCTAATCGGCCGATGGGTGCAGAATCAACCACGGGCGTTTACCCAGCGAGATGCGCCGCTTTGCCCTCCCGCTACTGGCCGCCCTCGCCCTTCTCGCCGGTTGCGCGGCGGAGCCGGCAGCCGCGCCGCCCAGCGCCGACGAGGCCGCGCTGCCGCCCATTCCCTTCTGCCGGGATGAGATGGTCGCCTTTGTCGAGCTCACCCGCCTGGCGCGCGCGCATGGCGAGGGCTGGACCGTCTTCAAGCCGGCGATCGACGCACTGCAGCGGCGTATCGTCGATTGCGTCGACGATACCTCGACCCGCCTGCGCGAGCTGAAGCTCAGCCCGGCACCACCTCAGCCGCCGACGCCGGCGCTGCGCACGGTGGCGAACGCGCCTGCGGCGCGCCTCAGCGCGATGCGATAGGGCTCATCATCGAGCGCGAAAAGCAGCGTGCCCTTCTCCGGCCGCTGCTTCAAAGTCGCCAGCGTCCCTAGGCAAGCTCGGCCGCCTCGCCGTCGCCGCCGTTGCGGACGGCGCCGCGCTCGGAGAGATTGGCGCGCACATGGATCAGGCTCTCGATGAGGGCCTCGCGCTCGGCGTCCGGCAGGCCCGCGAGCGCCTCGTTGCGCGTCTCCTCGGCAAGGGCGCGCATGCGCTCCATCACCGGCTCCACCTTCTGCGTGGTGAAGAGCAGCCTGGCACGGCGGTCGCCCGGGTCAGCGCGGCGCTCGACCCAGCCGGCCTCCTCCATCCGGTCGATCAGCCGACCGAGCGTGATGTTCTCGACCTCCAGGATGTCGGCCAGCCCGCTCTGGTTGATGCCTTCATGGCGCGAGAGATGCGCCAGCACCTGCCATTGCGAGCGGCTCAATCCCAACGCGCGGGCGCGCTGGTCGAAGCGCTTGCGCAGAAGCCGCGCGATGTCGTGCAGCAGGAAGCCGAAGCTGCGCTCGGGGTCGTAAGGCATGCGGCATGATGGTAAGCGGGCTTTAGTTAAGCAAGCTTATTAAGGGCCCGTTGCCCACGGGACCGCCTGGGCCTAAGACGGCGCCCAGGGGGATGCGCCGCGGTGATCATGTTATGGCCGACGATCCTGGTGCCGCTGCTCGTGTTGCTGGCGGTGTTCGCCGCGACCGGGCGCGTGCTGGGCTGGCTCGAACGCCGGGCGATCCTCGACCGGCCGGTCGAGCGCTCGGCGCATCAGGTGCCGGTGCCGCGGGGCGGCGGGCTGGCGCTGGTCCCGGTGCTGGTGGCGGCCTGGCTCGGCCTCTCGCTCGGCGGCGCCGCACCCGCCGGCGCGGCGGCGGCAGCGGCGCTTGCCGCGCTCCTCGCTCTTATCTCCTGGCTCGACGATTTGCGCGGATTGCCGGTGGGGCTGCGCTTCGCCTGCCATCTGGCCGCGGTCATGGCCGGGCTCGCCGCATTGCCGCAGGGTGCAGTTTTCCAAGGTTTTCTGCCGCCGCTGCTCGACCGCGCCGCGGCGACGCTGCTCTGGGTCTGGTTCGTCAATCTCTTCAACTTCATGGACGGGATCGACGGCATCACCGGGGTCGAGACCCTGTCGCTCGGCCTCGGGCTGGCCGCGGTCGAGGCGCTGTCGGGGCTGGCGCGGGAACAGGCGGTGCTGGCGCTTTCGACCGCCGCCGCCGCGTTGGGCTTCCTGCGCTGGAACTGGCATCCGGCGAAGCTCTTCCTCGGCGATGTCGGCAGCGTGCCGCTCGGCTTCCTGCTGGGGTTCCTGCTGCTGGGCCTGGCGGCGCAGGGGCTCTGGGCCCCCGCGCTCATCCTGCCGCTCTATTACCTCGCCGATTCCGGCCTCACCCTCGCCGCCAGGCTGCTGCGCGGCGAGCGGATCTGGCAGGCGCATCGGAGCCACTTCTATCAGCGGGCGCTGGGCAGCGACGGCGACCACGGCGCGGTCGCGCGTCTCGTGCTGCTGGGCGATGCCGCCCTCGTGCTCTGCGCCGCCTGGGCGGTGGCGCGTCCGGCGCCGGCGCTGGCGCTCGCCGCTCTCGTGGTCTCAGGCATGCTGGCGCTGATGCAGCGCCGCGCCGGGTCTCTCAGGCCTTGATCACCGAGGGCGCGCTGACCCCGGCATTGCCGCAGGCGTTGCGCGTATCGACCACCAGCGGACAGTGCTCGACCAGCAGGCGGTAATCGACGCCGTCGTGATCGGTGCAGATCAGCGCCGCATCGGCGCCCCGCGCCGTCTCGGCCGTGAGCGCCACCGAGCGCCTTCCGGCGAATTCCGGATGCTCGCGCGACGGGCCGATCTCCGGCAC